>JAOARD010000067.1 GCA_025210735.1 Bacteroidales bacterium
GAAAAGAGATCAGAATCAAATAATAAATAAGTAATAATAATTGCGGGAACAACCGCCCTGCCTCCTATGGAGGCGTAGGGCAATTTTATCCCCTTATAGGGGTTATTATAATGCCCCATCCTGTGGGTGGGGATATTTACTACAGGAGCTTTTTCGATTTCAGATGTTTTCATGCTTTAAATTTTTATGATGTAACTAATGTTTTTGGGAGTTATATAATTAAACACAGTACCAGTTTGTTTTAACCTATTGTATTAAATATAACAAATAATTTATTTTTTACAGAATATGAACTGGATAAAGTTTTAGACTTTGAGAAGTAGATTGGAAATGTATAATGGTAAATTATAAATTGTTAGTGTAAATGATGGAAATTAATAATTAACAACTTACCATTTATAATTAATACCCCTAACTACGCTAAGAGAGGTTAACTTTTATGTTAGTTTGTTAGACCAAATCCTCGGTTTTGGTCGGATTTAAAGCTGAAATGTTTATACAACATTTTAAGCTGTGCTTTCAGCACGCCTGCTTATGTTACTAAAACAACCCGATGCGTTACATCGGGCTGAAATAAGCTGCCACTTCGTGGCGATGCTAAATATCATATGAATGTTCTGCAAGCCATTCCAAGACTGGTGCGAATTTCTGTTTCATTCTACTAAAGACATACCTGGTTAGCTATAGCTCGCAGAAATATAGTTAAATAACCCAATTAATCTATTCTGCAATATCAACTAACAAATATAACTCAGCATAATACCCACTAAAACAGTAAAATACAATACCAGAGCAGATCTGTTAATTAATTAAACAACTAACACTTAACCGCATCTGCTTTGGTTTGTAGTAGTTCAAAGGATTTAATCATAATCCTTAAACAGGATGTTCTATTCTATCAAATCATCATAAAATGCTTTTATAAGTACATTTTTTTCTCTTTCCGCTTTAACTCTTACAGTTTTGCGTACATAATCTAACTCCTCTTTTAACAGGTGGTTTAAAATAGTTTCACTTTTTGTGTTTTGTATCAACTCTTTCATTCGTTTTACATATAGCTCTTGTATTGCTATTGGAACATTATCTACAGAACTGTTTTTTATCACTACATCGCTCAGTTTTCTAAGAATAGTTAATGTATTGATTTCATCATTTTTAAGATCATAATCAATTAATCTTTTGAGCCTGTTTTTATTTAGCAATCCTCTAATTGCTCTTGACTGAACTTTACACAAACTATTCTTATGCGAAGCTTTATCACTAATTCTTTCAAGCTCTTTATTATATAACCACTCCATATCAGTAAACAGATGTTTTGATAAAAAATCTATTGCTTCTTCAGATCTTTGAGGATATGTAGTTTTTAATATAAATTCAGAGTTGTCAAATCTATTCTTTTCTCCACCTATTAAGATAATTACTCCTTTAAATATAGTGTTTAAATGTGCTATTAACTTATCATGTCTATCCAGTAATATTGTCGGATCGCCATCCTCTGGTAATGACCACTCTACTATATGTGGCATTATTCGTTTAAGGTTTTTCAGTGCATACTCTCCTGACAGTATAGGATCATCTCCCAAATCACCTGTCATGTTTGTAGGATCAATAACCTCCGGATATTCTTGCTCCATGTAGTAAAGATATCTGTTTTGTAGTTTTTTGTTCATCTCTCTGTTTGTGAATCCTATTTCCATTCCCGAGTTATCTGCAGAAGGGCGAACATATTTATATGCATGCTCTATTGCCCAATAATCATAAGGTCCAATCTTTCTCATTAACGGTAAAGGCATATCTTCTGGTTGCGCTATAAAGTTGAAGTTTGCGTAATCCATAATTGATGGTGCAATGGAGTATTTTGCAACAAATTTATTTGAACGTAACGAATCTGTAGGATACAACGAACTGGCAATCATATTATGTCCAAGACCTAAAGAGTGCCCCATTTCATGAGCCATGGTTTCTCTCATTAATTTACCAAACAGCTCATCTGGTAAAACTGGTCTTCTGGCTGATGTATCAACAGCAGCAGTAGCTACAAAATATTCGCTATTTACCGATAAAAAGTAGTTTTGATACCAAATAAGCATACCATTTAATATCTCTCCGGTTCTTGGATCTGATATATAATTCCCTTGTGCATCCTTTATCTCAGAAGATACCCAACGAATCATATTATAATTTGGATCATTATCATCCCATTTAGCATTTTTAGGTTTATCATGAACCTCAATAGCATCTTTAAAACCAATACTTTCAAAAACAGGTAGCCAATCTAACACACCCTGTTTTATATATTTCCGCCATTTATGTGGTACATTTTCGTCCATATAAAATACAATTGGTTCTTTTGGACGCGTAAGTTCTCCTCTGAAATAGGCTGCGGTATCTTCCGGTTCTAATCTCCACCTCTCAAGAAATCTCTCTCTCTTTATAAACTGGCTCTCGCTACTATATTTTTTATTCCACAAATAGAAATTACCAACACGAGGATCCCATTTTCTTGGCTTAATAGGATTTTCCGGAAGTACTCTAAAAGTTAACAGCTGCTCTACCGATACATATTTAGAGTAATGTCCCCGTGGAGACTTTTCGCCTATATAATTCAATGTTCTTGATACCAGAAAACTATTCTTGCTTAATTGGTAGTTATTTATAATTACAGGCTCTTTTTCAAGTGGTTTTAGCACATACTTTTTTATAACCCTTCTGCTAACCGGAGAAAAAAGTTCAATATTGTTTTTAAAAAAATCAACATCTATTTTTACACTTTTCTTAGTTAATGACACAATTGGTATATAACATATAGTAGGATCAAAATGATTCTTGTTTACAGATGTTTTTATTATGTCAGTATCTGATATACTGTTCTGATACTGCTCTTGTATAACTTTAATACTATTGTTGTGTAGTTTAAACCTCAACATAACAGAGTAATCAACCTGCATACCAGAACTCCCGTAATGATACAGTTTGTTAGGATACCCTGTAATTTTATTAATCAACAGAATAGGTTTATCTAAATACTCTCTTGGTATCTCAAGATAGTCAGGCTCTTTATCTCCATTTTTTACTGACACTCTGCTTTTTGCAAAACCATTAAAAGCAAATAGTATTATAAATATAATACAGAGAATCGCTTTTGTCTTCTTAATATAATCCATAGTTTGTTATTATTTTATCAATCAAATATTTCCTAATGAATTACTAAGATTAGAAATGATTTTTAATGAAACTGATGCTTTTTGTAAGCGGTTGCTATTTAATAACAGATTGCCCTTCTGGCTAAATAAGCGGTAATGAATAGGTTGAAAATTTAGGTAATGCTAATGATTAATTTATACAATCAAACAGGTGCTCGAAACTCAATAAAATTACCTGATTACAAAAACATAATAAAAACTACCAATCAGTAACTTTTAAGCTGTGCTTTCAGCACGCCTGTTTACTTTATTAAAACAACCCGATGTGTTACATCGGGCTGAAATAAGCTGCCACTTAGCGGCGATGCTAAATATCATATGAATATTCTGCAAACCATCCGCCTTACTCTAAGCGAAACAGGCTTTACAATGACAGTTGCAGTAGCTTGTTTCTATATGCATAGAATATGCAAGTTACCACTACGCTAAGAGAGGCTAACATCTTCTTTATGATAGTTATTCAAATTCTCAGGGTTAGTCTGATTTGAAACAATAACGATTCTATGACAAGGCTAGTCAGGAATTTGTCTCAACTATAGTCAGGAATACTACTAAAAATTACCCTCTACGATCCATTTAGGCATATAGTCGCTTTCAACCTCTACTCTTAACCCTCTATCATATGCCATGGCTGCTAAGGCTAAATGCGACCATGATACAAATCCCTGAGGATCTTTAAACAGAGGTGTATCACCTTTATTCAATCCTTTTTTCTGTCCCCATAGCATTTTATGATAGGTTAAACCATCAAACAGATACTCTGTAAAGGCTTTCTGGTCTTTATCTATAATTGCGTCTAATATAAGTGCTTTATTAATGCTTATATAATAATTTGAATAAGGAAACTCATCTACATCAGGCATATAGTATCCCTTCATATTATTATCTATTATGGTTTCCATTTCCTTAAACAGATTAATATCCGGTTTATCTGCTCCTTGCATACTATGTAAGAGTCTAAACCAGAGGTGTCCAATACGAATGTGATCTTTCTCATTTGCCGGGCTAGTTGAGTAGTTATTCTGTTTGTATAGCTCTTCTAACAACTGTTTATCTCTTAAAATTACAGCCAGATACCACGCAAATACCCAATCTTCGTCTGAATAACCACTATTTACATTAGTAGTTAAATTCAACTCTGCTTTACCATCAATATCAACCAATACAGGAGTGTCAGGATTATTTTTAAGAGAAAGAAAGCTATAAATAGCAGTTAATGACAATCTCAGATCTGCTACTTGTTCATTCAAATCCGGATATCTTAATAGTTTACATGAAAACAGCTCAAGTCCAACTTTACAAACTTTAAGTAGTGTTTCTGTATTCTTTGCTTTAGCAATCTCTATAAACTTTGGAAGTCTTCTCTCTGCACTTATTATATATTTTGATAATAGATCACTATCTACTTCTGGTCTTACAATCTTCATATGTTTATAATTGTCTTTCATTTGCCATATTGAACTTGCATTCATAATCATCCTAAAATCTGATTCTTTAAATATAATATCGCTACTACAAACCATCTGATTTGCTCTATGCAAAGTTATTATACAATAGGTTTTTTAAATGTTTGCGAGAACATCAATTCACACCAATAAGTATAGCTCATATCTAGCAAAACTAATTATCTAAAGGACAAATCATCATGTCTTTACAATGGACTCTTATAGGTTTAAATCCGTCAATATGTAAGAAGATATAAAGATTAGAATCTCCAGATATTTTTTTAGAATCGTAATGCAATGAATTTATTCTGGTTCCATTCCAGTCTGGCTCTAAATTATCTTCAATTAAACTGGCAAATAAGCTTGACAATTTAACATTATTAAATACATCATAGAAAACAATCTTCAAAGTACCTTTTGATTGATTCAAAGTCTCATATAGTTTAACCACCAATACAAATTGATTATTTCCCTTCTCTTCACAACTTATTATAATCGAATCGTGAAAGTTATATTCAAGTTCTTTGTTTTTCATTAATGATTACTTATCCAGCAAAAATAGTAAACAATACAAAATTGGTAGGTTCTTTTGTTTCATCCTCCTAAATACATATCGGGTCAGCTATAGCTTGTACCTCACAAGTATAATGCTTAATGATCAATTGTTAATTGTTAATTAACAACTTACCATTTATAATTAATACCCCTAACTATGCTAAGAGAGGTTAACTTTTTATGTTAGTTTGTTAGACTAAATCCTCGGATTTGGTCAGATTTAAAGCTGAAACGTTTATACAACAATCTAAGCTGTGCTTTCAGCACGCCTGTTTATTTTATTAAAACAACCCGATGTGTTACATCGGGCTGAAATAAGCTGCCACTTCATGGCGATGCTAATATCCTATTAAGACAGGTATAATCCTAGATCAAGTTTATTAATTTATAATTTCAGCAGAATATCGTACAGGGTGTCGATATCTGATTCCGGCAGATCAAGTTTCATATTAGGAACCATAACACCATCTGCTTCAGCATGGAGTTTTCTCCCCTTATCGGTTATTTGAATATGAACTACTCTCTGATCAACCTTATCGCGAGTCTTTACAATAAGTTCTTTATCCATCAGTTTATTCAGTGCTCTGGATACATTAGGACTCTCTTCAATCATAAATTTCTTTATCTGATTTACTGTAAGCCCTTTTTCTGGTCCTTTATCCAGTACATGCAGCATATTTAGCTGTAGTGGTGAGATACCCAAATGTGCAATTGATTTAATTGCCACTGCCTGAAACTCTTGTGCTGCACATATTAGCAACCCAAGAGCTTTCTGCTCCTTAGTGGTATCAGGATTGTTTATTACTAATTTTTTGTTTGCCATATAGCAAAATTACCCAAAAAATTTATATAAACAATTCAGGTTCTTTACGCTTATCTCTGTACTTCATTACATTTTCAACTGATTTTACAAGTTTCGGGCTTACTGGCTTAATAGCATCTTTAGGACAATTACGATTACAAGCCTGACATCCAATACATTTATCCCTATCCTGCTTAATACCATTATTCAACGATAATGCTCCTACCGGACATACCTTTACACACTTGCCACACTCAATACAATCTTCAGATACAGCAAGCTCATTCCACGATTTTGGCAAACTAAATCCTAATCCTGGTAGTGCTGATATCAGAGCACACTTGAATGTAGAGAAACCACCCTCAGTTGGCCAATCTATTTTTAGCTTTTTAGTAAACTCTATATTGTTATCAATCCATACTTTTTTGCAGATATCTTTTCCGAATTTATATTGTATAGCCTCATCTTTTTCGTCGGGTCTGTTAGTTGCTATAGTATCTGAAAATGAATACTGCCCAATAAAACCACCAGCAGCAACCATTTTAAAACCACGTTTCTCCATAGCCTTTTGCATAACCACCAACGATTTACCGTAATATCCGTTTCCGCATGTTACAACACCTACAAATGGTGTTTTACTTCCGTTAAGAGCACCTATAATCTCTTTTGGTAGTCCAAATAGTTTTGTAGCGGTCATCATTCCAAGTATTACCAAATCATTCTCTGTAAAATGATAACTCTTCTCTCTGTTCTCTCTCTTTAACATATCAATCTCTATAATCTCAGCATTGTTAATACCTTTTGATATGTTTCTTACTGTTTTCTTAGTCGTTCCTCCCGGACTAAAATAAACAAGATATACCCTCTTTTCCATCACTCTTAATCTGTTTTATAAAGGTTATATGACACTCGTATTTTCTTTACTCTTACACCTCATTCATAACACCTTAAGTCAATAAACAATTCTATACAAAAGTTTCCGGTTCTCTCCTACCTTTAAAGTGATTAATACAGGCATCAGCTGCCTTAATCATCAACTTGTTTGTATACTTTATACCTCCGTTTTTACAGCCATTTACACACGCAACACAACCTATACATAGTTTTGGATCGGACAATCTCTGAGCAAGATTTATTGCCCCAACCGGACACCTGCTCTGACACAAACCACACTCAACACAGTTATCAGTAAACTCTATTCTGTTTAGTGGTGCTGATACCTTTATTTTTCCTAAAGGCATATACAGCATCAAAGCTGTTTTAACTGCATGAAATATGCTACTCTTAGGCCAATCAGTTCGCAATCTGCTTTTAACAGGTACAACTCCATTTGTCTTAAGTTTGTTATTTATGGCATCCCCAAAAAGTCTTATCTTCTCCGTATCAGTCTCATCGGGTCTGTTTGCTGCAACAGTTCTGTTGTATGACATAGCTCCAACAAATGCACCTCCGGCAATCATACAGAATCCTCTTTTTTTAACTTCTCTGTTCACTACTTTTAAAGAATTCCCATACATACCATTACCAAACATTACAATGCCTATTAATGGGGTATTATTTCCTCTTATAGCTTTAAAGATATCCTTAACTGGTCCGAATGGTTTAACAAGAGTCATTAAACCGAGTATAACAATATCGTTTGATCTAAACGTATACTGTTTATTACGGTTCTCTTTTTTTAACATATCTATCTCAATAACCTCATATTCGGCAAAAGACTCCGACAGAGTACGAACTGTTTTTCGTGTTGTTCCACCGGGACTGAAATAGATCAGATATACTTTTGTATCAGACATAATTTTAACCTAATAGTTATAACTCACTTTCGTTTACCAATTACTAAACATACAGGGTAACATACATTTCCTCCGGTTGGTCCACAAAACTTACACCACCAGTTTGTTGCTGGCATATATGCAGCTTTCAGGTTAACACATTTTGCTGGTAATTTTCTTCTCTTTTCGCTCATGACAGTATTTTTTATTTATTATTCACGGAATAATTATCCTTGGAATATATTCACAAATATATAATCCATGGACTATACTTCCAAATTATTTATAAACATATATACTGATTGTGCAACGAATAACAGAAAACAATTGTACTAAATTATGCTGATTATGTACATAATATAAAGATTTACATAACAGATAATAACATTTATAATATACTGCAAATACACTCTTTATATAAAGAAAGAGGCCGAACAATATTTGTTCAGCCTCTAAAATTTAAGTAATTGTTAGTTCTACTTTTTATTGTACATTATAAAGTCTCTCTGACTCTTAAGCAGATTTATTGTTTGAAGAAGCAGGTTCTTAGTCTCATTTATTATTCCTAAGTACAGAATTGAGTTTCGTGTACCCGACTCCTCTTTCTTAATACGTTTAATCTGATTCTTTCTGTTCTGGTTAAGTTGATAAAGAATGTCTTGCTGTTTCTCTATCACATCAGGAATCTGATTGTAATCATTCTTATCAATTATTACTGTAACCATCTTAAACAGATCAATAAGGTTTGCTTTTGTTTTCAGAAGTTCATCAATCTGATTCTCTGACAATCCTTTATGGTTATTATCAATATGCTCAAAACTTGGTGCAGCAATAAAATCAAGACAGTGAGATATTTCCCTCAGATAATCAATTACCTGTACATAATAGTGTCCTGTCTCTATTGAATCTTCTCTTAACTTCTTAATTGTACTGTATACATTGGCCTTTAACTTCTTTGAGTGTGCATTTAACTCAAATACATCAGCTTTAACCTTCTTAAGTTTCTTTCTGTCGTCTTTAGTAAGTCCGCTGATTGTTTTACCATATATATCTATAATATTTTCAAGACTCTTTTTAACACTATTAGTACATTTCTCAGCAATATTATCATCTTCAACTTCATCATCAGTATTGTTTCCGTTATCGTTGCTCTTCTTTTTATGATACAGATGTGATTTTACAAGCAGTAGTATTGCAAGAAGTATAAGACCTACAACAGCTATCTTACCACCAAAGTATAATATAATTGCAACAAGGAATGCTGCTGAGAAGGCAAGAAATGCTGTAAAGAACCATCCTCCGATTACAGTAAGAACTCCTGTAATTCTGTATACTGCACTCTCTCTACCCCATGCTCTGTCGGCAAGAGATGTACCCATAGCAACCATAAATGTAACATATGTAGTAGATAATGGTAACTTAAGCGATGTTGCAAAAGAGATAAGAATACTTGCCACAGTAAGATTTACTGATGCTCTTACTAAATCAAACATTGGATTAGCTTTAGCCTTCATTGTTTTTGCAGCAGACTGATCAAATCTTTTGTCTATTGCATTAACAGCTGAAGCCGGAAGAACCTTTTTAATATTGTTATTAAGTTTTACTGTATTTCTAACCAGTAGTCTTGCAAAAACTGATGATCCGAATCTCTCATCACCATCGTTTTGTCTAGAAAGGTTAAGCTCTGTTTCTGTAACTGTACGTGCCTTCTTTGATAACCATAGTGTAATAACCATTACAAGTCCGGCAATAATCAGATAATAAGTGTTGGTTTGTGTTTTTCCAGTAAGTGCTGTCATTAATATATCATCAGCACCAGCAGTCTGGTATGTCTCAAAGGCTTTTAATCCTGCTAAAGGAACCCCTATAAAGTTAACAAGATCGTTTCCGGCAAATGCCATTGCAAGGGCAAATGTTCCTACAAGTACAATCAGTTTAAAGATATTAATTTTGGTTGTAAGCATAATTAATTGCAACAGAACTGCCCAGATTGCAAAACTTGCTGTTACAATTATAAGAGTGTTATCTTTTATCCAATCAAGGGTTTCTTTTGTAACAAACGACGACCCTTTAGCACCTTTTATAACTATAAAGTATGTAATTGCAGTAATTGCAATACCACCCCATATAGCACCAAAGTATTTATATGTTCTCTCAAAATTAAATGAGAAGATAAGTCTGGTAAAATACTGTATTAAACTACCAATTGTAAAGGCCACTACTACAGATAGTAATATTCCGGATATAATGGCGAGCGCCTTTGCGGTATTAATGTAATCGCCCATTTCGGCAATCTTCTCAATTCCATTTACAACAATGGTCTCTCCACCGCCTGACATCTTTATAATAGACAAACCAACAGCAGCTCCTAATAACTCAAATACAATAGATACTGTTGTAGATGTTGGTAGTCCCAGTGTGTTAAACATATCCAGCAGAAGAATATCGGTTAACATAACCGCCATAAAGAGAATCATTATCTCATTAAAATGGAAAAATTCAGGATGAAAAATACCTTTCCGTGCTACCTCCATCATACCATTAGAGAATGTAGCACCAATAAGCACTCCTAAACTGGCAATTATCATAATAACATACCTTGGAGCAGCTTTTGATCCTAAAGCTGAATTAAGAAAGTTTACAGCGTCGTTACTTACCCCGACAATAAGGTCAGAAATGGCAAGAATAAACAGTACGCCTACTAAGATTAAATAAAAGTTATCCATGTTTACTTTGTTATAAATTTCAGCGGTAAAAGTACTTTTTTCGGCTATTTACCGGTTTTTTACCTGATTAATATTGCCTTAATTATATGTTAAGTTAATGTTAACTCAATTTAATAATTAACATTAAAAAAACAAAGCAAACATGAATAATGAATTGTGTATTAAGTCTTTTGCATTACACCATAACTTACGACAACCTGCTTTTATAGTCGCTATATGAGAATTTCCTGATCACTCTTACATCACCATTTGTATCCTGAATAGCAATTGATGGATGATCAATACCATTAAACATAGTTGTTTTTACCATTGTATAATGTATCATATCATTAAATATGATTTTATCTCCCGGTTTAATTTCACTATCAAAATACCAATTGCCAATATAGTCACCGGCAAGACAACTGTTGCCACCCATTCGGTAACAATATTTTCCTGAATTATCACTATTTGCCGATAATATTTCGGGTTTGTATGGCATCTCTAAGCAATCCGGCATATGCGCTGTAAATGAAACGTCAAGTATTGCTGTATTAATACCATTGTCTGATACTATATCAAGAACTGTAGATATAAGATAACCTGTTTCCCATGCAAACGCACTACCCGGCTCAAGAATAATATCAACATCCCATCTCTCTTTGAATTGAATTAGTGTATCTATCAATAGTTCGGTATTGTATCCTTCTCTTGTCATAAGATGGCCACCACCCATATTAACCCATTTAGCCTTTTTAAGTGTATTAGGGAATCTCTTCTCTATAGCAGCAAGTGTTTTTTGCAGATCTTCAGCATCAGATTCACAAAGCGTATGAAAGTGTACACCATCAACACCTTCTGGCAAAATATCACCTGTTGTTTCGGCAGTCATTCCTAATCGTGTACCTTTTGCACATGGATTATACAGATCTGTAGAGACCTCTGAAAACTCCGGATTAATACGTATACCAACAGATATATCATTAGCAGATTTCTGAATCTGCGGCAGATACTTATTTAATTGCGACATTGAGTTAAATGTAATATGGCTGCTAAGATCAATTAATCTGGTCATATCTGCTTCAGAATATGCCGGAGCATATGTATGTGCTTTTGTATTCATCTCTTCATTAGCCAGAACAGCTTCATATACTGAACTTGCTGTAGCACCGTTTATATACTCTTTAACAATATCAAATGCACTCCACATTGCAAATCCTTTGAATGCAACAATAATATCTATCTCTGCCCTATCCTTAACATCTTTAATAATTGCAAGATTTCGTCTGAGTAGTTTTTCATCTAACAGATAACAAGGCGATGGAGTACTATCAATATTTATTTTCATACAACAATTGTATTATTATTTAAACAAAACGGATCTCATTCTGATAATGAGATCCGCATATAGTATTTTGTGTAAGAAATTTTATAATATTTCGTTACTATGTTTTTTAAAGCTCTATATCTGCATCGTGAACCTCATTCCAAGGAAGACCAAGCTTATTAAGTTGTTCCATAAACGGATCAGGATTAAACTCCTCTACGTTGAATACTCCCGGCTTCTTCCACTTATCCTGTAGGAACATCATAGCTCCAATTGTTGCAGGTACACCTGTAGTATAACTTACAGCTTGTGTTCCTGTCTCTTTAAATGCATCCTGATGTTTACAGTTATTATATATATAGTATGTTTTCTCTTCGCCATCTTTAATACCACGTATACGGCATCCTATTGATGTTTCACCAACATAGTTATCGCCCAATGTTTCAGGTGCAGGAAGTACCGCTTTAAGGAACTGTATTGGTACAATCTCTTTACCCTCATAGTTAATTGGCTCAATAGATGCCATACCAATATTCTGTATCACTCTAAGGTGTGTAAGATACTCCTGTCCAAATGTCATCCAGAATCTTGCTCTCTTAATTGTAGGATAGTTCTTTACAAGAGACTCCAACTCCTCATGATATATAAGGTATGACTCTTTCTCTCCAATATTAGGATAATTTAAAGGTTTATGTATCTCATGTGGCTCTGTAAGAACCCAGTCTCCGTTCTCCCAGAATTTACCTTTTTGGGTTACCTCTCTGATATTTATCTCAGGATTAAAGTTTGTTGCAAAAGCTTTTCCATGATCTCCACCATTACAATCAACAATATCAAGATAGTGAATCTCATCAAATACATGCTTAGCTGCATGAGCCGTAAATATACTTGTTACACCCGGATCAAAACCGCATCCAAGTATTGCAGTAAGTCCTGCCTCTTTAAATCGCTCCTGATAAGCCCATTGCCATTTATATTCGAACTTTGCCTCATCTTTAGGTTCGTAATTGGCAGTATCAAGATAGCTCACCTTACACTCTAAACAGGCATCCATAATTGTAAGATCCTGATATGGTAATGCAACGTTAACAACTAAATCCGGCTTAAAACCATTAATAAGTTCAACAAGTTCCGGAACATTATCAGCATCAACCTGAGCTGTTTTTACCCTGTTATTACCAATACTGTCGGCAATAGCATCGCACTTTGATTTAGTACGACTAGCAAGCATAATATCTTCAAATACCTCAGGTAATGAAGCCATTTTGTGCGCAACAACGGTTCCAACACCTCCGGCACCAATGATTAATACTCTACCCATTTCTTCTAAAGTAAGTTAACAAATTAATGTGAATACAATTTTCGGCAAAGATAATTAATAAGTTGAATTATCAACACAGTAAAAATACCATTTGATACATTATTATTATGCAAACATAATTATGTTATGAATAGCCCTGTTTACACAACAGGTATTCACTTTATGATCTCGGATGGTATCTAAGAATAGTATCCTGTAATGTTCCTGATTCAAGATGGGTATATATCTCTGTTGTATTTATAGATTCATGACCAAGCATATCCTGAATGGCCCGTAGATCAGCACCTCTGTTAATCAGCTCTGTTGCAAATGAATGGCGCAAAGTATGCGGACTTACATTTTTACTTATTCCAGCCAGCTTTGCCGTACCTTTAATAATGGTAAATATCATTACTCTTGTAAGGGCTCGTCCTCTTCTGTTCAAAAACAAAATATCACTAAACTCTTTACCTATTTTAGGTAACTGATTTCTGGTAATAAGATAGTTTTTAATCTCTTTTATCGCCTTCCCGCTAATAGGAACAAGGCGTTGCTTATCGCCCTTACCAATTACACGTATATATTCATCGTCAAAATATATATCAGATATCTTAAGACCTATAAGCTCCGAAACCCGCAAACCACAACTAAATAAGGTTTCAATTATAGCTCTGTTTCTGTGTCCTTCTGCTTTACTAAGATCAACTGTATTAATCATATCATCAATCTCTTCAACAGTTAATACCTCCGGCAGGTACAGTCCAAGCTTTGGTCCCTCAATATTGGCTGCCGGGTTTGTATTTATCTTATCTGTGAATAGTAGAAACTTAAAAAACGATTTTATACCTGACAGTATTCGTGCCTGTGTTCTCTGGCAAATACCAAAACCATTAATCCAAATAATAAACTCTGATATTATCTCCGGACTTATATTATATACATCAATATTGTGCTCCTTAATAGTAACAAAATCGTACAATTTATTCACATCCCTCAGATATGCCTCCAGAGTATTACCTGATAATGACCGCTCCAGAGCAAGATATATCTTATACTCGTTTATTTCAATCTCCCAACTTCTCAACTAATTTATGAATTATAATTTAATATAAACTTAACCTGTATAGGATTATAAGATGTAATTTTGCATAAAATTAATATCTATTCTCGCTATTAATAGTGCCAAATTAACGAAAATAGATTAATTTTAAGTTACAGAACACTATTAGTACCGACAAGAAAACGGTTGTTCTCCTTTCTTTTTAGGTATTTGCATCTATAAAGATAAGGTAAAAAAAGGCTCTGGAACATATGGTTTGCTGATTGCAAACAACAAAATACAAAGCATTTTACGTTTTCTTGTAACTATTATTTACAATTATTGAACAAACAGATGATTAAGAAGACAAAAATTGTAGCTACTATTTCGGATAAAATTTGTACAACCGATTTTCTTCAGGAACTATTTGATGCAGGTATGAATGTTGTAAGGCTTAACACTGCACATCAAACAGTAGAACAGGCCATGCAAGTGGTTAACGATGCCAGAAAGGTATCAGATAAAATTGCTGTACTGGTAGATACAAAAGGACCGGAAATAAGAACCGTAGGAAAAGGCGTTGAGCCAAATGTAAAGAGTGGCGATAAGATAAAACTTAAAGGCGATCCTGAAGGAGAAACTACAAATGATTGTCTGTTTGTATCATATAAAGATATTATTAAAGATGTTCCTACAGGTGCATGTGTATTAATAGATGATGGCGATGTTGAACTAAAAGTGGTTCACAAGGATTGGGAATATCTGTATTGTGAGGTTGTAAATAACGGTACTATAAAGCTCAGAAAGAGCGTTAATCTGCCTAATATTTCAATAAATCTTCCGTCAGTAACCGACAGAGATAAGATGTTTATTGAGATGGCTGTTAAGAATAATATAGACTTTATAGCCCACTCGTTTGTACGTAACAAATATGATGTTCTTGCTGTTAAGAATATTATTGAGAAAGCTGGTGGAAATACAAAAATAATAGCCAAAATAGAGAACAGAGAAGGTGTTGATAATCTTGATGAAATTCTTGAACATGCATATGGTATTATGATTGCACGAGGCGATCTTGCAATTGAGATTCCGGCTCATCAGGTTCCGGTTGTACAACGCATGATTGTAAAGAAGTGTGTAAAAACAAAACGTCCGGTTATTGTTGCTACACAGATGTTACACTCAATGATTGAGAACCCAAGACCTACCAGAGCTGAGGTTAGCGATATTGCAGATGCTGTTTATATGGGTACCGATGCTATAATGCTTAGCGGAGAGACAGCTTATGGTAAATATCCGGCAGAGGCTGTAAAGGTCATGAGTCAGATAGCAAAAGAGGTTGAGGATGATATGGAGACAAATCCACCAAATATGACAATTGCATCTGTTGATAATGAGATTACCGCAATGCTTGCGGAATCGGCAGTAAAAGCATCGTTACAGTTACCTGTAAAGGCTGTAATTGTTGATACATTAACAGGAAGAACAGGTAGATATATATCAGCCTTCAGAGGTAAATATCCTGTTTATGCTATTTGTTACGATACTGCTGTAATGCGTCAATTAGCTTTATCGTATGGTGTTAATGCAGAGTATATGCCTCATCACTCGTCAAGAAATATGTTTGTAAGAACTGCTATGGATAAATTTATTACACGCAATAAGTTTAAAGAAGACGATTTGGTAATTGTAATTGGTGGTAGCTTTGGATCATCAAACGGTGCAAGTTTTATGGAGATTGCAAAGATTAAAGATCTTATGACCAAAGAGGATTAGGTTAGATCTGATTAAGATATTTAAAGTCGCTACAACATATTGGTTTAGCGACTTTTTTGTATACAGTACTAAACAGTTTGTACAAACCAATGTTATTTCTCTTAATAATATAAAGCTTAATTGATGATAATATGTAGCTTTGTATCCGGCTAATTCAGCCGTATTGATATTTTTTAGAATACTACTAAATGGACAAAATAATAATTAAAACAGAGGAGCAGATTGCCGGAGTAAGAGCAAGTGCTCAACTTGCCGGAAATACACTTAAATATATCAGTGAATATGTAAAAGAGGGTGTATCAACGCTATATCTGAACGATAAAATAGAGGAGTATATCAGAGATAACGGAGCTACTCCTGCTCCACTAAACTATAACGGATTTCCTAAAGCTTGTTGTATTTCATTAAACAATGTAATATGCCACGGTATACCTTCAGATAAAGAGATAATAAAAGAGGGTGATATATTGAATATTGACGTTACCACAATACTAAATGGGTATTATGGCGATACAAGCACAATGTTCACAATTGGAGAGTGTACGGATAAGGCTTTTGATCTTGTAGAGGATACTGAACATGCACTTTATCTGGGTATTGAGCAGGTGCGCCCGGGTAACTATTTTGGTAATATCGGATTTGCAATAGGCAGATACGCAAAATCTAAACGATATAGTGTTGTTTATGAATTCTGCGGACATGGAGTTGGTTTGAAGTTTCATGAAGAACCACAGGTAGAGCACTCTGCATCAAAAAACTCAGGTGAAATTATGAGACCTGGAATGATCTTTACAATTGAGCCAATGATTAACATTGGTAAAGCAAAAGCTGTTATTGATAAAGAGGATGGATGGACAGCACGAACTGTAGATAATATGTTATCGGCACAATTTGAGCATACCATTCTTGTAACCGATTCTGGTTATGAGATATTAAGTGATGTTGGAGAGTACGAGATTTTTAAATAGATATATACAAATAAAGGGGCTTATAATAGCCCCTTTATTTGTATAATATACCCTATTTTATCGGATATATATTTTATTTGAATATCCTTCCATCTTTAACGTTGCTGTAGCAGCATCACTACCTTTTCTTACATACTCAATATCATTCATTAAGCTTTGCGATATATGCTTTTTAATCTCGTAGTTGCTATTGTTTACCTTACAGCTACCATATTTACCTTTAAAAAGGATTCTTGCAGATAGTGATTCAGGAACTGATATATCAAATTTATTATACTTCCCTTTAATACTCATTTTATCAAATGTATCTGTAATACCTTCTATCTGCCCCTTTACTTCATATCCGCTCTCAACAGATATACCTTTTGTAATAAGATCTATATTAAAACTGCTATATTTTGAGGTTGTTAGTTCTATAGACTCAACCCTTCCAAAGCTATACTTATCAGTATATGACGTACCTTGTGTAAATGAGGTTAACGAATTAATATCAAATTCAGAATATTTTGAGGTTGTAATATTTATACTCCCGGCTCTCTCAATATTAATTTTATCGCTATAAAGTGTTCCTATAATTATGTTACCTGTACCAATAAATTTAATCTCAGAGTATTTTGAATTTTTAATAGACAGATTATTAATATTTCTTATTGCTACATTAGAGTCGTACAATGATAGCTCTGTGTCCAGAGAGTTATCAGCATTAAGATCTGAATATTTGCCATTGAATATGATATTTCCAGTTTTTACAAAATTATATTTATCTGTATAACTTGTCAGTTTAGCATTACCGGCATTTTTAATCCTAATCTTAGAGTATTTTGATGTACATATCAAATTTTCTACCTTGTTAATCACAATATCAGTATCATAAAGACTAAGGTCTGTATTACCAATATTCATAAATTCAACCTTTGAGTACTTACCGTTTATAGAAGCATCACCCATAATATTTTTACCGGAAATCTTATCCTGATAAGATCGTATCTTAATCTTGTTCAGGTCATCAATTCCAATAGTAGAGTATTTACTTACCAACTCAAAATTTGACGTTTTTGGCAAGTATAATTTGGCTCTTATCTTAAGTTCCGATAGCGTTATCTTCTCCTTATTCTTAAGGGTAATTTTTATCCTTTTTGCTATACCAATAGATTTTGATACCCAACTATTCCAGAATCTGGTTCTAAGTTCAATATTACTCTTTGATGCCTCGGGTTCATAGCTATCCAGATAATCTTTAAGTACTTTTATATCTTCACTATCTCCTTCGGCAATTACATACATCTCAAAGTTAACCTTATTACCGTCAGATATTCTCACCTCCAGATCGCAATCGTAATTTGTAAGCAGAACATTTACATCCTCTATTACATCAAAGTTCCATTTATATGTCTCATTAAACTCCTTACTCTGACCATTTGCAGATAATACGGAACATACTACAAATATAAATACTGCTGTACTAAGCCTCATGTTTTCTATTATTGTTCTCATATACTTTTTGTTTTTCAATCTCATTAATAATCTGATTTAAAATCTGCAGGCGTTTCTCATAGGTATCAAAAATAGTGTCGACAATCTGATCCATGGTTCCTGATGTTTTGATATCTTCAAATGCCTGTATATATAACTTATCTATTTCATCTAATTCATCTTTCAGAAATACAATTATCTCATTACTGGTGCTCTTGTTACTCTTAACAACAGCCATCTTCTCTCTTATAAGGCTGTTATATTCACTCTCAACACTTCCCCACTCAGCACTATACTTACTTAATGAATAATCATCAGCCTTAGGTTCTCTGTTTAATACAAAAACAGATATAGTTACAATTGCTATTACAGAAGCAGCTACACGCAATACATTTACTCTGCGCTTACGCTTCTCAACCCTTTTCGCTGCTTTAATTCCATTCCATATTAATTCTCTGTCAGGTTCTTCAACATCAAACCTGTCTCTGTTCTCCTCTATGTACTTCTCAAATCTCGATTCCATAATATGCAGGTTTTAGTTTATTATAAAGTATCTGTTTTGCTCTTTTATATTGTGTTTTACTGGTAGATTCTGTTATGTCAAGAATCTCAGCAATCTCTTTGTGCTTATAGCCTTCAAATACATACAGATTAAGTATTGTGCGTGCATTTATAGGCAGTTCCTTTATTGCATCATGTATAGCTCTGTCTGATATTCTATCCTCAATAAACTCATCTTCATATAGTCCGGTTATGTTATCATCTATACTCTCAAAAACAACTTTCTTTTTCCTTATCTCAGATATACACCTGTTTATTACAATACGCTTTAACCAACTTCCAAAGCTACTCTCACCTTTAAATCGTTTTATATTTGCAAACGCAGCAACAAACGATTCCTGTACAATATCCTCTGCTATCATCTTATTATTAAAAAAACGGAGTGCTGTATTGTACATTGATTTAACAAAAATATTGTATAACTGAAACTGACACATTTCATCGTTTCGTTTACAACCCCGTACATATTTTTCTATCAATTCTTGGTTTGTTGTCATTTTTGTATTGCTTCTACTATACAGACTCACCTTGTAAAAAATAGTTGTAACTTTTTTTAGAAAAATTTTTCTTTATCAAAAACTCATCATCAAGAGTCGTAATTTCCTAATAAATCGTTAAAAAACAAACTATCAAATAATTTTACAGGCTTTTAAGGTTATATTTGTAGTGGACGCAACCAACATTTATCATTATATGCGCTTATATTCTACAATTCTACTTGCACTTGTTTTTATATACTCATGTAACAACTCAGTGCCAAAATCTACAATTAAAAAGGAAATCTCAGAGCTAAATGATCCTGATTCAGTAATAAATGCCTATCAACCACTAATTGAAATGGGCAATCTTGACAGTCATAATGATATTATAGCAAAACAAAAGCTGGCAGATGCATACTACAGAAAAATGGAATACAGTAAAGCAATTGATCAGTTTAAAGGTGTTATAAATTATAACTGGCGTGAACAGACTGTTGAGGATCAGAAACTAATCATAAAATCTCTACGTGGTATATCTGCCGCATATGGTTATCTTCGTAAAAACGACAGTGCTCTTATATACAGTCTGAAACATTTTGATATTGCAAATGAGTTAAAAGATAGTTCGCTTATATCACTATCTTATTTTGAGATTGGCAGTGACTATCTGGGCGTTAATAACAGCGAAAAAGCACTTGAATATCTTACTAAAGCAGAAATTATTGCAGAGGCTATACCTGATCATAAATTGCTTAATATGGTATATCAGGTAAAGGGTGCATATTATGGCGAGAAAAAGAGATATAACAAAGCCATAGATTATTTTACTCTTAGCAAGAAACATAATAGTATATATAAAAATGGCGAACCGGATATGAGAATTGATGCCAATATAGCTATATGTTATATGTATATGAAAGAATATGATAAAGCTCTTGCAATACACAAAAAGGCATATGATTATCTGGTTAAAAAAGATGACAGGGTTAACATTATAAGAACCCTGCGTAATATTGCTTATGTATACTCTGCTAAAAAGAGATATGAAGAGGCTTTTCACTACTTTAACATAGCAGACTCAATTGCAGAAAAGCACAAAATAGCCAAGATAAGAGGTGATATATTATCTACAATGTGTAAATCTGCCGAAAAGGCTAAGATGTATGAAAAAGCTTTGATGTATCAGAAAAAATATATGGCTTTCAAAGATAGTCTGGCTATAGAGAAAAAAGCTGTAAATCTGGAAGAGATAAAACAACGATACGAAGAGGATAAGAGGGTACAGGAGGTTAAGTATAAGGAACGTGAAAAACAACTCATATATCTGTCTGCAATTATAATTCTGATACTTGTTCTGCTACTAATATTTATATATTTCAGAAGAAAGGTCCTATTACATAAAAAAGAGAAGGAGCTAATTCTTCTTCGTGAAAAACAGATAGAGTCAGAACTGGCACTTAAACGAAGTGAAATCTTTGACTTTAGTAACCGAATAAATGAAAAAAACAGATTGCTAATGGATCTGGAACAGGAGTTATATCTTTTGAAAAAAGAGAGCGAAACTGCCGGATGCGATATGGATAAAATAAGGCAATCGTTAAAAGTACATCTAATAGATGAAGATGCCAGAAACATGATAGAGCAAAAGGTTGAATCGGCAAATGGCGAATTCTTAACAATGGTCAAAGCAAAACATCCGGATGTAAATTCAGACGATTTACAACTAATTGGTATGTTACGTCTGAAATTTTCATCAAAACATATTGCAGAAATAATGAATACCTCTGAGCGGGCTATAGAGGGCAGAAGATACAGGCTACGCAAAAAACTTGAACTGGATAAGGGAGTAAACCTTATGGAATACCTTTTACGATTAAACTAGAATGGCCGGATAACAACAAATACTTATATACCTGCAAAGCAAAGCCCTGATTATATCATTTATAAAATCAGGGCTTTGTTAATAATGTGAGGTTTTGTGAGGTGTAATTTTGCATGTTTCTTATCTCTTAAATCTTTCTTTGTCACAATCAAATTTTAAATTATTAGAGATGGAAAGTTTTAAACAACTAATGTTGCTTTGTGCAATAACACTATCGTTAGCATGTATTGGATGTAAAAAAGAAGATTCAGAAAAAGAGAAAGCTAAAAAGTTTAATACTGATCTTGTTGGTACGTGGGAGTACAAAGGGAGTAAAGTTGTTACCTATTTCGGACAGGTAAATGTAAACAAAACCTTAAAATTTACCGACAAAGGAGATTACACATATAAATCAGAAGAGTATAATGCAAGTAAATCTTATAACAATAAACACAACGAGGAAGGCGAAGCAAAAATATCCTCCCCTACAGATAAAGAGGTAGCAGAATATAAAAAATCTTTTGGCGATGAAATTAACCCAACCATAAAGGTTATTCTTGATAACGGAAAGAACAAATCAACAGGATATATACAATTGTCATCTGATAAGAATGGGTTAACATATTTCTGGGAGACATCAGGTGGCGAGAAGAAAAAAAGAGTTTATAAAAAGATTTAAATACCCTTCCAGAAGGCAATTCTAATTAGTTCTACTATCGTAACCGGTCTGACGGCTTTAAAACAATCAAATTCACACAGTAATTTCACTACAGCCGTTACGACCGGTTCTCAACTTTAAATCAGAAAATATATGTACAAAACAATATCATACAACATTTTATTGGTTATAATAGTTCTCTTTTCTGGATGCTCAAAAGATGATAAAGAAGATAACAAACCAGACAAAGAGGTAAAATCAGGCGAAGCAATTGTAAAAACATTTGTATTTAGTGCCGCAAAAAACAAAGCTATTACTAAAGACTACACCGGAACTATTAATGCTACAAATTATGAGATTACAACAACCCTGCCCTACTCTACTGATATATCAGCTCTTAAAGCAGATATAACTGTAAGCGATAAAGCAATAATGACACCTGATATGTTACTGCCACATGATTACAGTAAACCTGTTATGTTTAAAGTAATATCAGAGGATGAAAGCATAAGAAGAGACTATAAGGTTCTGGTAAAAAAAGATAAACCATATAGCCAAAAAGGATCGGTATTATATCTGGAATCTGTTGAATTAAATTATAACGGAACTAACCTTAAAATGAGGGAAGATAGTATTATAAAGAAATATAGCGATCAAAAAGTATATCATATTGTACAAAAACATAACAAAATATTCTATACTATTGAGGTAAACCTTGTTAATGATGCAGAACCATTTAAGATAATTAACTCTTTTGACAATCCGACATATAATAATTCTGAGTACCAAAGAAATGAGTTACGTAAATTGCCTCTGCCTTTTACACAATACAGTTATAAAGCAAATAGTGAAACCGACATTGCAAAATATAGTGTTAATCAGATTATAGATGATAAAGGATATATAACAAACATACCATCAGGAGTAATAGATACATGGAAGGCAATAGCTCGTAAAACTGTAGGTAGTGTAGTAAGAATACAAGGCGGTGGAACCGGATGGTTCGTTGATAAAGACCTGGTTGTAACAAACAAGCATGTTGTAGAGAATATGGGTTCTATAGTTTTTAATGGCGATTATAATCAGAATCCTCAGATGAGTATTGAGTTATTTGATGGAAGAAAAACTACAGGCAGAACATGGTTTGCTTCAAGCGATCATGATGTTGCATTGGTTAAACTGGATCAATCATTCGACGATATATCACTATTATCTGTAACAAACAGAGATACAGAAAAAGGAGAACTGGTTTTAAATATCGGAGGGCCGAACATAGCTCAAACATATGGTAAACATCTGGCTATGCTTGGAGTAATGAATACCCCATATACATTTAATTTTGATCTGCCTTTACATATTAGTTGTATTGCCGGACAAAGCGGATCGCCAGTGTTTAATTTAAGAGGAGAAGTAGTTGGTATGATGAAGTTATCAGGATATGGAATTGATATAAGAGATGATATTAACTATTTTGAGATACCCTCTAAATCAATAATATTTGCAGAGCCAAAGGTCATTGAAAATCCTGTAATTGGACCAAAATCAAGTACACTTATCGGAGGAGAAGCTATAACACGTCTGCTCAATCACTGGCTTACTATAGCTGATAGAAAATTTCCTGATCAAAAACTGAAACTAAATCAGGACTATTCATGGCAAGAGAGTAGCGAAGAGTTCTATGCAAAATATAATATTGGATTTCCAGAATCTGCAATAGCAAATATTGAGATTGGTTTACCTGAAAATCTTAAGAGTATTGTTACAATACAGAAAAGAATTCTTGATCCACAAAGCAATATATCGGCAGAAACCGCAGTGGTTTATGATGAAAATTACCTTTTGGCACTATGTGCTTTTCCATATTCAATTGGAGATATTTTTGATGTTATAAGTTATGACAGAAGTGTAAGAGAAGCCAAGGTTGTTGCAAAAGGCAAACAGAATGGTCCTTCAACATATTACGTTCTTAAATTAGCAAAACCATTTAAGGCATCAAGTGTAAGATATATAAAGAGTAGAATATCTGAAATATCAACAGATCAGGGGTTGTTGAGTTACGGACGGTCATATTACTTTCCTTATCCTGGCTGTTTTCAGGTTAATCAGGTGATGTACAGAAGTGGGAATTTACATCACCTGAATGCTCTTACTGATAAACTACCACTATTTACAACCAACGGAGAATTTGTTGGTTACACAGAAGGAGGATATACAGTTGACGAAAGTCAAAACGTAGGTAGTCGTCTGTATATAAGAACAACCATACCTATAACGCACGTGGTTATGCCTCATAAACTTGTAAAAGCAAATGATGTTATAACTCAATTCACTGAACTAAACTAAAATCACAAACTGTATAAACCTGTTTATCAGCCTTTATCTAAACCCAAACACACAACATAGTTATTGTATACTTAGTAATTTGTTTTTCTGATCGTCTCATGTGGTGAGACGATCAGATTTTTTTTCAAAAAAGATGAATTATTATTGGATAAACAGATATTAATATATACTTTTAACGGTAAGTTTGGTTGTTTAGCAGAAAAGCTTAATTAAAGATTTTGTTTTCCTATATTTGGTAAACTATTCACAACCAAACTTTGATAGATTCCGGGCATGTCCGCCCGGAATCTGATTTTTATTGTTAACCATAATAATATTGACCACAACACCATCTACTTAATCACATATTTACATTATTAAATATTACAGATTAACACACTGTATACAAGCTCTGTAGATAAAATATCTTTTTCACATGTTTTTAAACCGAAAATTTATTACTTACTTTGCCATGCAGACAGTTCGTAACCATCCTGTCTATAAACAAAACTAGGGAAGACATATTTTTGTGTATTAATCGTCGTCTGACTATTCTTATCCGGAATATATAAATCTTCTTTGTTTATACATACTTTCCCAGATGGTATTACTCTGTCTTGCAAACAGTGATATGATGTAATATATATAAAGAGATGAGTAGAGAGATTAAATGGTTATTATTCCTTATTTCGATATTTGTTAGTTTGCTTGTAGTAAGTAATGTTATAGCTGTAAAAACAATTACCGTTTTTGGTTTTATTGGTCCGGCGGCTGTAATATGTTACTCACTTACCTACGCTATTACCGATACAATATCAGAGATCTGGGGAAAAAAAATCACTGGATTTGTTGTTATGTTGGGTTTCGGAGCAGTTGTTATATCGGCAATATTTGTACGTTTAGCAATTGTAATGCCCGGATCGCCATTTTGGGACAAACAGAGTGAGTATGCAGCAATTTTAGGTGCAAATATGCGAATTGTAGTTGCAAGTATGGCAGCATATCTTGTAAGCCAATGGCATGATGTATGGGCATTCCACTTTATAAAATCAAAAACAGGAACAAAATGGTTGTGGCTACGAAACAATATATCGTCAATGTTTAGTCAATTACTTGACACATGTGTATTTATTCTTATAGCCTTTTATGGCACCGGAGCTCCAATATGGCAAATGATTATTGGACAGTACGTAATTAAGGTAGCTATTGCCGCAATTGACACCCCGATTGTTTATGCTTTGGTTGGCATTATTAAAAAAAATGTTGGTGCATTCACTTTAACAGAAGCAGTAAGTAAAAAGTAAATTGAACATAAATATGAACTATACCGATATAAAAGAGATAGAAGGCAAAGTACTTGGTAAACAGGTTGATTACCCACAACAATATGATCCTACAATTCTGGTTGCCGTACCACGAAAACCAAATCGTGATATCTACAACATAGAAAGTCCTAGCAACCTTTTTAAAGGCTATGACACATGGCATGCTTATGAACTAAGTTTTATTACAGAGAAAGGGTTACCTGTATCTGCAATGCTTAAGATTGTATATGATTGCAATACACCTAATATTGTTGAGAGTAAATCGTTAAAGCTATACCTAAACTCATTTAACATGACCCGTTTTGGTTTCTCTGCACAATCAGGTCTTGATATTGTTCTGGGCATTGTTGAGGAGGATCTGTCGGCATTAATTGGCAACAGGGTTAAAGTATTTGCCTTTAAAGAGCAGGAACCAGAACATTTAATTGACAGATCAACAGAGTACACTGTGCTTGAAGAGTGTAGCTTCTCTGAAAATATATCATTTGATAGCTTTGATGAAGATCCTGACCTGTTAAAAATATCAACAACCAGCAATATTACAGAGCAAGCATTTACTTCACATATTCTGCGCAGCAACTGCAAGATTACAAATCAGCCGGACTGGGGTTCTGTATTTATAAGAATATCTGGAAAAAATAATATTGATGCTGAGTCTTTGCTAAAATATCTTGTATCGTTCAGAAATGAGAACCACTTTCATGAAGAGGTGTGCGAGATGATATTTAAACGAATTTATGACAACTACAAGCCGGAAGATCTAGCTGTAACCTGTATTTTCACACGTCGTGGTGGTATAGACATTTGTCCTTCTCGTACAACAAGAATCGACTGGTTATTTAACAACCTGGTCTCAGAAGGAATACTTACAGAAAAACTGATTCGTCAGTAGGTAAAAAAAGCCTTTGAGACATGTAATATAAACCGAATTGTAATTTTTACTTGAACTGGTCGTATTGACCGAACTATTACTTTGGGGATATAGATTAATTCTATATCCTTTTTTTATTTATATAGTTGATATCGCTACAATTATTCATTAACTTGTTACAACTAAACAGTTCAATATGAGAAATTACATTGTAGCAATTATTATACTTATATTAATCGGCTGTAAAACCAGAGAAGATAAGGTTCTGTCGGTTCAATCAAAATGGTCATCAGTAAATCCTCTTAGTATAAATTTAAAAACAAGGTTCAAATATTGGCAAAAAGGCAACCTGATTCAGAACAGTTCATTTGAGGATGGCAGAGTATTCTATGATTCAATTGATAATTCATTCCAAATAAAAGATTGGGAAATAATAGGTGATAATGTATATTGGCAGGACTCAACCAATGATTCCAGTTTAGTTTTCTCAGGTAATAAATCTGTATGCATAACACGTAAATTTGCAAATGAAAATGATGATACAGGAGAAGGTATAATAAGTAATTATATACACGTTATTCCGGGCAAATACAACATGAATGTAGCTTTCAGAGCAGATAGTATATATTCTGTATATAAACGCTGGAATAATACGTTAAATGATGCAATAAATATTAGAATAGAGTATTACGATAAAAGCAAACAGAAAATAAAAGGAGAACTATATCTTTATGATTGCAGAACTAAAATAAACAGTTCTGAACAATGGTTTGGGCTTCATGCTCTTAAGAATGGTTTCTCATCAGGGTGGAATATATACAGGTGCAAATACACAAACAACCTGATATTAAATGGCATAATACCAGATAAGGCAAGGTGGGTAAAGGTATTTTTGGGATTAAAAGGTACAGGTACAATATGGTATGACAATATATACTTTGCAATGGATGCAGATAACTTCACTCTGAACGAAAAATATAATCTGTTATACAACAAAAACAACAAACAAGATACTATTAGCATGAACTCTTTTTTCAAACAGAATGACGACAATCATGAGTTATGTGAAATGAACAATCCATTAATTACAGATACTGTACTAAATATTTATAGTACAGACTCAATATTCTACGCAATAAGTACACATCCATTATATTCTGAATATCCAGGTTTATTATGTCTTAATGATATATTCGCTTTTTATAGTAAAAGTAAATGTATTGGAGAGATGCATCATTGCAGCTTTCCGATAATGTTTAATATTAATTTAACTGATACAATAAGCAGTTCTGAGAATAATCACTATCTGGATTTTGACACTTTAAAGGACATTACAACAATGGAGAGACTGTTTGGTGTTAAACGAACCAGTATACTTATAAAATTAAGCGATTTTGTAACAAGATACTATCAAACACTACTTCTGTTACAATATGGTGAGCGAAAAGCATACCTAAACAATAGGTTATCATTCTACAAGGATAATATCCTGAACTGTTTCTCTGAACTACGAACTACAAACGACTCTATAATAAGTACCACATACTTAAACAAACTGGAACATAATATACTCCGCGATTATGCAACAGTTAATAAAAAATATTAAGATTTAGTCAACCAATTACTACAATGCACGTACAAATTGATGTGTGATTAGTGCTAAGGTTTCAAGTTTTTGTTATTTGTGATTTAATCAGAGATCTTAGTTCGAGAGTAGTAAGAGGAATTGGGGATGGCATTTTGTCATCCCTCTCTTTTTAAAGGTTTAAATTCAGCTCTATCAGCAACTATTATCTCCTACATTACATATCTTCACAGTTTATATATCAAGACAATAAAAAGCTTAAAAACGAACACAATAAGACAAAATACACATTACATAAATCAAATAGTATATAAAAACAAAGAGCCGACCATTATAGCCGACCCCCCGTTTTAATTGCTCATATATAATGACTAAAATAAGAGTCAATTACTATTGAAATGCCCAAAGCTTATCAAATACTGTTACACCTTTTGGACAGTTCGAGTTATAATTTATTTCGTCTCCTGCATAAGGGAAACGTGCAGGCAGTTGTGAACCTGTTGTTGGAGTAAGTACAGGGAAACCTGTTCTTCTGTAATCTACAAATGCTTCTGTATGCATAAACATATGTACATATTTACCTTCAATTATCTCTTGTACAGTTGCATTTGTCTTACTGTTTGCAGTTATCCATGTAGTCTGAGCTGCTGCCGATGGCATAGTTGCAAGATCATATGCAAGCTCATCATCCTCATTAGTAAGTACTCCCAGATAACCAAGGTTAAAATAATACTCAACAGATGCTTTTAAAGCCTCATTATAAGCAGCATCACCGTTTCCACTATTTCTAACCTGAGCTTCAGCTTTAATAAACTGAGCCTCTGAATATGTTACATGGTTAATCTTAGAATTTCTGTTTGAATAGAATCCGCCAAATACTATATCAACCAATACAGGCTTACGAATATCTGTAGCAACTAAAGCTTCAAATCCTTGATTTACATTAGCATATCCATCTCTTTGAGTTCTGAATTGATACAATGGACCAGCTGCAGCTTCTGTTGCATCAAACTGGAAAGTATAGTTCTCATCATTTGAGCTGATTCCTGCATCTATATCTGCAATTACATTGGCATAGTTAACTGTACCTTTTTTAGTAAGGTGCATTGCATAACGAGCACGTAAAGTATGTGCAAGTTTAATCCAACTATCAGTTTTTCCGCCATAAACAAGATCTCCTGATATGTTAAACAATCCGGCATCTTTTCCAAAATCAGCAATAGCTTCTGTTAATAAGGTATTTATTGTATTATAAATATCTTCCTGAGAATCAAACTTTGGCGTAAGATTTTTGTCCTCTAAAAATGCTTCTGTATAAGGAACATCACCCCAAATAGATGTAGCTGTACCAATACTATAAGCCATAAGTACTTTTGAAACTCCAACATAATGATTTGATACAGGAGCCGTAGCCTCTGCCTTAGTTCTCATGATATATATATCTTTCATGAAACCAGCATACATACTCTCCCATGCATTATTTAAATCACCAGTTCTTAGGTTATAAACATCAATTGCAGAAAACTGTCTGTCAGTACCTTTTACATACTGCATCCATATCGAAGTATTTGCTGAAATATCAATACCTCCTAATGTATATGCCATGTCTAACTGAATACCAGACAATAACAAACTCATATCAACATCCAACGGTCTGTCCGGATCATCATTTATCTCCGGGTCAATCCACTGCTCACATGCACTTAATGAAAACACCAAGGCAAAAGCAAGAATAATCTTATATATATTTTTCTTAATCATGATTTTCAATATTGTTTAATTAAAATCCAATCTTTAAACCGAAAGTATAACTCTTTGTACCCGGCATGTTAAAGTAATCGAATCCCTGAGCATTTGAAGCACCTGTCAAACTTGTTTCAGGATCAATTCCAGTATAATCTGTTGATAACCAAAGGTTATTTCCAGTAAAGTATACATCAAGGTTATTAATAAATGTCTTCTCTAAAAATTTAGGACTAAACTTATACGATAGAGTAATTTCTCTCAGACGTACCCATCCTGCATCCTCAATATATGGAGAAGAAGCACCTGTAAAACCACTACCTCCACCTGAAGTTCTCCACTTCTCATCTAATTTAACAACCTTTGTGTTTTTAGATCCATCTGCTAATACACCATCAAACACATAATCCTGCTCTCTGTTCTCAGTATCTTTATGCGTTCCGAAATAGTATAGTGCACCTTTTGTACCATTCCACATTTTACCACCATGCTTAATATCTATTAAAGCAGAAAGTGTAATACCTTTATATGTGAATGTATTTGTAAGACCCATTGTCCATTCTGGCTGAATTGTTCCAAGTTCTGTCATCTCATCAGCAGTAGTTGGATATCCATCTGCTCCAATAAGTACATTACCATTAGCATCACGTTTCCAGTCAAGTCCAAATATCGAACGATAAGGCTTACCTACAACCGCACGTACCTGAGGCTCAGTAAATCCACCAAGACCAACGTTTGGTACATCATCAGCTAACTTTGTAACCATTGTTTCAGGATTAGACCAGTTAAGAGTAAAGTTCCATTTAAAATCAGATATCTTAACAACATCTGCACTGAAAAGAATCTCCCATCCTGTAGTTTCCATCTCACCTGCATTCAGATATCTTGATGTAATACCTGTTGAACCAGCAGTTGGAACATATAGTAACAGATCCTTATTCACATTCTTAAAGTATGCAACATCTAGTCTTAATCTACCATTCCATAGTCTGAAATCAGCACCAATCTCAAAGTTATTCATTGTCTCTGGCTTAAGATCAGCATTACCAAGTGCGTTACCATATGAGAAAGCACCTTTATTCTTAAATGGGAAACTAACACCGTCAGTCCATCCATCACCACCACCAGCTACGCTGTAATATGTTTTAGTTGCATATGCTGCAGCATCGTTTGCAATACTTGCATATGAAGCTCTAAGTTTACCAAATGTAAGAATTGGATTCTCTTTTAATATATCTAGCTCTGTAAATACAAATCCTAAACTTGCAGATGGATAGAAGAATGAATTATCATTCTCTGGCATGGTTGTAGACCACTCATAACGACCTGTTAAGTTCATATATAACATACTCTGATATGATAATCCAAGATCTGCAAAATAAGCAGCAGTACGCTTCTCATAATTAGTCTCATATCCTTTATTATCAGCCGTATTAGACATATTTCTCCAATCTTGCATCAAAAGTCCACCAGCAAATGCTGAAGTTGAATTTGACTCAGATAAGAACATGTTGTGTCCTAATGTAAACTCAGCTCTGATATCATCAGTAAGATTCTTCTTAATACTTAAAAGAAGATCTGAGTTTATATCTCTTCTGAAAGCATTACTTCTATTTAATCTACCTGCAGAGTTAGCATTTGATCCTCTTTCTATAAGATCGCTTATATCCTCACTGTACCAATCTGTTCCTAAACGGTACGAAATATTCAACCAATCAGTAGCTTCATAGTTAACATTTACATTACCAATAAGTCTGTTTACTCTATCTGTAAACCTATTCTGATTTGCTGTCCAGTATGGGTTATCATAACCACCACCACCGCGGTAACTTCTCTGCGAACCATCCTTAAATTTATAACCATATGAGTTATCGAATGTTGCAGGTGTACGTAACAGACCAAGCATTACACCAGATACGTTTGAACCTTGTTGTATACGATCACCACCAGAAGCTGTATAAGTAGCAGCAGCACCAACAGTTAATTTCTCATGCAGTTTAGTATTTCCGTTAAATGTAAATGTATTCTTAGAGAATTCATTATTAGGAACAATACCTTTTTGTGTTGTATTTGAGTATGAGAAATAGAAACTTCCATTCTCGTTTCCTTTTGACATATTTACAGAATAGTTCTGCGTAATACCTGTTTGGAAAAAATCATATGGATCGTATGTCTTAACCGGAGTTGACGAAAGCGATGGAGCTGTTCCTGAAAAATTAGGATCATCTGCCCAGAAAATATAACCATTTCTTGACCATCCCATGTCAATATACTCCTTATTTGTCATACTAGAACCACCATCCCAAGGTGTGTAAGCAGGATCTGAAACATAACGTAGATCCGATACTTTTGGTCCCCATGAAAGCTGTTTCCACCAGTAACCCTGAGGATTCTGTACAGAAGACAAACCATAGATACCACCCCATCTGTGACTTCCCTGACCATACTTATTTTGTAGATCTGGTACCTGAGAAATTTCATCAACTGTAACAGATGCAGAAGCATTTATATTAAGTTTTCCTTTAGAATCACCACCTTTTTTAGTAGTAATTATAATTGCACCATTAGCGGCACGTAGTCCATAAAGTGCTGTTGCAGCACCACCCTTAAGAACTGACATTGAAGCAATATCATCAGGGTTAATATCAATGGCTCTGTTTGATGTAGCAACACCATCAACGGCGTTTCCACCACCACCACCACCAGTGTAGATAGGTACTCCGTCAATAACCCATAGTGGTTGGTTATTTCCGGTAATAGAAGCAGATCCGCGAATCTCTACAAATGAAGAGGCTCCCGCTGCTCCTGATGAGTTATTAATACGTACTCCGGCAACCTTACCAGACAGAGAGTTTATCACGTTAGTATTCCGTGACTTCTCTAAATCATCTGCCTTAACCTCCTGAACGGCATATCCAAGAGCTTTAGTAGCACGTTTAATACCAATTGCAGTAACAACAACTTCCTCCATCTGAACATTATCAGCATCAAGTGTCACATTTATAACAGTCTGCGTACCTACTGTTACCTCTTTGTCTTTAAATCCTAATGAAGAAAAAACAAGTACTGCATTCTCTGGAACTTTAATCTCGTATCGACCATCAATATCGGTACTAACACCAAGAGTTGTCCCTTTCACAATTACTGAAGCTCCAATTAGAGGAGCTCCGTCCTCGGCACTTGTTACTGTACCGCTAACTACTTTTGTTTGTGCTAAGAGCAAATGCCACGAAGCAAACACAAACAGGAAAAGCAATGTTGTAACTTTTCTCATAAAATTAATATTAGGTTTATAAATGGTATGTTTATTCGATACCAAAATATACATTCAAATTCAGATTACAAATTTTTATCAATGTTTTTTCAGTATTTACCAAAATTAAGTTTTCAGCAATTAAACCTTAACATTAATTAACATACATGCTTACAACACTATATATCAATACATTAAACACCGCAACTACACAACAAATCATACAATTATGTTAAATACGGGTTTTTTATTAACATTGTAACATCAACAAAAAACCACCATTAATCACATTCACAACACCTCCTTATTTGATATTAAAAATTTTATACACCAAAAACCACTTATTTCTTTTTGCTAATATTAAGGCTTACGCCATGTTATGTTTAGTAACAAAAAAAACGGAGCCTTTTTTAACAAAAAGCTCCGTTTTCAGTACAAATAGATTGCTATTTACAACTTAGATTCTACTATTTTTAGTATCTCAGCCTCTAAAGCAACAGCTTTTTCTTCTATTTCTTTACTATCTGCAAGTACTTTTGCAACATAATCTTTATCCTCAAGATCAGCTGTATTGATTCTAACATTAAGGTGTGCACCAATTACTCCACTACGTGCAGCAAGAGCACCTACTCCTGCATCTGTAACTGAGTTTGGATTTCCGCTCTCTGCCATAGCCTTTATAACTTCCATTGACTCATAACAAAGTTTCATTGTTTTAAACGGAACCTCAATAGCATACTTGGTAGCATCCTGAATAGCCTGCTTTCTTGCTGCTTTTTCAGCATCATTACTCTTAGGTAGTCCGAATGCATCCATTATCTTATTAAATGCATTTGTATCCTCATCAACCATTTTAAGAAGCTCATCATGGTAGAATTTACCTTTTTCAGCCCAATCAGAGAACTCTTCCCAACGCTCGTCCCAACCACGTTTGTGCGACGAAAGGTTTGCAACCATTGTTGCTAGAGCAGCTCCCATTGATCCCATATACGCAGATATAGATCCACCTCCTGGTGCTGGAGATTCTGAACCTGTCTCATGAACAAAATCTGTCAGATTCATATCAATAAGTCTATTCTTGCCTTCTTTCTCCTGATTTTCTAAGATATACTCAATAATCTTTTTATCCGGATCAAATGGATATAACTCATCAAGACCAAGTGATTTTACTGCAATCTTTATTATCTCTCTATCTGAGATACCACATGAGCGGTTCTGCTTACGCAAGAAATATTTTCCGGCATCAAGCATTGCATTTAACGGAACTACACCAACAAGCTCAGAACCTGTTACACGCATTCCTCTTGCATTTGTTCTCTCATAAACAGCCTCATATGCTTCATGCATAGATGTTATTGAGATATCTGTAAGGTTCATAGAGATCTGTGCAATACCAAACTCCTCAATAAACCATCCAATTGCTTTTACTGATTTAAGCATTCCTGGTTCCCATACCTTCTCTCCGTTTGCATCATAAACAATCTTTCCGGTTACAGGATTACCCTCACGCTTAACTCTACCACGCTCACGAACATCAAAAGCAATAGCATTTGCTCTACGCGTTGATGTTGTATTTAGGTTAACATTATATGCTACAAGAAAGTTACGTGCTCCAACAGCAGTAACACCAGACTTAGCAACGCTATCATTCCACTCAGCCGGACCAAAGTCAGGTTTCCACTCATCTGTTCCAATACGCTGAGATATAGCCTCATATTCACCTTCGCGACAATTAGCAAGATTCTTTCTCTTATCCTCACGTGCAGCATTCTCATAGCAATATACAGGAACACCTGCATCTTCGCCAATACGCTTAGCTAATTTATGTGCATACTCTACTGTCTCTTCCATTGTAATATTTGACACTGGAATAAGAGGACATACATCTGTAGCACCAAAACGAGGGTGAGCCCCCTTATGCTTAGACATATCAATAAGCTCTTTAGCTTTTTTTACAGCGAGAAAAGCTGCTTCACACACCTCTTCAGGTGTTCCAACCATGGTTACAACAGTTCTGTTTGTTGCTTTTCCAGGATCAACATCTATTAAACTTACTCCTTCAACAGATTTTATCTCATCAGTAATCTGATTGATAATGTTCATATCACAGCCTTCGCTGAAATTAGGAACACACTCTATTAATTTTTTCATGATTAGTGTATGTTTATTATATATATAAATATTACTCTATAATTTTCCCTTTAAGAATTACTGTATCTATAAGATTGCTTCCGTATGCGTATGGCATATACTCATAACTTGGAATATCCTTAGTTATATAAACATTAGCATACTTACCACGTGCTATTGAACCTACCTCCTCTTGTACGCCCATAGCATATGCTGTATTTATAGTTGTAGCATTAATAACCTCTTCTGGCAATAATCTCATCTTAACACAACCTAACGACATTACAAACTTCATATCGCCTGAAGGAGAACTACCAGGATTAAAGTCAGAAGCCATAGCCAAAGGCAAACCAGAATCAATCATCTTACGTGCCGGAGGATCAATCATACCTAAAAAGAATGCAGCACCAGGTAATAGTGTTGGCATAGTTTCAGAATCAAGAAGAGTTTTTATTTCGTCATCTCCAGTAAACTCAAGATGATCAACAGACAATGCATTATATTTCACTCCAACCTGAATACCTCCTGAATAATCAAGTTCATTTGCATGAATCTTAGGTCTCATTCCATATTTCATTGCTGCCATAAGTATTCTGTCAGTCTCTTCTACTGTAAAGAATCCTTTATCGCAGAAAACATCAACATAATCTGCCAACTCTTCTGCTGCAACCATCGGAATCATCTCACTTATTATTAGATCTACATACTCCGATTGTCTGCCCTTATACTCTGCAGGAACAGCATGGGCTCCTAGGAATGTTGACTTTATTATAATAGGTGTAGTCTCTCTAAGACGTTTTACAACACGCAACATCTTAATCTCATCTTCAACTGTAAGACCATATCCACTCTTTATCTCAACAGCACCAGTACCAAGAGCTATAATCTCATTTATTCTCTCTAACGACTGCTCGTAAAGATCATCTTCAGATGTTTCGTGAAGCAATTTAGCTGAATTAAGGATACCTCCTCCTCGTTTCGCTATCTCTTCATACGATAATCCTTTTATTTTATCAGTATACTCAATCTCTCTGCTACCTGCATAAACCAAATGTGTATGCGAATCACAATACGATGGAAAGACCATACGTCCCGTAGCATCAAGCTCTGTCAACACATCTGTATCCTCTAGACTCTCTATTTTAGATATCTCGTGCATCGAACCAAAATCAACAATCTTTTCATCATCAATCAATAAAAAAGCATTATCTATACAAGGAAGTTTAGCCATATCAGCACCGGCAACCCATTTCTTTGGTTCATCTTCTACCTGAACCAACTTCTTAATATTCTTTATTAGTAGTCTCATATATTTTATTTTTTCTTTTCTCTTGTAAGAAGACATAACATAATTCAGTTATTTGCTTATGTGCTAAAAATCTTTTCATGTTGTTTTATCTTCTCATTTTTTCGAACACCAAAAATACTAATTAATATGATTTAAGAATTATATGTGCAGAAAAAACCACTATATACAGACATATTAAAAAACAGCTTTGCACTTTTAATGTAATTCAATAACAGAACTGACAGATATTAATAGATAATTAAACCAAATTTTAACAACTATACTCATCTCAAATGGTCATATTTTATTTACTTTGCACAGATTTTAACAGTAAACATATATTTTGATATGCTTAAGAAGATTCCACATACATATGTGATTGTGTTTTTTATAATTGTATTTGCAGGTATAATGACCTGGCTTATTCCGGGTGGGGAGTATGAGAGACAAATTGTAGAGGTCAATGGTGTAAACAGAACCATTATAGTAGATAACTCATTTCACTATGTTGACAGTGCTCCGCAGACTTGGCAGATATTCTCGGCTCTTTTTGATGGTTTTGTTGACAAGGCAGATATCATAGTCTTTATATTAATGATTGGTGGTGCTTTTTGGATTATGAATGACTCCAAAGCTATTGATGCCGGAATACTATCGTTTTTAAGATTCACACAAAAACTGGAACGGTACAAATTAATTAAGCGATTGGGCGTGAATAATATTATTCTTACGCTAATAATGCTTATGTTCAGTATATTCGGTGCAACATTTGGTATGAGTGAAGAGACTATAGCATTTATTATTATTATAGTACCATTAGCAATATCAATGGGATATGACTCAATAACAGGGGCTGCAATTGTATTTGTTGCTGCCGGACTTGGTTTTGCAGGAGCAATATTAAACCCATTTACAATAGGTATTGCGCAAGGATTATCTGATCTTCCTCTATTCTCAGGTTTCGAATACAGATTATTTTGCTGGCTTATTATTAATATAGTAGGTATTGTTTATATATTAAGATATGCACGTAAAATCAAGCGTAATCCGGAAAAATCGCTTGTAAGAGAAGAAGATAAATACTGGAGAGACAGAGGTACTGCTGACGCGGACAGCATCAAGTACCATACACCTGTATCTGCATGGGTTACATACGGTATTATTCTATCTGTACTTACAGTATGTTCGTTTATATTCCCTACAACTGAGATGAAGATAGGAAACAGTGCCTCGGTACTTCCTGTGATGCCGGTACTTGCAGGTCTGTTTGCTATTACAGGATTCTTTAGTCTTAGAAAAACCGTGCACTTCTTTATTCTTAATATACTAATGTTTACTATTCTGTTCCTTATTGTAGGTGTAATGGGATACGGATGGTATGTAATGGAGATTGCAACACTATTCTTTGGTATGGGGCTTGCAGCAGGTATTGCAATGAATTACAACCCGGACAGAATTGTGAAACTATTCCTTGAAGGTGTAAAAGATATTCTTTCTGCCGCATTTATTGTTGGATTGGCAGGAGGTATTATAATTGTACTTCAGGAAGGAAAAATTATTGATACAATACTACACTCATTATCATCGGCAATGGAAGGCTTTGGTAAGGTTACATCTGTTGGTATAATGTATATTATACAGAACTTTATTAACGTTATTATACCATCAGGTTCAGCTAAAGCTGCTCTTACAATGCCAATTATGGCTCCTTTTTCTGATGTAATTGGTGTTTCGCGTCAGGCAACAGTTATGGCATTCCAGTTTGGCGATGGTTTTACAAACATGATAACACCAACATCAGGAGTTCTTATAGGTGTACTTGGTGTTGCAAGAATACCATATGACAAGTGGGTAAAATGGATTGGTCCACTTATGGCAGTAGCTATTATAATAGGTTTCTTACTACTTATTCCTACTGTTACAATGGATCTGAATGGCTTCTAAGATCAGGAAACAACCATTATAATAATATAAAATCCTCGCTAAATGGCGGGGATTTCTGTTTTCAGAGCTCTTTTTCATCTCTATAAAGCACCCTTTATTCCCATTTTCTTTGTCAGCATTTAATTTTTCCTATTTTTGTCAGAAGACAATTTTATAAAACCAAATATTTTCAAATCATGAGAAAATTAATTTATTCGCTTGCATTAGGAGCTGCCATGCTTTTCAGCACTGCAAATTCTGATGCTTGTACAAACTATCTCATTACAAAAGGAGCTTCAACAGATGGTTCTGTAATGATTAGTTACGCGGCCGACTCTCACGTACTTTATGGTGAGCTGTATTATCGTGCTGCTGCAAAATATCCTGCGGGAACAATGATTAAGGTATATGAGTGGGACACCGGAAAATACCTTGGTGAGATTGAGCAGGCAAGAGAGACTTATAATGTTGTAGGTAATGTAAATGAGTACAATGTTGCTATTGGCGAAACAACATATGGTGGACGTAAAGAGCTTGTTGATACAACTGGTCTTATAGATTACGGTAGTCTTATTTACTTCACTCTTCAGAGATCTAAATCAGCTCGTGAAGCTATTAAGGTTATGACTAATCTTGTTGCTGAGTGGGGTTACTACTCTTCAGGTGAGAGTTTCTCTATTGCAGATGGTAACGAGGCTTGGATTCTTGAGATGATTGGTAAAGGTCCTGGTGTAAAAGGCGCTAACTGGGTAGCAAGAAGAATTCCTGACGGATATGTATCAGGACACGCTAACCAGGCTCGTATTACAACATTCCCAAAGGCAAACGGAAAAACATCTATTACAAACAAGAAGATACATAAGATTTTCAATCCTGAGGTTGAGTGTGTGTACTCTTATGATGTAATTAAGTTTGCTAAGAAAATGAACTATGTACCTAAAAAAATGAAGCACGAAGAGTTTAGTTTCTCTGATACTTATGCTCCGGTTGATTTTGGTGGTGCACGTTTCTGCGATATCCGTGTATGGTCTATGTTTGATCAGGTAGTTGACGATATGGATCAGTACTGGGATTATGCAAAAGGAAACATTCAGTACGATGCTAATGGATATGCAACAAACCGTATGCCTCTTTGGGTTAAGCCTAAGAGAAAAGTATCTGTACAGGATATGATGCACTTTATGCGTAACCACCTTGAGGGTACTGAGCTTGATATGACAAAAGATCCGGGTGCTGGTCCGTTTGGTGTACCTTACCGTTGGAGACCAATGACATGGGATTATAATGGTAAAAAATACTGTAACGAGCGTGCTACAGGAACACAGCAAACTGCATTCTCATTCATAGCTCAGTTACGTGCTGATCTTCCAAGAGAGATTGGTTGTTTGAATTGGTTTAGCGTTGGAAATGCTTCTACAGCTGTTTATGTACCTATCTACGCAAGTATAACTGAGATTCCAGAGACATTTAAGGTTGGAAATGGTGATATGCTAACATACTCTCCTACTTCTGCATTCTGGACATTCAGTAAAGTAACAAACTTTGCATACCTACGTTGGAGCTATATGTACAAAGATATTCAGAACCTTCAGGATATGCTTGAGACTTCATTTGTTAAGAAAACTGCTGAGGTAGATGCTAAAGCAAAATCTCTTCTTGCAAACAACAAAGCAGATGCTATCAAGTTTCTTAACCAGTATTCTGGACAGGTTGCAAACAGCACTACTGAAAGATGGCAAGAGCTATTCGAGTTCCTTCTTGTTAAGTACATTGATGGTAATATCAAACAAGAGAAGAACGGTAAATTCACTAAAACAGAGTTCAACAATCCTGCATGGCCATCACAGCCAGGTTACGATGATGAGTGGAAACGTCGTGTTGTAGAAAAAGTTGGTCACTTAAAAGAGGTAAAAGAGTCTAAGCACTAATCAACCTTTTTAATAAAATATATAAGGGCTGTTTCAAATATGAAACAGCCCTTTTTTTCTCTCATCCTTATAAACCATGCTGTTTATACACATAACACAAACACTAATCTACTTCTTTAACATCTTTATTTACAATCATCTGATTATTATTTACTATATTTAATAGAGCAACAAAAACATAAACAGATGAAGAGATTCAATTTAATTCCAATGTTCATCTCAGTTATAATAATAACTATGCTGGGTTGCAACAGTACAGAGACAAAAACCAGAACCAGTGCTAACTTTATTAATTTAACCGACATCCACTTTACTCCATTCTTTGACGCTGACATTGTTGGTAGCTTGAATACTTATCCTACTGAGAAATGGGATAGTATATTTAAGAGTAGTAAAAAGAATCATTTGAGTGAGTACAATCATGAAACCAATTACGATCTGCTTGACAAAACGCTTAATGCAATGAAAGCCGAAACAGACAATCCTGACTTTATTATCCTCACAGGTGATTATATATGTCATGACTTCGGCAAAATTTACAGAGAACAAACATCAATTATGAGTTACGAAGATCTGCATGCGTTTATCATGAAAACAATAACATATGTAACACATAAGATAAGAGATAAGTTTCCTGAATCTATAATTATTCCAACATTTGGAAATAACGATTCATATTGTGGAGATTATCATCTGAAGAACGAAGGAAAATTCCTCAATGATTTCAGCGAATTATATGAACCAATATTAGGGTTGGCCTTACCGGAGGAAGAGGCTGAAAACCTAAGAAAACATGGCTATTTCTGCATTAAGAATCCGGATAATAATAAACACAAAATTATTGGGCTAAACTCAATATATATGTCAGTTAAATATTTTAACGATAGCCATCCGTGGAACTGTAACTGTACAGATCATAATGTAAATCAGGATAGCCTTGTTGATATGCAGTTTGCATGGTTTACAGAACATCTTGAACAGAGCAAAAAAAATGGCGAAAAGGTATGGGTTATAACCCATATACCTCCGGGTGTTAATGTATACAAGACTATACATGAAAACAATCCAAAAAAACCTCTTGAGGCCTATCTGTACTGGAAAGACGAATACAATGATCAATACATGAATATTCTTGACAAATATTCAGATATTATATTCACAACAATGGCAGGTCATACACACATGGATGACTTTAAGATACACCATACAGCAACATCAACATCTGCTATACATATAAGTCCGTCTATAAGTCCGGTATTTGGTAATAATCCGGCATTTCAGATTGTAGAGTACAATAGAAATAATGCCAATTTTACCGATTATACTACATATTATATTGATCTTGAGAAAGCAGATAAAGCTAAATGGAAAGAGGAGTACAGGTTTACAGAATCGTACCCTGTAAAAGATATGAGTGCTTATGGTTACGACAGCCTGTTTGTATATATCTGTAATAACGACAAATACTTTAACAATTACGCTAAACACTACGGAGCAAGCAGTACACATGCCACACAAATAAGCCATGGCAACTGGGCGTGGTATAACTGTGGTATATCCTCTACCTTACCAAATCAGTACGAGAGTTGTGTAAAACACTAACCATATAAAACAAGTCCGGACAGATTATCTGACCGGACTTGTTTTCAACCCCAATTATCTCATTAGACTCTGCTATGCATCATCAAATTAATTCATTTTTACTCTGCGCTTCCCTTCACCTAGTAACAGATTTGTAATTGCTGAAGATATCTTACCATCAGATAATCTATCTAGCCAAAAGAACTCACCTACAGGGTTAACTTCAAGGAACACATACTCACCATCTGGTGTAAGTATAAGATCCATTGCACCATAGTTTAATTTCAGCTTATCCATAAGCATCAATAACTTCTCATTTAAATCATCCGGTAGTTCGCACGGAACCCAGTCGTTAATTAAACTCACACCCTCTTTACGCCAGTCGTCCTTTGATCCATCAAGCTTCTGCGAGTCTATTGAGAAAGGGAATATTTTATCACCCACTATAGTTACACGTAGCTCAACCTCCTTATCTATCTTCTCCTGAAATTTCATAGGACTGTTCTGAAGCTCCTCAAGATTTTCAAAGTGCTCAGGTTTCATTGTATTTGTAAACACAACATTCTCAACTCCTTCATCGTAAATAGCAAACGATGTCTGCATTTTAGAGATGATACCAGACTCATTATCTGCATTAAATTTACGCAGATCATCGGCGTTATTTGTTACCAGTGTGTTTGGTATTCTTAATCCGCACTCTCTGGCTATCTGAAGCTGTAAGTGCTTATCTGATGTCCTGCGCACATTTCTATAGTCGTCAAGTTTAAACACAGGTGTTGTTTCAAGTATCCCCAATAGTGTTCTTTTAGACTCCTCTAGTATTGGCTCACGATACATCTCAGGTATCTCTCTGTCAAGAGCGTGTCCAAGATAAAAGCGTCTGTACCAGATACTCTCAAATTCATCTAACAGATGTTTTTTTCCATCGCGTTCAACATAACTGCAAATCTCATTGTCAGAAATAAACTGCGATACAGAAATCTTTGAAGGAAAAATATCGCTATCAAAGCGAAATACCTCAGCTCCCTGCTCTTCAAGCTGCTTTGTTACAGTCTCAATACTGTAATTATCATTCTGGTGTGTAATTATCAATACCTTTTTCATTGTCTAAATTTGTTTCTTACATATGTAACCACGCGTTATAATCATTCTGGTATGTACGAATGACTATTCTCATGCTCAGTTTCATATAAGTTGAAAAAAGAGCCGGTTTAAACCTATCTGTCCGATAAACATATTCAGTAATACCGGCTCATAACCATACTTAAAATAATCTTTTCAATAGAGACATCCATACAGATAACAGATCCCGTGTGTTAATTGCTCCATTATCATGGATGCCTCTTATTTATATCTCTATTCAGTCTGCAACGACCTATCTTTTATTTTTCTATCAATTGTTTCAGCAATTGCTTTTGATATTGGTAAATCCAGATACATCTCAAGCATTCCCCACTCTCCTACCGGGTTAACCTCCAGATACACAAACTCACCATCATTAGTCTCTACAATATCAATTGCACCAAAACTAAGGTTCATGTTACTCATCATCCTGCATATCTTTGCCTGCAGATCAGCAGGTAAAGTTCCGTTATTCCACTCAACACTTCTGTTGCTTTTTATATCAGGACTATCACTTGCAACAGTATCATTATCAATTCTGCCACAATAAAATTTACCATCAACATAAATAACACGATACTCTGCTTTTTTAGTTATCTCCTCCTGAAATATCATTGGGCTGTAACGTACAGAATCCAATCCTTCAATATCGCTCTCTTCAATCTTACTTGTTCTGAACTCAGGACCATTTCCTGACATACTCACAGACAATACCGTCTGCATTTTAGCAATCATATTGCCATTTACCTTATTAAAAAATCTTGTAATTCGTTCAGGATTATTAGACACCAGTGTCTCCGGCATTAGGATATTCTCCTTTACAGCCTCCTCCATCTGATACAACTTATTCTGTGCTTTATAAACGTCTGAGGGATTATCCATCCAACATGTTTTGTCTAACGTATCAAGATAGTTATTAAAATGAGTTGAAGATTCATTTGCACAGTACGCTCTGTACTCTGGATCAAGATCATCCGGTAATTTTGGCGACCATATTCTACGCAACCATATACCTTTTATATCTGAAGCATCTATATCTTCCCCCTCTACTGTTATTACCTTCTTTATCCCAGTCTCTGTTTCTCTGTAAAAATCAACACTCAACTGCGATGGATACATATCCGTATCAATCCTCACAGCTCTGTAACCCATCTGTTTCAGATGTTTCTGTACATTATCAATTGTATAATAATCGCCGCTATGCGATAAAAGCAAAATAGTATCCATAAATTTTGAGTTAGAAAGACCGGTGACAAAGCACCGGTCAAGAATCATTTACATTAAAAGACCTTCGTCACTATCAGATGGAGCTTTCATTGTTTGATGTCCCTCATCGCTATCTGAAGGATACTTGTGTGTAACAGTCTCATCACCATCAGATGGGTACTTGTGTGTTACGTTCTCATCGTCATCAGAAGGAGCTTTCATAGTCTGATCAAAATCTTTAATCTTAGTAGTAAGATCAATACCTCCTTTTACTCTGTCCTCTTCTTTAATCTGGTTCTCCAGAAACTTTGCGAAAAATGGCTTTTTCATGTTTGTATAAAATAAAGTGTTTATGCCTACTCTATCCGGTTTTCGGCAACCCCGTTATTTTTTACCATAACAGGAATACAACTCTATTTCACGAACGTTCAGGGTGTATATTTCATCTGTTTATTTTTTCTTTTAATAGTCAGATGGAACTCCGCATAATATTCATTCTCGTGTGTGCAAGAATTCTTTCTCATGCTCGTTTCATATACTAGTTTTAAGGCTCCCAAATATATTATTTTTTTGTGTAAACAATACTATATGGTCATAAATAATCATACGTTTCTTAAAATCATTTATTCACATAATATCAACAATCACGAGGTCAACTAATTAATAAAACACAAACCATCTGCAATAGATTTATACCTACAACAACATATAAATAGATTTAAAAAACAACACATAAAAAACACAGTTTAAATCTATCTCAATAGCTGGTTTAATAGCCATTACAGTATTTAAATCAGTAACAAAACACAACCAGTATGTATCTTGTAATCAAATAGCAAATACATTCGCTAATAAATTCTCGAAATTCAATACCAACCCTCGCAACTGCTGATATTTTGATAATTAACCAGATACTATCTAAACAAAACTATAAAAGCTGTATTGATAAATCTGATAAAACATTACTTACAAATTTTATAACATCCGCTACCAAATAGTAAATATTATCAGTTTTGTAATATGTTTGCCTTTTTTGATAAAAACAAACCGTTATGGTTTAAAACACCATTAAACAAAATTCAAATATTATCTTAAAACAATTTATATCACCATTTAAGTATACATTATATGTTATTCAGCTATAAGAAAATACAATGCAATTGCCATTATCAATAAACAATACTAACTTTAGCAATAATTCACTAATAACTGTATAAATATATCAGATCAGCGCACATAATAATGACAGAAGCACTACATAATTATATTAATAGCATAATTCAACTATCAGACCAGGAGAGCAGAGAACTGAATGATATTATCACTGAAAAGACAATAAAAAAGAGAGGACATATTGCAGAAACAGGTAAAGTATGCTCAAAAGTAATTTTTATAAACAGAGGATATTTTAGATTTTATCATTTAAATCATAATGGCGACGAAATAACCAGTGATTTCTACTTTGCACCATGCTTTATTACATCGTATACAAGTTTTATTACAGGAAAACCATCTATGGTAAATGTGCAGGCAATGACAGATGTTAATGTAATAGAGTTCAACAGAACTGATATATACAAACTATACAATAAATATCAGAACATTGAAAGATTAGGACGCAGAATAGCCGAATCAGTAGCTATAACATCTGAAGAACACCTGTTTCTTCTTCTTAACCAAACGGCAAAAACAAGATATATTACTCTGCTTGAAAAATATCCTGATTATGTTAAAACCATTCCTTTGCAGTATATAGCATCATATCTTGGTATTACCAAAGAGACTCTAAGCAGAATGCGAAAAAACCTAATCGACACCTGAAACATGAGTTCCTGATTTCTCTCTCAAGTTTGTTTTTTTGACAATTGTCAATAGAATTGAGATCTGATCTCTTCTACTTTGTATTGTAGTAACAGTAAAACAAAGTATTATAATGAAAATGATCAGATTTAAACTGGCACTTATAGCATTAGTAGTTATGCTTGGTGCATGCAAAAAAGATGAACTGAATTATACAAGTGGCGATATAGAGGTATCTGTAAAAACAGGCAAAAACTGGTTACATAATTTCCCTCTGTTTCTGGGTTTTAACAAAAAGAATCCGCCGCAATTTGCAATATGGATTGAAGATAGTCAGGGTAATTATATTACAACCATATTTGCGACATACAAAATTGCTACCGAAGGGTGGATATCTAATAACGATAACAGACGCAAAGAGTCATTACCACATTGGTGTTATAAAAGAGGTATAACATATAATGATGGCCTTATGTTGCCAACAAAAAACACTCCTCTTACAGATGGTATAACCGGAGCAACACCAAAGTCAGATAGTAAGTTTAAGGTAAAAACTGACAACCTTAAAAAACCATTCATAATAAAAGCCGAATTTAACCACTCAACAGACTTTAACAACCACTATCCTAAAGATGCAAAAAAAGGCGATAACAACTACTCCGGCGGTAAAGAGGGTAGCGGACAACCAGCAGTTGTTTACTCAGCTACTATAAATGAGAAAACAACATCGGTAATAATGCAGTTTATAGGGCACAGCAGTCCCGATGGCTCAAATGGCAAACTATATTACGATACAAACAACATTACATCAGCAAAAACTATAGTAGAGAATATTGTTGTAACAGTAAAACATTAACCAAATATGAATAGAATATTATACATATCACTAATGATAATTGCATCTGTATTAGCTGTAAACGGACAGCGGAAAAACACTATTGTTTTTCAATTATCAACCAATCAGGTAGAGATAGACTATCAGCGCAAACTGTTTACCCCTAATACATGGGGAGAGATATATTTTGGGCTAGGGAATCAGGATATTACAAATAGTTTAAACGATATTGTAGCGGGATTACGTGCTGGAACAGGTATTATATCAAAAGGTAAAAACAGGTTAGATGTAAATATTGACTTTGGTATATATATGCCAAACAATAGTTACTATAATGCTTCTGCACCAACATTGGCTGCCGGATTACGTTACAACAGGTTCTTTGGCAAAACAAGAAAACACAGCATAGTTGTTAGTGCAGGATATAGATATGGTAAACGAAGCTATAAACAGAAATATAAATCAGAAATTATTACTATAGAGCATGTTGGTGAATTTAAAATATCACCTCTATATATCTCTATCGGTTACGGATTCAGTTTTAATTAAAATTTATTTCATCTGTTATATAACTGATAAAGAAAGTAGTGCAATACAAAACCAGCCATTGCACTACTCTATTACCCATCTAGTCTGCAACACCTGCCAATTATATTCGTCTTTAATTATTAAACATGGTTACACTCAATGTAACATAATTGTAATATCCGCAATTAGTTAAATCAATTACTGACAAAAAAACATACCAGCATGATTAAAAATCTACTATCACTAATTGCCATTGTAGCAATTACCCTATCGTGTAAAACCGAGAAAAAAATAGAAGAGCCAAGAATAATCATCGACTATAGTATTGGCATAAACTATGTTACACATCTGTACACATTGGCAGGAATAGGATTTCATGACAAAGAATATTGTGAACAGTTTGCAAATACAGTTAAGAAACGCGATCTGGATATACTCAGAAAAAATGCAGAACATATGAAGTTCGGACAAGGAGCAAATGGGCAGTTTACATCATTACTTTTCTTTATTCCGGCATATGCAAACCTTAAAACAAAAAGCGAATACAAACAATATTTTATGAATATTGAACTTGCTGTAAAAAACAGAAACCTTGCTCCGCTATACAGATACATCCCAATGAATCAGAAAAAGATGTATAAACAAAGGTTTACTATGACTGATAAAGACTGGAGAAAAGAGATGGCTGCACTCAGACAGTTTGAAGAGATAGCCCATGTGTATATTGATAATATAGATGGTTATCTGGAAAATGTATATCCTAAAATAGAGTCGGAGTTAGAAGATAGATCAGAGCACCTGACAAAGCTTATGGGTACAAACACAGTTATGGCCGACTGGCAACATGCAACAAAACTCAAATGGAATTATGGCAACTATAAATATCTGCTATTCAGAGCAGGAAAAGATGGTCCCTCTTTTAATAACCTGTCTGAGAATATGAACTCTCTATATTACAATATGGACGATACTTACACTATTGATATGTTTAGTCATGAGTTCGGAATATTCCTGATGTTTGACTCAATTATACCCAAAGCATACAAAGAGATGGAAAAAAAATATCCGGCATACAATAATGACATTACCCTTGGACGAGTAAACCGGATGGCCTTTGAGATGTTGGCCGTTTACTATAACTGTAAAATACAAAGAAAAAAGACAACTGATTACTACAATTTTACCCACTCAGATCCGGTAGCATTCTTTGAGATATATGAGACCCTTTACAAATCAGGAATAACTGTACCAAAAGATATGTATGTAAAAGCTGTTGATGAATATATGAAACCAAAAAACGGATACTGGAACAACGGTGTAAAAGAGAGATACAAACAATTAACAAAAAACGCATAGGGTAATAAACTTCTCTCTTATATCATGATAAAATATAAATGTATGCGGGTAAATTTATCTGTTTGCCTGCATACAACAACATATTATTCAATATCAGACAAACAACCAAGCTTACAAATGTATCAGCACACTATCTTTTAACAGAAAGATGACAACTGTTTTGTTGTCGAATGCATCTATATTTATCAACCTAATAACCTAAACACTCGGATATCCACCCTTAAGGAGTAACCTTCAGTCTTTTTATCCTGAGTATCCATCTAAAATAAAAGACTTTCAGTTTTTCTGCTCCAACCATACATCTGAAATAAAAAACCTACAATCTTTTTGCTCAGAATATCAACATATAAGAATATACTTAGAAACTTTTTATATTTACTGACATAATGTTGTCACTAACCCTTATTATTTTTGAGTAACAGTTAAATTAAACAAGAATATGGAAAAGATAATATCGCTTGACAGATCTAATATTGATAACGAACATATATGCTGTGCAATATCTGACAAGAAGTGTAAAGATAGTTACGAACTAAAAAAAGATTGGCTCAGACGTGAGTTCGATAACGGATATGTATTCAGACGTATAGATGCAAGAGCCAAGGTGTTTATAGAGTATGTACCTGCAGAAAAAGGGTGGGTACCTATTGATGCTCCAAACTATCTGCTTATTAACTGTTTCTGGGTATCGGGCAGATACAAAGGTAATGGTTATGGTAAAGAGCTGTTAAAACTGGCTATTGACGATGCTAAACAGCAAGGTAAAGATGGTCTTGTAACTGTTGCAGGTGTTAAGAAGTTTCACTTTATGAGTGATACTAAATGGTTGTTAAAACAGGGGTTCGAGATTATAGAGAAATTACAGTCAGGGTTCTGTCTGCTTGTAAAAAAGATAAACCCGGATGCCAAAAATCCTGCTTTCAGAGATAGTGTTATAAGTGGCGAATGTGAAAACAAAAAAGGTCTGGTTGTATATTATACTAACCGATGCCCATTCTCAGAGTATCATGTAACAACATCGTTAAAAGAGACGGCAGCAAACAGAAAATTACCACTTGAAGTAATAAAACTGGATACATTAGATAAGGCACAATCAGCACCATCACCAGCTACAATATTTAGTCTGTTTTATAATGGAAAATTTGTTACCACAGACATCAGCATATGTTTAGATAGCAGATTTGATAAGTTACTTGAGAAAGGTGTTAAGGGATAATGTTTGTTTAAGAACCCTGAGGAAGTTTTAGTATATCAGTAGTTGCGACGTTGCATTCAATACTACCAGTTCTGACGTTGCATGTAATACCTGTGGCGACGTTGCACGCAACGTCGATACGAAACAACCTTCAAATTGACTTTAGAAATAAGTTAATATCAATATCCTATAAATTAAGTCTTACTTTTGTTTACTTAAAAACATGAACGATCCTAAAAAAATCATTGAAGAGCTAATTATTATACTTTTAGGAATTAGATTAAACCTGTTTGAATCAAACGATATAGTAGCTTATGCGGATAAGATAATTTGCGAAACAGAAAATCCTGACTATTTATTTATTGACCTTTCATTATCATCAAAAGATAAGACTAAACTAACAGATCACTTACAAGCCTTTATTGATGCAAACAAAAATGATACAGATCAATACAAAATGCTAAGTACAATTAGAATTCTTAAAGAGGAAAATATACTTAATCTTAGAGGAGTAATGATGCTAATGTACAAATTGAATGAAAAATTTAACCTTCAGGCATTTGAAGAAAACGAGATATACAGATTAGATGGTCAATATCATTTAGTATCTGACAATTACGTAAAACAAACAATAGAGGAGGTAGATACAGAAATATCAAATTTTCTGAATAACTACCAAAAAGAGTCAGAAATACTAAATATACTAAGTTACTGAAAGACTAATCCCTGCTACTCAAAAGAGAATAAAATATAAACTATCTCAAAGTTTAATGTTGTAGTCTATATTATTTCTGCTTTCTTTGGGTACAAATACTCTAGAATTAAAATCTATAAATAATACAAATTAATTATGACTAAAAAAGATCTGTTTCGTCTGATTATAAAAATATTCGGACTCTATTCTGTTATTTCTGTAATATTCTCGACCCTGCCTAGTAATTTCATCTGGACAATAATGGATATTAATTTAGCCGGAATATTATGGATAATAGCTACCGTAACTATAATTCTCTCTATGTTCATTTATCTAATATACAAGCCGGATAAAATTATCAGGTTATTCAGGCTCGACAAAGGTTTTGATAATGACCATATTGAGTTTCAGAACTTCAATACTGAGAGTATATTAAAGCTTGCTGTTGTTGTTATTGGTGGAATATTATTAATCAAGAACATCCCCTCTTTCTTAAGCCACGCGCTGTTTGCTTTTAAATCGTCTGTTCAATCCGATATAACTAATGTTTTTTCAGATCAAAGTACTCCAACAGATTACACATACCTAATAGTAAGCTTATTAAATATTGTATTAGGGTATCTTATGATAACGAATTATACATATATAAGCCGTATTCTGAAAAAGAAAGATGATAAGAACCAGAGCAAAAACACATTAAATAGTAGTGAAGAGTAGTCTGATATACCTTAAATCAATTATTGGCTCTGCAATTACAGAAGCAATACAAGAGTTATACTTTTTCGATGGCAGATTGGACAATGAATCGATGGGTATGCTGAAAATTACATTGGCAAATAATCGTGAATTCACCTTTAGTTGTGCAGATGATGCTGATTCATTGGTTATAAGAGAGGGCGGTTTCTCAAATAAATCTGCTTTTGAAAAGGATTTTGACAATAATGTTTTTAAGTGGACAGAACAAAGCTTTATTAGCAGTAATCGGCTTAACAGTTTTGGAGTTGTAACAAGATGTTATGCAGAGTTGCTGTCATCAGGTAATAGAATGATACTAAGCGGATGCAGAATCGTTTTTGAAAGTCAGGATTACTTATCTGTATGGACAACAGAGTCTGATAACATATTCTACTCTGTAAATACAGAACCTCCATATTATCAAAAAGATGAATTAAAGATTAAACTTGTTGATATAACTTAAAAACAACTATAAACAGATAACACATATGGGATTATTCACAAAGTTGTTCAAAAAAGAACCAGAACAAAAAAGGTTCGATAATGATGATCTTAGGGCTCTGCTAAACTCATCAAATATTACAAAGCAGGGAGTACCTGAAGGATTCTACACAAAACTATTCAAGTTATATACAGATAATGTATTTGATAAACAGAATGAAGATCATAATATTGCTCTTAAACAATTCATATCTCAGATAGATGAGTTATCTGTAATATACAACAACATAATAAGTTCCGGTTTTGATAAAGAGTTACTTGACAAGTTTCTTAAAAGATTTATTGAGTTAACATCTGCTGAGTACAAATTACTTGTAATAAAACAGATGATGTGTTCTTATTGGTATCAGTTAATAAGGAAAAACAGAACAGAGATTGAGAATACCAGAGACAAAGATTTAATACTATTATTCGATGAGTTTCATGCAAAATACAGAAGCTATGTAGATGAAATTATGTTTCCTAAACATTAGGATAATTATAAAGATAGAATGAAATATATAGTTGTAATAATTTCATTAACAATGTTATATCGACCTGTAATTTCGCAGGATAATGATATAGCTATTAGATCAACAATTACGGATTCAATATCAGAACATTTACCAATAACTGATAAATTTTCTTCACCATGTTACACTTTGGTTCAAAAAGGAAGAATAGACACATTCTATTACAACTCAGACTATAAAGGAAAAGTACTATTTGAGGCAAAATGTGACACTATAAACATGTGTTTAACAGATTACAAATTAGTATTTGCTAAACTTAGATCTGACAAAAATCCTATAGATTCAATAGAGGTGAGATTGAATAATAGATATGGTAATTGCGCACTTATTGATAGTTTAATTCCTGGTCTGATAAAGCATATATCATACTTAAATATAGAGAAGACAAACTTCAGGAATTGCGAAAGTTATTTATATCGTATACCAATCTATATTAACAATATAAAAGACAAAAAAGAGCAGATAGAGTAGTAATTGTTTACTACATTAATCTGTATTGATTAAACTAAACAGGCGGTTATTTGTATATTTAGATAATACAATTAATAATAACCAAAATATTGTTATGAATCTTACATCAAAAGCACAGGAAATATACACCAGAATAGATAAGGATGGTACTAAACTTGGTGATATCAGGAAAATTGCCAAAGAGATTAAAAAAGATCATGCTCTGGCAATGGAGTTATGGATTACTGATAAGTTTCTTGCCATGCAGTTAGCTATTCTCATAATGGATAAGAAACTCCTCTCGCAAGAGTTAATTGATGAGTTATGCAAAGATATATCAAATCATGAAGCTAGCGAAAGAGATCATCTTACAGATTGGTTAATGGCTAACCAGCTTAATAAAGACAAAAAAACAATAGAGCTGATAGAGTCGTGGCAAAATAGTAGTTCTGCAATTCAAAGACGTATTTTCTGGTATCATCAGGCACGTTTAAGATGGACAGGAAAAACACCACCAAACAATAGTAACGACCTTTTAACAGTTATAGAGAAAGAGTTGGTTAATGAGGAACCAAACGTTCAGTGGGCTATGAACTTTGCAGCAGCACAGATTGGTATTCATGAATCTGAATATCGATCAAGATGCATTAAACTGGGCGAGAAACATGGTCTGTATAAGGATGATCCAGTATCTAAAGGTTGTACTCCGGCATACCTGCCTGAATGCATAAGGATTGAGGTAGAAAAATTAGAGAAAAAGGGATGATATTATAATAAAGCTATATTTAAACCTAATAACCACACTTTAGTCAAAAGGAGTTAAGTTACCCCATGTAATGTATATATAACAGACAAAGTGATATGAGAAAGATACCAACACTATTTTTATTGATTTTTACCATTCTTTTTGTGGGCTGTGGAGAACAACCAACAAAAAAAGAAGCCCCTTTAGTTAAGAGAGATACTCTTTGCAATACATTTCCAATAACATACAGAGGACATATCTATATTAAAGGCGATGTTGATAGTGTATCAGGAAACTTTGTTTTTGACACTGGTGCAACAAACTTATACCTTGATAGTATATTCTACAAAGAGAATAGTTTTAGCTATCAGAACACTTTTGATGCATACATTCCCGGAGCAGGTATAAATCAGCAAAAAATTAAGGTTATAGACGATATTGTAACATTCAGGTTCGACAAACACCTTTACCAGACCAAAAGAGTTCCCGTAATTGTTCTGAAACCTATACTTGGCGATTATGCCGATGGTATACTTGGACTTCAGTATTTTAATAGTTCTGTTATGGAGATAAACTACAAGGAACAGTTTATACGAGTATCTGATAATATAGATTCTATAGACATATCAAACTACTCCAGAATAACTTTTAAGAACCAAAACGACAGATTATTTATCCCGTTAAAAGTAAATATCAACAATGCAATATCAATTGAGGGTGAGTATCTTTTAGATTTTGGTTCGGGTAATAGTGTATCAATAACAACTCCAACTGCCAGAAATTACCGTTTGCAAAACAGTATCAATAAAAAGGTAGGGTTCTATACAAAATACGGAGGTATAGGTGGTGAGTCAGCAAGCTACGATTTTATGGCAAAATCGGTTGAAATTGGAGGCTTTACAATGAAGGATGTAACAATGGACTATAGTACTGACAAAAAAGGTGCTATGGCTTCATCAAAACATAACGGGTTAATAGGGAATAAGATTTTAGAACAATTTGATATTATAATCGATTTTGCCAATAATCATCTCTATATAAAACCAAATTCAGATTATGGTAAGCCTTTCAGATTTTCGAAGCTTGGATTCTCGTTTGTAGACAGATATAAAACTCTAAATGCATGGATTGTAACTGGAATGTACAATAACTGTAATGCCGAGAAAGCAGGGTTAAAGATTGACGACAAGATAGTAAGCATTAACGGAACAGAGGTTAAAAATATAGGTTATGAAAATCAGAGAGAGTTTATTGAAAAACTTACTGATATAACACTAACAATAGAACGTAATGGTGAAAGATCTGAGATAATATTCAGAACAAAACCTGTACTATAATATCTGTTTGATAATCCTTTGCAACAACTATATGCAAAGGATTATCAATATTAAATTATATCTGCGACAATTTAACTCTGGTAAACTGTTCAGAAAAATCTATAAGTTCATTTAACTCCTTATCGCCATTCTCAATCCTCTTTTTCACTTTTTGAGGTCTGCCCTTAACAAAAAATTTGCTTGTAGTATCACTACTATTATTGCCATCTATATGTATAGCAAGCATCTCCCCTGCCCTCTCCGGTTCAATCATTCCCATAAGTTTAGACAGATAACGCACAACAATACCCTGCGATTTAACTGTATCTGTATTTACAATACCAGGATTCCAGTGGGTATGAGTAACATTACCACCTGATAATCTGTCCCAATAATTTACTAACAGAGCACTTGCCACAGAGTTTTGCCAAACACTCGTCATTTTACCATAAGTAGGCACCTCAAGTTGAGTGTATCTGATACTACCTACAACCGATCCGTTTATATGAACAACCTTTGCTATTGACGATCTGCTAAGCAACCTGTTAAGCTTAACAGAAAACATGTAACGCGATACAAACCCTATTGAGAAAGATTTATCTATTCCATCATAAGACAGAATAGTCTTTTTAGGAAATATTCCCGCATTCAGTACTAAAACATCCAGTTTTTTAAATTCCCTTATATAACTATCCAAAAAGTTATTCACCTCCTTCTTCTTAGATAAATCTGTAATAAACAGTCTGTGATCGCCATCAGGATATAACAGATTAAGATGATCTAATAGCTGATTGCCTCTGCGTTCATTTATACCTAATAAATGTACAGAATAACCTCTTTTTGATAACTCAATAGCTGTAGCCCTACCAATACCATCTGTACCACCTGTAATTAATGCAGTTTTTTCCATAATTCAAACAAATTAAGCCGACAGCAATAACAAACATATCTGTTTACAATTTCTGTCTCTGATTTTAACTATATTGCAAATATAAACCGTGGACTATAGTCAACGGACAAACATTTTTTCATCTTTTTTTCATTTTTCATATGAAATCAGGCTGGAAAGGGATATTTATTATAAGTAAGAGTGGTTTATATACCATATAAAAGCACATTAAACAGAGCTTATTACATATAATTGATTAGATCAAAAACATAAACATATGAAGATAGGACTGATAGCAGAGAAAACAGGGGTTTCAAGAGATACCATAAGGTTATATGAGAAGATGGGGTTGTTAACCGGAGTAACACGTCCGCATAAGTATAACAATTACAAAGAGTATGCTGAATCTAATGTAGACAGGGTAAAAATGATTATTACTCTTAAAAGACTTGGGCTATCGTTAAAAGAGTGTAAAAAGGTTTTTGATGCAATTATAGATAAAGGATACAATGATGAATTTAAGAATACTTTTTTAGCATGTAAACTTAAAGAGATTGACTCAAAGATTGATGAGTTAAAACAGTTAAAAAACATCCTTAAACAGTACATGAATAGTGGGTGCGATAACGAAGGAATTATTGATAAAATAAAGGGTCCGGAATAGCATGCATACATCAATGTTTGTACAGAATCTCTCTGAATTATAATCAGAACAGCTAAATTTGTAACATTGAACACTTTAGGTTAATAGAATATTAATTTAAAGCATAGATTCTACAGGTTATTAATTATTAACAGCACTAATAATAGCCTGTAACTATATAATATTAACGAGTTTTTTGTGTTATAATAGTAAGTAAGATATCATCTGTGAAGTAAAAGAGTAACCCCATGACAAGAGATCATTTTGATATATCAGTTAAATGTCTGTTAAGCATTTATAATACAGATAGTCAATTAGTAAACAGAGATTATATTATAAATAGTAAATGGAGCAACAAAAGTAACATAGATGAAGTTTTACTATTTCTTATAAGGATTGATCTTATTGAGTTAGGCAAAAATGATACTTATATCATATCATCTAAAGCAGTATCTCTTATTGAATCGGGTGAGATAGGTGATTATATATGGCGGTATATTGACATTGAAGAGTATGTGTACTATCAGGATATACGGAATAATATACAAAGCAATGATGATGAAAGAAACAAGGTTGCTGAGACAGCAGGAAATAAAACAATATCTGTATTGTATAAATCAAGTTTTCTGGTAGTAATAACCTTATTAATTCCGTGGATATATATAAACATAAAAAGCTATGATAATTCTCACAACATAAAATACAAAAAGAGTAGAGCCACGTTAATAGATAATAGTGAAGAAGATTCGGCTAATGTTATTACTTGCAAAGATACCATTATTGTATCAAACACCCCGCTACCTTAACAAACTAAAACATATATGACTGTAAAAAAGAAAATACTGTTTGTATGCACAATTAACAAGATGCGAAGTGCAACCGCTCATGAGATATATAAAAACGATCAAAGATTCGAGGTTACATCTGCCGGTACCGATACAGAAGCGGCAAATGTTATTACAGAACAGCTCTTAAAACAAGCAGATGCAATAGCTGTAATGGAGAGACATCACCGAAGTACAATCAGAAAGAAGTTTCCGGATATTTACAATTCAAAAAAGATAGTCTGTCTATACATTCCAGATGAATATGACTTTATGCAACCTGAATTAATTACCATTCTTAAACAGAGATTTGAGGATGTATATGCTAAGGGGCTGATATGATATAATTTGACAAACACATTTGGTTATTAAACAATTTAGTCATACATTCGTTCATATGATAAAATATATTATCAAATGATAAGAGAAGAAAAGTCAACAACTGAGCACTACAAAAAATTAGTGGATATTTTAGGGAAGAAGTATGTAAAATACAACGTTGAAAGTCCTTTTGATTTTATTCATATCGCTAATAAAGGAATAGGTGCCAATGTTATTAAGAATTTCAGACAATACTTTGATCTTCCATTAGACATTACAGCCGGAATGTTGAACACATCTACTTCAACGCTATACAGATGGTCAAAATCTAATAGTAATCTGGAACGTAACTTCTCAATAAAGCTTTTTGAAATAGCAGATTTATTTCTGTATGGAATAGAGGTATTTGAAGATAAAGAAAACTTCTTTAAATGGCTTAGTTTACCAAATACAGCTCTGGGAGGACTGGAACCACAGGAACTTATTGAGTTACCCGGAGGAATATCAAAGGTTAGAGATGTTATTGGCAGAATTGAACATGGAGTGTATAGCTAAGTTATGATTGTTTACAGGATAGCAGGAAAAAAACACTCCGATGATCTTTCGGGTACAGGTGCCGCTATGTATGGAGGCAGATGGAACAAAAAAGGAACCCCTGTTCTATACACTGGTGAAAGTAAAGAAATTGCACTACTTGAAACTATAGTTCATACACCACCAATGATTGTTCCTAAACTAGATATCATAACACTCGAAATCCCCAATGAATCAATTACATCAATTACTATTGACATGCTACCGCAAAACTGGAAGGTATATCCTGCCCCAACCATATTATCAGAAATAGGCGAAGAGTGGGTTAACAGATCCAAAACCATAGCTTTAAAAGTCCCCAGTTGTATAATTCATAGTGCACACAATATAATTCTTAATTGCAGACATTCTGACTTCAATAAGATCAAAATATTAGACAAACGTAATTTTAAATTCGATTCAAGACTTGTAAAATAAGTCAACTCTTACCTAAAAACCTTTTTCGTATCAATATCAATCATCGACACTCCCTTATTGTCCTCAACGTAAACAAATGTTTTCGGTTCAAAACCAGACTCAGGTGTACATTTTATGGGGTTAACGTAAATAGTATCTGAAACAGTGTAAAAATAGCCCAAATAGTCATATTCTAATCTTCCTTTAACTCCATAATCTTTTATACTTACTATATCATTTGTTAGTATAATTTCACAATAACCTACTTTTTTTGGAGTAACGCCTTTCATCATTACTGTCTCTTTAAAATCGGGTATGAATTTAACTATCTTATGTCGTTCCGGATTATTTACATCATACTCTAACACTATTCTATTGCCTACATGTTGTTTTCCATAATCCGGTCCTACAAGAATCTGATCAAAATATACAGAGTCATCAACAATATAGAAGTAATCAGCACGCTGTACATGTCCTCGCCCATACAGAACAAACTTTATATCCTTTATTTTACCAGTTGTTTCACTCCTCTCTCCAATAATAATTGTGGGTGTCTCAAAATAGTTCCATACAAAATATACAGCGGTTAATACAAACAACAAAGCCAGAAATGTTATAAGAGCTCTTCGTAAATCCATGTTTAATAAGGGTATTAAAAAAGGCTCCATATAGTTTAGGAGCCTTTTGCATTTATAATAGTCTCTACTATTTGTAGTATTCGTTACGGCGAGCTGCAAGGGTGTTCTTCATTAACGACACAATTGTCATTGGTCCAACACCACCCGGAACAGGTGTTATATAGCTACATTTTGGAGCTACCTCATCGTATTTAACATCACCAAGTAGTTTCCATCCACTTTTAGTTTTATCAGACTTTACACGTGTAATTCCAACATCAATTACAGTAGCACCCTCTTTAACCATATCGGCAGTAACATACTCTGCTACTCCAAGAGCAACAATAAGTATATCTGCTTTTGAAGCAATCTCCTTAATATTCTGAGTACGGCTGTGACATATTGTAACAGTTGAATCGGCACCCTTCTGTAGCATAAGGTTTGCTATTGGTTTACCAACAATATTACTACGTCCTATCACAACACAACTTTTACCTGATGTCTCAATATTATATCGCTTAATAAGCTCCATAATTCCGTCAGGAGTAGCTGAAACGTATGCTGGTAATCCAATAACCATACGTCCCATATTTACAGGGTGAAAACCATCTACATCCTTCTTAGGGTCTATAGCCTCAATAATCTTCTGATCGTCGATATGTTTTGGAAGTGGTAACTGGATAATAAACCCGTCAACTTTATCGTCCTCATTCAGTTTCTGAACCTCATTAAGCAGCTCATCTTCTGTAATTGTATCGGCAAAACGTAATACAGTAGATTCAAACCCAACCTGATTACATGCCTTCTCTTTATGACCAACATATGTTTCGCTTGCACCATCGTTTCCGACAATAATAGCAACAAGATGCGGAGCTCTTTCACCAGCCTCAACCATCTTTTTTACATCAGCAGCTATCTCCTCTTTTATCTGAGCAGATATCTTTTTTCCGTCAATTATCTCCATTATATAAATTTTATTTTTTTCAGTTTTGTACCCAAAAATAGTATAATTATATCAATTGTTTTATCTAAAATAGAATAAAAAAAGGTCGGATAAACACCCGACCTTGTAATATAATACTGAGATTGTTATCTGTTTCTCATCTTCATATTGCCCATCATTCTGGCCATATTTTTTCCACCAGACATCATCTTCATCATCTTACGTGTTTCATCAAACTGCTTGATAAGACGATTGATCTCCTGAATATCATTTCCACTACCTTTAGCAATACGCTTACGACGGCTACCATTAAGTATTGATGGATTACTACGCTCTTCAGGTGTCATAGATGAGATAATTGCCTCAACGCCTTTAAATGCATCGTCATCTATATCAATATTCTTAAGTGCTTTACCAACACCCGGAATCATAGATGCAAGATCTTTAAGGTTACCCATCTTCTTAATCTGACCAATCTGAGAAAGGAAGTCATTAAAGTCGAACTGGTTTTTAGCAATCTTCTTCTGTAGTTTCTTTGCTTCGTTCTCATCAAACTGCTCCTGAGCACGCTCAACAAGCGAAACGATATCACCCATACCAAGAATACGGTCTGCCATACGTTCAGGGTGGAACACATCAAGTGCTTCCATCTTCTCGCCTGTACCAACAAACTTAATAGGCTTATCTACAACCTGACGAATTGATAACGCAGCTCCACCACGAGTATCACCATCAAGCTTTGTAAGAACAACACCATCAAAATCAAGACGCTCATTAAATTCTTTTGCAGTATTTACAGCATCCTGTCCTGTCATTGAGTCAACAACAAAAAGAGTCTCATTAGGTTTGATAGCTTTCTTAACAGCCTCAATCTCTTTCATCATCTCCTCATCAATAGCAAGACGTCCGGCAGTATCGACAATTACAATATCGTTTCCACTACTCTTAGCCAGCTTAATACCTTTCTGTGCAAGGTCAACAGGGTTTTTATTTCCTTCCTCGCTAAAAACAGGAACAGAAATCTGCTCTCCTAATACCTTAAGCTGATCGATAGCGGCAGGACGATAAACGTCACCAGCAACAAGAAGTGGACTTTTTCCCTTTTTCGTTTTCAGGTAGTTTGCCAATTTTCCGGTAAATGTTGTTTTACCAGATCCCTGCAAACCTGCAATAAGGATAACACATGGCGATCCTTTAATCTCAATATCTACAGCTTTACTACCCATAAGATCAGCCAGCTCATCATGAACAAGCTTAACCATCATCTGCTCAGGTTTAACAGCCGTAAGTACATTCTGACCTATTGCTTTCTTCTTTACAGTATCGGTAAATTGCTTTGCTATCTTAAAGTTCACATCGGCATCAAGAAGTGCTCTACGAACATCTTTTAATGTCTCTGCTACATTAATCTCTGTTATTTTTCCTTCACCTTTCAACAGTTTGAAGGAACGTTCTAACCTTTCGGACAGATTATCAAACATATTATTGTTGTTTTGTTTTTAGGATTTCAAAAATAATAAAAAACTTAAAAAATCATCCGGTTATGTCATCTTTTAATCAACCTCCCGGATCTTGCAATATATTATAAACAACAGAGATATATTTGTTACAATATATCTCCGTTGGCTCTCTCATTTACATACGTTCCGGCACCTCTATACCCATAAGATCCAGACCGCGTTTTACCACCTCTCCTAACTGAGCTGACAGCTGCAGACGGAATATTCTTGTAGTTTCATCTTCCTCGTTAAGTATATAGTAGTCGTGATAATACTGGTTATACTCTTTAACAAGATCATAAATGTAATTTGCCAGTTGCGCAGGACTATGGTTTTTCCATGCATCCTTAACCTGTGTTTCAAATGAGTTAAGTTGCTTAATAATCTCTATCTCCTTGGCATTAACAGCGTATCCGCTAACAACCTCATTTGGTATCTCAATACCACGTTCAGCAGCTTTTCTCTTTAACGATTGAATACGTGCGTAGGTATACTGTATAAACGGCCCGGTATTACCATTAAAATCTATCGATTCACGAGGATTAAAGGTCATGTTCTTACGAGGATCAACCTTAAGTATAAAATATTTAAGGGCTCCAAGACCAATAATTCTGTATATATTCTCCTTCTCAGCAACAGAGTATCCTTCAAGTTTTCCGTTCTCTTCAGACATCTCACGTGCTGTATTTATCATTGTATCTATAAGATCATCGGCGTCAACAACAGTTCCCTCTCTTGATTTCATTTTACCCTCTGGTAACTCAACCATTCCGTATGATAGGTGATAAAGCTTATCTGCCCATTCATAACCAAGTTTACCAAGTATTAATGACAACACCTGAAAATGGTAGTTTTGCTCGTTACCAACAACGTATATCATATCCTCAAAGCCAAAGTCATCATGTCTGATCTCAGCAGTACCAATATCCTGAGTCATATATACCGATGTCCCATCAGCTCTAAGAAGTAGTTTTTCATCTAATCCATCTGATTCAAGGTTTGCCCAAACAGATCCGTTATCTTTTTTATGGAACACACCTTTATCAAGTCCTTCAAGAACACTCTTTTTACCTAGTTTATAGGTATCAGACTCATAATAAATCTTATCAAAGTCAACTCCCAAACGCTTATAGGTTACATCAAATCCATCGTAAACCCAGCCGTTCATAGTACGCCAAAGCTCATTAACCTCATGGTCTCCAGCCTCCCATTTACGTAACATCTCTTGCGCTTCAAGCATAAGAGGTGCACTCTTTTTTGCGTCGTCTTCACTTTGACCCTCAGCAACCAAAGCAGCAATCTCTTTTTTATACTCCTTGTCAAACTTTACATAGTAATCACCTACCAGATGATCACCTTTTTTTCCTGTAGATTCAGGAGTTTCGCTGTTGCCAAACTTCTGCCATGCAAGCATACTCTTACAAATATGTATACCTCTGTCGTTAACAATATTTGTTTTAACAACACGCTTCTTATTGGCAGCTGCAATCTTTGCTATTGAGTATCCTAACAGGTTATTTCTGATATGTCCTAAATGCAAAGGTTTGTTTGTATTAGGCGATGAATACTCTATCATTACAACAGGGTCTGTATCTTCAGCAAACGAAAGACCAAAGTTATCATCTTTACTAATGTTATTCAGCTGATTAACCCAGTATTTTGCATCAATTACAACATTAAGAAATCCTTTAATAACATTGTAATCAGATATTATATCAAGATTTGTCTTAAGATAGTTTCCTAAATCTTCAGCTGTTTGTTCAGGCGATTTTCGTGACAAGCGCAGTAACGGAAAAACCACAACAGTAACATCACCCTCTACATCCTTTCGGGTCATCTGTAACTGTATCATCTTATCATCAACCTCCTGGTTGTATAACTCCTTTACCGCATCTTTTAACGATGCCACAATTAACAAATCAGCACTCATAATTAAATAATTTTCTTTCCTAAATTAATTTAGCTGACAAAGATAGTCTTTTATACCAAAAGTAGATTGCATTTTATTAACTATTACAGGTACTTTAGAGTGTATTGGCACTAAATTTTAGATAATAGGGTATATATTGAGTACAAAATAGTATTGCAACATAGTAAAACATGAATCTTATACAATAAAATCAGAATAACACCTTTCCCTCTTTCTCAGCTTTTTTATCTAATGAGGAACCTATTGCCATACCAAAAAGCATTCCCATAGGTATAAATACAGACAGGTATATAATCTCTTTTGACAACATATACACTAATGCCCCTAATGGTACAGGGCAAACGCATATAAAATAATTTCAATTAAGAGTATGTAATATGTTGATATACAGGGTTGTATATTTGTTTTTGTTGTGATTTTTCTGTATATTTAACTCATAATAAGACGATTATATGAGTGATAAGGAAACAAATA
>JAOARD010000068.1 GCA_025210735.1 Bacteroidales bacterium
AGATAAAACCAGAGAAGTTATCCGGTATTGTAGAGACAAATGAACTGATCTTTGCATGGTCAGATAAGGGTAATAAGAAACTGAAACGTAAACCACGTAAAAGGGGATATAAGTCAGCAAAACATATCCCATCTAAAAGTCGTGTATTTACACTGTTTTGCAGAGACAGAGGCAAGAATACATTTGATGATATTTTCTTAAAGTTTAGTGCAGATAACTTGAAACCAGATCTATCAAAACTTCTTACAAAAGACACGCTGTTCTGTAGTTTAAACAAAGCTGTATATCTGAAATATACAAAGGAGAATAATGTAAGACATGGGGTATTGAGTATTCCAAAGAGAGAGTCAGTAAAGAAGGATGTTGTACACATAAAGAATGTAGAGAGATATCAATTTGATCTGCAGGTTTGGATGGAACGATTCAGAGGTGTAGCCACAAAATATCTACACAATTACTTGTCGTGGTACCGTGAGATGGATGAGTTTGATTTCAAAATTTCTCCTGAGACAGTACTGATAAGGGCTAAGCGACCAGAGAGATACAATACCAACCATTTCCGTTGACAGAACTCGTCTTTAAAGCTTTTGACTATGTACTTTCAGGAAGAATAAAACAAAAAAAGCTGCCTTTGCAGACAGCTTTTGATATAATAATTTAAGATAATTATTTCTTTGGATTCATGATAACCTCAATGGTATTTGATTTCTTAAGAAGTTTTTTGAACATCTTCTTACATGATTTTACAGACATATCTTTAACGATATCTTCAAACTCTGTACCACCAATGTAGTCGTATCCGTCAACCTCTTTGTTTCTGATTATACTTAACCAGAATCTGTTTTTCTTTTGATTCTCGCTAAACTCTTTCAGGAAGTAATCCTTTGTTTTCTTAAGATCCTCTTCTGTAGGACCGTTTTTAAGAATTTTTGCAATTTCATCATGAACAATCTTCTTCATTGCATCAGCTTTCTCAGGATCTGTATCAAACTGTACATTAAGCTTGAACTCTTGTACAGGATCTTCCTCTTTAGCAGCCCAAACACCAACACCATATGCTCCACCACTCTCTTCACGGATAGAAGTAGTATATCTTAGATCAAGAATATGTGATAGTGCACTTAGATAAACGTTGTTTTTAAGATTGTACTTATATTTTGATGCGTATGAAACTCTCATTGTTGTTTTAGGAGTTTCCATCTTGAACTCAAATGTTTTTGAGATATCCTTTGAAGGTGTTCTAACTCCCTCATCTTTCCATGTCTCATCACCTGCTTTGTTAGGTAGAGCACCAAGATATGACTCAATAATAGGTTTTACTTTATTTGCATCAATGTTTCCAACAAATACAAATGTGAAATCACCAGCATCTGCAAAACGCTGTTCAAATACTTTTTTAGCAGAGTTATAGTTTACCTGCTTGAAAGTTTCAGCATTCATTACCGGACGACGAGGATTCATACCACCGTTCATAACTACAGAAAGTGTATCACGGAAGTTATTGTTTGGATCATTAGCTGCGTTAATAACATATCCCTCAACTCTAGAAAGGAAAGATTTAAATTTAGCTTCATCAAAACGTGGTGAAGTAAAGTTTAGGTATACTAACTGAAGCATGGTTTCAAAATCTTTAACAGATGATGAACCACTGAATCCTTCGGTAAGGTTACCAATAAATGGTGTTACTCTTACTGTTTTTCCTGTAAGCTGCTTCTTAAGGTTAATCATGTCAAACTTACCAAGACCACTTTGCTCAACAAGAGTTGTAGCTAATTCAGCAGATACAAGATCATTTGTTGCTACAAGAGATGTTCCTCCGTTACTTGTTGCAGTCATAAGGATCTCATCCTCTTTAAAGTCTGTAGTTTTAATAACAACTTTTACACCGTTACCAAGAGTCCATTTTGTAGTACCGTACTCTGTATCAGTTGAAGTTGATACAACTTTAGATCCTGCTGGAGCCTCTTTTACAAGTGGTTCAATTACAGTGTTGTCAACATATGCCTTTATTTCAGAACCTTTTACCGTCTTAATTTCAGCAAGAATATTCTCTTTAGTAGGATATGTAACACCTTCTTTTTCTGGACCTGTAATAGAGATAAGAAGATTCTCATCTGTAATTAATTGCTTAACCATTTGGTTAAACTGCTCAACAGGAATCATAGGAAGAATACTTTGTGCCATCTGGAACTCTTTCTCTATACCTGGTAGAGGAGTATTCTGCATATAGTGGCTAACAATTTCTCTTGCAACTCTTTCGTGTTGTCTCTTATCTTTCTCTTTTGAAGCTTTCTCATAAGCATTCAGAAGGTTTTTCTTAGCTCTTTCAAACTCACCTACAGTAAATCCGTGACGCTTAATTCTTTCAATCTCAGTGTAAAGAGCATTAAATGCTTTTTGAGCACCATTATCTTTTGTATTAGCAGCAAAAACAAGATCTTCTGTAGCTAAAGTCATACTGTAATAGAAAGAATAACCAAAGCTGAATGGAGGATTGTCGCTCTGTACAAGTTCATCAAGACGATCACTAGCCATATCTGTCATTAACGAAGTCATAACATCTACAACAAAACCAGCCATTGAGTTTCTTGCCTCTTTAGGCATTCTGTCATGCTTAATATCTATTTTTACTGATGTTGCTTGTGCTTCAGGATCAGTTACAATAGCTATTTTAGGCTCTGTATTTTTTGGTACAGGATATACAACTCTCTCTTTTGCATTTTCACGCTTAGGAATTTTTGAGAATAGCTCTTTGATCTTTCCTTCAACCTTATCAACATCAAAATCACCTACAACAACTACAGCCTGAAGATCCGGACGGTACCAATCTCTGTAAAGATCTCTGATTCTTTCATGCTTAAAGTTGTCAATAACCTCAAGATCACCAATTACAGTTCTCTTACCATATTTTGAGTCGTCGTATATAATTGCATTAGCTTCAATTCCTGCACGGCGTCCGCCACCCATACGAGTTCTCCACTCTTCGTGAATTACACCACGCTCTGAATCAATTTCTTTACCCTGTAAAAGGATATAGCTAGACCAGTCGTGTAATACAAGAAGACAAGAGTCAATAACAGTTTCTCTCTTAAGAGGAATATTCTTAAGGTTATATACAGTCTCGTCAAATGAAGTATAAGCATTTACGTTAAGACCAAATGCTCCACCAAGACTCTCAACATAATTTATAATACCTTTTCCTGGAAAGTGTTTTGTTCCATTAAAGGCCATGTGCTCAAGAAAGTGAGCCAAACCATGCTGATCCTGATCTTCTTGCATTGATCCTACTGCATGAGCAATAAAGAAATCTGCAGTACCTTCAGGTTTAGCATTGTGTTTAATGTAATATGTCATACCATTATCAAGCACCCCTGTTCTTATACTTGGGTCAAGTGGTAATTTTTGTGGCATCTGTGCGTAACTCATCACAGATATTCCAACAGCAAAAGCCAATAAAGCTAGCTTTCTCAACGATGTTTTAATCATTACGTGTAAAAATTTAAATTAATCTATTTTTTTAAGTTTTGATTTATTATCAATGTATTATAGTATTGTTAAATTGTATTTGATAATCTGTTGCTTTGTCAATTATCAACAAGTTGAGCGTTAAAAAATAACAATTTTAAAAATTGTATTTTTTAACATGTGAAGATAGTAAAAACATTATTACACAATGCAATATTTATAATTTTTAATGTATTATTTAAAATGAGTTTCTGTAATATACCGTGAATGTTGTTATGGATATTATAAGAAAAACTTATTGGTTTAAACGAGTGGTTTTTAACGTTATAACTGCTGTGTTAATTATATGGCTCTGTTAATAGCACTCCATAGAGCTATAGATTCTTTTAACCGTTCTTCATAATCGGATAAATAGTTGCCAGAAGGATGGCCTCCTCCGCCACCACTATTTTGATTTAATTCAGCCCTTTTTTGTTTATATGCATTTGAATAGTATCCAAAAAGTAAAATGTCAAGCTTAAGAGAATATTCGTTAAATAATCCTTTCTCAAGTTCAGCATCTAATTCTGCAACTTCCATTACCATTTCTATTAATTCGGAAGAGTGTTCTGAATTAAAATCTGTTCCCTGAGAAAAAAGGCTATCTGAATTCATTGCAAATAGCAAGGTTGTACAAAAAAGAATAATTAATTTTTTCATTGATCTTGGTTTTATACCCGATATCTATCGGTGTTATTCGAATAATAAGTTTTTTGGAATGTAAATATAACGGTTAATGAATAATTCAGATTGTACGAATCTTATATTTATTAACATATTTATCTAAAACAATAATTTTGACGTGTAAAAAAAGAGGTACTCATATTAAAATGAATACCTCTCTCTTGAATATAAAAAGTTGTTTACTGAATAAACTTTATTGATAATGGATAACTATATAATTCACCATTACCGGCTTTTACAGATCCTATAATTATAAAAACATAATATAGAACAGCCAGAGCGGGCATTATAAAGGCACCTATTACAATAAGAAATAAAAGTCCGGCTATAAAGAAATAAATGGTCATTGATATCTGGAAGTTCAACACCTCTTTTCCATGTTTATTTACATATTCAGACTCATCTCTCTTTATTAACCATATTATTAAAGGCACAATAATATTGGCAAATGCAACAAATGGAATGAGTCCTGACAGATGACAAAAAAGTGCCATATTCTTCTCTTCCGGCGTTGGTCTGTTAATAGTTTCCATATCTATAATTGTTTTAGTTAGTCAGCAATAAGTTTTTTATACTTTATTCTTGTTGGTCCTGTATCTCCAAGACGCTTCTTTTTATTCTCTTCATACTCTGAATATGTTCCTTCAAAGAAGAATACCTGTGAATCACCTTCAAATGCAAGAATATGTGTGGCTACTCTGTCAAGGAACCAACGGTCATGCGATATAACAACAGCACATCCTGCAAAATCTTCAAGACCCTCTTCCAAAGCTCTAAGAGTGTTTACGTCAATATCGTTCGTAGGTTCATCTAAAAGAAGAACATTAGCTTCCTCTTTAAGTGTTAAAGCCAGATGTAATCTGTTGCGCTCTCCTCCGGATAATACACCACATTTTTTCTCCTGATCAGCACCACCAAAATTGAATCTGGCAACATATGCTCTTGAGTTCATTGATCTGTTGCCCAGTTGTATCTCTTCAGAATCGCGCGATATAACCTGATATACACTCTTCTCAGGATCAATATCAATATGGTTCTGGTCAACATATCCAACCTTTACAGTATCACCAACTTCAAATGTACCATTGTTTGGCTGTTCAAGTCCCATAATCATTCTGAACAGAGTAGTTTTACCTGCTCCGTTAGGACCAATTACACCAACAATTCCTGCAGGTGGAAGTGTGAAATTAAGGTTTTCAAATAGAATTTTATCGTCAAATGCTTTTGTTACATTATTAACCTCAATTACTTTATTTCCTAATCTTGGGCCATTCGGAATGAATATCTCAAGTTTCTCCTCTTTCTCTTTAACGTCCTCATTCATCATTTTGTCGTAGGCTTTAAGACGAGCCTGTGATTTCGCATGACGTGCTTTAGGAGCCATTTTTACCCATTCGAGTTCTCGTTCAAGAGTTTTTCTGCGTTTACTTGCAGTTTTCTCTTCTTGCTCCATGCGCTTGGTTTTCTGATCAAGCCACGATGAGTAGTTTCCTTTCCATGGTATTCCCTCTCCACGATCAAGTTCAAGAATCCATCCTGCTACATTATCAAGGAAATATCTATCGTGAGTAATTGCAATTACAGTTCCTTTATATTGTTGCAGGTGCATCTCAAGCCACTGAACAGACTCTGCATCAAGGTGGTTTGTTGGCTCATCAAGCAATAAAATGTCCGGTTCTTTTAAAAGAAGTCGGCAAAGAGCCACACGACGGGCTTCTCCACCAGAAAGATTTCCTGCTTTTCTGTCTGCCGGAGGGCAGCGTAAAGCATCCATTGCTCTCTCAAGTTTGTTGTCAAGCTCCCAACCGTTGTTCTGTTCAATAAGTTCTGTAAGCTCTCCTTGTCTTTCAATCAGCTTTGTCATCTGATCGTCATCCATAGGTTCAGAAAATTTCAGATTTATCTCTTCGTACTCTTTTAGCATATCTACCATTTCCTGAGTACCTTCAGAAACAATTTCTTTAACTGTTTTTTCAGGATCTAGCTTCGGATCTTGTTCAAGATATCCAACAGAATAACCTGGGGAGAATACAACATCTCCGGTATATGATTTCTCAAGACCTGCAATTATTTTTAGGAGTGTAGATTTACCAGAACCATTAAGACCAATGATACCGATTTTTGCTCCATAAAAAAATGAAAGGTAAATGTCTTTTAATACCTGTTTTTGTGGTGGGAAAACTTTACTTACCCCAACCATCGAAAAGATGATTTTTTTATCGTCTGACATAAATTTATTTTTCTATTTATTTATTTTCTTAATATCACTTATCAAGAAACCATCTGGCTTCTTAGTATTGTTATACACGTGTTTTGAGTAGTAATACATATTCCCTTTATTATCTAAAACAAATTTGAATACCTGAGATTTAAATTTTGTTGTTTCAGGTCCTACTTTAAACAAGAATGTTGCATTATCTTTTTCAGAAGCTGCTTTTATATCTTTGTCTGTGCAATATACAAAAGGGTGTTTGTAATATTGCTTAAATCTGTTTTCTGGTTTTAGTTGATTGCTCAAGCAGTCTTCATTAACATATAGAGTTGTGTTTTTAATCTGTTTAACCTGTTTGTTATAAATTCTGAACATATCAGCTCTTAAAAGCTTGTCAGGATTTTGTTTTACTCTTTCAAGATGCTTCTGAGCAAATAAAATTATCATATCAAGATATGGTGCATACTCCTCGTTATCCTCTTTGGTATATTTAAGCGGAAAAGAGAAAATATAAGGCATATTGTCAATCTTGTTTACATTCTTTCCTATCATAATATTAATGAAATCGTATACAGCAGGCATCTTATCATTCTCATGTAAATCTCTGGTAAGCACAATAAATGAATTATTAGGATCTTTTCTGAGCGTTTCAAACTCTTCTGGTTTAATAATAGTAAACTTAGTTAAAGTCCAGTGTTTTTCTACGGCAGCTTTAACTGCTGTATTGTATTCAGAGAAAGGATTGTCTTGCATAACCACATATGTATGACTATTGAAAAAATTCATAAATACATCTTTTTCAGGGATATATTTTTTTGCAAATCCACTTAATGGGATAATAACTAACAGAATAAGAGATAACTTTCTCATAATTATATTTTTTAGATTATTGTTTTTTATATTAAATAATATCTAAGACAAAAATATGGTGTAGATATTAAAATTAATATACCAAAACTAATAAAAAATGTTCTACTAAATATGATTGCAAATTTACAAATAGGAGATGCGTGTTTGTGGTTATTAAAATAGGGGGTTAAAAATGAATAATGTTTTAGTATAAAAAATAGCAAAAATAACTATATTGGCAGGTCTATTTTTTAATGCCAGTACATGAAGTTATTAGAGCCGGGGGAGTTATATAACGAAAACAAATTTAAGAAGTTAGGTGGTCAGAGTGCAGCAAAATTTTTAATGATGCTTATGCGTGCTGATCGTGTTAATAAGGTTTATAATTGCCATTCAGACAAGAAAGGCATAGAGTTTATTGATGTATTTCTTGATGATTTAGAGATAAAATATCAGGTTGAAGAGAGCGATATTAAACGTATTCCGAAGAAAGGACCGTTTGTTGTTGTTGCTAATCATCCTTTTGGTGGTATTGATGGACTTCTGTTGATAAAGATTATTCAAGCAGTGCGTCCTGATTTTAAAATATTACCGAATTTCCTTGTTAAAAAGATTGCAGCAGTTGAAGATTCACTTATTACACCTAACCCTTTTGATAAGACAGAAGAGGATGCAAAGAAAGGACTGTCAGAGACTAGAGATTGGTTGCATCAGGGTGGCTGTGTAGGAATATTCCCTGCAGGCGAGGTATCGTTGTATGCAAATTCACAGAATGGAGTTTCAGATAAGTTGTGGGATAAAGAGGCTATTAGATTTATAAAGTCTTTAAAAGTACCAATTGTTCCGGTTAATTTTACTGGTACAAATAGTAAAATGTATCAGGTTTTGGGATTGATACATCCAAAATTAGCCACAGCTAAATTGCCATCTGAATTTCTGAATAAGAAGAGAAAACACATACATATACGATTAGGAAATTCTATTTCTGCCAAAGATCAGGCTCAAATATCTGATGTATCCAGATTTGGTCGTTTTCTTAGAGCAAAAACATATGCTTTATCAACCACGCTTGAGATTCAGAAGTATTTCAGAGCGGGATTAAAAGTCTCTGAAAAGGTAGAGGATATTGTTCCTGCAATAGATGACAATATAATTCAATCAGAGGTAAAAGATCTGATAGAAGATTATCTTTTATTCAGATCTGATAACTATGCTGTAATATGTGCTCCATCATTTAAGATGCCTAATATACTTAACGAGATAGGTCGTCTTAGAGAGTTGACTTTTAGAGCAGTGGGAGAGGGAACGAACAGATCAATTGATATTGATGAGTTTGATATCTACTTTAATCAACTGTTTATCTGGGACGAAGAGAAGAATAAAATTGTTGGAGCCTATCGTGTTGGTAAAGGAAAAGATATTATATCAGAGTATGGAATAAATGGTTTCTATATACAGAGTCTGTTTAAGATGAAAAAAAGGTTTACTCCTTATCTTGAACAATCGCTTGAACTTGGACGATCATTTATTGTAGAAGATTATCAGCGTAAACCATTGCCTCTGTTTTTATTGTGGAAAGGAATTTTATACTTCTTATTAAAGCATCCTGAATACAGATATCTTATAGGTCCGGTAAGTATTAGTAATGAATTTTCTACCTTGTCAAAGAGTATCATAATTAAGTTTATGAAGACATATTACTATGATTATGATTTGGCAAAACATATTACTCCGCGTACACAGTTTAAGGTTCAGGCAAGTAATGTTGAAGAGGAGATACTATTTGAGCATACAAATGAGATTGGTGAGTTAGATAAGATCATAAAAGATATTGAAACTAAAGGGTACAGAATGCCTGTACTTCTGAAGAAATATATAAAGCTTAGTGGAAAAATAATAGGATTTAACGTAGATCCTAAGTTTAATAATGCTCTTGACGGATTACTTATTCTTGATCTGTTAAGTGTACCAATGAGTGTAATATTATCATTGTCAAAAGAGATTAATGATAAATCTATTCTTGATCGCTTTGAGCAGCAAGAGGAATAAATTTGATATATTTTGGAAAGAAAAGGGTGTCTGATTAATTTTGCGTCAGATACCCTTTTCTGTTATAATGAATTAAATAAAGATGAGTATAAAGAAATCAGAATTTGTAAAGAGTAGCCAGAATTGCGAACAGTGTCCAAAGGTAGATAAACCTGAATACGCATTTATAGGTCGCTCAAATGTTGGTAAATCATCACTTATTAATATGATTACCGAGCGTAAACATTTGGCTAAAGTTTCGTCAACACCCGGAAAGACACAGCTTATTAATCACTTTATAATTGATGATGAGTGGTATCTTGTTGATTTACCGGGTTATGGTTTTGCAAAAAAATCTAAAACTCTACGTGAAAGTTTTAGTAAGATAATCACGGATTATGTAACCAACAGGCAGGATGTTATCTGTTTTTTTGTGCTTGTAGATATAAGACATAGTGCACAGAAGGTAGATTTAGAATTTATGCGAATGCTTGGAGAAGGAGGAGTGCCTTTTGCAATAGTATTTACTAAAGCTGATAAACTTGGAAAAATAATTCTTAAACAAAAAGTAGAAGACTATAAGAAGGTTCTACTAACAGAGTGGGAAGAGTTACCAGAGGTTTTTGTAACATCATCATTAAATAGTTTAGGAAGAGACGAACTTGTAGAATATATAAGGTCAGTAAACAAGGTTATTGCCAAAGGATAATAAAAGTTTTAATCTTGGATTAATTGTTTTAATTTTGTGCAACTATTATTTCTTTATAATTATATTATTCCAATATGAAGGCAAACACTCCAATTAAGGTATTTGGTGGCGAGAAGTCTCGTGACCTTGCTATGCTTATAGCAGAAAAATTTGGCATGGAATTAGGGAAATCCACAATATCACATTTTAGCGATGGTGAATTTGTTCCGTCGTTAGATGAGTCTGTACGTGGATCGCATGTATTTATTATTCAATCTACATTTCCGCCAACAGATAATTTGATGGAGCTTATGCTTATGGTTGACGCTGCAAAAAGAGCTTCGGCTTATAAGGTTATTGCAGTAATGCCATATATGGGGTTTGCCCGTCAGGACAGAAAAGATAAACCACGTGTATCAATAGGTGCAAAAGTTGTTGCTAATATGCTTCAGTCAGCAGGAGTTGACAGAGTTATGACAATGGATTTGCATGCTGATCAGATACAGGGATTTTTTGATGTACCGGTAGATCACCTTTTTGCATCATCTATATTTGTACCATATATAAATAGCCTGAACCTTGAGGATCTTGCTATTGCAGCTCCGGATATGGGAGGAGCTAAGCGTGCAAATGCTTACTCAAAACATCTGCATGCATCAGTCGTAATTGCACATAAATCAAGATCAAAAGCTAATATTGTTGATTCAATGACAACTATTGGTGATGTTGAGGGAAAAAATGTAATTATTCTTGATGATATGATTGATACAGCAGGAACAATTACAAAGGCTGCTGATATGATGATGGAAAAAGGAGCGAAGAGTGTAAGAGCAATGGCAACACATGCTGTTCTTTCTGGTCCTGCCTATGATCGCATTAATGAGTCAAGTATAAGTGAGGTAATAGTAACTGATACAATTCCGTTAGATACAACAAAAGATCTGTCTAAATTTAAGGTGTTGTCTGTAGCTGAAATTTTTGCTGATACTATAAATAAAGTATATAATTATCAGTCGATAAGTTCAAATTTCATATTTTAAGTTGTATATTTGCAACCTTCAAAACCAGAAGGTTTTGTGATAGTGTGATGGGGAATTAGCACATTATCAGATAAATATTTTATCTAATTCTGAGTAACACAAAAAATTAATTAAATGAAGACTTACGAAATTACAGGCGTAAAACGCGAGAACATTGGAAAGAAAGATGCTAAAGCTTTAAGAAAAGAAGAAAGAGTACCTTGTGTACTTTATGGTGGAAAAGAGAATCTTCACTTTTCTACTTCAGCTAAAGAGCTTAAGAATGCAATTTACACTCCAAATGTGTATATCATGAATCTTGATATCGACGGTAAAAAAATCGTTGCTGTTATTCAGGATATCCAGTTTCACCCTGTTTCTGACGAAGTAACTCACATTGACTTCCTTGAGGTTAAAGAAGGTGAGAATGTAAAAGTTGAGGTTCCTGTAAAACTTGAAGGTTTTGCTAAGGGAGTTCAGAAGGGTGGTAAGCTACACCTTGCAATGAGAAGACTTAAGGTTTCTGGTTTAGTAGATAATTTACCAGATGAGTTAACTGTTAATGTTGACGATCTTGATCTAGGAAAATCAATTAAGATTGGTGAGTTAGATTTTGAGAACCTTGAGATCCTACATGCTAAAAACGCTGTAGTAGCAACAGTTAGACTTACAAGAGCTGCTCGTGCTGCTGCTGTTGAAGCTGCTAAAAATGCTTAATAAGAACTAAAATTTTAGTGACTTGAAGTATCTTATTGTTGGTTTAGGAAATATTGGTGCCGAGTACATCAATACCCGACATAACATAGGATTTAAAATATTGGATGCATTAGCTAATGCATCCAATATTTCGTTTAAAGACCTGCGTTATGGAGCTGTAACTGAGTATAAATGGAAAGGTAGAACATTCATTCTGCTTAAGCCAAATACTTATATGAATCTTAGCGGTAAAGCAGTTAACTATTGGCTGCAAAAAGAGAATATTCCGGTAGAGAACATGCTGGTTCTTGTTGATGATCTTGCATTGCCTTTTGGTACTATCAGACTTAGAGGAAAAGGGAGCGATGGAGGACATAATGGGCTAAAGAATATTAACCAAATTCTTGGACACTCATCATATGCGCGTCTTAGATTCGGTATTGGAGATGAATTCAGACGTGGTGGTCAGGTTGATTATGTTTTAGGAGAGTGGAGTGATGATGAGAAAAAAACTCTGCCTGAACGTAAAGATTTGTGTATAGATATAATTAAATCTTTTGGTGCAATTGGACTGGCACGAACAATGAATCAATATAATAATAAATAGATAATATGGCATCGTTAACAGATGATAATTTGCGTGTTGATAAATGGCTTTGGGCTGTACGCATATTTAAAACCAGAAGTATGGCGGCTGAGGCATGCCGAAAAGGTAAAATTTTAGTAAACGATACTGAGGTTAAACCTTCGCGTATACTGAAGGTTGGAGAAATTGTATCTGTTAAGAGAATGCCTGTTGTTTATAAGTACAGAGTAAAAGGATTGTTATGTCGCAGACAATCAGCAAAGAATATTGTTGATTTTATAGAGGATGTTACACCACAGGAAGAGCTTGTTAAATTGGAGCAGAACCTGTCTGTATTTGTGCATCGCGAAAAGGGAGCCGGACGCCCTACAAAGAAAGACAGAAGAGATATTGATAATTTAAACCTTTTTGAATAGCGTAATATGATAATTGCAAGAGATAAAAAACAGAAGAATATTGCTGAGTATGTTATATATATGTGGCAGGTTGAAGATCTGATTCGTGCATGTAATTTTGATATTGAAATAATTCAGAAGAGTGTTATCGATAAATTTAATCAGCCGGAAGAGGTGATGTCTGATATAAGACAATGGTATACACACCTTATAAAAATGATGCAGGATGAGAAAATCCAAAAAAGTGGACACCTGCAATTCATGAAGAATACCGTGAATGATATATATAATACACATCTGTATCTTTTGAATAAAGAATCTGATTCAGAATATATAAGGTTGTATAATGATGCGCAACAACAGATGCAGATGTTGGTACAGAAGAATAAAGGAGAGTCGGCAAATGAAGTTGAACTGTTATTTGTTGCTCTGTATGGCTTCTTAATGCTAAGGCTTAAAGGTGAGAGTGTTTCTGAAAATACCCAAAGTGATATCAGAAAGATAAGCTCTCTGGTTTCTTATCTTTCTGAAAAACATATGCGTTTTGAGTCAGGTAAGGAATCAATGGATTCTCTTTAGAACTTGTAGTTGAATCCTACACCAAGTACCTCTTTAAATTGAAGTACCGATGCAATATTGTCATCGTAAAGGAAATGTGCAAGCAAGGTTGTTGAAAAGTATTTGTTAATCTTAAAATCAACCTTTGTTTTCCATTCAAAGTCAACGTTTTTTGCATTTTCAAGATAGTTAGAGAAGAGGTTTAGCTCAGAAACAATAGTAATATTCTTTGCAACCTCTTTGTTCATCATGATTTTAATAGTTCCTCCAAACTCATATCTTACATTCTCTCCCGTACCCTTAATAGGATCTCCGTTTGAATCAGTTTTAGCTTTCTCTACACCGTACTCTCCCCGGTCAGCAATATCCTGATCTAGAACAAGTACAATTTTACTTGTAAGAGGCGAGGCTTGTATACTTATCCATTTCTTTGGCTGGTAACTTATACCATTATTATTAATAATATAACCCGGAGCCATAAATCTGGATCTCATAATTGTATCCTTATCATCTTTGTATCCTGGTGCAAATTGTGTTTTAAAATTAAGTGACGTTCTGAAACTCCATTTTTTAGAAAACTTTATCTGATAATCAGTTATAAAGTCAATAAGATCGGCAGTTTTTGCAGCTCTTTTATCATTTTTAAATGTATGGTTACTACCATATTCAAGATTAACTGTATTTGTCCAGACAGATTTTTTAGAGGAGCGACTGATGAAAACATTAAGAGTACCCAGTCCACCAAGATAATTTTCTCCTCCCGATTGCCATTCAGAGAATGCTGCTTGTGTAAAAAGAATGTTTTGCGATCCACCAGCAGTCCATTTAGGTTTGTTTAATTTAGTGGTATCCGATTTTATCTCAACTGTATCAACCTTTTCAGCGTAAAATGATAATTCTTTTTTCGCAAAAGAGCTTGAGAGTGAGATGATGAAAAATAGTAAAAATGTTGAAGTAATCTTTTGTGTCATCTGTTTATAATTTTTCTATTGTGTTATGCTAACAATAATACTAACAACTAATTCTTTTACCGTAGTTATTTAACCTCGTTTTTAGTATAGGTGAGAACAACATTGGATAACATATATTGTTCGACAGACTTACTGTATAGCTTGTTGTGTATTACAAAGGTATGTTTTTTTTAACATTTTTTATGAATTATATTAATTAAGAGGTTAAAAAAGTGTATGCTATAAATAGTTATTATAATAACTGATACCTTTGCAGCAAAAGTTATTGCTATGGAGATGATATATATACTCGATTTATTGGGGGTTTTTGTATTTGCAGTTTCAGGTACTTTATCTGCATCAAATAAGCAGTTTGATCTTTTCGGAGCTATGTTTACAGCATTTATTACTGCATTAGGAGGTGGTACAATACGCGATTTAGTTCTTGGTTGTACTCCTGTTATCTGGGCTACAGATATGACCTATCTTTATATAATAACAGCTGCAGTAATCTTAACATTCCTGTTTAAAGATTATATAATGGGACTAAAGAAAACTCTATTTTTATTTGATACTATTGGTATTGGTGTTTTTACAATAATTGGAATGCAGAAGAGTTTAGCTTTAGGATTTAATCCGGTTATAAGTATAATGATGGGTGTTGTCTCCGCTGTTATGGGAGGTGTTTTGCGCGATACTTTTGTTAATGATATTCCTCTTATCTTCAGAAAAGAGATATATGCCACTGCCTGTATAGTCGGAGCTCTGCTATTTTTACTATTATCATTCCTGAATGTTAATGCGGAAGCAAGCCTGTTGTTTACAATAATACTTATTATTTCTATCAGGCTTATTGCAATAAAATTTCAACTAAGGTTGCCTGTAATTACATCCAGACAACCTTAATAAATTATTATATATATACTTCAAGTATTTCAGCACTGTTTTTAGGCTGTAATCTTAATGTGCTAATCTCATTTGGTATAAGAACTGTTTCTCCTTTGCTAATGGTTACCGGATCGTTGCCTATTGTATGTATTATAGCTTCGCCCTCAGTACACATATAAACTACAAAAGAGTCGGTTTCGTAATAGTCTTTTTCAACTGTACTACTTAATTTAAGCATGTTTGTTGTAAAAAATGGAGACTGAACCAACTGCGAAGATTTATTCTCTTCTATAACAAAGTTCTCTTTTTCTATAGTAGGTTTACTAAAGTCTATAGCATCAATAGCTAAATCTGTATGTAGTTCTCTGCTTTCACCTTTATCATTTGTTCTGTTCCAGTCAAATATTCTGTATGTAATATCAGATGTTTGTTGTATCTCAGCAAGCAAAATACCTGCACCAATAGAGTGTACTCTTCCTGCCGGAATATAGATAACATCTCCTTTTTTTACTTCAACATTGTTCATCAATTGGTTTAGAGTGCCTTTATTCAGATGTTCAAGATATGTAGCTCTGTCTGTATTTGCTTTAAATCCATTTATTAATGTTGCGCCTGGTTTAGCTTCAAGTACATACCACATCTCTGTTTTTCCGTATGCTTTATGTCTCTCTTTAGCCATCTTATTATCCGGATGAACCTGTATACTTAACTGGTCATTTGCGTCTATAAGTTTAAACAATAGCGGAAATTCAATACCAAACTGCTTGTATACTTTGTCACCTATAAGGTCGCCCATGTACACCTCTATAAGATCTTCAATAGGATTATCTGAAAGAAAACCATTCTGTACAACTGATATATTATCCTGAACTCCCGATAACTCCCAGCTCTCACCTATTTTACTATTAGCATCGCCTTTTCCGTATGTCTTATTAAGCATATTTCCGCCCCAAATGGTACTTTTTATTATTGGCGAAAACTTCATAGGATATAGTTGCATATTATTTATTATTGTTAAGTTTCTATGATTTATACTAATGATGTTTATTTTTGTAACATATCAGAATAGTAATTGATTTATTACAAAAGCTCAAAGATAATTAAATATTATGTATAAAGATATGTTGGTTATTGGTATAGCCGGAGGTACAGGAAGTGGAAAAACTACAGTGGTAAAGAAGATTATTGAGAGTCTGCCTCCGAATGAGGTGGCTGTTATACCACAAGATTCATATTATAGAGATAGCGGGCACCTGCCTTTAGAGGAACGCCAGGAGATAAATTTTGACCACCCAAATTCAATTGAGTTTGAACTGTTGGTTGACCATATAAAGAAGCTAAAGGGAGGAGATGTTATTAATCAGCCTATATACTCTTACCTTACTTGTACAAGAGCAGAAGAGACAATTCCGGTAAAACCAAAACATGTTGTAATAGTAGAAGGTATTCTTGTACTTACAGATCCTCTGCTTAGAGATTTAATGGATATAAAGATTTTTGTTCATGCTGATGCCGACGACAGATTGAGCAGGGTAATAAACAGAGATATTGTTGAAAGAGGAAGATCTGTTAATAAAGTATTGGAGCGTTATGAGAAGACAGTAAAGCCAATGCACGTTCAGTTTATAGAACCAACTAAACAGTTTGCCGATATAATTGTTCCACAAGGAGGAAAAAATAAGGTTGCAATAGAGATGATTACAACTCGTATAGAGAAAGCCCTGATGGTTCATAAATAGGTCTTTTTATGAGTATCTGTTGCTATCTTTAAATTAGTTAGATATGCATGATATACACTCCCTGGACATCAGAAAAATAATGTTTCTTGATATTGAGACAGTAAGTGAAGAGAAATCTTACTCAGAGCTTAGTGATTATAAAGCATCATTATGGGATGTTAAAACAAAGCATTTACGTAATAATTACGATGGAGATGCTGAGAAGATGTATGAAAGGGCGGGAATATATGCAGAGTTTGGTAAGATAGTTTGTATATCAATTGGCATGCTAACCAAGGTTAACGGAACAGATACATTTAAGTTAAAATCGTTCTATGGAGATGACGAAAGAGTTATATTAGAAGATTTTGCCGATGTATTGGGTAAAATGGTAACTGATAATCTGCTATTATGCGCACATAATGGTAAAGAGTTTGATTTTCCGTATATAGCACGGCGGATGATTGTTAACAGAATGAAGATACCACCAATATTAGATGTAAGATTTATGAAACCATGGGAAGTGCCTTTTCTTGATACAATGGATATGTGGCGTTTTGGTGATTATAAGAGTTACACGTCTCTTAAACTTATAACTAGTACATTAGATATACCATCACCTAAAGACGATATTGATGGGAGTATGGTTGGTAAGGTTTACTGGGAAGACAGAGATATAAAAAGAATTGCAGAATATTGTGAAAAAGATGTTGTTGCAATTTTTCAGGTATTCAAACGTTTCAGAGTTGAAGAATTGTTTAATACAGATAATATATTGTTCTCTATTGAGAGGTAATAAAACAAGCCGGTGATTTATTAAAATTACCGGCTTGTTTTATATTTATCTTTTTGATACATCTCCACCACTTGATTCTCCAACATCTACATTGTGCGGATCTCCTTTATAAGAAACATCACCACCACTGCTTGCTCTGGCTTTAATACTCTCTTTTGCAAAAACTCTTGCATCTCCACCACTACTTGCATGTGCATTACAGATATCAGAAATAAACTCATAAGCATTAATATTACTTCCGCTTGACGATTCACATATAAATTCATGTGCTTTACCATAAAGTTTAGCACTGGCACCACTACTAACATCAAGCATCACCTTATTTGCCTCAAGGTTAAGTTTAGCATCAGCACCACTGCTAACAGAAATATCTATATTGTCTGCTTTAAACATATCCTCTATATACGTATCAGAGCCAGCTTCACAGCTTAACGCTGTAAGGTCACTTACAGTTACGTATATCTTCTTTACTCTTGAAATTATTCTTTCATCAGTAAAAATTTTAAGCTCTCCGTTTATTACTTCAGTACGTATTATGTTCTGTAGGTTTTCGTGAGTCTCAACCAATACAGAAGTCTCATCACCTTGTGTTATGTAAAGGTCAAGCCCGTTACTAACATTAATTGATGTAAAATCTTTAACATCTCTTGTCTGTTTTATTATTTCACCTTCTCCTTTTATTGAAGGACCTAATGATAATATGCACGATGACATTAAAAGTGCAATAAGAGGGATTGAAATACGAAATAGGTGTCTCATCTTATTTTTCTGTTTTTTAGTTCACCTTATATGACGTAAAAAAAAGAGTTAGGTTTACTTTTAAACCAAAAAAATGTCAAAAACTTGTCAGATAAAGGTAATATTTACGTAAGTGTGTACAGTCTTGATATAGTGTTTGGTACTGAGTATTTCTGATTACGGTTGTTGATAAATAGTATTGTTAAGAGGTGTAAATGTAATTTTTTGATGTATTTTTTGCTGATTTTGTAAAATTAATACCCGAAAATCAGAAATATATTATTAATTATGTGCCGGAATTGATATGATTAGGTTTCTTATAAATAATGGAAGGAAATAGGTGTGAAGTTAATTGTTAAAACTTTTCATGGACTAGAAGAGGTACTTGCTCAGGAATTGAGAGAATTAGGTGCCGAAAATGTTACGGTACTTAACCGAGCTGTATCTTGCGACGGCGATAAAAGATTAATGTACAGGTGTAATCTGGAGTTGCGTACAGGAATAAAGGTGCTTAAGCCTATTCACACCTTTACAGCTAATAATGAAATAGAGTTATATAAAAACATAGCTGATGTAGACTGGTCTGAGTATATCACCCTTTCACAGACATTTGCTATTGACTCTGTTGTGAGTTCAGAAGTGTTCAGACACTCAAAGTATGTGGCTCTTAAGTCAAAAGACGCAATAGTTGATCAGTTTAGTAAAAAGACAGGACGTCGTCCGTTTGTTAATGCAACAGATCCTGATATTAGTATAAATATACAGGTGTCAGATAAACGATTTACTGTGTCGTTGGATAGCTCTGGAGATTCGCTTCATAAGCGAGGATACCGTAATAGTATGCATGATGCCCCAATTAATGAGGTTCTTGCTGCGGGGCTTATTGCATTATCAGGTTGGGATAAAGATACTCCACTTATTGATCCTATGTGTGGTTCAGGAACTATTCCTATTGAAGCGGCAATGCGTGCAGCCAATATTCCAACGGGAATAATTCGTAAAAAGTACGGTTTTATGAACTGGAAAAACTACGATAAGGATTTGTGGACAGATGTTTTTGATACAGCAAAATCTAAGATTAATAAAGCTGGTTTTGATATATCTGCTTTTGATGTATCTGCTCGTGCAATAAGTATGTCAAGAGGAGCTTTAGCTGATGTGAGATTAACAGATTTTGTTAAACTAAAGCGTAAAGCATTTGAAAAGAATAAAGCACCAGAAGGTAAAAAAGGTATAATTATAATGAATCCTCCTTATGGTGAGCGATTACAGAAAGAGGATATCTACGGTTTTTATCATGGTATAGGATCAAACCTAAAGCGTAACTACGAGGGTTATGATGCTTGGATTATCAGTTCAAATGATGATGCTTTGGAAAGTCTTGGATTAAGACCATTTAAGAGTTATACACTGTATAACGGAGCATTAGAGTGTAAATTCCAGAAGTATACAATACTAGAGAACTCTGTAGAGTAATCTGTTTACAATATTATTAAAAAGAGAGATTATCAATATTATGGTAATCTCTCTTTCTATTTTATAGCAATTGTGTGTATATTAATCTATAAATATTTTATTATTTATAATATCATCAGATATACTCTCTGAACTGGCAATAAGCTTTTCAACAGCTTCAAGCCCCTTATCTCCAATATCTGTAGAGTAATTATTTACATATAATCTTATGTGATTATACATCACATCATCATTCATATCCTGCGCATGCTCTTTTACAAAATTGTAGCTCTCATCCGGATTTTTAAAGGCAAACTCAATACTATTTTTTAGAATATTATTGATCTCTGTTTTGTCATTGTCTGCAATACCTCTTCTTATAGCAATACCACCTAAAGGAATAGGCAGAGATGTTTTTTGTTCCCAAATTTCACCTAAATCGGCAATAAGCTTTAATCCTTTGCTGGCATATGTAAATCTTGTTTCATGAATAATAACACCGGCATCAACCTCGTTACTTAAAATAGCCTCCTCAATATCAGAGAACAGATACTCTTTTCTGTTTTTAGCCTGCGGAAAAGCAATATTTAATAGCATGTTTGCTGTAGTATGTTCTCCCGGAATCGCAATTTTTATGTCAGAAAGCTCATCAGGATATATCTTATGTTTACTTATAAGTAACGGACCATTATTATTACCTAATGCACTACCTGATCTTAATAACTGATAATAAGGTGCAATCTTAGGATATAAACCATAACTCAGCTTTGAGATGTCAAGAGTCTGTTCTACAGCCATCTTATTTAACTCTTCAACATCTGCCATAACAAGCTCAAATTCATAATTCAGAGTATCAATCTTATTATGTATTAAAGCATCAAACATAAAAGTATCGTTAGGGCAAGTTGATATTCCTAACCTATATATCTTCTTTTTATCTTTTTTCATTGTTCAGAAATCTCCAGTAATATATTGTATGTTGTAGTGCAAAGATTCTTTATAGCAAGCGGGATATTCCATCTGTTTTTATCCCTGCTCTCAACATAGTTAGATATCGATCTAATAAGTATATAATCTATATTCTCCATTTCAGATACATATGCAACAGCAGCTCCCTCCATGCTTTCAGTATCTGCATTATACACTGATCTGAATCTGTTTATTGATTCGCGATTGCCATGTGCTGTATTTACAGTTATACCAGATACATCTCTCAGATTTTTATATGTATCTGAGTTAACCACCGTATTATTAAATATCTTTCCCTGTCTGAAAGGTAAACTATCCGGATTCATGAATCCGGATCTCATAAATGGTACATATGAATCTTTATTTTCATATCCAAGATCGCCAATCTCCTCAGTACATACTTTTACAACATCACCAATAGATATATCGTTATTAAAACTACCGGCAATCCCCATATTTATAATCAGGTCAGGATTACCTGTAACAATCTCCTTAGTAAGTGTATATGATGTAAATAGTGTTCCCATATCACTAATTACTGTTTTTACACTTATTGAATTAATTTCAGAAACATATACTTTATCCGAAACCTTTTCTGTATTCAGTTTGTTTAATAACGGTATAACCTCTTGTTCTGTAGCAGCAATTATTAAAATATCTGTCATTTGTTTAATTAAATACAGTTCGAAGATAGGTAAAAATCATGAGAATTATAATAAACACAAAATTCAGTTAGAATGATCTATTTAACAAGAAGAGAGCGATTTAATTCAGCCCACAGACTGTTTTGTCCTGATTTTACTGATCAGGAAAATTATGAAATATACGGAAAGTGTTCAAACCCAAATTGGCACGGGCATAATTATGAGTTGTTTGTTACAGTTAAAGGTGAGGTAGATGCTAAATTGGGGTATGCAGCAAACCTTTCGTCAATTAGTAAGATTATTAAAGAGCAGGTAATAGAGAAAGTTGATCATAAAAACTTAAATTTGGAGGTCGATTTCCTTAAAGATATGGTAACATCAACAGAGAATCTGGCTATTTGTATATGGGAACAGCTTGAAGATCATATAAAAATGTTGGGTGTTGATTTACATTGTGTAAAGGTTGTAGAGACAGAGAATAATTTTGTTGAGTATTATGGATAAATATAATAACTATGGAGATATTATTTAATGAATCTGATGAGTCAACAGACTTTGGATATGTCAGATCAGATAGATGGAATGATACAAAAGTTGCCGAAATAGCATCACACTATAAAGAGATAATTAAACTATTGGGCGAAGATCCGTCTAGAGAAGGATTGATTAAAACACCAGAGAGAGTTGCAAAAGCAATGATGTTCCTTACACAAGGATATAGTCAGGATCCGGTAAAGATTCTGAAATCGGCAATGTTTAAAGAAGACTACAGACACATGGTGTTGGTAAAAGATATTGAGCTGTACTCTATGTGTGAGCATCATATGTTACCTTTTTTTGGAAAAGCGCATGTGGCTTATATACCTAATGGTTATATTACCGGATTAAGTAAAATTGCAAGAGTAGTTGAGGCAGCTTCTCGCAAACTTCAGGTACAGGAGAGGCTTACAAATGAAATTCGCGATGCAATACAGGATACTCTTAACCCTATGGGAGTGGGTGTTGTAATAGAAGCGCAACATATGTGTATGCAGATGAGAGGAGTACAGAAACAGAATTCAGTAACAACAACATCGGCATTTACAGGTGCTTTTATAAATAATATAAAAACCAGAGAAGAGTTTATAAACCTTATTGGTACTAGGTTACATTAGAATTAATGTGTAAATAATCAGAAAATTAACAATAATCTATATCGTAGGTGTAGATTATTGTTAATTTTGTGACCGAATTATAAAAGACTTTTTATGAAGGCATATGTATTTCCTGGGCAGGGAGCTCAGTTTGTTGGTATGGGGAAAGATCTTTATGACAACTCTCCATTAGCGAAAGAACTTTTTGAAAAAGCTAACGAGATATTAGGATTTCGTATAACTGATCTTATGTTTGAAGGAACAGATGAGGATCTTAAGCAGACTAAGGTTACTCAGCCTGCTATCTTTCTTCACTCAGTAATCCTTGCAAAAACATTAGGCGATGACTTTAAGCCAGAGATGGTAGCGGGTCACTCACTAGGCGAATTTTCAGCACTTGTTGCTGCCGGAGCATTAAGCTTTGAGGACGGTTTAACACTTGTTGCTAAGCGTGCAAATGCAATGCAGAAAGCATGTGAGGCTGAGCCATCAACAATGGCTGCTATTGTTGGTATGGACGATGAGACAGTTGAGAAAATTTGTGGTGAGATTGACGAAGTTGTTGTTCCTGCAAACTACAATACTGTAGGGCAGTTGGTTATATCTGGATCATTCAAAGGAATTGATCTTGCTATTGAGAAACTAACAGAGGCTGGTGCAAAAAGGGCAATCAAATTACCTGTTGGTGGAGCTTTCCACTCGCCACTTATGGAGCCAGCAAGAGCTGAGCTTGAAAAAGCTATTAACGAAACAAATATTCAATCGCCTGTTTGTCCGGTATACCAGAATGTTAATGCAACAGCTGTTACCGATGCTGAGGAGATAAAGAAGAATCTTGTAGCACAGTTAACAGCTCCTGTAAAATGGACACAAACAGTTAAGAATATGATTACGAATGGTGTAACATCTTATACTGAGGTTGGTCCAGGTAAAGTTCTTCAGGGACTTGTTAAAAAGGTTGATAGAAAAATGCCTTGCGAAAGTGCTGTATTTGCAGTTTAATTAATAACTATGATATTATCAAAAGGTTGCTTGTAAAGGGCAACCTTTTTTGTTTATACATATAACATCTGTTTCTGAGATAATATCAATTTATATAGTTTGTCTGGTACTTTACCTGAGTGACTCATAAAATCTTATATGATATAAAAATAGGTTAGCAATAAGTAAAACATAAATTGTTTTGCTTTGACTGTTTCTGTAAAATATTTAACTTTGTGCAATATTACAAAAACAACTTAGTTATTTGCTTTTTAACAGAATGTTATAAATGCGTATTATTAGGTAATGCTATGTATATTAGTTGTTTTATATTTATAAAACCCCATTAACTATGAAAAAGATTTATATTACAGTATTTATACTATCTATATCATTTCTTACGTCGTTTGCTCAGAATCAGAGATTAATAGATGATGCTATTACCAGAATAGGCAATGGTGAGTTATCGTTTAAATCGCTTAATAAGATAATAAAGAGTGCCGATAAAACAGGCATAGATAATATTATAAGAGAATGCTCTGATACTATAACAGAGCGAAGAGTGTCAGCTTATATCTTGTTAAAAATTGTTGGTAAAAGAACAGAGAGCGGTGATGTTAAACAAAAGTGTTTGAAAACCTTTGTAAATGGTCTTAACGATACAGATACAGAGATATCTACAAGATGTATAAGGTCTGTAACAGAGTATGATAAAGTACTTATAAACGATGATATAATTACAGATTTAGAAGACAATACCCTTAACCTAAGGGGTAATAAATCTGAAATTATAAGATATTTTGGCTATTTGGGAGGAGAGAGAGCAAATAGATATCTTGATAAGATAGCAAAAGAGGATACACTGCTTACTAATATTGATAAGTGGAATATTAAACTTGCAAAAGCCAGATGCGGAGATTCAGAAGCCGCAAACTATTGCCTTACCAAAGTTAAAAGATTATCAGTTAACGATGATTTTATATATGAAATTGTTCCAGATCTTATATATACAGGAAATAGACAACTTATAGATTATGTTGCTGATATAATGTTAAGCAAAGAGAAGAGTTGTAGCAGTGCAAATTCTGAGATTGATACAAAAATTCTTTGTGGCTATCGTATTATGGAGATGCTGGCATCTGTTATTGTTGATTTTCCCGTTAAAATAGATGATTCTGGTGAGTTAGATACTGATGATTATGTATCGGCACTGAAAAAGTGTTGTAATTGGATAGAGAACAAAAGAGATAGCTATGAGATATTAGTTGATAGCTATAACCCTATAGATTATTTATAGCCATAAGTTTGTATGTTAAGAACTTTTGTTTTTATTATATTTTTCTGTGTATTTAGCAGTATAATATATGCGCAGGAACTATCCGGATTGATAGAGAGAGATCCGGTAAAATTATCAGGATCATTAAGTACGAACCATGTTTTTACATCTTCGTCAGACCCTAATAACAATAGAATGCCTTATAGTTATGTTATATCCGGAAGTTTAAATACCTCGCTTTATGATATAATAAATGTACCGCTTAGTTTCACTTACAGTAATGAACAGTTTAACTATTCGCAACCATTTAATTTTAATCAGTTTGGTATGCAACCTTCATACAAATGGGTTAAAACATATATAGGATATAACAGCATGGTTTTCGGAAAGTATACAATGAGTGGACATCAGTTTTTGGGTGTTGGCATTGAACTTACTCCTCCTAAATCAATCTTCAGGTTTAGCTCAGTGTATGGTAGGTTTGTAAAAGCAGTAGAAGAAGATACATTATCAACTTCTAATACACCAGCGTACAGAAGGATGGGATATGGTTTTAAAGCCGGTGTACAGAAGAACGGAAACGAGGTGTACCTGACTATATTTAAGGCAGAAGATAAGATTGGCTCGCTAGAGAAAGCTATAATTAAATCTGATATCAAACCACAGGAAAACCTTGTTATTGGTTTAAATGGTCAGACATCAATTACCAAGAATATAAAGTTAAAAGCAGATATTGCATATAGTATTATTGCAAGAGATCTGTTTTTACCTGAAGAGAAAAATAGCGGACTAATACGGTTTTTTAATTTCTGGATAACCAATCGTGAATCGATGGATAGTTATTGGGCAGGTAGTGTAAGTGCCGATTATAATATAAAGGGTGGAAGTATTGGTTTACAGTATGAGAGAATAGACCCCGGATATACAACTATGGGGGCTTACTATTTTACCAACGATCTGGAGAATATTGCAGCAACATTCAATAAACAGTTGTTTAAGGGACTACTTAATGTAAGCGGAAATGTTGGTTACGAGCGTAATAACCTTAATAGCAAGAGTGAATCAACATCAAACAGATTAGTAACATCTGCAAATGTTGTTGTTGTACCTAATAATAGAATCAATGTTGGTCTTAATTTTTCAAACTTTAAATCATACACACATATAAGAAGTGTGTTTGATAAGATTAATCAGGTAACTCCATATGAGAATATTGATACGTTAAAATTTACTCAGATAACTACCCAGATAGGTGCAAATTCATCATTTAAGATAGGCGATATTAGTGGAAAGAAATTGACCCAAAATCTATCAATAAGTTTCGATTATCAAAAAGCCTCTTCGTTAGAGCACTCTAAAGATGATATCAGCAACTTTTATAATGGTGGGGCGTACTACAATGTAGCAGATAAGAAGTATAAACTTAACTCTACTCTGGGCATTAATATGAATTATAGTGATCTATCCTCAGGATCCTCGTTTACATTTGGTCCCAGTCTGTCATTAAGCAGACCATTCTTCAAGAAAAAAATGAAGGCAAGATTCTCCGTTGCTTATAATAAATCATTTGCTGATAGTAAAGCTATATCAAGAGCATTAATGTTCAGGTGTGGTGGCTCATATAAAATTAAAGAGGCGCACTCATTAAATCTTAATGCACTTGTTGCAATGCGAAAAAGATTTAAATCAGAGACTAAATCGATAAATGAATTTACTGTAACATTTGGTTACGCATACAATTTTTCTGTGAAGAATATCTTCAGTAAGAAGAAACAAAAGACTGACAATAATGAATAAGACCCTCAGATATATAACCCTGTTTGTACTGATTTTTATTAGTATACCTGCTGTTTATGCAATAAAATTTGTACCTGCAGCAAACCCGTTAAATACCTCAGAAAATACTGTAAAAAAGGCAAATGAACTAGTATCATACATTGATTCATTGGCTCTGGAGGTACAGAAAAGCGGAAACTATGTAGAGAATCTGTTGCCAGATAAGACATATACACTACCACTAGGTTTGGTAAAGAGTATTGGTGGAGTTAACTATATGATTGTGTTGGATGATATGGTTACTGATCCAACCGGAATGATACTGTCTGCATACATGAAACTTGAGGTGCCCGGTACAGGTAAAAGTATAGGTCTTATGGCAGATGATGTAAGAGTTACTCTTGGAGGTATTACATCAGCAAAATTAAAGATGCTTAAAGACGAGGTGTTACCACTAGGCAGTAGCAAATCTATGGCAATATATGCCGATAGAACATTTGTTGAATTTGATTGTGCAGGATATAAGCAAACCTCATTAAGCGCATCGGTACTATTTTCACGTAATCTGCTTATACCTATTGATGGTAACGGAAGAGAAATTTCCGGAAATAGCAGAGTAAAGGGGCTGTTTACAGCAAACTTCGTAGATTTTAATGATCTTCTGATAGATATAACATTATCACCTTTTGCTGTAAACGGATTAAAAGATTTTGGATTTAAGATAACAACAGCTTCAATTGACTTTAGTGACCTCAGGAATCCTATAGGTATGCAGTTTCCTGAGAACTATATCTCTGGCGGGATGATGAGTCCCGGAGATGCTTTATGGCGGGGGATATATGTTACTCAGTTTACGGTTATACTTCCTAAAAAAATGGGAAACAGAACAGACGGGCAAAGGGTAAGTATCTCTGCTCGTAATCTGATTATTGATGATTCAGGTGTCTCAGGTAGTTTTGAAGCAACAAATATTGTTACCCTTGAAAAGGGACGACTTGGATCATGGAACTTCTCAATAGATAATATAGCTGTAAGGATTGTTCAGAATAACTTTGCAAGTTTCACCTTTGCAGGAAAAGTTAAACTTCCTGTTGGAGAGAATAAGCAATCAATATTGGGTTATACTGCTTTTATTGATGCAGATAACAGATATCAGTTTGCTGCAGAAGTAAATGATAAATTGGAATTTGATATTTTTGCTTCTGAACTGACTCTGACCAAAGACTCCTATATTGAGGTAAAAGATCTTGGCGATAGGTTTACTGCTAAAGCTGTTCTGAACGGAACAATGAATATCTCTTCATCAAAAAAGAGTAAGGAGAGCGGTAAACCGGACAGCAAAGTAAAGATAACAGGTATTGCTTTTCAGGAGCTGACTATACAGAATGTTGCACCAAATATAGATGCTAAATATTTTGGTGTACGTCCCGGACAGTTGGCAGGATTCCCTATAAATGTTAAAGAGATTGCATTTAAGAAGTATCAGAGTAACAGGTTTGGATTGTACTTTGATATAATGCTGAACTTTGTGAATGACAGTGATGGCGGTTTTGGTGCAGAGACAGCATTTACAATTGTAGGAAAAGTAGAGCAGAAACTGAGTGGAGGTAACGACTATCTTTTTGATGGTGTTGAGCTGAATAAGATATGGATTGATATTAACCAGAGTGCATTCTCATTAAAGGGAGGAATAGTCTTCTACAGAGAAGACCCTGTATATGGTACAGGATTTAAAGGAATGGTTGATGCCAGATTTACTCCCGGGCTTAAATTGGCAGCAATGGTACAGTTCGGATCTGTTGATGGCTTCCGCTACTGGTTTGCCGACGCAATGGTTACGCTTCCTTTCCCAATAGTTGTAAGTCCGGCATTAGGATTCTACGGATTTGGAGGAGGAGCATACTACCATATGAAACAGGTAGTATCAGATGAGATTGTATTTAATAACGATATGGCTGGCAATGTTGGTATGGAGACCAGTACCGATCTTGAACCAGGACGATCGTTAAGTGGTGTAAAATATGTTCCTGATAAACGCGTATCACTTGGTTTAAAAGCTTCTGTAGTAATTGGAACTGTTCCTAAACCAGATGTCTTCCACGGATCTGTGACCTTTAAGATTGAGTTTATGGAGAGCGGAGGTATTGGTTATATTGGTTTTGAAGGAGAGGCATTTATTCTTGCCGGCATGGATGCTACCAAGGAGACCGCTACTGTATATGCAGGGGTACGGATAGATATGGATTTTGTGAACAAGACATATATGTCTACCCTTACAGTTCATATGAATGTTCTGGGAATAGTACGGGGAGCACATGAAAATAACAGGGCTGGTACAGCAGTAATGTATTTTGCTCCTGACGACTGGCATATCTATATGGGAACACCTAACGACAGAATTGCGATACTGATTCTGGGTATGGTTCGTCTTGATAGTTACTTCTGTATGGGAACACAGATACCAGATATGCCGCCTCCGCCAGCACAGGTATCTGAGATACTTGGAGGAATGGATCTTGATCTGATGCGGGATGAGAGCGCTCTTGAAGGCGGTGGCGGATTTGCATTTGGTGCAAGCCTGTCTATAAGTACCGGAGAAAAATCATTCCTTATGTTCTATGGTTCATTCGATCTAGGAATAGGATTTGATATTATGCTCAAGGATTACGGAAAAGGTGTCCGGTGTAAGGGTCGTGCTAAAAATCTGGGTATGAATGGCTGGTATGCTTCAGGTCAGATGTATGTATATGTGCAAGGAGAGATTGGAATTAAGATAAGATTGTTTGGAAAAAGGAAAAAATTCTCAATACTTAAAATGGGTATGGCTGCGGTACTTCAGGCTAAACTACCTAATCCAAGTTATATGAGAGGTGTTGTTGGAGGTTACTACAATATACTTGGAGGTCTTATTAAAGGTACCTGTAAGTTTGAATTAGAGATAGGAGAACAGTGTGAGATAGTTGGAGGAACTGCATTGAGTGGAATATCAGTAATCTCAGATATCTCGCCAAGTAGTGGAGCAAGCGGAGTAAACGTATTCTCATCGCCACAGGTGTCGTTTAATTTTGAGATAAACAAGACATTCGAACTCATTGATGTTGACGATAAGAAGAAGAGTTTTAGAGCTGTACTTGACCATTTTGATGTTACACATGATGGTAAAAAGCTTACAGGAACACATATATGGAATGCAGATAACACTGTGTTGGCATTTGAAACAGATGAGGTAATGCCAGGTAAATCTAAAGTTAAAGCACGTGTTAAAATCCATTTTGAAGAGAGTACAGGTGGAGGCTGGAAGCGTGTTGTTGTTGATGGTAAAGAGCAGATTGAGGAGAAGGAGATTGTATTTACAACCGGAGAGAACCCTGATAACATACCAAAGAATAATGTAAGATACTCATACCCTATAGACAGAATGGTTAACCTTTATAAAAAGGAGCATCCCCAAGGATATATAAAACTTATTAAAGGTCAGGCTACACTGTTTGAACCAAGTGATGAGTATACAAATGAACTGAGGTTTGTGAGTAATGCAGGAGTAGTTAAAGCTAATTTTAACTACAATAAAGCAGAGAGAACACTATATTTTGATATTCCAAAAGAGTTGAAAAATAATACTATATACAGCTTTAACCTTGTAAAGATGCCAAAGAGTGTAAACCGTAATGTTGACTCAAATGTAACTAATAAGGAGAATACGCAAGAGGGAGGTGTTACTGTAACCACAAAGCAACTTGAAGGAACAGTAGAACTTGTTGAAGAGAAGATGATATACGACATGGCATTCAGGGTTAGTTACTACGATACGTTTATAGAGAAGATGAAATCATTGAATAAAACAAAGGATTGGAGAAATCCGATTGTTTTGGGAGTAATGAGTTCATTTGGAACTGAGTTTTCAGGTAATGAGGGTTTTGGAAAATATGAGTGTGAAGGAGATGATATGAATGATCAACTTATACATTTTGTAGGTGATTATTCCAGAAATAAGTGGTTTAGAAAGGAGATAAACCCAATTCTATATGATGGTTATCCGTTCCATAATGATGTATTAATTGATTGGAGAGATGTATCTGATTTAGGAATACCTCCATATAAAGCAATTTATATAAATATGAATGGCGATGACATGATAATAGATGATGATGATATTAGGTCCGGATCAAAGGTTGTATCGTCAGAAGATATGGATATAATATCTATGGTTACTTACAATATGTATTATGATTACTACTATATGAAGACCAAGGCATTTAATATTTATCTGTATAATAAATCTAATAGTAGAGTAAATAAATTGGCAAAAACATTCTTCCATAATGAATATTTTGGAAAGTATAAGTACAAAGCTATATATGTATTACCAGGAATAAAGAAAGTTACATCTGAATATAAAATGAGTCATGAGATATAGATATATATTAATATTATTAATTATCACATTCTGTGCAGAGTTTGCAAATGGTGGTGACAAAGTAAAGAATAAGGAGAAAAAAATTGCTTTAATGTCACATGTTGACTCTTTAGGTAAAATAATGATAAGATGGGCTCCTTCTGACCCGATATTGTGGAAGAGGAGTAATGTATATGGTTATACAGTTGTTCGTTATAAAATGACTCAGAATGGAGAGTTGTTAAAGAATAATACAAAAGTAATATTGACAAAAGAGCCTAAAAAACCATTGCCAGTGGAGCAATGGGAGAGCATATCAGAAAATAATAAATATGCTGCAATAGCTGCTGAAGCAATATATGGTAATAGCTTTATTGTAGAGTCAGAAAATACAGATATTATGAGTATGGTAAATGCAGCAAGAGATCTTGATAATAGATTCTCATTTGCACTGTTTGGAGCAGACAACTCTTTTAAGATTGCAGATATGATGGGGCTTGCATTTTATGATGAAGATGTTGAATCTGGTTGCGGTTACCTTTATAAGGTGTACTCAAATGCGCCAATAAAATATACAAAATCTGATACTGCATCGGTATATGTAGAGGCTGGAAAACAGACTAAATTACCTAAGATTGTAATGGCAAAAGCTCGCTTTGGAAACAAAGAGACTCAATTATCATGGCCATTTAAGATGTATAGAGGTGTATATACCTCTTTTGTAATTGAGAAATCTGTTAATAATCCAAATCACTTTACTCCAATTAATAAGTTGCCATATACAATAGCAACAAAATCTCCGGTAAAAGATTTAAAGAGTGCATACTTTGTAGATACACTTGAACAGGTTGGGATAAACTATTACTATAGAATTAAAGGAGTAAACCCATTTGGCTTTTCAGGACCATATTCTGATACAATGTGTGTAGAGACATTTACCAGATTTAAAGAGAAACCACAGATTACAGATATAAAAGTAATTGATAATAAAGAGGTATTGGTTACATGGGATTTCCCGATAGAATATAATATGCAAAGTCAGGGATTCAGGGTTATGGTTAGTTCATCGATAAATAAAGATTATAAACCAAATACATCAAAACTGCTTAAACCACATACCAGACAATATACTATAAAAAACCCGTCAAGGGTTAGTTATATTGTTGTAGAGGCTGTTGATGCAGGAGGTAATAATTACTCATCTATGCCACAGATGGCTCTTCTTAAAGATCTTGTTCCTCCGTCTAAACCAAAAGGACTTTTGGGAGTATCAGACTCGCTGGGTAATATTACAATAACATGGCAACGTAATATGGACGATGATCTGCTTGGTTACAGAGTATATATGGCAAATAATGCAGATGATGAGTACTCGCAGATAACCAATAAAGCAATAACTAAAGAGGAATTCAAGTATAAAGTGCCATTAAATACACTTAATAATAGTATCTATTTCAAAGTACAAGCAATAGATCAGGTATTTAACAGATCTTTAATGTCTGATTTTCTGAAGGTAGATAAACCAGATACTATACCTCCTACATCTCCTGTAATAACATCGGTAACATATAAGAACAGATCTGTAATACTTAAATGGAACAGGAGCTACAGTGGCGATGTTAAAAAGCAATATGTTGTTAGGTTTTCGGATAATATAAATGATACTATAGCTTCTTTTATAGAACAAACAGAGATATTTATTGATAAGAAGTTAGGTAATGTAAGTAAGTATGAGTACACAGTTATATCTGTAGATAATAGTAATAACCACAGCCGAAACAACAAACGTGTTTCAGTAAAGATACCAAAAAGAGCAATAGCGTTGAAAGGAGTCTTTAATGCAGTGGTAGATAGAAACAAGGGGGCTATAGTGCTGAACCTTAAATACAGTAAAAGTAAAACAAAGATGATATATATATATCGTGCTGCAACTGATGGAAGGTATAGAATGATAAAAAGTATGTATGATATCAGCAATATATACGAAGACAGAAATGTAAAAGCAAATACGACATATAAGTATAGAGTAAGGGCAACATTTAATGATGGAACTAGCTCTAAAATGTCAGATGAAATTGTTGTAAACTATTAAAGTTTAAAGTTATGCGTAAGATATTTATTATACTATTCATATTTATTGTTTCTCAGGAGATAATGTCTCAATCTAAGTATAGGTATTTTCCAAGAGGACATGCAATGGTTGAAGATAGATTCAATAACAACAATGGATTAGGACTGAATAATGGAAATGAGCCTGGTGGAGCTGCACCCAATATACCAAATTTTGGAAATACAAGGTTAAAAGATCTAACGGGGTTATTAACAGAGATTAATCTACAAGGAGGACCTACTTATAAAGATGTTGGCATGCCGGAATTTATTGATTATAATGGTTATGTAGCCAGTATATTGTTTGGTTTCAGTAAAAAGGAAGCCTGTCCAATAAATACTGATTGTCTTTTTCAAGGAGGAGCGTGTGTTTTACCAATACCTCCTGAAAATCAGATAAAATATGGTCAACAGATAGATCATCATGAAGGAGGAAGTAACATTTATAGTTTACATTGTGTTATTTTAAAACGACCAGATGGTATTACTATTGTAGAAGAGGGTACTAGCACTGTTTCTGATAAGTTTACAGAGGGTGATGTTATATCATTGTCAATTCCGGGAAGAGATAGATATACAAATGATGTGTATTTTAAATATTTTTACTCTACAAATGAGGATGCAACAAATTCTGTTGATATATCAGATCCACAAAAATTTGTTATACCTTCAGATAAAGGAAAAACAATATATCTTTTTGCTCAACCTATTAAAACAAATGGATTTACCTTAATGATAGGTCCAAGAGTTGCTGTACCAATACAGATATTTGAAAAAGCAAATGTAACACTGTTGCCATCAAGTGATATATCAGATAATAATGGTGCTGGAAAATTAGTAATAGCAGATAGTGAATTCATAAAATGTTCTGGTGTTAAATTTAATTCATTAGATTTTATTATAAATAATGCGGATAACAGAATTGATAAATATGTAATTCATATAAATAGAAATATTTTATCTCAACCGATTAGTAGCAAGGAGTTTAAAGGTTGGAGTGGTAATGTGTTTACAGGAAATATTACCTTAGCAGGAGAAGACCGTAATGGTGGAAGTTATGTATATAGGGTAGAAGGCTATGTTGGAAACAAGATTGTTACAACAAAATCAAAGATATTTACACTTAACAATTATACGCCACTGTATATAGTAACTACTTTAAACAAAAATTGTCCGGGAATAAAAGCAGGGGAAGCGAAAGTAATACTATCAGCTAATAATCCTTCGATATCAAGTTGGAAAACAATTACTAACAGTAACTATACAAATGGTAGCGAAGTAATAGGGCTTACTTTAGGTACTCCAAGTACAGTCTGGGTAAAGGATAATAATGGTTGTGAATCTCAAATATCAGTAATACCTGATACTCAGCCAATACCAAACTTTGAACTTAAAAGTGGTGGAAGCACTATTAGTTCAAATAGCACAGGTGTTTCTGAGATAAAAACATGTGAAGGAAATAGTGTTGTTTACCAATTAAATGGGAACTGGGAGTTTACTCAAGGAAATAAAGAGATGAGTAGAGTCTATAGTACTTCAGGAAAAGAAAGTATAACATCTGTATATAATACAGTAATAGGAGGAACGTGTGCAATATCAAAAGAGATAAACGTAAATGTACCTGTGCCTGCCACCCTTAGTGTGTCAGATAAATTATGTCCTGATAGTAAACTTGAGATAAATGTAAGTGAAGCCAATATAATTAATGCGGGTAATTTTGTATCGGGCTCAGGTATTATAGATTTTAACTCTGGTATATACGCAACAAAACCGGGAACATTTAAAGCCAGATATAATCACGATGGATGTAATTTTGAAACAAACTCTATAACTATTGATGAGCATCCTCAGATATCAGGAAACCTACATACAGATAAATTAGTATTTTGTAGCAGCGATTCGGAGAAGGATATTCAGTTTGTGGGAGGAAAACCGGACTATAACTATAGTTGGAATGTTACCGGGAGTGGTAATAGCACTGTATCAACTGTGCCATATAGCTTTGCAGAGGCTACAATTAATCTTACAGTAACCGATAATAATAACTGTACAAAGAATTTCTCATCTGTTATCGATCGTAGAACAGATCTTACAGATGCTAATCTAACATACACTTCAAAAGAGATATGTCGTAACCTTGGTTCTGCTGATGTTGAGCTGCAACTAAAAGACCTGCCTTATACCGGACTTAAACTATATTTTGGTGCAGATGATACCAATCCGGTTACAATATCTGGCAATGCAGGAACTGTTAGTAACTCTTTTGCTGTTAACGCGAACAGTACAGTACTTGTGAAAGATGACTATTGTACCCTTTATCAGAAGAGCGATGTGTTTGTTACGCATTACGATGAGTTTAAATTATCAGTCCCAACAATTGTTAACCCGGAGTGTAGTACATCTGGTAATGTAGGTTCTGTTGCAGTTGATGTTATTGGTGGTTCAGGTAATTTTGTATCAGAGCTTGTAGATAAATTCAATAACTCACTAAGTCCGGCTAACGTTAATATGGCAGCTGGAAGAAATACTATCTTCAATAACCTTGCTGATGGTAGGTACAAGATTAAGGTAACTGATAATACCTGTGGAAATAACCTGTATAGTGATGCAGCACAGATAGCTCATCCGATAAAAGCAACATATGCTATTGACAAATTTGATGTTAAGTGTTTTGGTAACAGTACCGGAGCAGTAACAATTACACCTGACAATGGTGATAGTCGTGCTTTCCAATATCAACTTAAAGCAGTTGATGATCTTGGAAATGAGAGTACTGTAGCGTCAGATAATCAGGCAAAAAATATAATACAGCTTGACAGACTTGTTGCGGGTAACTACAAAGTAATAACAGAGATGAAGGTCTGTAACGAGACACCTGTTACAGCAAATATTACCATACAGCAGCCGGTAAAAAGGTTAACAGCTGTAGCTTCAGAGATATCAAAATCTACATGTAAAGCTGTTGAAGACGGAGCAGTAAAACTTAATCTGACAGGAGGAACTCTGCCTTACAGTGTTGATATGGAGATATTCAGAGAAGGAAACTCTATGAAAAAATATGCGCAGATTGATTTTACTACCGAAGGAGATAATGCTTTGCAAAACAAATTTGCCGGAGACTACTCTCTGAAAGTAACAGATAATAACGGATGTATATTAACAGATAATTTTACATTGGGTTCTAAGCCGGAGATTGATTTCTCACTTACCGGAACAAACCTGAAATGTAATAACGATAACACCGGAAGTTTAACCATTCAGAATGTCGTAAATGGCGCGGCATCTGATGTAGGATACAATTACACTATTGATAATGGCTCTCAGAAGCAGATAAAAAGCGGAGAAACAAAAGACCACTTAGATCTGTCGGCAAAGGCATACAGTGTAATGATTTCAGACTCAAAAGGATGTTCAGCAACCAGAAGTGTTACAATTACAGAACCAGAATCTTTAGCTGTAACATCAGTTGTTACACATATATCTAAAAATGGACAGACAGATGCGTCAATCAGCCCATCTGTAACGGGTGGAACAACACCATATAACTATAACTGGACAAAAGAGTCGTTCAACTCATCAGATGAGATTGCAATAAATCTTTCTAAAGGAGAGTACACTCTTAATATTACAGATAAAAATGAGTGTAAACTTACTGATAGCTATACCGTAATTGAACCGGAGCCAGTAACAGCTAAAACTTCAGATATAATAAAGGTAAGATGTAATGGTGAGAGAAATGGTACAATTGATTTTACCCCTATAGGAGGGTGGTACCTGTCTGCAACAGGAGATGTTCAGGGATTTGGTTATTCGTTATCAACAAAAAGTGGAACAACGGTATTTGCAAAAACAGATCCGGATGCTGCTGAGAATACATTTACACCGCAATATGACGGAAACACTATAAATGTGAAATCATCGGCCAACGGAAGCAACATAAGAGTTGAACAACTACCTGCCGGCAATTATATACTTACTGTTTATGACAATATGTCGTCGCAGGATTTTAACATAGAGGTACAACAGCCGGAGCAGATGACACTGTCAGGTACAGTTACAAATACTGTAAAATGTTATGGCGACAAGAACGGAACAGTAACACTAAATGCTGCCGGTGGTAATGGTGGATATCTGTATAGTATAAATGACAACACAATTGCAGGAGGAGTACATAATAATCTGGAGGCAGGTAACTATAAATATAAAGTAACTGATTCTAAGAACTGTGTAGCAGAGTTGAAGCAGAGTGTAAATCAACCAAAAAGATTATCGTCAAGTGTTACAAAGAGATTCTACGGTAACTATAATATCTCAAAACATGGCAGCACCGATCTTTTATCTGTAAATGTTAAAGGTGGTGTTGCACCATATACTGTAACAGGAATTGGAGATGACGTTAATATGCCGGATGCAACTACGCCATGCCAGTTTAACAATTTGTCCGCAAACAGTTATAACCTTAATGTTGCAGATGCTAATAACTGTCAGTTAAAATCTGCTATTAATGTAGAGTTGAAACAGCCGGAACCTATTGATATAAAACTTTCATATACAAATACAAGATGTGTTGGAGGAAACGCAGGAACTATTGATGCCAGAGTAACAGGTGGTGTGCCAATAGGTTATAAATGGACAGTTAAAGATTCTGAAGGGAATACGGTATTGGTAAAAGATGGCGATGCACTTAATGCAGATCGTATAAAGAAAGAGGATCTTGTTGCGGGTCTATATGTGGTATCTGTAGAGAATAGTTTTGGCGATAAAATATCAAAGAAGGTTACTATATCAGATCCTGAGCCAATTGATATTACAATGGCGAGTAAAATAATAAACTGTAAGGATAGTGATAAAACACTTATGATACCTAGAGTTACAGGAGGTTCAGGACAATATAACTATGAGTGGTTAGACTCAGACGGAAACACTTTGGCAAACAGAGAGGTGTTTAGTGTTTCGGCAGGAGGAGAGTACAGCCTTAAGGTAACAGACAGAGAGAGCTGTATAAACAGACTGACTGATCAGGAAGAGTTTACAACAAAAAGCTTTACAGTGGCCGATCCTTCGGCAGAGTTAGATTTTACAACATCTGTAACAGACCCAACACCGGGTAATAACAGATATGTTGTAACTGTTGATGCTACAGGTGGATATGGTGACTATACATATAGTAATGACAATATAAGATTTACTGATCTTAATACATTTAATTTCAGTGAAGGTGGAGACTACAAACTCTATCTGAAAGATCAGGCAGGATGTGTGATAGAGAAAGAGCTGAGGCTAAATAGTTTTGAACCATATCATATAAAAATATTGACATCAGATAACCCTTCATGTTTTGGTATTAAAGATGGACTTATAAAAATTGAGGCAAAAGGAGGAAAAGAACCATACAGATATAATCTGACATCACAATCAGGAACTATATCTACATCATCTACAGGGGTATTTAATAACCTCTCTTCAGGTCTCTATTCACTATATGCTATTGATGCTGATGGAGTAAGAACAGAATCGCAGTTAACAGAGTTGTCGTCACCAGAACAGCTACAGATTGTTGATAAGCAGATAACCTATCCTTCTTGTGGTGAGAGTAATGGTATAATTGAGGTGGGATTAACTGATCATACAGAAAATATTGTTTATAACTGGCAAACACCTGATGGTGCTGTATCCGGATCGGTACAGAATAATCTTAAAGGTGGATTGTACAAAGTAACAGCATCTGTTTCAGGGTGTACAGTATCTAAAGAGTATAACCTTTCAGAGACAGGAGCTCCTGTAATAGAGGTTAATACTGTTTCACCGGATATATGTAACAGTAGTAATGGAGCTGTTGATATTACAGTAACAACACCTGTTGACAGTTATACAACTCTTTGGAGTAATGGTGCAACAACTGAGGATATAGATAATGTTAATAACGGAGACTATACTGTTACAGTAACAGATAAGTATGGTTGTAAATCGGTTAAACATATCAATCTGAATATTACTAATCTGGCAGATGTTACATATAAAGTAACTCATCCTGTTAATACTACAGGTAAAGGATCTGTAAAATTAGACACAGACTATACACATCTTACAATGAATGTAAGAGGAAAAACCAACAGTGTTGATAAAACATCTGTTGGAGTAGTCAGTGAACTTCCGGCAGGAGACTATATTGTTGATATATATGATAATAACTGCTTGACAAATAAAGTTACACATGAATTTGCTGTAATAGTACCAGAATCAGATCTGGCACAGAGTAGCACTGTATCAAAACCAATATGTTACGGAACCAATACAGCAGAGATAACAGTTAATGTAAATGGAGGTACTGCACCATACCGTTATACAATTGATGATATAAACTGGCAAACAGATAACAGATTCATCAATATATCATCTGGTAACTACAACTTAAAGGTAGAAGACTTCCTTGGTAATAAGATATCGGAGAGTATAACCGTGGCAGAGCCGCAACAACTTGAATTTAATGTAGAGAGTATAGTTCCGGTGAGCTGTTATAAAGGTTCCGATGGTGTGATAAACCTTGGAGGTGTTCAGGGTGTAGCTCCTGTATGGTTCTCTGATGATAAAATTAACCGCGCTGCAAAGGCATCTGATCTGCTTACTGATCTTACAAAAGGGGATTATAATGTAATTGCACGCGACAGAAACAATTGTATTAAGGAGTTATCGGTATCGGTAACAGAGCCTGATACCATGAAACTTATATTTGATGCAATAGAGCACCCTACCTGTACGCAGAATAACGGATCGGTTATAGCTACAGCAACCGGAGGTTCGGGGAATTACAGGTTTGAGTGGAAAGATGGAGCTGTGACAACTGCCGAAAACAGTAACCTTGCTCCGGGTAAGTATAAAGTAAAGGTTGTTGATAAAAACAACTGTGTAACGGAAGATGAGATAGAGATGGTTGACAGACCTGCTCCGGTTATATCAAAGATTGATGTTAAAGATGCGTTGTGCTGGAATAGCTCCGACGGATCAGTTACAATTGAGACAACAGGTGGTACAGGTACAATAGATGTTAACTGGAACGACTCTGAAAATCAGAACGGTTATACAGCAAAATCTTTAATAAAGGGTGAGTATAAGGTTACAGTAACAGATGATAATAACTGTATAACAACAAAAGACATTACAGTTAATGCACCATCGGAGGTTACCGCTGCTATATCGGCACAAAATGATCCGTTATGTTTCGGTAATAACGATGGAACAATTACAGTGAATGCTAATGGAGGTACAGGAAATCTTGCCTACTCAATAAATGGAGCCAGTGCTACAAATAAATTATTTGGTAGTCTTGCTGCAGGAGATTATACGGTAACTGTTACAGACGATAACGGATGCGAACGTCAGGTTACAACAACACTAAACAATCCGCCAAAGATTGATATTGAGTTAAAAGATACAATGTATCTGTGTAATAACGAGGTAATAAAGCTTGATGCCGGACACCCTGATAAACAGCATAACTGGGCATCGACTGATGCTGGTATATTTACCTCTGCACAGAAGATAGATATTAACAAAGCAGGAAAATACAAACTTACTGTTACCGATAATATTGGCTGTGTTGCAAAAGACTCTGTTCAGGTAATTAGCAGGAATACCGATATAGATGCAAACTTTATTCTTGCATCAAAAGCATATGTAAGCGATACAATTGTATTTATTGAGATATCGTGGCCAGTACCGGATTCTGTTAAGTGGCATCTGCCTGCAGAACTGCCTGTAATTAAAAAGGTAGGAGATTATGAGGTTCATGTAAAAGCTACTGCCGAGGGAAGTTATTATGCAGGAGTTACAACATATAATGAGGGTTGTTACAAGTTCTATAGCAGATCTGTAGATATTGAACCTTTGGAAAATAAGCCACCGCAGGTACCTACAGAGAGCCGGAATGAGGTTATCTCATCATCAATGGTGTATCCTAACCCTAATAACGGACAGTTTAGTGTAGATATAACACTTACAGAGAGGGTACCAATTCAGGTATCGTTGGTTGATATATCCGGTAAGAGATACTTTACTGTAAATAATAGCGGGCAACTACACTATGTGATTAGTAACAGTAATGTAACGTTGAAATCAGGAATATATCTGCTACAGATTAAAGCCGGAAATCAGGTTATAGTCAAGAAAGTGATTGTACAGAAATAATATTTTATAAGAGATTGTCAGGCAATATATACCCTTGACAATCTCTTATAAATAAGCGGAAGAGCAGTACCTTTTTGTTTACAGATACAATTAAAATGTAACAAAGAGTACCGGATGGAGAAGATTATAGTTAGAAACAACAACAGACAACAACAGACAACAACAGACAACACAATGCGTAAAGCACTCTATGTAATACTTACGGCTCTGCTGTTAGTACACAATATAACAGGAACAAAAGCACAAGGTTACCCTGTTCAGGCAACACTAAATATAGGATTACCACACTCGCCACTATTAGAGGATTACTACAGTGGTGCCAATCCGCTGTTTAACCTGAATGTACTGTACAAAGACTTTAACAGTACACGCCCGTTGCCAGTGCGTATTAACTTTACCATAGAGAGCAATAACGGATTTAAACTAACAACAAATCCATCATTCACGCCACAACCTCTGTATATTAACGGAGGCGAGAACTACCGCATAGAGGATTCTGAACTATCGCAATACTTCCGAAACAGTGCACTGCTTATAACAGGCAGTGGCAGCAACAACTTTGCAAGCCAGCGCAGGTTGCCCGAAGGATTCTACCGCATTACACTGCGTGTGCATGAATACCACAGAAACATACCAATATCAAACGTAGCAATAGCCGTTGTATGGATAAAAGATAACGACCCTCCACAATGGGTAATGCCACAGAACAACACAACAATAAAGGCACGTTTTCCGCAGAATATAAGCTTTAGCTGGATGAAACGACATATACCACCGCCTGTAGGCAGATCGGAGGTTGTATACCGCTTTGAACTGTTTGAGATGAACAACCCATCGGTTACCCCTGAGGTTGTAGTACGTAGTCAACGCCCACTGTACAGCGAGGATGTTGATAACACAACACTCATATACAGTGCCGATAAACCAATGCTTACCCCCGGAAAGAGTTATGTATGCCGTATACAGGCAAAAGATGAACTTAACTATCTGCGCTTTAAGAACAGCGGATACAGCACTCCACTTAAATTTACATTTGGTAAGGAGTGCCGCAAGCCGTACAATATTCAGATACAGGAACCAACCAGAAGCGGTGTAACAGTTGATTGGCAGACCGACTATTTTGGCGACCCAACCGAACTAAGGATACGCGAGACAGGAGCCAACCAGAGCGAATGGTATGGCTACAAAAGCAGCAATCAGACAGTAAACGTACATCAACTATATGCAGGCAGAGATTATGAGATACAACTACGTAATGTATGCGATCAGGATCTATACAGCGAATGGACACAACCGCAGGCACTAAGAACACAGAGCCCTGAAACAACAACCAATAACCAACGCAACTGTACCGGAAAAGAGATATCGGTTGATATAATCGATCCTACACCACTTGCTGTGTTAGAGGTTGGCGATATAATAACCGTAAACGGCTTTCCGGTAACGATAACCTCAGTAGAGGGCTCAAACGGTCTGTTTTCAGGAACGGGTGATATGTTTGTACCGTTTACAGGCGGTAAGATACAGAGCGTATTCAGCAACATTACAGTAACCAACAGCATGCAGGTATCTGCCGGACAGGTGCGTGCAGTGCGTGGACCAAAGGTTACATTCACCAATCAGGGATCAGACAACGACAACGCTGATGATACTGACGATGACAGCGATAAATTTACAGTAACAGGCGATACGCTTACCCTGACCAACGGTGGAGGAGTAGACTCGTTATACCTTAATGGCGATGGCGATGTTATAATTATAGATACGCATGGCGATACAATAAATACAGGCAAAAAAGATATTACCATTGTAGATAACACAGGAGGAACAGGTGATACCAACTCCGATACCACCGATACCTATGTTGTACAGGGCGGAACAATAACCAAAACAAGCGGACCGGCATCTACCGGAACAGGAGGCTCATCCGGTTCAGCATCGCAGAGTGTAAACGATAGTAATATAAAACTGCGGTTTATATCACCAATTGATGATGGTTCAGAAGGTTTTGACAGACCACAGCATCAGGTAATGATATCCGGTGGAGCATACAACAGCAGGCAGTATGATGGTAATAACTACTATGTGCCATGGCGATCTGTAGAGTCAGGCAAGAGTGCATTTATAGTTGCAGAGCTTAAGATAGAGAACGATACGCTTAAAACAGAGCATATAACATTTACAAACGATGCAGGGGTAAAACTGCAAGTACAACCAGCAACAGGACCAGACAAAAAGGCTACCTATGTTAAGGTACTTATAAACGGAACAAGCCATGAGGAGGTACAGAGGGTAACAGCCGGATATACCATTAAAAATGATAAAGGCGAGAGCGAGAACCGTGAACTTGCATGGATAGATATAATATCATACAATAGCGAACCTGTAGACCTTGTAATAGCAACCGCCAATGGTCAGAAACCAACTGTACCATTGAGTAGGTTAGAGCAGGAGCTTAACCGAATATACGGACAGAGTGTAATACGATTCCGTCTGTCGCAGATAGACCTAGGCAATACAGATTTTGATAAGAATGGCGATAATCTTGTAGATGCCGGAAGCACAGGCATGTTAAGCAACTACACAGCAGAGACACGAGCTATAAAACGAGCTGTACGTCGTCATCAGGCATACGATAAAAAGGCATTCTATATAGTAATGGCGCCAGAAGCATCAGAGGGAGCCATGTTAAAAGGACGCTGGGCACTGAAAACACAGGTAGGATTTGTCTTTAACCCAAAAGGCATGTCCGATGAACAGTTTATACACACAGTAGCGCATGAGAGTGGACACGGAATATTCCGTTTATGGCACACCTTCAGCAGCAAGAACAACTACCAGCTAACCAAAGGAGCCACAACCAACCTTATGGACTACAGCACCAAACCAAACGCAACAGACCTGTTCAAATACCAATGGGACTACTGCCACAACCCCGAAAACATGACCGGACTGTTCCAGGACGATGAAGAGGGGGAGTTTGAGGCATATGAGTATTTAGCAGGTAAGAATGTTGTTTCAGGTAGTTTCAAAGAAGCAATAGGCCTATCAGCTTCAAACCATCTATCCTTTGTGAGCAGTGCTGGTTGGGTAATTACAATACCTTCTAATGCTGTTGATATTACTTTTAATGATAATGGAACATTAATGGGCTTTACAATTACTGAGGATGGAAAACAAGAAAGATATGTAGGTTCGCAATATACAAAAGGTAAAGATAATGGGAAATTTGCAGGCTTTCTTAAAGAATTTGGAAGTTCCGAAGACCATCATGTAAAGGTTTATAAGGATAGTATTTCTAAATGTTTAGAAGGAGCTAGTACGAATGTCTATTTGGGAATTATAAATATCGGTAATAGTGATGCACATTGCAAGATATATCTTTTTGAAGGAGAATATCCATTAACTGATGTAAGAGGAAACTATAATACAGGAGGGAATAAGCAACCTAAAGTTAATGCTGAAACAATAAAAGATAAGCTTCTTTATACTTACATTGACAATAAAGTTTTAGTTCCTGCATATGGAAATAAGATTAAATATCTTACATCTGTAGAATCTGAACATGCTTGCAATAACTGTGAGAAAGGGAAAATATTTTATGAAGAATATGAATCAACGGCAATAGATGAAGAAAATAAATACTTTCTAACAAAAATTTCTCAATTAATTTGTGACAACGAGAATGAAATTATTAGTTATGAGATGCTAAAACAGCAAATTAACTGGGACTATCAGAGATTAATTAAAAATAGTATTTGGTATAGCAATAAAATATCTTTTAAAGTAGCTCGGAATACTTTTTGGAAAAGAGCAGATGCTTGGAAATTGTATTTTCAAGCATTAGAGAAAACAAAAGGTAAAATACAGTATTATAATGAGAGGTTAAACTCTAATATATCAGAGGATGATTTTAGGATTGCGGTATATTATTTGAATGCAGAATTTCTTGCAACTTTAACATTGGATGAGAGAGTAGAATTACTGCAAATTATTTTTAAAAATAATGTATTTATAAATGAAAATTGGTTTAATTCTGGAACTAGTGATGTCTCTCTAATAACAAAGATAGTAAGCACATTAGATAGTCAAGATTTAAGTAAGTTATTAACTAAACTTATTGACAAAGAAAAAGAATTTGAGAATCAAGATAGAGATGTGCTTTTTGAGGTAATAAGTGGAGTAAGTGAAGTAACTCTTAAAGATGTTAGTCTTGAATTAAAACTTGAATCATTACAGAACTTACTAGGAGGTAGTTTGGTTAACCTATTTGGAGCTACAAATTATCAAACTGTTATTACAAAAATTATTGGAAGTATAAAAGATGAGAATGCGTCTAAATTTTTTGGAGAACTAAAGTCTACCTCCAGATATCTCGTTGATGATAAACCATTACTGAACTCATTGAGAAACAAATTGAGAGATTTCTTAAATTCTCAAGATTCATATACAGAATTCTTTAAGCAGATAAAGAGGCTTAGTGATGCAAGATACATTAAGGAAAAAGGAAATTTCAAAATAACAAAGGCTATTGTTTGGGATGTAAAGAATGTTGATGCAGTTTTGATTTCTTATGTTAGAAACAATAATGATTTTGATTTTAATTATGATGAAGGTAACAATACAGTAAGTATTTCCACATGTGTTAAGAAAGAAAGAATACTTAATGATATTGCAATGTCTTATACAGAAGAGTGTATTAAAACAGAGTATATTTTATTAGAAAATACAGATCCTTTTGAATTAATTGGCATTACAATAATAAACGATATATCGCCTTTTTCTGGTGGTTGCAATAATGGTCAGGGTGGTTATGGCTATTGCGGCGAGATGTTTTATATACCAGCTATTTTTGTTGAATACCTAGAGCAAAATGTAAAAACTCAAAGGTGGAAAAACTTAGGCTGGAATACTTTTAATGTTGTAATAACTGCTGCAACTCTTGGAGAAGGAGCTGCTGCTATTACGGCAATAAGAACAGCTCAAGCAGGTACGAAAGTTGCTGTTGCTGCTAAACATGCATATACATTATTAGATTTGACATATACTGTTACTAATATTACATTAGATGCAACAGGAGTTGAAAAGAACTCTGCATGGAATGCCGTTGGCTATTTGTTTGCAGCTAAAACAAGCTATGACCTTATAAGTAAGAGTGGGGTTAAAGGGCTTAGTTACTTAAAAAAAGCATCTCCTTCAGATAGGAGGCGAATAATTAATAAGCTTGGTCTTAAAAAGAACGGAAAGAAATTGACAGAAGCTGAATTAGAAGAATACATAAAACATGCAGAGGCAGAAGTTATCAGAAACCCGCAGTCTAACTTAGCCAAGAAATTCAAATTAGAGTTAAAATCCCTTGAAAATGCAGGTTGTGTTTCAACATTGAACAAAGTAGACAATATTATCGATGATGTTGGAAATAATGCACTCAAAGAGGATGGTGTTCTTGATGAATTGGTAAAAACAAACAATGTAATATCAGATGTAAACAAGAAGTTTTGGGCAAATCATGAAGCTAATGTAACAAAACATCTTAGAGAAACATATGGTAATACTAATGTAGGTAGGCAAATTACAATAGATATAACGCTAAAAAAAGGTAATACTATAACCTGTCGTGTTGATAATCTCGTTAAGGAAGGAAATACTTATAGAATAATTGATGCGAAATGTAGTACCAATAAACAGTTACATATTAAAACGGCAGAAGAATTAGCTTTCAATTGGTCGACAAAAAATCAGGAAATTTTTTATAATGCTCTGAAGAAAGGGGAAATAAAGAGTGTTAAACCTAGAGGTAAAAATGCTCAAAACTTATTTAGAGTTGATAGTAATAGTCAATTAAAAGAAATTATTATATCTAATCACGTAGACTTTTTCGTTAATGATATAGCGGTAGAAGGTTATAGCATTTATAAAAAAACAATGGAGTTTTAGGAATGAAATTAACAGAAGTAAAGAAAATAGTTTTAAAAGAAGCTCTTGTTGAATTTAAACATATGGGATATACGAAGAAAAAAGACTATCTGATAAGGAATAGAGAAAAATTTAGTTATTACGTTGGTTTTGCTTTTGTTGATAATGATAATTCGTTTCCAACTAATTTTCATTATGGAATATCATCAAAACTATTAAATAATATATTACTTGAAATATTTCCTGAAAAAGGTTACAAACAGGATGAATATATCGGGGTATATGGAATAAATCAGCTTCTTTTATATGATAAAAAGAAATATCCTATTCTAGAGTATGACATTAAGAGTGAAATGGATATTAAAATTATGGTTAAAGAAATGGTAACGTATTTTAATGAGTTTGTATTGCCATTTCTTGAACAACTATCTTCATATGATACTTTAAACAATTTTCTTAATTCTAAGGGAGTTATTTCCGAATCAATGCATCTACCAACTACATTAATTAATGGAATTATTTTTTCTCGAATTACAAAAGATGAAGGTTACGATAAGGTTAAAACAAGATACAGAGACTTAATTGAATCATGGTCAGAGTGGGATAAATTAGATTTAATTAAAGTAATTGAGTTTTTAGACAATCATTCATATGAAGATTTAATACTGATAGATAATCAGTAAATTATTTTTTCTTTTTTAGGATTATTCTCCAACCGGCAATCATTTCATCTACAGAATTAACCAATGAAGGAAGCTTACCAGTTTTTTTATAAATCTTTATACTATTGTTAATTGCCAGAACAGTAAGAATAGTAAATGTAATCCCTAGAATAATAAAAATAATACCGAGTACAAATAAAAAAGCTTTTCCAAAATTAGTTCTTTTCTTTCCAATTAATACATCATTGTCAACTTTAAGGAATATAAGTTCTCCCCTATTCCCGATTTCTATATGAGAAGAGTTAATACTACTAATAACACTATCCGGAATTATAATTGGTAAGTCAAGTTCGTTTTTTTTTGAGTATTTTTGAAAAAACTCTGTAAGATTAGAATATTGGTTATCTCCTTTTTTAAATGATACTTTGAATGTTTTATTGTTAACTAGAGTCTCGAAGGTAAGATAGTTGGCGACATTTTGATTTAGATAGTCAAGATTAAGTTTTGAAATCAGATTGTCTTGTTCTATTATTTCTTTCTTCTCCTTTGAGCTATTAATTAGCTTTGGGCCAATAAGGAATATTAAGCAAAAAGCCAATAGAAATGCATATGAATTTTTTATCAGGTGCTCAAATATTTTCATGTATTTATAAAAAAACAGATTGAATTTTCCTTTTAGTTATGAAAGCTTCAATTACTTAGAATATATTCTTCCAATCTTTTTTGTCATTTTGTAGGATGAAAACCCATTTTTAATGCTTTGAGCAAAGATATATTAAAGATATCAGAATCAAAAGAAAGTATATGAAGATAAAAACGTTTTTTTGAACAATCTAAAAAGCACTAAAAACACAGATTGGATTTGTCTTTAACCCAAAATGCATGTCCCATGAACAGTTTATACACACAGTAGCGCATGAGAGTGGACACGGAATATTCCGTTTATGGCACACCTTCAGCAGCAAGAACAACTACCAGCTAGCCAAAGGAGCCACAACCAACCTGATGGATTACAGCACCAAACCAAACGCAACAGACCTGTTCAAATACCAATGGGACTACTGCCACAACCCCGAAAACACGACCGGACTGTTCCAGGACGATGAAGAGGGGGAGAGTGTTTACAAAGTGATAGCAAAACGTTCAGACTACATTGTTGATGGTAATGGTTATGCAACATTCTTGTCACCAGCAGGAATGCCTATTACAATAAAACCAGAAGGCGATATAGAAATAATTGTCTCTTCAACAAATGATACTGAATTGGCTCTTAACAGTGAAACCGGAAGTATAGTTAATTATAAACTATCTGTTGGAACACTATTTAGTTTTACCGAGAATAAAACTTTATATGCAGCAATATTTGATGCTGATAATAATTTCTTAGGCTATAAGGATAATGAGAACAATGAGTATAAATACGATAATATTACAATTAAATATACAATACCATACCATACTCTTTAAACCTTATAGATGCAAATGAGAGGTTCTATCTGTTTGACTCTTATTTAGATTTATCAGCATTTGATAATAATGAATATAAGGCAAATGGAGACATAGTATACCCGTTAGATAAAGATAGGTATAAAGAGATAGCCCCTACATTAAATGCCGAAAGTTATGAGCAATTGGTTAATAAATTAAAGTCAAGATTTAATGACCAGTTATCTAATTCAGACTATGTATACTTTGATAAAAGTCTGGAACTGGACAAAGATCTTGGAGTCATTGATATTGAGGATAGGTTATCGGTATTTAAAGTGATAACGAAAAACAGGATCTTTATTGATATTCTATATCTAGAAGAGAAGCCAACAGAGGAGCAACTACTTATGCTTGCAGATGATGTTTATAATGTATCAGATGCAAAAAACAGTAGAGATATTATCTATATGATTATTCCGATATGGAATGTTAAAAAGATAAGTAAAGTTAATTTAAGGAGCGAGAGCCTGTTTAGATATAATATTAGTTTTTACTCAAAAAATGAGGTTTATAATAATATTTCAGACCTTGTAGAGTATAAGAGTATAAAACAAAATAGTATATATAGTCATGTATTGGGTATTTATAAATTGGTACCTAAGCCTTATCACATCTATAATTACTATCTGACATACAAAGGTGATCTTATTAAATCAAAACCTGTGTCAGAAACAGAGGTTATAGGTAAAGATCATATATATGATATGATTATTCAGTTTGATGATAGGATTGATAGAAACACTAAAGGACTGATAGCACAAAACATGTCTGAGCCAAATGGTGCAGGTTTGGCTTATAGATTAATGGATAGTTTTATAGATAGACCTCAAAATATTAAGGTTATATCACTTGGTCAGATTGGGCTTAAAGAGAGCCATATAATGCTTGAATACGGGCATAAAACAGCCGATAAGTTTGCAAGATGGTATAGTTGGTTTGAGTTTAAGATATGGTCAGGTAAACTAAAACAGAAAGAAGCTTCACCACCAGATAATATAAGCTTTATATCCGGGCGTAATACATTTGAGCATGAACAGATACTTGTAAGGATAGATGCAATAGGTGCCGGATTATCGCTATTAGAATTGGATATATTAGCAGATATAGCCGGAGGTATCTACTGTTTAACAGTGGGAGATATTGATAATGCTCGTATTTACGGATCAGGAGCATTTCTGCCTGTTGCAGGAGGAGCACTGAGATTAGGAAAAGGAGCAATAAAAGGCATTGCCAAAGGAAGTAAAACATTAGTAAGGGTTAATGGTAAATTAGCCTTATTGCCAGATTTCAGATTTGATGTTTATACCTTCCTTCAACATAAAATGCCGGATGAACTTGACAATATTCAGAAGCTTCATGATAAGATAGTAAAACACAAAGTTGTAGCCGATAACTTTACTGTAGAATTTGCAGAACTACTTGTAAAAGCAGGCGAGGGAAGAACACAAGTACTGGCTCAGATAGGAAAATGGGATAAGAAAGCATTAAATGCTCTTTCAAAAGATCTGAAAAATCCTAAATTTGCTAAAGAGTTCTTTGAAGGTGTTAAGACTAATCCGGGATTGGTTGAAGCATGGAATGTTGTTAGTGATCTATCAGAAAGCATTCGTAAAAACTTTTCTGTAGAGGATATTGCTAAAATAAGGAAATACCTCGATGACACAGGAGAATCTATAACTTCATTGCAGAAACGTATTCCTGCAAATAAGGATTTTGCTAAAAATTGGATTGATAATTTACATTGGTTTGGAAAACAAATTGGGAAAAAGGGAGATTATGTTGTTGAAGAAGCAGGAGAAGTGTTTTATAGAACTATTTCTAAGGATCATTATGATGAATTATTGAAGAATAAAAAAATATCACCGACAGGAGAGTGCACAACATCTCCAAATCAAGATTTTTCGGAAGATTATGAAGGGGTTCTGGTTAAGTTTTATGTAAAGAAGGGTACTATTGATAAATTAAGATTAATTGGAGTTTCAGATGGTCATCCTAGAGTTACCCATTATTTTGGAGATATGCCAAGTGCTAAGAAAGTCAAAGAAACAACAGGTATGTCTTGGAATCAAACAAGAGCTAGATTTAAAGTTGAAACATTAGAAAAAACAGGAAACCAACAAGTAAATATTGCTTTAGGAAAAGGTGACGCATTAGATATTTTTAATGAAAATATAGTGACAATTGAAATGATTAAAATAACAGATATAAAAAAATGATATTTAGTGATAAAGAAAAGCAACTGATATTAGATTTCTCAATAGGTAAAATTGAACAAGATGAATTTGAAAGAAGGTTTCCTCAAAATATAAATAGTGTTTTTATAGAAAATAGTTTTGTTGAAGTTATAAGAAAAAGAGATTCAGATTCACTTGATTATCTTTTCATGATGTTATCATATATTGATAAAGAGCCTCTTTATAATCTATTTAAAAAATTAATTGTAGAAAATTGGCATAACTATCATCAGGATATTGCCCGTTTTTTTCAATTTAATTTTAAGAATCCAGATTGTATTGATTCTGTAATACAAGCAATGTATTTACATTGCGAACATTGGGATGAAGAAGATGATAGAGATCCATTTGTTAGAAAATGTGCTTATGTATTAGCAACTTTAGGAACCGATTATGCTGTTGAAAAATTAAAAGAGTTGTCAAAGTCAAAGGATCCTATTATTAAAAAGTATTGTTCATACCAATTGGAAAAAAATAATTACTTTGATAGGTAGAATTTATAATATTTTTAGATATCCTTATTATATAGACATACAATGAGTATAGATAACCTGAATTTGATTTAAATAAACAATTGTCAAAAGTATTAATACAGATAGATTTAAGTAAGCCAACAGAAGAACAGATAAAGAAATTGAAATCTGTAGCAGCATGTGGTTCACAATTTATATCTGTTGGAAATAAGGCTAAACTTATAGAGGCAATTATAAAATTTAACGAAGATGAATACTACTAAGATCTGGTTCTTGATTTAATAAAAACAACCAAAAAGGGTAATGATTCAAGAGAGCTGTATACAAAGTTAATGTCAAATAGTAATTTACTGAGTATTTTGGCTCGTGATCTTGACAATACTACAAATGTTATAGGTTATGAGATAGGTGAGGAGAATAATCTTGATAGATTCTTCTATGAATTATTTATGCTATTTAAACGATCATATTCTAAAGCAGAATTTGATGATATTGCAAGAAATACACCTGATAAAAACAAATACTATTTCTACTCTATACATAAACACAATCTTAGTTCTTTATGCGATAGAAATATTACAGATGTTACTAAAGTACTATTACAATTAAAGAAACACTTAATGAATGTAATATTATAGCTACGCATGGATTTAATTATAATCCTAAAAAACATATAGCTACATTCAGTTACCCACATAAGTTTGATGACATTTTAATAGTAACCAATAGCGGTTACGATCTGTCAATTGATCAGGGAATATATGTAATGCCTGCATACGCTTATTATCTGTTAATAAAGGCAGCCAATGATAGATCAATAGAACAGAACCTTCAATCTCTGTTTTTTGCAGTAACAGCCATAACACCATTTGATGA
>JAOARD010000069.1 GCA_025210735.1 Bacteroidales bacterium
ACAATGCGATTGATAAAGAATATATTGCCAGTAAAATAGTTTACAATGCCTCTGATAATAGTTGCAATACACATGATTTAAGTTACTTTGCCAATGATTGGCTTTACATTACATCTTTTAAAAAAAGGGCTGAGGCTGATTGACATTACAATGCGACTTTTTAGTCTGCAAAATGGTTTTTGGAATTATACTTTTACCGATTATATAATTACTGCTCATAAAATAAAAAAGCCGGTAACAGATACCGGCTTAAATCACACAATACAAGAATCTTGCAGTTTTATCTCTTTTACAATAACTTCAAATATAAAATCGGTTTGTTAACCAACAAGATTCCGTATACCTGATTAAATCAGGATTTTAACAACCACCTTCAACCATTTTCTTCTTGCGTTTAACAATAGGTTGTCGCTTCGGTTCGTTTTTTACCACTGTTACCGATCCCTCCTTTGGAGTTGCCTCTTTGGCATAATCGTATCGTGGTTTCTCGCCATCAAGTAACAGATTATCTCTGTTATTGTTTAATATCTTCTCTTTAATATATGTATGTCCAGGAATAAACGCCTTTATATCCTTATATCCTAACTGATAAAGGGTCATCCATACCTGATTGGTATTTACTGCTCCGGCACAATATATTATACATGTTTTGTCTGTATTGCCAAAAAATTCAAGCGACTCTTCCGATAGCAGATTACGCGCAGGCATATTCACAGAACCTTTAATATGATCTTTAGTATACTCATGCGGATTACGTACATCAACAAGTATATAGTTGCCTGTATTATTTAGTACAATATCGCGCATCTCTGCCTCTGATATAAAGTTGCTTTTATCTGTTATTGCACTCAGTGTCTCCTTGTCCGATACCTGAAATGTATAATCTCTGTCGCGTGTTAAAGCTACAGCAGCTACAAGTATAACGCCAAACAGAACACTTCCTATTGCTAATCTCTTTTTTGCATTCATAATCTGTAGTTTAACATTAACAACCTCCTTGTACCATCTTCTTTTTGCGCTTAACAACAGGCGCAGCAGTTGGTACATCTGATGTCTGAACCTGATTACCACCAAGGAAATACTGACTGGCAGCAACACGGAAACTATATGTCTCCCATTCCTGCTCTCCTTCGGTATCTGCCGGTTTCTGAGGTTTTAGTATATCCTCAACCCAACTGTTAAGTCCGCCAACCATAATGGTGTTGTTTACAAATCCTCTTCGGCGGCACAGTATCCATGCCTGATCTGCTCTTAACGATCCGTTTGAGTAGAACACATTTGTTCGTGCCTCCTGATCAAGGTAAGCCTCCCACTTCTCGTCAAGAATCTCCTCTAAAGGAATATTTATTGCTCCCGGAAGTGCATACTTACCATACTCTGCGGCACTGCGTACATCTATAAGTTGTACCGACGGATCGCGCTTAATAATCAAATCTGCAACCTTATCGGTTGATATAAAACGTGTAGATTCAATAATATCAAGGTATAACTGATCTGCTGTAAGCTCCGTTTTTGTATTATCTTTTGGAGGCAGAAAGAGTATTATTGCCCCTAATATTACAAGTACGGTTGCCGGAATTATATATCGTTTATCCATAATACTCATTTTAATAGTTTGGCTTCTTTACACCTTTCTCTATACGTGCAGTAACTATAAATGCCACAAGAGCCATTAAAATCATTCCAAATGCAAATATGTTTCTGCTTATACCAAGAGAGTCAAATATCTGTATATTTCTCGATCCCTCTTTATACGACTCCGGATCTGTCTGTCCCAGATGCAGATTCTCAAACAGTAACTCATACCCCTCGGCAAATATGAAGATACCAATAAAGATACCTCCCATAAAAAACCATGCATCTATCTTACCTATTGCCGCTGCACATACGCCTGTTCCTGGGCAAAAACCACCCAGTATAAATCCAACTCCCATTATTACACCTCCTATAAGTGTGCTCCAAAGAAATGTTGGGTTAATATATACAAGCGACATATCTATAATCTCAAGATAGTCAAAGAAGATTAGTCCTACCATTGCCGTAATTGCCGCCGTAAAGAATACGCGCAGTACAACAAAGTCGTATCCGTAGAATACACCTGCCAGTTTCTTAGACGATGAGAACCCGGCCTGTTCCAGTACAAAACCAAAACATATTCCTATTAAGAGTGCGATAAGGAAATTCCACTCGCTGCCTATTATATCTTGTGCTACTAAAGGTCCCATATTAATCTCCTCTCTTTTAAATCCATAGTTTACGAAAGATGTAAGCCATAACATAACCTGTCCCGAATATTGCCATCATAGACAGGAATCCTCCTAACGACAATACTGCCATTCCGCTAAGTGCCGACCCGGATGTACATCCGCGTCCTAACTGCGATCCGAGACCAAACATAATACCGCCAAGTGTAGCTGCCACCAGACGTGTTTTAGATGTTATTTTTGGTGAGTGTTCTATCTTCCATTTAAAACGTCCCATAACTGCACCAGAAATCATACCTCCTATAAAAACTCCAAGCACCTCAAAAACAAGCCAGGCTTTTATAGGGGCATCCTCTTTATTTACATATTTGCCATAAAAGTGCGACTCCTCTGCATGTTCAGGTGCAACAACATCTACAGCCTGAACTATAGTACTTTTTATTGCACCACTGGCTCCTAATCCTCTTCCGGTAAAGTAGAATGCCGAAAGAAGAACCAATCCTAACAGGAAACCTGCCAGATACGGATTCATATATTTTTTACTTCTCTCCATAACTCTCCTGTTTTAGTATAAATATCTGGTTACCTGTCCTGCATCAACCATAATAAAACGGAATGCCAGACCACCTATAATTATCATAAGTGCCGGTATGGCAACAGGAACCTTAAATCCTCTTAATTTCATTATCTCAAATGCTGCCGGAACAACAAGTCCTAACACCACTACAAACGACCAGAATACGGCTGTATACTCACCACCAAGGAACAGTTGTGCAGCCTCTATCTTAACCTCGCTTCCGGCAAGGAATCCCATAAACATATGTATTATCAGGAATATCTCTATACCAATAAGCAACAGGTCTATGCGTCCGTATAGTTTGCGCTCGTCCTTGTTTTTTGTCATCCACATAATTGCTGCCGCTGCTGTTGATAGTCCCGATACAAGAAACAGAGGCCCAAGAATTGATGTGTTCCACAACGGACGTGCATTAAATGCCGATAGCAATATTCCGGTATAGATACCAAGCAGTACACTCAGTACTATATTTACATATGCCATGTTTTTGCGTTGCTTTATTACAAACTGCTCAAACGTTGATACAAACCTGAAACGGAACATTATCTTCATAACCCAATCGTACAGTCGGTCAACAATCTTTATTCGTCCGTTTATATGCTCTCTGAACTCGCGCATATAACTAAAACACCATAACATAGATAGTGGTGTAATAGCCATCAGAATCCAAGCTCCCCAGCTCATAGGCGATTCAAGATGTATTGTTGTGTATAACCGCCAGAAATAGAGCTTGTGTTTAAGATCCAGGAACAGAGCAATAAGTCCTATTACCAGAACAAATGGTACCAGAAACGGTGCCCACTTTACTGTTGTTTTATGCGTATTCTCTCTCCCTCTCAGATAGTCCAGAGCCGAGAAGAAGATTAGTCCGGCAGCCAGACCTCCCAGAAACAGGTATAGAGGAATATGCCAGTGCCAGATATTTAAAACCGGATCGATGCCGGGGATATTTCGCCCGCTAACAAAAATTTCTTCCTTCATTTTATCATCTCCTTATATCAGATAGAATATCTGTGGTTTGGTACCCGCTTCAGGAGCCAGTACTTTATATTTACGTCTTTTCAATATCTTAGATAACTCGCTTCCTGAGTCGTCAATATCGCCAAAGTACATACACTTTGTAGGGCATACCGATACACATGCCGGTTGCTCTCCTTTAACCACTCTGTGGTCGCAGAATGTACACTTATCTACATATCCTTTAGGGTGAAAATAGCGTGCATCGTACGGACATGCCTGAATACATGCTCCACACCCTATGCACTCTGCTCTTGTAACCTTTACAAATCCGCCCTCTCTAACATGCGATGCTCCTGTAGGGCAGGTACGTACACATGGTGTATTATCACAATGGTTACAACGCTCAGATCTGTACTCCATCTCAAGCGATGGATATGTACCATCAACGCGCTCTACAACCCAATCTCTGCAGTAACCTACCGGAACATTGTTCTCTGTCTGGCAGCCAACAACGCAGTCGCTACATCCAACACATTTTAATGTGTCAATTGCCATTGCATATCTCATGATTCAACCTCCAATTTTATAGGTTTCTCTGTAAGAAATGTTACAAAATTCTCACGCATTCCTGTTCCTCCCATTATCGGATCTACCTTAACTCTGGTTATAAGTTCAGAGTCGCTTGCTCCGCGTCCGTGTGCTCTGGTTAGTTTCGGGTTATTATGTCCAAAACCATGAACCATATATACCGAATGAAGCCCTATACGCTCTGTAATTCTCACCTTTATAGGGAATGTTGAAACAACACCATCCTGGTTCTTAAGCCACACCTTCTGGTTATTACTAAGCCCAAACTCAGTAGCTACCTTAGGGTTAACCCAAACATTATTCTCATCCATCAGGTCGGTAAGGTTGGGGTTATTTGCCGTACGTCCGAATGTGTGCATTGGTGCACGTCCGTATATTAATCGGTAATATCCGTAATCCGGATCGTCATGTTTTGTATAGTTTGGCAATGGGTCGTATCCCATTGCAGCCATCTCTGTAGAGTATAGCTCAATTTTTCCGGTATTGGTATTAAACTCCATATCCTCGCCACTACGCAGATACATATCGTTATAAGGTCTCGGATAGTTCTTAACCCCTATCCTCTTCATCTCATCAAGCGATGTACCTACCTGGCTAAATTGCCAATCAAGCATCTCCTCAATATTACTCCATCTATAGTAATCATTCAGTCCGAGTTTAAGACCAAGCTCACGTGCCATCCACCATGCAGGTTTGCTATCCCATTTTGGTTTCTTGGCTGGCATACGCAGTGCTATATTTGGCTCACGATGCTGACCTACACGTATCATATCGTAACGCTCAAGATATGAGCACTCCGGGAATACAACATCTGCATACTTAACAATCTCGGCAGGCATTGTATCCACCACACCAATAAACTCAAGTTCGTTAATTGCCTTTATTGTATTCTCTCTGTTTGGTATTGTCTTTATAAGATTTGTTCCTACAACAAACCATCCTCGTATTTTATGCTCTTCATCTGCCTCAGGCAACGATGCATCTATAATCTGATTTGATACACTCAGTGGTGCCAGTTTATACTTCTCCGGATCTATATCCTTCCATGTCCATTTTGGCTTAGGATATTTTGCACTCGGGTAATCTGGTACCTTAAGTTTTTCAGGGAAGTAGAATCCGCCTCTGCGTCCCCACGATCCAAGCAGAGCATTAAGTATTGCCATTGCTCTCAGGCGCTGTGTATCGTCGCCATACCATGTAACATGTCTGCCCGGATGTATAATTACTGCCGGAGCAGCCTTTGCCATCTCGCGTGCAGTTTTTCGTATATCGTTCGGATCAAGGGTTGTGATACCGTATGCCCACTCAGGGGTTTTACCCTGTACATGTGCTTTTAACTGATCAAAACCGTATGTATATTTTGCTACGTACTCCTTATCGTAAAGTTCCTCTGTAATAATAACGTTAATCCACGCAAGCAGCAGTGCTATATCTGTAGCAGGCTTAATTGGTAACCAGAACTTAGATTTTGATGCTGCCGTAGAGAATCTGGGGTCAACAGTAATTATTGATGCTCCTCTGTCAATAGCATCGCTCATCTCCTGTACATGACCATTGTGCATATTCTCGCCCAGATGGTTACCAATAAGTACAAGGCAATCGGTATTTCTAAGATCTGTTGGTTCAGGCGAGCTTAACCCTGCACCAAATGTATTTATAAAACCAACCTCGCGTGGTCCAAGACACTGCGCAAACGATGGTTTTGTAATATTCTTTGATCCGAATGCTTTATAGAGATGTTTAAAGTGATCGCCTCCTGAACCATGCTGGAACAGTGCAAGGCTTTCTGCCCCATACTTATCCTTTATTGCACTCATTTTTTGTGCTGCATAGTCAATTGCCTCACTCCACGAAACCTCTTTAAACTCACCGCTTCCGCGTTTTCCTGTTCGTATCATAGGGCGTTTCAGCCTGTCGTTATCTGAATACTGTCCTACCCCTCCGGTACCGCGCGGACACAAGCGTCCGTTACAGTTTGGATCATTATCGTTTCCTAATACCTTCTGTATCTCTCCCTGATTATCCAGATATGTCCACCCTGCACATTTCCAGAAACAGACCTCGCAATATGTTGGGAATCGTTTCAGGTTACTATCAGAATCTGAATCAGAAACACTATCTAAAGCTTTTTTTGCAAGTGAAATTCCGGGTTTTGCAAGTGCCAGAGCACCAATACCAAGAGCTGTTGTCTTCAGAAAGTTTCTGCGTGTTGTTTTCTTCATAAGCAGCCTATTATAGTTCAAAAAAGAATAAACATCTGATTATATGGGGTTTAAATCCTATATAATCAACTGTTAATCAATAAACAAATGTAACAAATATATATATGTCGATATAAAAATATTTTTTATATTTCGGCGCAATTAATTATTAATCACACATTTATCAATTATAATAAACTGTTAATCAATAAGTATACTGGTATTTAGAACATTTATAAATTAGCATTGTTAGCATATGTGCAAATTAACACCATTATGGTATTGATCATATGATCTAAATAGCTGAAATTTACCACAAAAAAACGATGACATATATAAAGGATTTTTTCTCAGAACTGGTCTACCTTACAGTAGAAATGGCACCATATCTTATTTTCGGGTTTATAATTGCCGGATTGCTGTATGCTTTTTTCCCAAAACACAAAGTTCAACGATATATGGGCGGAAACAGCCTTAAGTCTGTTATATATTCTGCGCTGATTGGAGTACCGCTACCATTATGCTCATGCGGCGTAATACCAACAGGAATATCATTTCACCAGAACGGTGCTTCAAAGGGGGCAGCGGTATCGTTTCTTATTTCAACACCACAAACCGGGGTTGACTCTATTCTTGTTACCTACTCGCTTTTAGGATTACCCTTTGCACTGATAAGACCAATAATAGCTTTTGTAACTGGTATTTTTGGAGGAGCATTAACAAACAGGCTGGTAAAAAAAGCTAATGATACAGATGGTACAATAACTGTAAAAAGCGAGGATACTGTAAAGGGTGGTTTTGTAACAAAAACAATTGCAATGTTCAGGTATGCCTTTGTAGATTTTCTGCAGGACATAATGAAGTGGATGGTTATTGGTTTAGCTCTTGCTGCACTTATGGCTGTAATTATCCCGGACGATTTCTTTACTCAGTATATTGGTAACGAGTACCTGAGTATGCTTATAGTTCTTGTGGCATCTATACCTCTTTATGTTTGCGCCACTGGTTCGGTTCCTATTGCTGCTGTTCTGTTACTTAAAGGTTTATCGCCGGGGGCTGCTCTTGTATTTCTTATGGCAGGTCCTGCAACAAACGCTGCAACAATAACAGTGATAGGAAAAGCTCTGGGTAAACGATCTCTTATAGCTTATCTTGCCTCTATAATATCAGGAGCAATACTGTTTGGTACAATTATAAATGAGTTTCTTCCGGCTGAATGGTTTGCACTTGCCGGAAAAGCAGGTGCTCATGCACATAGTCATGAGGTTCTGCCATACTGGGTGAAAGTAGCAAGCGGAATAGCTCTTACGCTGTTAATAGTAAACGGGTATCTTATGAAGTATAAGATTATAAGATTTAAAAGTAAGAGTGTAACTGATGATGGTTCAGGAAAAACCATTAGTGTTAGAGGAATGAACTGTAACCATTGCAGAATGAGTGTTGAGACAAACCTTAAGAAGATAAAAGGTATTAAAGATGTAAAGGTTGACCTGAATTCGGAAACTGCAACAATAGATGGCGATGATTACAGCATGGATAAGGTTATATCTACAATAAAAGATTTAGGTTTTAAAACAGATGACCCAAAGCATTAATATAGCTTTCTGACAACAGATATAATTATAATGCAGGTTTAGTACAATACTGCAACAGTTTGAAGTGTAAGTATTAAAACTGAGAAATAGCAGTATCTTTACACTGCAAAAATTATAGAATGAATATAGATATATCAAAATATAAAAGGCTTATTGACAGCGCTGTTGAGTTATTTTGGAATACACGAAACAAACAAAAGAGTGATCAGGGAGCTAAGGAGATAAAAGATACAGGAAACAGAAGTGCTGTAACCGGAGGCAAACAACTTGATGGTTTTCTGGAGCTTTTAACAACTGTAGCTATTGATGTTGGCATTCCAAGGGAGTGTATTTATTCAAAGGGCAATCATATTCCCGGATTTTTCAGACCAACAAAAGATTGGGACTTATTGATTATTTCACCTAATAACAAGTTGATTTCTGTAATTGAGTTAAAATCTCAGGTTGGTTCATTCGGAAATAATTTTAATAACCGAACAGAAGAATCCATAGGTAGTGCTGTAGATCTATGGACTGCTTTTCGTGAAAAAGCTTATCCAAACCAAACAGCTCCATGGCTTGGATATTTAATGTTAGTAGAGAAATCGGAAAAATCAACTAAACCGGTTCGTGTAAGTGAACCACATTTTAAAGTATTTAACGAGTTTGTTGGAGTCTCATATTTAGATAGGTATAAAATTCTTTGCGAAAGACTTATGCTGGAAAGGCATTATAATCAGTGTTGTTTAATTTGGTCAACAAGTAATTCTGATTACGGAGAGGTCTCTGATGAAACATCAATAGAATCATTTTTGCACTCTTTCATTGGTCATCTAATCGGACAACTCAAAGAATTCAGGTAGTCATGCTCAGAAAAAACGGACGAAGACATGGAGAGGTTTATACCAAACAGAATGTTGTTGAATACATTCTTGATGAAGTTGGCTTCTCTCCTGATAAAAACCTTGAAAAGATTACACTGCTCGAACCTGCTTCAGGTTCTGGTGCATTTGCATTAGAGATAATAAACAGACTTTATAAGTCATCAAAAAAGTATGGTTTTAATTTTACAGATAGCTTAAACAGGAACATTATTTTTGTTGAAAAGGACAAAGAGAGCAGTGTCTTGCTAAAGAGTAATATTAATACAGCTCTGGAAAATTTAGGCTTCTTAAACCAGAACCAAAATTGTGTATATAATCTCGATTTTTTAGTTGAAAATAACTTTTCAAAGTTCGACTGTATTGTGGGTAACCCTCCTTACATAAGACATGAGAATCTGGATTCAGAATATAAGTTGTTTCTTAAGAAGAGTTATCAAACATTTAAATACAGAGCAGATCTTTATATTCCATTCTATGAAAAATCATTAGATCTGTTAAATGATAATGGAAAACTTTCATTTATCTGTTCAAACAGATGGTTATATAATCAGTATGGTCAGTTGCTAAGAGAAAAGGTTGCAACAGAGTATCATCTGGTAAAGCTTATTAATATAGAGAAGACCTCACCTTTTGATGAAGAGGTAATTGGATATCCGTGTTTAACTACAATTGCTAAATATAAAGGTGACAAGACATTATATTTTGAAACTAATGCAAAGAAGGTTTCTCTAAATACACTCTCTTTTACAGAGGTAGAATCTCCAACCAGTTCATCGTGGCAGAATATGTTTCTTGATTATAATATTAATCATAGTTCGCTAAAATCTATAATTGATCAAGGTTTTGAAATAGGTATTGGTATTGCTACAGGTGCAGATAAAATTTTTATTAAAAAGGAATCTGAATTAAACGGAATTGAGAGAAGTAGAGTTATTCCTGTAATTAAATCAAACTCTCTAAAAGGCGAAAGTATTGTCTGGGATAATAGCTATTTATTAAATCCATATGTAAACGGAAATTTATGCGATTTGTCAAAGTATCCTAATTTAGAAGAGTATTTTACTGAAAATAAAGAGATCCTTAAAAATAGGCATATTGCCAAAAAGAATCCTGATAATTGGTACAAAACTATTGATAAGGTTAAAAGCAATTTATTAAACAGACCAAAGCTTTTACTACCTGACTTAGCGGGTTCTAAATATCTTTTTATAGATAATGGTAACTTCTATCCTCACCACAATGTCTATTATATAACAAATCACAATTCAGACAGGCTCAAGATATTAGCAAGTATTTTAATGTCCGGTTTTATAAAAGATCAACTATCTAAAATTGGCATAAGAATGAATGCCGGATTACCTCGTTTTCAGTCTCAAACACTAAAAAAACTTAGAGTACCTGATATAGATTCACTTGATACAGATGTTAAAAACATATTTATTAAGGCTTATGATAATAAAGATTTATCGACAATAAACAGAGAGGTAGATAAGTATTGCTCCCAAAAATGTGTTGTAAATAAAGCAGAATAACTACAAAAGCGATTCATTTGAGTCGCTTTTTTTATGTATAAATACAGAATGCCTGCAACTATTAAAAATTCGTTTCGTCTTTTAAGCAGAGTAGAAACTAAAAGACTATCTATTATGAAACATTTATTAATATTACTATCGGCAATTATTCTTTCATTACCTGCAACCTATGCAAAGAAACATAAGGTTAAAGTAAAAACTAAGAAAGAGACCCGCGATGTAGGTACGTTCAGTTCAATAAGTGTAAGTAGCGGTATTGATGTATACCTTACTCAGGGCGATAAAACATCGGTAGTTGTTGTTGCTAATAAAGACTATATGGACAATATAGTTACAGAAGTAGAAAACGACAAACTTGTTATTAGAATAAACAGAAGCATAACATTAAGAAACAGATCTATTAGTGTTTATGTAACTACACCGGATATAAATCAGATATCTGCAAGTGGTGGAGCTGATGTATATGGCGAAACAACACTAAAATCAGAAAGAATAAAACTGTCTGGTAGTGGTGGCGCTGATTTCAGATTAACTGTTGATGCAAAAGAGTTGGTATGTAATGTAAGCGGAGGTAGCGATATATATGTTACAGGAAATGCGTATGATGCATCGTTTCATGCAAGTGGTGGAGCTGATATAAATGCTTATGATCTTAAAACAAAAAATGCAAATGTAAATACTTCGGGCGGATCAGATGCAAGAGTATATGTAACAGAAACTGCAAGCTTTCATGCAAGCGGTGGTTCAGACATATATTATAAAGGTAACCCAAAGAAAAAGAGTGTTTCAAAATCAAAATCATGTGATATTGTAAAACGATAGACAAAAAAAGTACAGTTTTTCTCAACGTTTTTTAAACATTTATCATTTTTTATCGTCTATCATTAAAAATCCCACCTCTGTGGGGTTTTTTATTTGATAACTTTATATAAGTTTGTTTTTGATAATTAAAGGATGATGAATCTTCTGAGAAAAATAAATAGAGTATTACTTCCGCTTGTAATGATTGCCACGCTGCTGCTGGTTTTCAATGCAACTGTTAATACTCATACCCATATCTTAGAAGACGGAACAATTATAGTTCACGCTCACCCTTTTAAAACAATGGGGCAGGCAGATGCCTCTGAAAGTAACAGCGCAGATCATACGCATAGCAAAAAGGAGTTTGATATTATATCTGTTATATCTAACTTTCTTCTTGTAACAACTATCTTACTTTTCCTTTTTAATATTCTCTTTTACAAGACCAGAGAGTATGGTAAAAATGATATAATTCAGATTTTCAGAAGGCAATATCAGTTAGTAGCCTTCTCTTATCGCGGCCCTCCCGCACTATAATCATATTTTTATATACATCTTAAACTAAATGGGTTTTATATCCTTTAGCAATAGCTGTATTATTTCCGAATTGCCATAAAGGCAAAATCATTAATGAACAATTAGTAATTAAATTCATTATTATCTGTGTGTTTACTGTGTATGCATACATGTATGTGTATATAATCAACAAACAGATAAGTAAATAAAACATAAATAATATAATGAGAAGAGTATTATCATTTATTCTGCTTTGCACTGTTGTAATATTCTCAGCAAAAGCAGACATTCCGGCATACCCTACCGGAAAAGACATTAACATTGTAGGTCACGTAACATCAAACGGAGAACACCTTCCGTATGTATCAATTGCCATTGAAGGAACAGCCTTAGGTACAACAACCGATGATACTGGGCACTACTTTATGAAAGGACTTGAACCGGGAAAATATACAGTAATTGTTTCGGCTGTAGGATATGTGCCAACACGCAAAACAATTGAGGTTGTTGAGAATCAGACACTGGAGCTTAATTTTGAGCTTAAAGAGGATGTTATTGGTATTAATGAGGTTGTAGTAACAGCCGACAGAAATGAGGTTAGCCGTAAGGATGCAACCGTGGTTGTTTCCGCAATATCGCCAAAAATGTTTGAAGTAACTGCCGCTCCTGCTCTGTCTGAGGGTATTAAGTTTTCTACAGGAATACGTGTTGAGAGTAACTGCCAAAACTGTGGTTTTACTCAGGTTAGGATGAACGGACTTAGTGGTCCTTATACACAAATGCTTATTAACAGTAAGCCTATTTCAAGTGGTCTTGCAGGTGTTTACGGACTTGAACAGTTACCTGCAAATATGATTGAGAGAGTTGAGGTTGTTCGTGGTGGCGGATCGGCACTTTATGGTGGTAACGCTATTGCCGGAACTATAAACATTATTACAAAAGATCCTATCAACAACTCATTTAAGGTTAATACAACATACGATATGATTGGTGTTGGTGCCGATGGTAATGACGTTGCTGGTGAGGCAAATGTTATGTTCAACGGTACTATTGTTGCCGACGATCAGAAATCGGGTCTGTTTGTATTTGGTGCTAAGCGCGACAGAAAACATTATGATGATAATAACGATGGTTACTCAGAGATACCGGATCTTAAAAACTCATCTGTTGGATTCCAGACATTTTATAAACCAACTCAGCTTACCAAGATAGCATTGGAGTATCACAATATTAATGAATATCGCCGAGGTGGTAATGCTTTTGATAAAAAAGAGCACTTTGCAAATATCGCAGAGATGCTTGATCATAAAATAAACTCAGGTAGTATACAGTTTGATGCTTTCTTTAACTCAAAAAGAGAGACTAAACTATCTACATATATTGCAGCAGAGCATATTGACAGAAACAGCTATTACGGTGGAGGACAAGATCCAAATGCATATGGTGATACCGAGAATCTTACATTCAACGGAGGAGCACACTTCTCAACTAAGTTTGATAATTTCCTGTTTGCTCCATCAACATTTATGTTAGGTATTGATAATACGTATGGTGATTTGGCAGACAATAAATATACATATGAAGCAGAAAGAGGTGGTATTATTGTTCCTGTTTATGAGGTGAACAGAATAGCTGATCAGACATCAAATACTTTTGGATCGTTTATTCAGAACCAATGGAATATGAAACATGTGAAGTTTCTTATTGGTTTAAGAGTTGATAACTATAATATAAAAGATAATCAGAGTGGCGAGACAGAAAGCAACACTGTAGCTGTACCAAGAGCAAATGTTCTTTTTGATGTTACACACTGGGCTCAGATGCGTTTTACCTATGCAAAAGGTTACAGAGCTCCACAGATATTTGACGAGGATCTGCATATTGCTGCTAATGCTGCAAGAAAAATAGTTCGTAAAAACGATCCTAATCTAATTGAAGAGACATCGCACAGTTTTTCAGGTTCGTTTGACGTTAATCACACATTCGGAAACTGGCAAACATCTCTTCTTCTTGAAGGATTCTATACATATCTTGTAGATCCGTTTATTAATGAGAACTCTGATATTGTAGACGGAGTAATGACTACTACAAGAAAGAATGGCCCAGATGCAATGGTTTCAGGATTAAATGTTGAGCTTAAAGCAGCTCCATCAAACAAACTTTCATTTCAATCAGGATGGACATTCCAAAATAGTGAGCACGAAAAAGCCTACAAATGGGGTGATGCTACAAATCAACTCACAGATAAGATGTTGAGATCGCCAAATGTATATGGTTATTTTGTAACTAACTTTAATATCACTCCAAAGTTCAGATCTGCAGTAACAGGAAACTATACAGGACCAATGTATACACCATATTTAGGAGAATCAGGTGAGAGATTGGTTAAAACACCAAGTTTCTTTGATGCTGGTTTAAGATTCTTCTATGATATAAAAGTATCAACATCGCTTAAGATGCAGCTTAACGCAGGTGTTACAAACATATTTAACTCATACCAGAGCGATTTTGATAAGGGAGAGAACAGAGATTCAGCATACACATACGGACCAACACGTCCGCGCACAATCTCTTTTGGTATTGTAATCGGAAATCTTTTGTAAGACTATTTTAGTATATTTTGTTAGGCTGTTCCTTTTAATTAAGGGCAGCCTTTTTTGTTTAATTCCTGTCTGTAATACTATATATATGGTATATTTTATAAAAATGTACCATTAATTATAACCCTCTATCCAGTTATTTATATGATAGATATCACCCACTGCAAGCATATATCACATATTTTTTCTCAACATATTTTAAACATTTATCACAAAATATCATCTATCATTAAAAATACCACCTATGTGGGGTTTGTTATTGTAATAACTTTACATATGTTTGCATCTAACAAAAAAACGGATAATGAGCATTTTGAGGAAAGTAAATAGTGTATTAATCCCAATTGTGATGATAGCCACGCTTCTGTTGGTTTTCAATGCAACTGTTAATACACATACACATATCCTTGAAGATGGTACAATTGTGGTTCATGCCCATCCGTTTAAAACTATGTGCAAGGCTGAAGCTCAAAACAGTAATAAGGCTGATCATTCGCACAATAACAAGGAGTTTGATATAATATCAATGATATCGCAGTTTCTTGTTGTTACAGCTATCTTCCTTTTTGCATTTAACATTCTCTTTTTCAAGAGAGATGATTATAGCCTGTTTGATAATATACAGGTATTAAAGGGACAATTTAAACTAGTCACCTTTTCGTACCGGGGTCCTCCGGCTTTCTAAATGAGTACGTAAATTCATTTTTTCTTTCTGAATTAATTAACAGATAGCAACAACTATTTGCGTGCACCTATATGCCTACGGCAAAATCATTCTTAAATCACTTATTACTAATTTACTAGTACAGGTGTGTTTATGCCTATATCTATCATATAAGTTATAGATATATACAAACAGATAAGTAAATTGAAACATATATAACAAACATGAAAAGAGTATTATCATTAATTGTGCTTTGCACAGTTGCGTTTTTTTCTGCTATGGCGGATAATCCGGCATACCCAACCGGAAAAGATATTAACATTGTAGGACACGTTACAGCCGGAGGAGAACACCTTCCGTATGTAACAATTGCCATTGAAGGAACAGCATTAGGTACAACAACCGATGATACCGGGCACTACTTTATGAAAGGGCTTGATCCGGGAAAATATACAATAATTGTTTCGGCTGTAGGTTACGTGCCAACACAAAAAACAGTTGAGGTTATTGAAGGACAAACATTAGAGGTTAATTTTGATCTTCAGGAGGATGTTATTGGTATTAATGAGGTTGTAGTAACAGCCGACAGAAATGAGGTTAGCCGTAAAGATGCAACCGTGGTTGTTTCTGCAATATCGCCAAAGATGTTTGAGGTAGCTGCTGCACCAGCACTTTCTGAAGGTATTAAATTCTCTACAGGAATACGTGTTGAGAATAACTGCCAGAACTGTGGTTTTACACAGGTTAGAATGAACGGACTTAGTGGTCCTTACACACAGATGCTTATTAACAGTAAACCTATTTCAAGTGGTCTTGCAGGTGTTTACGGACTTGAGCAGATACCATCAAATATGATTGAGAGAGTTGAGGTTGTACGTGGTGGTGGTTCAGCACTTTATGGCGGTAATGCTATTGCAGGAACTATAAACATTATTACAAAAGATCCTATCAACAACTCGTTTAAGGTTAATACAACATACGATATGATTGGTGTTGGTGCCGATGGCGACGATGTTGCTGGTGAGTCAAATATTATGTTCAACGGTACTATAGTTGCCGACGATCAGAAATCGGGTCTGTTTGTATTTGGTGCTAAACGCGACAGAGAGCATTACGATGCTAACAACGATGGTTACTCAGAGATTGCTGATCTTAAAAACTCATCAGTTGGATTCCAGACATTCTATAAGCCAACTCAGCTTACTAAATTAACATTAGAGTATCACAACATTAACGAGTACCGCCGAGGTGGTAACGATTTTGATAAAAAAGAGCACTTTGCAAGTATTGCAGAGATGGTAGATCATAAAATTAACTCTGGTAGTTTACAGTTTGATGCTTTCTTTAACTCTGATAGAGAGACAAAACTATCTACATATATTGCAGCAGAGCATATTGACAGAGACAGTTACTATGGTGCAGGACAAGATCCTAATGCATATGGTGCTACAAAAAACTTGACATTTAACGGAGGAGCCCATTTCTCAACTAAGTTTGATAAATTTCTGTTTGCTCCATCAACATTTATGTTAGGTATTGACAATACTTATGGAAATCTTGATGATAATAAACAGATATTTGAAGAGTTAAATGCATCAAATGTTTTAGAGAGAGTATATAAGGTTAGTACTATTGCAGATCAATCAATAAATACATTTGGTTCGTTTATTCAGAACCAGTGGAATATGAAACATGTAAAGTTTCTTGTTGGTTTAAGAGTTGATAACTATAACATAAAGAATAAAGAGACAGGAGACGATAAAAGTAATACTGTAGTTATACCAAGAGCTAATGTGCTTATTGATGTTACACACTGGATGCAGATGCGTTTAACCTATGCTAAAGGTTACAGAGCTCCACAGATATTTGATGAGGATTTACATATTGCAGCTAACGAAGCAAGAAGAATTATACACGTAAATGATCCTAGCCTAACAGAAGAGACATCACACAGTTTCTCAGGTTCTGTTGATTTAAACCGTACGTTTGGTAAGTGGCAGACTTCTCTTCTTATCGAAGGATTCTACACACTTCTTGATAATCCGTTTATAAATGAATATTCTGATGTTGTTGACGGAGTAATGACATCAACACGTTTAAATGGTCCTGATGCAAAGGTAGCAGGTCTTAACACAGAGTTTAAAGCTGCACCTTCAAACAAACTATCATTCCAGACAGGATGGACATTTCAGAATAGTGAGTACGAAAAGGCATACCAGTGGAGTGAAGCAACAGAGCAATATACAGATAAGATGTTAAGATCTCCAAACGTATATGGTTACTTTGTAACAAACGTTAATATCACTCCAAAATTCAGAACTGCAGTAACAGGTAACTTTACAGGTCCTATGTATGCACCATATTTAGGTGAGGCTGGAGAAAAGCTTGTTAAAACAGAAAGTTTCTTTGATGGTGGTGTAAGATTCTTTTATGATATAAAGGTATCTAAATCGCTTAAAATGCAGCTTAATGCAGGAGTTTCAAATGTGTTTAACTCGTTCCAGGACGACTTTGACAGAGGAGAAAACAGAGATGCAGGATATACTTACGGACCAACACGTCCACGTACCATATCATTCGGTTTAGTAATCGGAAATATTTTGTAAAACTATTTTAAGTAGGTTCAGTAAAAGGTCGGTTCTTAAGCCGGCCTTTTTTTATATCTTCCCGTTCAGATGTTCCATCTTATGTTGGAGCGTAAAAGCCAGTTCATTTATAAATTTCTCAATAAATTCATTGCCATGTTCATCGCAATACTCAACTCTTATTAATTTATGTCTTTTCACCCCTTTTTTATTACCTGAGTTGCACGTGCAGCATATCTCAGTAGTTTCAACCATATCGTCGCTTTTCCATATTATTTTGGGGTTTATTAACACAAACGATCGTAACGGATCCTGATAATATATTATTCTGAACGGATAACCTATCTGGGGTGCACTAATTGCAAAATCACCTTTTCTCTCTTTCTGAAAAAGGGTTAATGTATCACGCAAATCTTCTATAACTAATTCCACAGAACTGTCAACCCTGTCAACCTCACTACATTTCTCTTTAAGAAGCATATGTCCCTGTTTCAACACCTGACGTACTGCCATAATCTAATATTATAATCTTTTACCAATTAACACCTTTTAAACAGCTAAATAAGTATCTGTTTGTTCTTATAACCAACTGGACTAAACTGGTAATAGTTAACACCCTTGCTTGTACGTTATAAATACAATATGGTTATATATATTGATACTTTTATACAAGGATAACGTATTAATATCTTTAAATGATATAAACAGCTTTCAACAATATCCGGATAAATGCTCTTCACATATCTGGCATGTCAGTAACTACTAAACAAGGTTAATAACTCCGGATTTCAACATAAATTCAATATTGTTTATTATTTGTTATCAAACCATGTTGATACATAAACTGCTTTTATAAAGTAGTTTATCATAAATTGATTTGTACTATCAACACTATTCCAATATGTTTTAAACAAAATATAGATATTTAAACAATTCCTGATATTACATTTAGTGTTGAATATCAGTTGATTATATCACCCTCATGTATTAACAGTTTTATAAAATTGTTAATATATACTTATCAAACATTGTTAATTACAGTCAATAACCAGAAAATCATAAGATAGTAGTGTGTTAATAAGGATAGATATTACAGCTATAAACATATTTTTAATAAGAAATAAACATAATTAGATTCTTAAACAGATTATTTTAAACTGATATCAACACTATTTTATAGAGATAAACAGTTATAAATGGGGAGATAAGACTTTTCTTTTTTCTAAAATCCGTCAGTATTAACAATATTGTTAAAAGTTGATATATAGTTATCATTATATGTTAATAAGAAAAGAAACTGTAATTATCAATATCAGAGAATTATAAATGGATATAAAATAAATAGTAAAACTTCTATTAACAAATAACAAACATTTTATAAACTATTGTTGACAATATAATAATACTAAATACAGAATTACAGCCACTTACATTGATCTAAATCCTTAACATAATTAACAGACGATTTAAACAAAATCTCAAATTGTTCACAACGCATTATCAATAGTTGTTAATTATCATTAGAAAATCATAAGATATTACTTATAAGACTCTTCAATTACAAAATACAGTTACTATAATAGTATTGAAAATGCAGTATCAACAGATAGTATTGGTTTACCAACATAGTTAGTTAATAACATGTATAAATTTACATTTTCTGAAAGCACAATTATTATTTGAGTTTTAAAAAAGCTATGACAGAAAAGATAATCAGAACAAGTAAAATGATATTAAGCAATAATAACAAAGAACATAAACCTTAACAGGAAATCAGTAGTTTACAATGTTTATGGAAAAATAATAAAATACCAGTTTGAAAAATACTATATCTATGTATCAATACTTTAGCAACAGATATAAAAAGAGAATTCTGTGTTAATATAAGAGTTTTAGAATATTAATTTTTAATATATAGCTGATAACAAATATCTTAAGTCTGTATAAATATACAGTATCAACATATTATTAAAATGTAATACATTAATAATAAGCAGATAAGAGATTTCTTAAATACCCCATAATTATTCGTCAAAATTCATCTAATTCATAAATACTTAATAATCAATTAAAAAAAGAGTTAAATAGTCATGTTAATAGCAGTATTTATTAAATACATAGCAATTATAAATTGCTGTAAATGAATAAGTAGTAAATAGGAATTAAATGTTAATTATAGATATCAATAAATTTGACTCAGTATTAGCCATAAATTTGTGTTGATAACGTTAGAACAATTAACAACTATTAACAATTCACACATTAGTATTAATCACCTGTCTTTAAGATGATTAAATATATTAAAACTGAATTATAAATAGGTTATTTACCATATATTAACATATGCACTAATTGTTACTAATAGATCAACAAACAAGTAATAATATGTTGATTCATTTTTAATGAATTTTAAAACTTATGCTTGTATTATTCGAATAATTATTCATGCATATTTATACCATCTGCTGCAAACAATTTTTATAAATAATGTAAACAAAGAAGTATACAGCTTTTCAACAAAAAATTGACTGTTGACAGCTTTTAATGTAATTTAACAACCATAATTAACAGATGTTGAAAAAACATATATTACATTTGTAGCTCAACATATTAAAAAAATATGATGTGTTGAAAAGGAGTTTTTTAAATCTTAATAACGATAAAAACAAAAGAAAAATTAAAAATAAGTTAACGCTATTAACAGGCTATTATAATAACCATATATTATTTTTTAAATTCTTTTATTTAATAATTATAAAATGAAAATAGGGAAAGAAGATATTCTGAAAGAGGGGTTCGTTAATGCAGAGATTGAAGAAGGGATAAATCTGAGAGACGAAATTCTGAAACTTAAAAAAGAGAAGAATGCTGTTATTCTTGCTCACTTTTATCAGGACGGAGAAATTCAGGATATCGCAGATCATATTGGCGACAGCCTTCAATTAGCTCGTGTTGCTGCTACAACTGAAGCTGATATTATTTTGTTTGCAGGAGTTCATTTTATGGCTGAAACTGCCAAGATTTTGAATCCGAAGAGAACAGTGATTATTCCGGATTTGAATGCCGGTTGTTCGTTGGCTGATAGTTGTCCGCCGGATGAGTTTGAGAAATTTGTTAATGAGCACCCGGATCATGTTGTTGTTTCATACGTGAATACTACTGCAAAGATTAAGGCTTTGACTGATATAATTTGTACATCGTCAAATGCTCTTGAGATTATCAATGATTTGCCAAAAGATCAGAAAATATTGTTTGGTCCGGACAGAAATCTTGGAAATTATATCAAAACTCAAACCGGAAGAGAGGATATGGTTATTTGGGATGGTGCCTGCCACGTTCACGAGGAGTTCTCTCTTGAGGCTATTTTGGATCTGAAGAAGCAACACCCCAATGCAAAGGTTTTAGTTCATCCTGAGTGTGAAAAACCAATCAGAATTATTGCCGATCACATTGGTTCTACATCAGCTCTTCTGAATTACTCAAAAACAGATGCTTGTAATGAGTTTATTATTGCAACTGAGAGCGGAATAATTCACCAGATGAAGAAGGCCAGTCCTGATAAGTTGTTTATTCCGGCTCCTCCAAAGGACTCTACATGCGGATGTAACGATTGTAACTTTATGAAGGTTATAACACTTAAGAAGATCTATAACTCGCTTAAGTATGAGTTACCTGTAATTGAGATGGAAGAGGATTTAAGACTTCAGGCAAAGAGATCTATTGATGCTATGCTTGAGATTTCAGACAGATTAAAAATAAAGTAGAGATATTTTATACTTATTAATAAATATACGAAGCCACCTGTTAATATAGGTGGCTTTTCTGTTTATATGTGTTTATATAAATAATGAATAGTGTTGAAGATTAATGTTTTTGTATGTTAACTTAATTTGTCAACATAGTGTTGATTCATTATGTTGATAACCGAATGTTCTGAAAATATTAATCTATATATTTGTGTTGCGTTAAGAGAGTGCTATGAGCGAATTTGATATTAGAGATAACGAGTTAGAAAACAGTGATAAAGAGTTTGAGAGGAAGTTACGTCCTCTGAACTTTTCGGATTTTAGTGGCCAGAAAAAGATTGTTGATAATCTTGAGATATTTGTTCAGGCTGCTAGAATGCGTAGCGAAACACTTGATCATGTTTTGTTGCACGGACCTCCAGGATTGGGAAAAACTACATTAGCTAATATCATTGCAAATGAGCTTAGCGTGAATCTTAAACTTACATCAGGCCCGGTACTGGATAAACCTGGTGATCTTGCAGGTTTACTTACAAATCTTGAAGAGGGAGATGTTCTGTTTATTGATGAGATACATCGTCTGAGTCCTGTTGTAGAGGAGTATCTTTACTCGGCAATGGAGGATTATACCATTGATATAATGATAGATAAGGGTGCTGCTGCACGAAGTGTACAGCTTACTCTTAATCCGTTTACACTTATTGGTGCTACAACCCGTTCTGGTTTACTTACAAGTCCGTTAAGAGCAAGATTTGGTATTAATTCGCATCTAGAGTATTACGATACCGATATCCTGAGTAAGATTATTACCAGATCGGCATCTATTCTGAAAGTGAAAATAACCTCGCAGGCAGCTGTAGAGATAGCATCGCGCAGTCGTGGAACTCCGCGTATTGCAAATGCTCTTTTACGACGTGTCAGAGATTTTGCTCAGGTGAAAGGTAATGGTACAATTGATATGGATATTACATTGTACGGCTTAGATGCACTTAATATTGATAAGAGTGGTCTGGATGAGATGGATAATAAGATTCTTACTACAATTATTAATAAGTTTAAAGGCGGCCCTGTTGGTATATCTACTATTGCAACAGCAATAGGCGAAGACCCTGGTACACTTGAAGAGGTATATGAACCTTTTCTTGTAAAAGAGGGATTTATTCATCGTACTCCTCGTGGTAGAGAGGTTACAGATTTTGCTTATAAACATCTTAATATAAACAGGGCAACCGGTAATACTCTGTTTGATTAAACTATTCTGATAATCAGGTTTAAGATTATATCAAGTTAATGTTTTGTATATACACTGCATAGTAAATACTGTGTTATTGCAGTGTGTTTGCTATGTTGTAAATACCACATCCATAGAATTGTACGTATATATTTGCTTCCTTACTGAAAAACTCAAAACACTAAATAATCTGAGATAAATAGTAATAAAAAAAGGAAGCGTATGATTAAGATTGGAAGATTAATGATACTTGCAGTGTTACTTGCATTTGTATCATGTAAAAAGGATAATAAAGAGGAGAAAGAACTGGTAAATAAAATACCTGTTGCAAATGCCGGAACAGATCAAACAGTAAAAATTTCAGAAGCGGTTACTCTTGATGGTTCAGCATCTTCTGATGAAGATAATGATGCATTAATCTATAAATGGGTTGTGGCATCAAATAATCCTGCAGGCATTTCTCTATCTGCAAATAATGTGGCTAAACCAACATTTACAGCTCCGGTAACAAAAGGAACGTATACTTTCTCGCTTGTTGTTAATGATGGCAAAGCTGATTCAAAATCTGATGATGTTGTAATTTCGGTTGTAGAGAATAAGGTTAATACAAAACCTGTTGCTAATGCCGGTAACGATATAAGTATTAATACTGGCGAAAAGGTTGAACTTGATGGTTCAGGTTCTTCAGATCCGGAGGGTGATAATTTAACATATAAATGGAGTGAAGAGAGTGGTAATCCGGAGGATATAACACTTACAGATTCTGATAAAGCAAAAGCAAGTTTTACAGCACCGAATACAGCCGGAGATTATGTATTTAATCTTGTGGTTAACGATGGTAATGTTGATTCTGATGTTGATAAGGTTACTGTAACTGTAAAACAGTCGCAAACTACTACCGGACCTAAGGTTACCTATTCTAAAGTACCACGCGATGGTGTTAATCTTAAATCTGTAGCATATGGTAATAATATTTTTGTTGCTGTAGGGTATTACGGAAATTCATTTAATAATGAGGATAAAGGATCGATAAATTACTCAGCTGATGGTATAAACTGGAATGAAGTTGCTACAATGTCGGGTGGTGATTCGTGGCATAAGGTTGTGTTTGATGGAGGTAAGTTTATTGTATCGGGAGATTATGGTGCAATAACAACTTCTACAAACGGAAAAGATTGGAATAAAGAGAGTACTGCTGAGCAGAGAGATTGGTATAGTATTGCATTTAATTCATCAAAGTATGTATTTACTTCAGGTGCTGCCAGGTTTGGTGTATCAGACAAAGCAGACATGATGAATGTTACAGTTAAAAAGAGTAATTACAATGATGATGTTTGGTACAGTATAGTTTATGGGGCAGATAAGTTTGTAATGGTTGGTAATAATGGTCGTGCAGGATACTCAACAGATGGAACGGACTGGACATTTAAAACAATTGATAAGAATAATTATACAAGATTTGGTGCAGTAGCATATGGTAATAGTGGTTATGTAGCAACAGCATCGGTTGGATCTACTTATACTGCTATATCAACAGATGGTATTGACTGGACAATGCGTAAGAATAGCATCTCGGTTCAGGGAGTAGCTTATATTAACAATAACTATGTACTATTAGGGACATACCTGAAGGATAAGAAGGTTTATATATCGTCTGATCTTGATTTTGCTACAAAAGAATCTGTAGATATTGATGGCGATTTTAGAAGTGTAGTTTTCGGAAACGGAAAATATATTGTTGTAGGGAATAAGACAGCAGTGATTGAAATGAAATAGTTGATCTGATAAGTTTTGGAGCCCGCATTATTACAGTATTATAATGTGGGCTTTTTTTATGGTTATTGTTTCTTGGCAAGCGTAAAAACAAACGATGTTCCCTCTCCTATTTTACTTGAAACCTGAATAGACTGTTGATGAGCTTCGATAATATGTTTTACTATTGCAAGACCTAAACCAGATCCTCCCTGATCGCGCGATCTGCTTTTGTCAACACGATAAAAACGTTCAAATAGTCTTGGGATAGCCTCTTCAGGTATCCCTGAACCGTTATCCTTAACCTCAATTAATACCCTGTCGTGCATATCAATATAGCCTATTTTTACAGTTCCATTATCTTTACCATATTTAATGGCATTTGTAACAAGATTTGTAAGAACCTGAAATATCTGTTGTCTGTCTGCTTCAACAAGAAGGGTTTTGTCTGTTTTTGTAGGTATATCGAAACTAACACCATTTTTTTTAGCCAGAATCTCCTGCTGTTCTATAATCTCTTCTACAAGTTGATGTATATTAAATGTCTCTGTTTTAAGATTCAGAGTTCCCGACTCTAATTTTGCAATCTCATCAAGGTCTTGAAGTATATTGGCCATCCTTGATACACTTCTTTCAGCACGCTCTAAGTACTTTCTGTTTATAGAATCGTCTTCTAATCCGCCATCAAGAAGTGTTAGTATGTATCCCTGAATTGTAAATACAGGAGTTTTTAATTCATGAGAGATATTACCCAGAAACTCTTTCCTGTATTTTTCCATCTCTCTTAACCTGTCAATCTCTTTTGTCTTTTGCAGAGTCCAGTGCTTAACGTCTTTATCAATATTGTATACAACATTTGTATTTTCTATCTGTTTACGTAACTCTTTTTCAGTAAAGTTAAGACCATGTATGGTTTTGTATATAGGTAATATTTTATCGAAGAGAAACTTATTTAACAGGTAAAATGATCCTACATAGTTAAATATGAAAATACCTAGAATAATAACAAAGATAGGTAATACCGATTCTGGTTTAGAAATAGGTACAAAGGCGAAAAGAAAACCTCCTGCAATTATTGCTGATATTGCCGAAAGAAATATCGCCATTCGTTTTGGTGAAGATGATCCCATATCTGATTTGCTTTAAAATTCAATTATAAGACAAATAACGACACCAAATGTTAAGAGATTATTAACCTTTAATTTGTGTAGATAAGAAAAAAGCACTCAACTGAGTGCTTTTTATTATGATTACTTATTCATGTACTGTGCCATAATTTTTTGTATGTACTTGCCAACAATGTCAAATTCAAGGTTAACAACTGTACCTACCTCAAACGTATGGAAGTTTGTTAGTTGATATGTGAATGGTATAATTGCAACCTGAAATGTGTTATCTTTTGAGTTAACAACAGTAAGACTTACTCCGTTAACAGATACAGAACCCTTTTCAACAGTAATATTACCTTTTGTTTTATCGTACTCAAAAGTGTAATACCAGCTTCCATCAGCCTCTTCAACCTTAATACATTTTGCAGTCTGATCAACATGCCCCTGAACCATATGTCCGTCCAGAAGTTTATCCATTGTCATACTTCTCTCTAGATTTACCTTGCTGTCAATCTCTAAAAGACCAAGGTTTGACTTCTCAAGAGTCTCTTTAATTGCTGTAACTGTATATGTTTTTTTCTCTTTGTCAGTTTTTACTACAGTTAAACAAACACCATTGTGAGCAACACTCTGATCAATCTTTAATTGGTCAGCAAAAGAACACTCCATTGTAATATGAAGATTCTCCTGATCTTTCTCTAAATTAACTACTTTAGCAGCCTCTTCAACAATTCCGGAAAACATATTCTAAATTTTAGTTATTTATCTGGTTATAAAAATACAAGAAAAATATATTAAGCACATTATCATTTATATAATAAATCGTTTTATGCATTCAAGATTATTTGTCATATTTGTGTTTCCTTATGATTTTAATATTAGAAAATGAATAAACCAGATACACGTGTTATTGAATTTATAAATGAGCATCATGTACTAACAATGGCAACATGTTTTAACGAGGAGCCATATTGTGCTAATTGCTTTTACGTGTTTTCTGAAGAGGATAACAGGTTAATTTTTACATCAGACAAGAGTACAAAGCATATTAAAGATACGGCACATAATATTATGGTTGCCGGCTCTATTGTTCTGGAGACAAAAACAATTGGTTTAATAAGAGGATTGCAATTTCAGGGATATATTACCGAGTTACAGGGTGATGAATATAAAAAGGCCAGAAAGGCTTATCTGAAACGTTTTCCGTATGCAATATTAAAGCAGACATCAATGTGGGCAATAGATTTGTCATATATGAAATTTACTGATAACAGACTTGGTTTTGGTAAAAAACTTATATGGAAAAAAAACGATTTTAGTTTTGATATGTTTAAGTTGTAAACCTAACCATAAATAGAGTTGGAATCAGATACCACAATACATAATATATTAGTTACCGGAGGAACAGGAATGGTTGGTGCACACTTGTTGCATAAATTGTCTGGTAAAGGATATAATATTTTTACTACATACAGAGATAAACAATCAATATTAAAGGCCGAAAAAATATTCTCTTTTTACACAGATAAGTATAAAGATATATCTGATAGTATAAATTGGATTGAGTGTGATTTAACTGATAGAAACATGCTAAAAAAACTGTTTTCTGAGGTTGATTGTGTTATTAATTGTGCTGCTGTAATATCTTTTAGTCCGGGAGAAGAGAAAAGTGTTATAAGCTCTAATATTGATATTGCATCATCTGTTGTAGATTCTTGTCTTGAATCTGATGTAAAACGTTTAATTCATCTGAGTTCTATAGCCTCATTAGGTGACACTGAGAATGGTGAAGAGCATACAGAAGAAAATATCTGGAAAAGCAGTAAGAATAAATCTGCATATTCTATCTCTAAGTTTGAATCGGAGATGGAGGTTTGGCGAGGTATATATCAGGGATTGAATGCTATTATACTGAATCCTTCTATAATAATTGGTCCGGGAGATTGGGATAGTGGAAGCCCATCTATAATAAAACAGATTGATAAAGGGTTACCTTTTTATACAAACGCTTATAACGGATATACCTCTGTTTATCATGTTACAGATGCAATTTACTCAGCACTTAAAGGCACTGAAGAGGGAAAAAGATATATTGTATCATCTGATAACCTTTCATACAAAGATCTGATATATACTATATGTAACACCCTGAAAAGAAAGGCTCCGGGTAAATTAATTAAAAGATGGTTATTTAAACCAATAACATTTATTGGTGAGGTGTTTAATAGAATAGGAATAAGAAATAAGTTTAACAAACAGTTAGAAAAATCTATTTTTAATTCATATTTTTATAATGGTACGTTAATTACAAAAGAGTTAGATTTCAGGTATTCTGATCTGAAAAAAGACATTACTACCATTGTAAATATATATTTAGATGATAAGCAGAAACAGAGCCAAAAATAGTTATATATTTTATATTGCCTTTACAGGGATACTATTATCAGCTCTTCCGTCATTACTAATTACAGATTTATACAAGATACGATTACTCAGTATAAGAGCAGACTATATATCACACTTTTTCATGTTGCTCTTTATAGCATTTATATATTGCAGATATTTGTATATAAAGAATAGATATAGTTTTATGCATACTCTTGTTACAACAGTTTTTATAGCTATATCATTTGAGATGATTCAGCTTGTTATTCCGGAGCGATCTTATAATAATATTGATATGCTCGCAAATGTTATTGGTGCATCGTCCGGATGTTTGAGTTGTTATATAATGTTGGTTTTAAAAAAACTATAATATTCTTCTGAAGAATAATTTTATATTGAATATTAACCATTGTCTCAAATTTGGTAGCGTATAAACTTTACCAAAAGTTGTTATTTTCTCTGGAACAAAGTTACTATCTAATAGTTTTTTTAAGGAAGTATACATCATATCTACGCTAATCTCCTTAAGGTCTTTTTTAATAGATGAATAGCTATCTTTTTTGTTTATGTTGATTGTTTTTTCTGTTATCGGAATACCGCAATCAAGACCTTCAGCAAGTACTTGAACAGTTATACCAACTTCTTTTTCGTTGTTGTACAATTCCCAGAATGCAGGAGGCATACCTCTGTATTTTCGCATATTACCATGATGGTAAGATAATACACCAAATTTTGTAATATTTAGTAGCTTAGGTTTTATTATCCCATATCCTCCTATAAGAATTAATACATCAAGATCATATTTCTTGATACTATTTATTGTTGTATCAGAGTATGGTTTTACTGTTCTGATAATATCTATGTTTTTATCTGAACAGAAGTCTTTTATGTTTAATGATGAAGAATCCTTTTTTGGGAATAGTATGCTCTTTATTGCCATAATCAACATATACCCACCTCTTCCTCTTTTAAAATTTTTTTTGATTTTTTGTTTAATAGATTTTTTTGGTCTGTCATCAACAATTACTAACTCTATACTCATATTATTATCCTCAAAAACAGGTTTTAGAGTTTGTAACCTATATTCTGATATTGTACCTGAAGAAAGTAGCCCTATTTTCATCTGTTTATAATTGTTTTTTCATTTGACAGATGGAACTTCGCAGAATAATCATTCTCGTTTGTGAGGAGATACTTTGCTTATGTTCCTTTTTATCTGTTTAAAACTTTATGGTTTCTTTGATAACCAACTTTTTTATTTTAATTGTTTTAAGAGTGTCTTTAAATATATCTATATATTTTCATTTAAACCAAATGTTTGTTTTTTACCATTTCTGGTTTTTAAAAAGGCCCATACACCACTTGCTTTAACTGATAGCTCATCAATATTATTGGTATCATTTACTGACAATCTTTTTAATCTGAATATATCTGTTTTAATGGTATTGAAACCGTAATCTACCGTAATACCACATTTGTATCCAACTTCTTTTGATATTTTTATGTCTCTTTCAGAATAATCTCCGTTCGGATACGATATAGTATTTATGTTAAGATTGTATTCATCTTCAAGGAGTTGTTTTGAATCAGCAAGTTCAGATAAAGCTTCGTTATCGTTACATGTTGGTAAACATGGATGAAATGATGTATGCGATTGAAAATTAACCCATTTACTCATTTCTAATATCTGTTCTTTACTCAATGCCTGTGGGGTATTAAACTCCTTTGTTTGTTCAAAATCAGCTTGTTTAAGCTTTAATAATCTGTCTTTATTTGGAATTATTTTTAGTTTACTTGTTATAATGTCCGGATGATTGTATTTGAACCAAAAATGCCTGTTTGTATTAATAATTGATGAGCATAAGAATATAGTAACAGGTATTTCTTTACTCTTTATAACATCTAACATCTCATAGTTTCTAATGTGCCCGTCGTCAAATGTTATTATTAATGATTTTTTTGGAAGCGTAATACTATTATCATTAATAGCTTCTAAGTAATTATCCAGACTTATTATATTATATTTCTTTTCCAGATATGAGAATGTTTTTTCGGTTGTACTTTTATCAATGTCATGAAATAATATAATTGAGACTTTATTTTTTTGAATAAATTCTCTAAAAAAGAATGGCAATCCGCTATATCTTAATAGTTTAAATAATGTTTTTTTCATGTGTAAAAAATTAATTACTTCTGGCTTTTTTGAAAACTATATTGTAAAATGCTTTCCAAAAATATTTTATATCTGTTCTTAAAGGCTTTTTTAAGTATGCATTAAGATATTTTTTCTCCGACTCCATAATCTCTTCCAGCGTAACAGGATTATCTACATAGAATGGAGGTATTAGTCCAGGCTTTACTCTTGTACGTAACTCTTGTAACTCTTCTGAATATAGACTGAAATAGTGACGACTTAGAGGTCTTACACCAACAATTTTCATATTACCTTTAATAAAGTTCCATACCATTGGTAGTTCATCAAGCCACACTTTACGTGCAAATTTACCTAATGTTGTAACACGAAAATCATCTTTAAACTTACCACCTTCCTGAAGACTATTTAACTTATAAACATAATCCTGAAGATACTCTGAATAAGGATGCATAGTACGCATTTTATATACCCTGAACAGCTTACCTTCTTTACCAATACGTCTTAAACTTATAAGAGGTCCGTAGGTTGGATTCATATCAAAAACAGGATCTCCAACTTTTTTTGCAACAACAAACAATCTGTTATCAATCTCTGTTTCGTTTACAATTTCAAAACCACACGAATAAAGACGACCAAGAGCTTCTGCACGCGATATTACTCTGTTGTTACCTCGTGTTAACAGAAAATATGTACGTTTAGTTAGCGAGAACTTAGGGAAAAAGCGTTTGAATATAAAGTCAAATGAGTAGTATATATAATTAAAGCCTTTTGGATATTTACTTAATAATCTTCTTTTACGTTCATCTTTGGTCTCTACCCATACAATAAACAAGCCTCCATTGTCAAGTTTTCTGTTAGATGATTCAAAGAATTTATTCAGATATCTGATATTATTAATACGTTCAAGATTTATTATTCCATCAAACTCATCCCATGGTTGCAGATCAATATTTTCGTGCGAACTGGTTGATAATACCAGTGTTCCTGTTGAATCAATATTAAGATATGAGTTTATATGGTCAAATACCTTATCGCCAAATGTTTTTGATATATTTTCATGAGCAAATTCGTTGTATGCAACCTCTCTGTGTGCATGTCTGTGTTTCCTTTTTACTCTTTTTGCTTTGGCACTTTTAGGTAGTTTTTTAATATGATCCTGATCAACTATAATACTCTCCCTGTACCAGTCAATTATAACAAGCATAATTGTTTCAAGCAGGGTTGATGCTACAATTGTGCCAAGCCATATTAATCTGGAAAGCTTTACATAGTCAAAAATTATGATGAGTGATAATACTACCGATGTAATAAAAATATTTACGAACAGAATCTTACGTCTGGTGAGTATACCTGGCTCATTTTTTATAGAATGGTACTTCTTAAATATAAATGAGATAAAAACCCAAAACGCAAGAAAAGGCACAAACAGGTCTATATAGTTTGGTAAATAGTACCTTAAAGAGGCTGGTTTTACCCAAACAAGTAGAAAGAATGATATACTGACAATAAATATATCAGCTATCAGAATTGATAGTAAAAATCTGTTCTTCTTCAATTATCAAGCTTTTAATAAAATTTATAATAATAAAAATTCGGGGGTAAATGCTCTCATGCAAACTATTACAAAGAAACTAATAAATTATCATTTTTTAACATATATAAGTCTCTTTACTATATTTTTTATTCTCTGTAGCACCAGCTCCTTAGCCCAGAGAAATTTATTGTCTGTCCATCGTTGCGGATGAAATGTAAACATTGCCGATTTAGGAAAATCACCATTGTTTATGGCATTAATTATTTCGTCAGTAGTACTATACGATAATTCAGAGAAAGAGTTGCTGGCAACTTTATCTCTTACACTCACTTTATCTCCATTCCAACGTCTTCCTGTATCTGTTATATAGAATATACTGTTAAAATCAGTATCAAAATATGGCTCGCCTATAATTCCAAGCTCTTTGTATGAATACTCTTTCCATATATCTTTACTATCCCATTTACTCATTGGACTACCATGCATGCATATAGTTTTAACCTGAGCTAAACTGTTTATATTGTTCAGATTTGAAACAAAAGATTCATATGCATTTTCAACATTGCCATTGCAAAGGGTTAAATCTTCGTAATGATACCCTATTTCATGGTGCATATCAGCAATATCTTTTATTACATTGGTATTATAACTTTCAGGAACAATTCTGAAATAATAACTACCCCTAATATCTAGTTTGTTTTGTATTGTTGCAAATAACAATGAGTTATCAGGAAGTTTATCAACATCGTGTCTTAAAACAATTGTGTTATCAAAACCAGACTCTAATGCTTCGGCATATGTCTTAAATACATATCCTGCATCTTTTAATGTTTTTATAAGTCTTGTATATTTTTTAACTGTAAAATCCATTATTTGAAATTGTATTGATAATCAGGATTATCTCTCATTATTTTTTCACTTTCTGGATAGTTTTCAATAAACCATACCATAAATGCTGTTACGTCTATTTTTGTTTCTAAAAACTTGCTGACTTTCTCTTTCCACTCTTTTTTGATATCGCTATTTTCGAGCATTGATTTTACCTTATCCATAAACTTATCAAAATCATCTGGTTGATAGGCATAACAGATATCATGTTCTGATTCCAGGTTGTTTGGAACAGAAAGTCTTCCGGCAAAAGTATTGCATTTAATAGCAGGCGTACCCAAAATTGCTGCTTCGGTAGTCATTGTCTGACTATCACCCATAAACATTGTGGCATAGTACAAAAGAGAGTGTATTTCATGCGGTGCAACGGGTAATCTGTATTGTTCAAACTCAGGCTCAATCTCTTTTTCAGATGTAATAAAAATCTTACCAAAAGATTTAAGGTAATTAATTAATTCTCTTTTATGATCTATAGAAATACCTTTATGTCCGGCATCATGATGTCCGGTAAGAGCAACAAATCTTAGAACAAAGAAAGTATCGTTTTCAGTTAATCCAATATTTTTAATAACATTTACATCAGGTGTAAATCTTTTTGGATGTAGATATGCTAATTCATGAGTTCCTGCATAGCCAATATTTTTTTTATGAAATTTTGGAAAATACAAAGAATCAGGAGAAAGAATCAGGTCTGAAAAAGGATATGAAAACTTTGATATATAAGGCACAATGTATTCATCATCATCACTAAAATGAATTGATTTTAATGACGTAAATGCTGATAGATGATCATTTGTTATAGAACTGCCTATACCAATATTTATCTTATTTTTTCTTACAATTTTAAATGTATTATAGTCGTGTATTAATTGATTCAGAATCTTTTTGACAATTCCATTTTTCTTTTTGCCAATTGTTTGATATGGTATATCGTATCTGTTTAAAAGATATTCAATTGTTTTATTTTCTTTTGTGGTAACAGTAACTTTATTACCATTATTTATTAATTCTTTATAGATATATTTAAATAAATGTACTTGTCCCGGATGGTTTACCTCTAATAGTATATTGCGCATTACCTTTTTATCATTAAAATTGGAAGATAGAATATTTCAGCTAAAAATGGTTTAATATCGTTTATGTCAAAAACACCGTACTTAACAGGGTACTTATCATATTTCTTATATCTTCCGGTAAGTTTGTATTTAATTACCATTGGCAAGTCTGTCATTAAATGCCTGAACGAAGATTTTTTACAACCATTATACTTCTCTGTTTTGTTTTCTGTAAGAAGATTATAATAATTTTCAAGCAAGTTAATATTTGCTGTTTCTGTAATTAAATGCCATTTCCAAGTACGTGGATTAATTTCCAGAAATTTATATTCATTGCTCTGTTCATCGTACTTGTATTCAACTTCGCAAACGCCTCTGTATTTAATTTTTGATAGTAGTTTTTTAGATATTTCTATTAGATAATCGTTGTCTACTATCTGAGCAAATGTTGTAGCATTCCCGAAATCTGGTGGGTGTTGTCTTGCTCTTCTGGCTACAAATGATATAATATCTTTGTCTTCGTTAAACAGAAAGCATGCAGAATAGAGATGTTCACTCTCTCCGTTTATTATTGATTGAACAATAACCTCTTCAGGAGCTATTACTTCTATTGCTTTTTTATAATTACTTATTAGTTCATTCTTGTCTCTACATACAAAAACCTTTGTTTTTAGCTTACTATAGAATGAGTGCATTATAGCAGGCTTTATAATACAAGGAAACTCTGGTTCCAGTTGTTCTAACTCCTCTATAGTATCAGGTGTATCTGTTTGAGCTATAGGAATACCTATCTCTTTTGCCAGAGAGTATGTAATACGTTTATTATAACACTTCTCAACAGATTCCCAGTTACTGGTACCAACAATGAAAAATTTGGAGAGTATATCCTTATTTTTACTAATAATACCAACATGAAGATCATTTGTTGGGAGAATAAGATAATTCTTATAGAGTCCGCTGTTTCCGATCTCCATTAACTTATCAAACAACTGATCTTTATTATATTTTATAAATGTTTTACAATATTTACTATTTCTGGTTAGGTTATATTTTTCTGTATCTAAAAGAACAACATCAAACCCTCTTTTACCAAAAATTCTTGTAATTCCAAGTCCCTGAACGTGTCCTCCAATAACTATGATTCCTTTTTCTTTTTTCATGTTAAATTATCTAAGATCTAAGATTCCAACCAATAACTAATAGAAAAGCAACAATAAACCAAATTTGTGTATACTTTATTATTCTTTTGACTTTATATTTTTTTATGTTTCCACTGTTCAATTCGCTTAAGAAATAGAACGTTAAGATGAATATAAATGGATAATGTGGCATATTGAGTCTTAGTTCAAAGACTTCTAATATAATTACCAAAGATAACATCTCTACAATTGTAAATGCAGCTATTGCATATAACTGTGTTTTTTTATTTATAAATATATATATTAAACTGAATATAAAATATATAGAGAAAAATAATCTGAATATGAGACCGATTGAGTAAAATGCAACCTGTTCCCGAAATATTATAGGATATATTGTAGGAAAAGGTCCTATAAAAGCGGATAAAACAGATACAAAGAAACCAAAACCACTACCACCTTGTATTGAAGAATCCTTTCTTGAAGAAATAGTATCAACGCTTGGTAGATATCTGTCTACTGTAGATTGCATTTGTGATATTACAATTAATGCAACAACCATAATTACGCCAACAATTATAATGGTATTTTTATTGTTTTTATTCCTTAGCATATATCCTGAAAACATAGCAAGAGATAACATACCCATTACAGCGGGTCTGAAAAGAAGTAGCATTGCTACAAAAGCAAATAGTTTATATAGACTATATTTTCCTTTATTATACATGTAGTTATAATAGTAGTTTACACAAACTACAATAAGTGTAACAAAAACAACTTCTTTTAAACCGGTGGATTGAAAGTATACCATGAATGAAGATGCCGAAAAGGAGAGTGTAGCAAAAAAAGCATATTTTTTTTGCATAAAATTAGAAGCTATAGAAAACAAATTTGCTGCTATAATTAAACCCAGAATAATATTTCCTGCATTTATTATTAGAGGATTAGGTATTAATCTGTATAATGTACTCATATATAAAACAGCACCAAGGTCTTCAAAAGTATTCTCTATAAAAAAATAATCAATACCTTCTGATAATCCCAACTCTGACATTTTAATGCTTGAGTTGTGATAGAATAGTGAGTCAGATGCAGCAGTACTGAAAAATGTTCCTGAGAACAGATAAAAAAAAGTATTATAAACAGTTACAAAGAATAGGGAATAGAAAAATATTATTGTAATTAATCTTTTTTTGTTATAGAATGATTGTGGTTTAAACATAACGCTGTACAACACACCTATAAAAAGAGCAAGATTTAATGCGTTTATACCAATTACACTATAACTCCACTCATAGTAGTTGTTTAAAGAAAAGTATAAAGCCACAAACACTAAAACAATAGCATACTTTATATATTTATTAAATGCATATGTAAAGATATTAGCGGTCATTCTTGTAAAAGACTATTATATATGGTTATTATTTTATCGGCAATAACTGTTTCATTTAAATGTTTTATATTATCATTTCCATTTGTTCTTACTCTTTTTTGTGAAATAATATGGTCTACTTTACTTTTTATTTCATCATGATTTCTTGAACAGATGTAGCAATAATTGGTGTTTTTTATTGTGTCTCTAACATCTCCAACATCAGTAGTAATTATTGGACACGAACATGCCATTGCTTCTTTAATAACATTTGGAGAACCTTCTCTTTTACTGGTGAAGAGAACAAGATCTGCAGCAGAGTAATAGTATGGCATATCTTGGTTTGGTATATTTACAATTGTATGTAATTCGCAATTATTATATTCTAAATTTTTGAAAACTTTTTCGGCAAGGTTAAAATCTTTTTCAGGACGTTTTGGATCTGCAGGAAACAATATATGCTTCTTACTTTTATCCCATCCAAGCTTATTTAATGATTCTGTGTGACTTTTATCTGAAAATCTATTAAAGTCTACACCATTCGGAATAATGTGTACTTTACTTACTCCGAGATGTAGCTGCATTCTTTCAGATTTTACAATTGTTCCTTTCCAAAAATGCTTTGAGAATAGTTTCATTAAAGAGTTTTTTTTATTCTCTTTTACATCACTACCCATTAGAGATACTATAACATTTTTATGTCCAGAAAATGCTGCAACTATACCTGATAAAGAGTAATGAGCGTGAATTATATCATATTTGTTATTTTTTATAAACTTTCTTAATGTGAAAATTGATTTTAAATACCCCTTAATTCCTCCTCCGTTAATTACAAAAGTGTCAATATCAATACCTTTCTTTATCAAGGATTGTTTTTGATTATCTACAATTGGAGATATGCCGTTTTTACTATTACCACTTGAAACAAATAGTACTCTCATAAAATTTTATCTATTTTAATATTTCAAGAATATTTTCCATTCTTAAATCGTAGCTTAAGTTTGTGTTAAACATACCCTCTTCAAACAACCATTTATCTTCTTTGAAAACAAATCTTCCTGGTTTTCCATCTTTTTCGCATATATATGATTGCACATGTCCGAATATACATTGTAATTCATTTATCAGATATCCTCCATTTCCATCTTCAAAAAGATCAACAGCCATACAGTTGAAGTTATGTTTTTCGCAAAGATTTTTTACAAAATTCAGCAGCTTTACAGGAGGTTCATTATAATCTATACCTTTTGTACCGCTTGCTTTCTCTCCTTGTTTTATTTTTTGATGACCGAAATAAGATTCTCCTATTTTTACAACTCTCCACTCGTAATTATGCGGTATAAACTTTTGAAATATTACAAAACCTTTTTGTACTTCATTATATACCATACTATATACTTTAACTCTCTTTATTATCCTTGCAGGATTTTTTAATAATTTAAGTATACGTGATTTGAAGCCTCCCATTTTCAGGTTTGGTCCCCAACTTTGTCTTAATCCGCTGCCAAAAGCCTGGTTTATGTACTCTTTAGCCTCTTCTTTATTATATAATACTCTAACCCCTTTTCCTGATGCACCAATATTAAACTTGGCAACTATTGGATATTCAGATGTATTTATGTATTCTTCAGCTTCTTCTTTTGAGTAAAATACATTAGTATCAGGATGAGGTTCGTTATTTGCAGATAACCAATATGAAAGATATTTTTTGTTTTCGTGAACACTAACCTCTTCATAACTAGGATAAACAAACTTCCCCATTACTTTATTTACAACATGTAAACGTTCGTCATATAGTGATTTAAACAGAGTTTGTCTTGCTGAAGGGCACGTTAAAAATGCTGTATAATCTTCCGATTTTATTTCTTTAACCCAGTTATTAGATGTAAAATCAATAACTTTATATTCAATATTGAACTTATTGCAAGCATTTATCCAACTCAGATGATTATCATCAAATTCATTTTTAAGTATACCTAATTTCATAATTAAACAGTTTTTTGTAAGTATTTAGAAAGAGTTATTGGATTTGAATATTTATGCCAATAGCCTTCATGGTTAGTGTGCATATCTGTATCAATATCATTAATCATTTTATGAATATCATATTCACTCTTAATATCTTCATTTAAATTAATGAGCTCAGATTTTACATATTCAATAAACCATTCATCGTAACTAAAGGTTGGTTTAGATTTTTCTGATGTTAACTGAATAATACTTCTCTTTATGATATATTTTATTCTGTTTCCAAGTACATCATTTGGTGTATACCTGTTTGCAAAAGGAACATCAGCAAGAAATGGTGAATATTTTTTTATCAATTTACATTGTAACTCTCCTCCTCTTAATCGCTTTATCGGATTTTTTGTATGTCTGTTATTTGAGAATAGAGAGAATGGAGAACTGAAAAGTGACTCCATAATGTCTATATCCATAAAAGGAGCAATAACGTATTTAGAATGTTCCATAAACAGATTGATATCCTGAATATCATGCGTGCATCCTATCAGGTTATGAACAAGGTTAAATTCAACATTCTTATTAAAAGTATTATGCTTTAATCCAAACTCTTCTAATAAATTAATAATGTAATCAATAGTACTGTCGTTGTACTTTACATAGTGTTTGTCAAGTATTTGACTTATTATCTCTTTTTGAGACATGTCTTCTGTAAGAAACCTTCTAATGAATTCAGTAATTATGTAATCATTAAAGTTTTCTCCCATAATGTAATCTCCACCCATTGCTCCAACAAAAACCATATCCAGATCATTGTTAAAATAATTACTCTCTTTTATTATGGCATCTAATCTATGAGCTCTGTGAATATGAATGAAATGATTCTCTGAATCTACGATTTTGTTAACTAATTCGGAGTATTTTTTTGAATCTAAGTTTTCAATGTAATGATTAGAAAAGTCAAGAGAACAGATATCTGCTACATTTTTTGCCGTAGTTACATCTGTTCCTGTTGGGTAACCAAAGGTGAAACAGTGAGGCTTTATACCATTATTTAGAAGCGATGATAAAACAGTTCTTGTATCTCTACCTCCTGTTAGTGTAGTAGAGACATTTGTTGGATTAAGATATTCTAAATAGTTTTTTACTGAGATATCAAAAGTGTTAATAAACTCCTCTTGGGTAGTTAAGTCTTTTTTAGAGTCAGCTAATATCTGAGGATTCCAATATATTGTATTTGTTATATTGCCTTTGTCAACAATTGTAAGCGTTGCAGGAATACTGTATTCAACATTATCAAATAGAGATATTCCTTTTATAAAATGTTGAAGCACAGCAAATATTGCAGGACTATAACTGTTATGTTTTAAAGTGGTTGCAATCTTAAGTGTTTCTATATTGTTTGATACATATACACCTTTATTAGCTGTATAGAATCTTTTTACAGAGTGTATGTCATTAGCAATGCATATCTTGTCATTTTCTGAAACAACAATACAAAAGAAGCCTTTTAGATGCTTAGGAAAATCAGTACCGTATTTTTTATAAAGAGAATAAATTAATTCGTACTGATCAAGAGTTTTGTACTCTTCGTAGCAATGATTTCTAGGAGCAACAAATCCGTCGATAATAATGTTACAATTATCAAATGTTTTAAACTCTCCTTCGATGAATAAGTATTGATCACTGTCAATATTTAAACAACTGGAAAATTTACTTGATAGCTCTTTATTGTTTTCAGATGAAAGTAGAAATTTGACCATTACATTTTTTATTAAACTATATGATTACTTCTTTATAGTATTTGTTATAAGAGATATTAACTTTTTAAAATTCTTTATCTGGAATAGTCTTTTAACAGGATTTTGATAGTAACCAAAGAAATATTCTGTAATCCTGTCAAGAACTGTTTCTTTAAAGTTAATAAAAGATTTATAAGAACTATTTTTTTTCATCAATCTAAATGATTTCCATTTATTACTATTCCATTTCAAATAGTTCCATTTTCTTCTTATATGTATATTATTATATTGTTTTTCAATAGTACCAACAAAATCAAATTTATAACTATCTAAATCAAGAAAAGTTATAACTCCTTTTTTAGTTTTTTTGTATAATGCATGAAGGTTACCGTTAGGTAAATAGTAGTCTCCAAACGTTAAACCACCTAAACTATAAAATATTGTACCATTGTTATAATGTTCAAAAGGTTGTATTGTGTGTGAATGGTGTCCCATTATAATGTCTGCACCTTTATCTATAAACAACTTGTAATCGTTTATTTGTGAATCTGAAGGGTAGAAAGAATAATCTTTACCCCAATGAACACTTACAATCACCTTATCAACACCCTTTTTTACAGATTCAATATCATTAATAATGTCGTTTATATTGTAGTAATTGATGTAGAGGTTATTATACCTTTCAGCTTTAGGATTTGTTGATTTATGCACATATGCAATAAAGGCTATTTTTAAGCCATTGTGCTCAATAATCACTGGTTTAGTATGCGACTCTTTATAACCTGCACCTGTATAATATATTCCTTCTTTTTCAAGAATATTAATAGTTGTTTTTATACCTGATATACCACAATCTGTTATGTGATTATTTGCTAAAGAAACACAGTTTATATTAAGAAGTCCTAAAAGTTGTTTAGCTGTTTCTGAATCTGTATAATGATGTAATTTTTTGTCAGGATTAAGATCTTTAATATCAGAAATAACAGGGGCCTCAAAATTCGCAAAGATCAGATCATTACTGGTAAGATATTTTTTTAATGATTTGTATCTTGATACATTATTCTTATTATCAGATGATAATATTCCGTTGAAAGCAACATCACCTAAAAATATTACACTTTTCTTCATTAATAATATGTTTATAATAGCAGATTATTATACAATGCTATTAAAGTATTTGTCAGCAATTAAATCAATAGAAAAATCTTCTGCTCTCTTCTTTATTTGATCCGATTTATCAGATTTGTCTTCAGAAATGCTTTTTACTATTGCACTGCTTAACTGTTCTACATTATTTACCTCTATAATATCCCCATAACGCCCGTTTCCTAATATTTCATTTGGTGCACCAATACAATTTGTTGATATAATTGGTAACCCAAATGCCATAGCTTCAACAAGAACATTTCCAAAGCCTTCTTTAATTGATGTAAGGACAAACAGTTTAGCATTTTTGTAGTATTTAAATGGATTTTTTACTAATCCCTTAAATATTACTCTATCTTCTATGTTTAGTTGTTTAACGAGTTTTTTTAGCTTATCCTTATGGCTTCCCTCTCCAATTATTATAAGGTTATGGTTTATATCATTAACAACTAAGCCAAACGATTTTATTAAATGTTCTATATTTTTTGAAGCCTCTAATCTGCCAACACTAAGTATATAAGGTTCTTTTAGTATTTCATTGTCTTCAAAACTCTCTTCAGCTTTCTGATATATCTTTTCAGATATTATTGGGTTATAAATAACTTTTATGTTTGTTTGCCTGTTTTTAATAATTCCATTTTCAATTAAAGAGGTTTTTGTTCCTTCAGAATTAGCAATTACAGTATCTGCATAAGAAAAAGATAGTTTGAGTATATAATCACTTACTTTAGATTTTATTGATTTTTTATTTTTATATATTAATGGAGCGGCTTGTCGTAGAATAACTTTGTATTTTCTGTATAATATTTTTCCTACAATAGCATTAATAATATTAGGTAAATATAGCGTTGAAATAACAGAGTTTGGATTGATCTTTTTTATTGCTTTTTTGAATCGGATTATCTTATTAAAGATATTTCCATTACCAATCTCAATAATGTTTACTCTATCGTCTAAATCAGAATAGAAGAAGTTACTTTTACTATCAACAATGAGCCATATTTTATTCTTGGCAATATAGCTGTTGCATAAGTTAATAAAAACTCTCTCAGCTCCGCCTGCACCTAATTTAGGTATATAGAAAACAATTCTCATACTTTAAGTACTTTGTAATTTAACACTCAATTAAGATATATACCTGTTTATTTATCAATAATCTCAAAAACATTAGACCACATATTCTCAACAACTTCGTGTACGGTAATGTTTCTGTTCTTAATACTATTTGAAGCTATATTAATTTCATTATCAGACAGTAGATAGTCTATTTTAGACAAAATCTCTTCATAACTGAATTCTGTTACTAACAGATCAATTATACCATATTCTTTGTATAGTTCAACATACTTATGATTCCATGATGTTCCTATAGATGGTACATTTTGTGATAGAGAGTTCATTATACCGTGATATCTGGAACTTACAGAGAATAGAGCCTGACCAATGTATCCTTTTAGTTTTTTTGGATCAGGTTCTTCAATAATATCTACTTTAATATCAAGTAGATTGTTAACTCTGTGTGCAATGTCAACGTCATATATCATTGAGTGTATTACAAAATATGATTCTAAACCTCTCTCTCTAAGGTTATTTATTATTTTTACAAATGAGTTAACATAATAGTCTGAAGTAATATTGCTTTTATCAATAAACCTGAAATTTGGTATCAGGCAAACCATCCCTTTATATTTCTCTTGATTACTGTCTTTTTTTGGTTTAACAACCGATGAATAATCCGGACATAGTTTTATTTTATCACCTTTAATTCCATGTTTTTCAAGTTCTGATAAAGAAAATTTATCACGAGCATAAATAACATCAGCAACAGAAAACAATCCTTTTGCAAGAGCAATTGTTCCCTCTTTATTTATTGGACCAAAAGCTTTTGGCATAAGTATTATCTTAGCTCCGTGTTTCTTGTACTTTTTATAAGAATCAACCATTTTCAGCATGTGCTTATTAGGCCACTGATCTCCTAAATAAAATCCAGATGTATCTAAAACAACATCTATATCCTTTACTCTGGTTAACTTAAATTTTTTTCTTAAGCTTGTTGGTAAAATATATAGTAATGAATTAACAGTGTTTCCTACAGCTCTGTAAATAAAATGTTTCCAATTATTACGGTGTTTGTGAGCACATGAAACAGTACTTAATGAATATTTGTTCTTAGGAAACTTATAAAAAAGAGGTATTGATATATTACTATTATTATTGTATTCATTAATTCTATCTAATACGCCTTCAATCATAAGGCTATCCCCTTTATTTGAATATCCTGCTGTAGGTAATAAAAAATATTTCATAAGAACTGTTTTTTTAGTTTTGATACTAACTGAATGATATTTACTCTCTCTTGTTTTTTAAGAAAAACAAGAAAAACTAGTAACCCTGATAATGTAAAGCTTACAGATACAGCTATAATTATTTCTATATATGAATCTAACGATATAGGAGGTATTAATATAGATATTACTATTAATAATATCAAGGAAATAATTACTCTAAGGTATTTTGAAATACCTAATCTGAATAGCTTGCCAAATATGCTAATAAGTATTTTAGGATATGCATATAACAAAATTAAATGTCCAAGAATCTGACCTATAAGAAATCCTGCTAATCCATAAAATTGTATTAATATAATAGACGTTAATAATGATATTCCACTGGTATATGCAATCCAACGCTTTAATGATTTAAGGTTCAATGAAGACTTAATATATCCTTCGTCATTATATAAGAATATAGAGAATATGAAACTTAATACAATTAATATATTATCTAAATCTCCGGCAAACAGATCAGAAGATACCCATATCCCAACAAATGATTTATTAACTATTAATATAGCCAAAGCCATCGATAATGAGATGATCCACATTAAGTCAAAAATTTGTTCTCGTATTTTTGCTGCTGTATCAAACTTATTTTGCCCTATATAACCACTAAAACTTGGCTTTGAACCCTGAATTAAGGTGTTAACAACAGATTTAACAAAGTTGCACATAAATCTTGTAGTAACATATATTGTAACAATTTTTGGCTCAAGAAAGAAACCAATAATAATAAGGTCTGAACTTGTTACTATAAGTTTAAAAATTGAAAGAAGAAAGAATGAAACTGTGAGTGTAAAATATTCTTTCATATCACTTAAGCTAGGCTTTGTAATACCAAACCAAGAGACATTTTTTTTAATAATAAACAGAATAGTAATAATTGTAAGAGCAATAGTAATTGTATTTGATATTGCTAAGCCAACCATACCTGTACCTTGCTTAAGAGCAATATATATTAACCCTGTATTTATTAGTGATATACCAGCCTTTAATCCTAACCTCTTATATCCCAGATTCATTCCTTTTAATACGGAATCAAATAGAGTAAATATCTTATTAAGTATAAAGTTTAGTATGACTATAGATGTTGTTGCTCTTACAATAAAAACAAAATCATCTGTAACCTTAACAATATCAGGTATAAAATATGTAATAATTGCTCCAACAATAATATAAACAGGCAATATAGCAATAGAGACAAAAAAACCACTGGAGAACTTCCTTCTCATTTCATCTTCAGGTAATACTTCCCGCTCTTTTGATATAGTCCACATTAGTGTTTGGTTGGTTTGAATATCAGCGAGATTACTGTAGTTTGTAGTTTGACCAATCATCTTCCATATACCATATATATCAGCACCAAGATTACCTATTATAAATGGGTTGATGATAAATGTCATCAACTGCCTTATAAATAGATCAAAAAAGTTGGCAAATGAGTTTAGAAACGCCTTTTTAATAATTCCCATTAATATATAAGCTTTGCTTTTTACTTCAGATTATCATAATACCATTTACAACATTCAGATAAACCTCTGTTTACATCAAATTCAGGATTATATCCTAATAATAATTTTGCTTTATCTATTGATGCACAAGAGTGAGGAATATCCCCTGCTCTGATATCTCCATAAATAGGTTCAATATCAGCAATGTAGTTGTCAAACTGTGAAAGATTATTTTTTAAGATTTCAATTAACTGATTCAGAGTTGTATTTCCTCCATATGCAATATTAAAAACTGAACTGTTATTGCTATCCTGAACAATATTATTTTTTTCAGATAGTTTTACTATATCCTTAAAAGGAACGCTTGCAGCCAATTGATTTGCCTGAATTACATTATCTATATAGGTGAAATCTCTTGAATATGATCCATTACCGTTTATAACAGGCTGTTTGTGATTTATTAGTAAGTTAACCCATTTTGGGATGACAGCAGCATATGCCCCATTTGGATCTTGTCTGCGACCGAATACGTTAAAATATCTAAGACCTATTGTTTCTATACCATATATATCTGAAAAATTTCTTGCAATTTGTTCATCTGTATATTTTGTTATAGCATATGGAGATAAAGGATTTCCTATTATGTGCTCAACCTTTGGAAGGTTTTTTGAATCGCCATATGTTGAAGAACTTGCTGCATAAACAAATCGTTTTACACCAGCCTCTTTTGCGGCAAATAGTATTCTTGCAAATCCCCCAATGTTAACATCAATAGATGTTATTGGATCTTTTATAGATCTTGGTACCGAACCTAAAGCTGCCTGATGAAGAACTATATCAATGCCATCTACAGCTTTTTGACAGTCATCATAATTCCTTATATCTCCTTCTATAAATTTGAAATTATCTTTTTCAATCAGGTGTTCAATATTTTTCAGGAAACCTGTTGATAGATTATCCAGACATGTGATATCATTACCTTGGTTAAGAAGTGATTCGCATAGGTTTGAACCAATGAAACCAGCACCCCCTGTAATAAGTATTTTTTTTCCTTTTAAAATAGTATTATCGCTCATAATATCCTTTTTCATAACCATATTGATAATTCATTGTGCTTTTGTATCCATATCCGTATAGTTTAGATTTCTTTACATCATTTACTAATACGCAAACATTATCATAAGACGAGTTCTCTTTAATGCTATTAATCATTTTTATAACATTTTTATCAGTATACCCTTGTCTTAATACAAATAGTGATACATCAACAAAGTCTTTTATTATAAGAGAATCTGCAACAACAGCAAAAGGGGGAGTATCAATGATAATTACGTCGAACTCTTTTTTTGCTCTTTCAAAAAACAGATTCATATTATCTCCTTGTATAAGTTCTGCTGGATTAGGAGGTACAGGACCAGAAGAGGCTATGTATAGATTTTGTATTTTAGTTGGGTCAATAGTTTCTTCGTAAGTATTCTTGCCAATAAGGTAAGTACTTAAACCTAAGTTATTTTTAATATCAAATAGTTCGTTAATCTTAGGTTTTCTTAAATCAAGTCCTAACACAAGAGTTTTCTTACCCATCATAGAGTATATAACTGCTAAGTTTGCTGCTGAAAATGTTTTTCCTTCGCCACTAACTGCGGAACTGACCAGAATAGTAGGACAACTAACATTTTCGCTCATAAACTGAAGTTGTGTTCTTATGCTCCTGAATGATTCAGCAAAAGATGATTTTGGATATTCATATACAGGTAAATTAGAATCATGTATATTGGTTTCAACATTACCTATAATAGGGACAATTATTTTATTCTCTATCTCTTTTAACATCTCTATTTTTCTGCTGAAAAAGTCTAGTATAACAATAATTATAATAGGAATAAGTAACCCGAACAGAAACCCTGTCATTAGAATAAATTTGCTATTTGGTTTTATTTTCTTTCTGTTTTCAGGTATTGCAAAATCGAGGATTTTATGATTTGGACTATTTGTAGTTGAAGCAATCCCCTGTTCTGCTCTTTTCTGCAACAGGAAGTTATATAGATTATTAGCCAAATCAAATTTACGCTGAATGTTAACCAATTGTTGTTCATTCAGAGGTAACCCCTCCATTTGTTCGTTTATAATTCTTAGCTTTCTATTAACCTGATCAATGCTAATTCTGTTATTATTTCTTCTGTTATTAAGATTTGATATAAGAGCGCTTCTGGTGTCCTTTAGTTGTTCATTAATCAATCTTAACTCAGGGTTAAACTCACTAACAGAATATTGTATGGTTTTTTTCTTTCTTAACAGATTATTGTATTCAGAGATTAATTCAGACAAAACCTGATCATTCATACCAATAATAGAAGGGGCAATTAGATCCTTATTTGTTATATTCACATACCTTTCAAGGGTGTCAAGAAATCGTCGTTGAATAATTAGGCTATTTTTTTGATCGTCAGCATATCTTAGTTTGTCATATAACTGTTTTCCTTCATCTTCAAGGTTTATTATCTTTTTTGTTGATCTATAAAACTGTAGTTCATCTTCTGCTATTCTTAAAGAATCCTGCATCTGTCTTATTTGCTCATCAATAAATTCTATTGTTCTTTTTGATTGCTCATTTTTATCATCTAAATCAGCATTCAAATACTCAATCATGAGCATATTTAGATAGTCTGCCTCTTTTTCAGGATTAAAACCTTTCATTGAGAGTTTTAATACAGAACCTTTTTTGTCATTTACAGATATAGACAGCTTACCTCGGTATTTATTAATCAGAGAATTCCTGCTGTTTATACTAAAGCTATACTTCTTATAAGAAAAACTAGTGTACTTAGGATTTGGTTCAAGAGTAAAGTTTATGTTTTTTGATTCATATAGTTCTCCATATCTTACTTTCTTAGCATAATCCTCTTTATCTTCTTCATATATACTAAAAATATCATCCTCTTCATTCTCTATAATAATTTTACTTCCGGGTTTATTAATGCGCGAAGAATCAAGCTTAACAATAAAAGGTACATTTTTATACAGGAAAACATCCTTAAAATATCCATGCCCCATATATGTAATGCCGAAATTAAGCTTATTTATTGCCCTTTCAGCGTATCTGTATGATTTAAGTATTGATATTTCATTCTCAACAACAGCTTTTCTTTTTGCTCTGCTTCTGATACCTAACTCCTGAACAATCATCTCAATACCATTATCAGAGGACATTTTTTCTCTAACAATAATAGATGAACTAACAGTATATACAGGAATTGTATATCTGTTATTTAAGTAAGCACCTGCAATACATATAACTATTGATATAACAAACCAATACCATTTCTCTATGGCTTTTATAAAATACTTCTTAAAGTCAATTGAGTCTTCTGTTAACTCTTCATTAAATTTATCTGTCATTTAATAAAGTTTAATATTAGAATTAATGTTGATATTGATGTTAACATCAAAGAAGCAACCGGAATATTTAGTTTAAATGACTTTGATTTTAAAGGTTCTACATAAACAATATCATTTGGTTTAAGATAATAAGCATCAGATGTAAGGATTTCCTTCTTTGTAAGATCTAACCTGAATGTTTTAGAGCCATTTTTGGTTAATCTAATTACAACAATCTTCTTTCTGTTTCCGAATTCAGATATATCCCCTGCACTACTTATTGCTTCTAGTACATTTAATCTGTTATTGAAGTTTTTATACATTCCTGGTCTCCTAACTTCACCTAATACAGTATATTTGTAGCTAAGCATCTTTACATAAATAGTTGGATCTTTAAGATATACTAATGCTTTTTCTCTGATGTTATCTCTTGCATTATCAAGAGTACAGTTCTCTACATGTACCTTGCCTATCAGGGGTAACTCTATATTTCCTTTTTCATCAACAACAAATCCATTGATAAACAGATTTGATTCACCCTGATACATTCCTGGGCTGCTTGCGTTAGGATTTAGGATATTATTAATCTCACTGTTTGATGTTACCATCTTTATATATAATACATCCTGCCTTTTTATCTTATAAGGTGTAATTGTATCTATATCAAAGTTCTCGGCACCATTAATTGATGCATCCTGTAAATAAGTAATCTGTTTTTGACTGGTACATGAAAACAGAACTAATATAATTGCTATACAAGTGAATGTAATAAATTTGTGCATACCCTAGTAATATATAAATACAATTTACCAACAAAGTATAAAAGTACGGATATTTGTATATAATCTATACAATATACTAAAAAAAAGCGACCCGAAGGTCGCTTGTTATTATATTGCGAATGCTTCTTTTATCTTATCTACATAGTCGAGTCTTTCCCATGTGAAGAAATCGACCTCTTTTTTTGTTTCAATACCATTCTCAAATATTGTAACCTCTTTTGTAAATGGATCTCTTCCCAGATGACCATATGCAGCAGTCTCTTCAAATATAGGGTTCTTAAGACCCAGGTTGCGGATTATTGCACTTGGACGAAGATCAAAAATCTTAGATACCTTCTCTGCAATCTCTCCGTCAGTCATATTAACCTTTGAGGTTCCGTATGTATCAACAAATACTGAAACCGGCTCTGCTACACCAATAGCGTATGCAAGCTGTACCTGTACCTGATCAGCAAGTCCTGCAGCTACCATGTTTTTAGCCATATGTCTTGATGCGTATGCAGCAGATCTGTCTACCTTTGAAGAGTCTTTACCAGAGAATGCTCCACCACCGTGTGGTGCTTTACCACCATAAGTATCAACAATAATTTTACGTCCTGTAAGACCAGTGTCGCCATGAGGACCACCAATAACAAATTTACCTGTTGGGTTTACGTGTAGAATATGATCGTTTTTAAACAACTCTTGTACACGCTCAGGAAGTTTAGCTTTTGCTCTTGGAATAAGAATATTTGCAACATCCTCCTTAATCTTAGCAAGCATAGTTTTCTCCTCATCAAAATCGTCGTGCTGAGTAGATACAACAATAGTGTGTATTCTTAATGGATTGTGATTATCATCATACTCCAGAGTAACCTGCGATTTTGAATCAGGACGAAGGTATGTCATCTCTTTACCTTCTCTTCTGATATCGGCAAGTTCCATAAGAAGAATGTGAGAAAGAACCAGAGTAAGTGGCATATAATCATCAGTCTCTTTACAAGCATAACCAAACATTATACCCTGATCACCTGCACCCTGCTCTTCTTCAACAGCTTTCTCAACACCCTGATTAATATCTGGTGACTGCTCATGTATTGCAGATATAACTCCACACGATTCAGAATCGAATTTATAATCGGCTTTATTGTAACCAATTTTCTTTATTACTCTACGAGCAATTTTCTGAACATCAACATATGCATCTGATTTAACCTCACCACTAACAACTGTAAGACCTGTAGTTACAAGTGTCTCTACGGCAACTTTTGAGTTAGGATCTTTTCTTAAAAATTCATCTAGAAGAGCGTCAGATATCTGATCGGCTACTTTGTCAGGATGTCCTTCTGATACAGACTCGGACGTAAATAAATATCCCATTATATGTATATATTTTTTTATTAAACAATAATGGAGAGTATTGACTGTGTACTTTGAAAAAACTAAAGTGGAATGAAATCTGCTTTAGCATTTTTTTAAGTGGTTGCAATCAGTCAAATCTTTCCACTTCAAATTTACACGCAAATATATTAAATATTTGGTTATGGCATTATATGTCAGCTAAAAATAAATCAATTATAAGATAATTTTTATCATTTTTTAGTTACAAATCAGTTTATTGAGTAAGATCTCTAAATATATCTTCTAAATTAGTTGTCTCTTCTTTAAGGGTTAACAATATAGTACTGTTTTTAACAGCTGTATTAAATATATCTTTTCTGATATCTTGTTGTACTATTGATTTTAATGTTACCCACTTATCACCTTTGTCTGTTACTTCTGCAAAAGATTCAATATCACTTAATAACTTATCATTTAAATTAGACTCAAACTCAGCATATACCTGTTGGGTGCTGTTTTTAAGATCAATAAGTTTATTAGTATTACCGTCGGCAACAATTTTACCACGGTTTATAATTATTGTTCTTCCGCAAATAGCCTCAACCTCTTGCATAATATGAGTTGACAGAAGTACTGTTTTTTCTGAACCAATATGAGTTATAAGATCTCTTATTTCAACTATCTGATTAGGATCAAGACCAGTTGTTGGTTCATCAAGTATTAATATATCCGGATTGTGTATAAGTGCTTGAGCAAGACCAACTCTTTGTTTGTAACCTTTTGAAAGTGCTTCAATTTTTTTATGAGACTCTATACCAAGCCCTGTCATCTCAATTACATTATCTACAGCTTTATTGGTATTCTTTTTAATGCCATAAATTCTGGCTACATAACCAAGATACTCTTTTACATACATCTCTGTATAAAGAGGGTTGTTTTCTGGCAGGTATCCAATTATTTTTTTTGCTGATATAATATCGTTCGATACATCAATACCATTAACAGTAGCACTTCCGGATGATGCAGATATATATCCGGTAAGAATTTTCATAGTGGTAGATTTTCCGGCACCATTTGGTCCCAGAAAACCTACAATTTCACCCTTGTTTATCTTAAAAGAGATATCGTTTACAGCCAGTTGCTTGTCGTATCTCTTGGTTAACTTATCAACAATTATCGACATTAATGTTCCTGTTTTTATTCAAACAAAGCATCGTTAAGAAAGCTGTTAAGTGGTTCCAACTTCTTAAAATTGCCAAGCAGATTATTATAAAAATCGTCATTAAGAACCTCTTTATCCTCAATCTTCTTCAGCAGAGTATACTCTTTGTATTTAAGTAACTCTATATCTTCAAAGTTTTTGTCAAATCCTCTTGGTGCCGATTTTAGTTTATCCTCATATAGTTCACCAAATGTATCAACAATTTCTTTACTGTAAATTATTTTTTTGAATATTTCGGGGCGATACATTATCTCTGTTCTGAGTTTCTTCAGGTTTGATGATTCCGGGCAGTGTATTCCTCCGGCAATTAACGATTCACCTCCTGGTTGTATGTGAAGATAATATCCTCCGTATATGCTTTTACGACCTCCTTTACTTATATATGCTCCAAAATGAGTTTTGTATGGCGATTTATCTTTGCCAAATCTTACATCTCTGTATATTCTGAATAGCGTATCTTTTGCAGACAGGTTTTTAACAGAGTCATCAAACATTGATATGCCGTTAATCACATTCTCTGTAAAATCAATGAACTTATCACGTGCCTGCTCATATCTCTTTTTGTTTTCGTTGAACCATTCGCGATTATTATTAGCCTCCAAATCAGATAGGAATTCCAGTACAGATTTATCCAGTTTCATTTTTAAATCAGTTTTAATGGTTAAATGTTGTAATATTGTAATATATGGTTTTATTTGATTATAACTGATAATTTAACGTTTATTTAAATTTATTGTTGATGAGTTGTAGTGTTATTATTGTTGCCGGTGGTAGTGGTTCACGTATGGGAGTTGATTTGCCAAAGCAGTTTTTAGAGCTAAAAGGAAAACCTGTTCTGATGCATACAATTGAGAGGTTTTATAACTATAACAATAACCTGCATATTGTACTTGTTTTGCCACAGGCGTATATAGACTACTGGAACTCTTTAATTAAGGAGTATAATTTTACAATTAAGCATACCGTAACTAATGGTGGTACAACACGTTTTAATTCGGTTAAGAATGGTCTGGATATGATAAGCAATGATTCTGATATGATTGCTGTACATGATGGCGCAAGACCTTTAGTATCTGATAAAACTATAGATAACTGCTTTATTATGGCTGAGGAGAAGGGAGCAGCAATACCTGTTATAGACGTTGATGACTCTTTACGTATGGTTACTGGTAATGGTAGCGAACATGTTGACAGAGGCAATTATAAAAGAGTTCAGACACCACAGATATTCAGTGCAGATGTTATTGTTAAGGCGTATGATATGGGCTATGATTCAAAATTTACTGATGATGCATCGGTTGTTGAAGCTGCAGGACATAAGATTTGGCTGGCTGATGGTAATATTGAGAATATTAAGATAACACATAAAACTGATATGATTATAGCAGAGGCTATTATAGATAATGTGATTTGATATTGTGTATTGCCTTTCTTTAAAGTGGTAATGTAAAGCCAATCATTGGCAAAGTAACTTAAATCATACCTATTGCAATTGTTATCAGAGGCATTGTAAACTATTTTACTGGCAATATATTATTTATCAATCGCATTGTAATGTTAATCAGTCTCAGCCCTTTTTTTAAAAGTGATAAAGTAAAGTCAATCAGCTTCAACGTAATTTAAATCATGTGCATTGTAGTTGTTATTAGTGGTGTTGTAATTTTTTTTTACAGGCAAAATATTCTTTATCAATCACATTGCATCTGTTATCTGGCATGTTGTAAGTTATATCACGGGCAATGTTGTTTTAATCACTCTCTGCGCTGTATTAATAAGTGTCAGAACATTAACAAATAGCCACAATGTTTTTATAAGTAGCTGTTCTGTAAACAGATTCTAGGGTAGTTTGTATATAAATACAGAAGCCGTACTTAAAGTTGCGGCTTCTGTTTTATTAGAATATATAAACTATACTTAACGTACCACTATTCCAAGTTCCTCAAGTAACTGTGGGCTATCCTTAAGCGCAAACTTTGCTATTGTTTTAAGCTCTTGTATATAATCTTCAAGCTGCTCTACTTTATCCCTTTTTATGTTTGTAGAGTTCTCTGCCTGACCTTTTTCTCTATCATACTTTGCTCTTAACAACATCAGATCCTCAATATTTGTTTTAAACAACTCTATATCTTCAGCAGTTATATTATACCTGTTCATCTTTGTAATAAAGTCAGGTTCTGTAAGAGATGATTTATATCTGCCCACTGCCTGTTTCATCCAACCAAACGTACTAAGCTCTTTTGGTTGGTTAAACCCTATTCTGGTGTGCATATCTTTATTACCTTTTACTGCTAACTTACCAAAGGTGTTGAATAGTTTAAACTCCTCTATACACTCACCCTTTTTGGCAAAGAACTCATTATACGCTTGTAGTTTCTCCTGATGCTCACGTTTTTGGTCATCAATACTCTTCTGCGTATCGTTATAGAGCGTTATACCTTCGTCTATACGAGCTTCGGTTACACCAAATCTGGCTAAAAGGTTAATGATTTCGGGGTTTTTACAGTTTAGAATAAACTTCTGCACAAATGCCATAAAATGTGCTAAGGTTCTATTTTTCATCTCTAAAAATTTAGTTAAAAAAATCATCTATAATCAATTTATGACATATAAATAGCAAAGTCAATATTTAGAAGAAAAATTTTATAAAAAACTGTAAATAAACTGTATAACAAAATATAGATTATAGAACAAGAATCTGTTTACTATTGTAATTTATAGTGTAAAGAGTGAATTGTTCTAAAGTGGTTGCAGCCTATCTTGGATTGCAAGGTACAAGTTATAGCTAATCTGATACTGTACAGGATGTTATTGTTAAAGCTTGCAGCATTTGGAGAGCTCTTTTGCAAGTATTGGTTTGAGTGTTTGCTTGTATGGGTTTACCAATGTGCTGACAAAAAAGGTAGATTTACAATCTTTCAAGTAATTCTATAGCACGATAAATATTTGAATAAGAACCCTCACTTGAAAGTTGTTTTGCATGAACTACGGCACTGGCTTGTTTTAAAACTAGAAGCTTAACCCAATCATCTTTTTCCAAAAACTTTTCTGTTTTATCATAACCTTGTATGTATTTTCCTAATTCATTTCTTATCGCCTTGTAGTCAGAGAACACTTTATTCGTTTGCTTAAAATGAAGAAGAAACCAGAATTCAATTGAAGGTAAACTATCACAAATTACAACATTCTTGTTGTCCTTGTATTTTTTTTTAAAGTCCTTTAATAATTTTGCTTCATCTATATTTCGTTGTGCTACATCTGCATCAAAAGCACAAACAACAGTGACTCCACCTGCAAGTAATTCTTGAGTCTGTTTTTCGATATAAAAAATAGTATTCTTTTTAGAAAAGAATCTAGGACGAACAGTACAATTATAGTTTTTCAACCTTTTGAGATGTTGAAAGTAATATTTTTCGGTAGCCCCCTCTCCAATGACATATACTGAATCTCTAAGTTTCATAAGCTATGAACTAATCGATATTCGGAACAGCACCAAACTTACCAAACTTATACGCCTTTTGTAATGAAGAAATTCTTTTCAATCCATTAAATTCACTTAACGGGTATAGTTTTGTTGAACCGTCATCTCCTTTTTCTGTAAACCAAAAACTATCATTTCTTAACAAATCCGATTCATCAAAAAGATTGTCATAATGTGTTGTTACTAATAATTGTGCTTGTTCTGAACTTCTTATAAATTGTTCAATAACGTATTCTATTAATCTTGGGTGCAATTTTGATTCTATCTCATCTATTGATAAAAAAGCTTGTCTTTCAATAGCTTTGAATATTGCACCAGATAAACCAAATACGCGTTTAGTACCGTCAGATTGCCACTCAATTGGTAAATTGAAAACTTCTTTAATATCATTATTAACCACACTATGACCAAATTCTGTCTTTGGCATTTTAATAATACGCTCCTTTTCTAAACGTTCTAGTTCTTTTGATGGCATTCCCATATTTTTTGCATCTCTAATAAAATCTTCTGGGATTTTCTGTTCAAATTCACTACTGTGTATTTCTGAGATATTAAAATCTGCTTTTTGCAAATAAGAAAGTATTTGATTTTTGTACTCTTCTTTTTCCATTACCAAAGTTTCTGTGAAATCTTGTAATCTTGTAAGAGGCTCTATACTTTGCATTACTTGATTTTTCATCCAAGTTGCCGCATCATCTAATTCTTTAATCTTTACGTTTACTTGATTTAATGCAGCAAACACGGACGAATTAGAAAGACATTTAATTGTTAATTCCTCTCTAGCTACAGAACTTACCTTAATTTTATTACCAAAGTTTATAACAGAAACGCCATCGTCATTTGTTCTTTCAAAAATGCTTGAAGGTTGAACTGATGGATAAAAATCCAATTTTTCATTTATTACAATATCCTCATTTATCACAAGACTATACGAGTATTTTATAGTGTTGTAATAAAATATTAATTTAAATTCGCTAGGAGTATTTCTACTATTATGGTCAAGCTTGAAAGGTATAATTCCTGTTTCCTCATCCTTATTCTCTGGAATAGAAAACCAAAAACTTCGTAAGAATTGGAAAGCCTCAATTAAATTGGACTTACCAGAAGCATTATAGCCATATACAACACCTATTTTCTGTAATCTAACTCCTTTTGCTACTTCTACAACATGTGATTCTTCAAGATGAGAATCTTTCGTTGCTTTAAAACTAAAAGCTACCTCATTCTTAAAAGAAAGGAAATTTTTTATATTTAATGACTGAATCATTAGTTCTAAGTCTATTATTTACATTTATTACGCAAATATACGAAACACAATTGACTCCACAAAACTCTATATTCATATATTACATATATTATGTTATTATTAGATATAAAAATGCATTGTGCCGGTTTTTATATACAATAAATGATAAATATGTGTGATTTTATTATTTACAATGGAAAGGTGAAAAACAGCTTATAGGAAAGGTTATTAAAGTTCGCACCACACAAAAAAAGAGACAAATAATGTCTCTTATATTATAAGAATATTTTTTGTCTGTAATTGATTATGAGTTTGATAGTGTTAGTTTTGCTTTTAAGAAAACAGTATCGCCATCTAATATTTTACCATCAATTTTATATGCTCCGTCAATCTCTTTAATTGCTATATCTATAGCAAGTTTCGGATTTTTATCCGGGATAATCATGTTTATGTACTTAATAACAGATGAGCCGGTTATGCTAAGAGGTTTGTTGAACTCTTTTTCGCAAAGTTCTCTTAATATCTGTAACTGTATTACTCCGGGAACAACTGGTTGTCCGGGAAAGTGCCCTTTGTATACATCGTGATTAGGATTGATTGTAATATTTGCTGAGATATTATTATTATCCTGACTGTATGAGCAGCTATCTATAGTATAAAAATCTTTAATTAACATATCTGAACTGTTTATCTGTTAAATGTGTTTAAGGAATCTTAGCTTGAACTTAAGCCTGATTATACTGTTGTGTTTTACACTTATTTTATCGTCAATTATTGAGATTTTCCGTTTGTTAAACAGGAATCCCAACTCCTTTATAACTATCTCGTTATCGACTTCTGTAATTTTCTTGTATTTACCCTGATCTGTTTTAATCTTAACAGCATTTTTACCACACTCTTTTTCTCTTATAATGTTGTGATGAGCAAACAAAAGCTTAATATCACTCTTTAGAAGTTTTATAAGCGATTTTCTGTTAAGAAACTCCATTACATAATCTGTATGAATAGAGTCGTTTTTTACATCGAGTGTAAATTTGAAGTATTTTAAACCTAGCTCAGAAATAAATACAATACTTATTTTATTGTTATTTATGGGTTTTACATACATTAATCCTCCAAAGTATTTGCTGGAGATGTGTAAGCCCATTTTATATAGCGATGCTGTTTTTATATCACCGTTCTGATACCCTGGCATAGGTACAATGCTCTGTTTATCTTGCGGAAATGCTTTAATGGTCAGGCCAATAAATATAAGTGTAAACGGTATTAATCTCTTCATCTGTTTATAGTTGTTTTTCATTTGCCAGATGGAACTCGCATAATATTACTATCTAGCTTCGTTTCATCTTAAATGTTAAATGCGTTAGATGCCAGTTTGGTATTAATCTTTCTGTCTAAGAACTTAATCTTTGTATAATCGCCTGTTACCTCTATCATTTTAAGTGTACGGAGCTGAAAGTCTGATTTACTAAAATGCATCTCTATTTCTGGTATAAGCTTTTTAATATTTTCATCTTTTGGTTTTAGAGTAATAAGATACTCTTTTTCTCCTTCAAATAGCTTATAACCAAATTTATCATCGCTTATAAGTGTTCCTTGTACAAGGTTTATTATAAGATCATTCAGATGTTTGAAAATTTCATTTGAGTTTGCATCAAATGTATTTGTTTTGTTTTCGTCTTTAAATACTATTTTGTTGTTGTGTATGATAATAATATAGCTGAAAGGATCTGTATATTCCCATCTTAAGCTTCTTGGTTGAGAAAACAGAAACCTACCATTACTTATTATTTTATCGTCCAGAATGTCAAGGTACTTTTCTTGTTTAAAGCTACTTGATATAGTGGTTGTTTTTTGAGCAGTGGCAGCAATTCTTTTTAGTACAGCATCTTTATCTTTAACAGTTTTATATCCTGCCGGCTGTGCTGCAATATATCCGAATGCAATTAGTCCAATAAATAGAGTAAATGTTGTTCTCATTAATAGTCAGTTTTTTTGTTTCTCGTATTAAATGTCAAATTTGGTGCCGAACATATCTCTCAGCGAAACAATTTTGTAGTTATTGTTTTTTAGGTATTTAATAATATTTTCGAGTATAATATCTATATCTTTTGTTGTATCGTGCAGCAGAATAACAGACCCGGGTTTAATACGTTTGTATACTCTGCTGCAAACCTTTCCTGGATCTTTTATCGATGTATCTAATGATCTTACAGACCAACCTATCGATATAAGTTTCATTTTCTTTATTGCATTTCCAACAATAGGATTTGTAATTCCAAAGGGTGGACGAAACAGTTTATTATCTTTTCCGGTAATTGATTTAATAGTGTTGTTTGTCTTTGTTAACTCACTAATCATCTTTTTTCTGGACTGTATGTCAAACGTACCTTTATGATAATATGAGTGGTTTCCTATAATATGTCCGCGATTAATAATCTCTTTTACAATGTCTGGTTTTTCATCAGCATTTTTTCCGATAAGGAAGAATGCTGCTTTTACTGAATATTTGTCTAATATATCCAGAATTTTTAGGGTATTATTATGAGGGCCATCATCAAAAGTGATAGCTACCTCTTGCTTTGTACCATCTCCTCTGCATAATGATTTTGCAAAGAACTGCATCTCTATTTTTATTACCCCTAAAAAGATAATTACAGATACAATAATGAACAGAGCAATAAATGCAATAGCACTTACATCTGCAATTATAAGTGCTATTGTAGCCAGTATGGCGAGTATTATAGTTAAATAAAATTTTAGCATTCAGATAGTAATATAGCCGAATGGTTTACATTTCTGTGTTGATTATATATAAGTATATTTCTTATTTTTCCGTCTCTCTTTTTTGATTGCTGCATAACCTCAGGTATATCTTGTCTTTTTACAATGTTTGATCCTGCCCAAACAGCAAAAGCTGAAGATGTATCAAACTCTCCACAAAGGTTTTTATATATTGCAGTATTAGATTCAGGAAAAACGGCATTACATACATTGTCATACACAACATCGTACTCTTTATCACCATTCTTACCAACAATTACAAGGTCAATATCGTCAGCAGAAAGATTGTGTCTGCTAATAAATTCATTGATTCTTGTGTTTATCTCATCTTGATTATCAGGATTAAAGAACATATCAATCCCTTTAATTTTACAGTAGCTGTTATCTGTTTTGTTATCTGAAACAACAGAGAAAACAGCTCCCTCTCCTGCAAGTGCACCAGGTTGATTATCGTTAAGGATATTCAGGTTGTTGCACTCATTATTTTTAAACAGGTTAATTCTTGCTCGTATCTGATAACTCTCTTCAGTTATCTCATCAAACCCTCCTACAAGAATGTTATTACCTTGTCCTTCAGTAATAAGCATCATTGAGTCAAGTAGTGCACTCTCAAAAGAGAATGTACGATGCACGTATGCCATGTTGTAGTTGTTACAACCAAGCCCAAGTGCAATACTACCTCCAATTGTATTGTGTGTACTCTGAATAAAGGCCGATGGATTTAACATCGATTCATTATTGTCAAGCATAGACTTCAGAAACTTCTCTGTATCTGCCTGGCATCCCATTCCTGTTCCTGTATTAATAGCATCCGGCATATCAATACCTGCCTCTTTCATTGCTATTTGGGCAGAAACCACTCCCATACGTACAATTTTACTCATACGTCTAAGAGCTTTTGGGCTTATATACTCTTTGTAAACAGGCTGTACAACCTGCATATATTTTTCGTTTACCTCATTAACATCAGTAAGAAAATCTTCTGAACCAATTGTGTTCTGAGGCGATATATTTCCTAATCCGTTTATATATATATCCATTTTAATAGCTCTGTTTAATTATCGTTGATTTTAGATAGAATAATTGTTGAATTATTTCCTCCAAAACCAAAAGAGTTTGATAAAACATGTTTAACCTCAGTATTTTTCATTACATCGGTTTGTGGCGATATTCCCAAATCGGTAATGGTGTTCTTAAAGTTGAGGTTTGGATATGTTACCTGGTTCTGTATTGCCAGAGCTGAGAATATAGTTTCTATAGCACCGGCTGCACCAAGTGTATGACCCGTATATCCTTTTGTTGAGCTAAACGGAGGTACATTATCTCCGAATAATCTTTTAAGAGCTATACCTTCTGAAAGGTCGTTATTATTTGTTCCTGTACCGTGTACATTAACATAGTTTATATCTTCTGCTGATAAACCACTTATTTTAAGTGCATTTGTCATAGCCATAAATGCTCCGTTACCATCAGGCGATGACGCTGTTTGGTGGTATGCATCGTTAGCATTGGCATATCCGGAAACCTCGCATACTGGTTTCTTACCGCTTTTATTTACTATATCATCGGCCTCAATAACAACAAATCCTGCACCTTCGCCAAGATTCAAACCAACTCTTGTTTCGTCAAAAGGACGACAGTGTTCTTTATCAAGAATCATTAGAGTATTAAAGCCATTAAGAGTAAATTTAGATAGTGCATCAACACCACCAGCAATAACTCTGTCAAGAATACCCATCTTAATTAGTCTGGCACCAAACATTATTGTGTTAATAGAAGAAGAACATGCTGTACTAATTGTAGAGGTAAAATCTTTAATACCTAAATCTCGGGCTATTTTTTCGGTATTATCACCACAGTGGTGTATATCTATATATTTGTTTTGAGTGTCGTTTGTTAAAAAATCGCGGTAATATAACTCACTTCTGTCCATTCCACCAACAGTACTTGCTGACAGTAGTCCGGTTTTAAACTCGTTAATATTATCTATACCAGCATTTTTTATAGCTTCGCGTGCTGCAATCATACCAAGCATACTGGTTCTTGAATATGCTTTGTTTTCCGGGATGTTTAATCTGTTTTTCAGATCGTCTATGGTGACATCAATCTCACCTAAAACAAAATCGTTTTTGTGAACAGATGTAAGGTGTTTAGGTTTTTTTATTCCGCTCTTTTTTGTAAGCAACGACTCAAGTGTTTCATCAATATTCATACCTATTGATGAGACTATACCTAGTCCTGTTATATATACTTTTCTTGACATATTTCAAAAATAATGCTGCTATGCAGATCAAAACAGACAGCAATTATAAAATAGTTCTGTAATAAATACAGGTTACAGATATAAAATATTCTGCAACCTGTATCAGGAAACAGAGAAATTTAATTTTTTCTCGATTCTATATATTCAGCAAGAGTCTTTACTGATTCAAAGATCTTCTTACCCTCTTTAGGGTCTTCAACCTTAATACCATACTCTTTCTCTAGTAATACAATAAGTTCTAGTGCATCAATAGAGTCAAGTCCAAGACCATCACCAAACAGAGGCTCTTCATTTTCAATATCAGAAGGCTCCATATCCTCCAGGTTCAGTTGTTCAATGATCTGAACCTTCAGTTTTTCCATCAATTCCTGCATTTTCTGTTCTCCTATTTATTATAAATAATGTTTATATTCTCTTCTGTATGTTCTGTGTTGCCTTGTTGCTCTACCAAATAGATAAAGGCTTCGTACCCTTCTTCTGAGTATTCTACCCATCCTGTTAAACAGGCTTTTATCTTTTCGGTATTAATTAGCGAATTTACATAATTGCTTATAAATATACTATCAAATTTTTCATTTAAGAAGAAAGCATTTTCGCCCTGAAACTTGTGACGTATAGATATTTCGCCAATCATTATATTTGGTAATGTGTATACAAATATTGCCGGACTCGGAAAGTAGTTATCGTTATCCTGAATTGTATCCTGAAATTCGCTATCGGTTACAAGTGTTGAGCTTGAGTTTGATAGAACAATACCAATATCGCTATTGCTGTATTTGCTTTTCAGATCCATATCTTTTAGCATAAGTTCAGCGGCAATAAATCCCAGTTTACTGATATCGTCCATTTTAAAGAACTTAGCATAACCGGGTTTTATACTTCTGTATATCTCTTTAACAACAGATTTAAGATCATTAGCTTCTGATCTGAACACCTCACTGTTGTTAACAATAGCTGTCCCGTTTTTTATTTTACAATATGATGATATATAGTTCTTCATTATATTATTGTTTCTGTTGCGTTAATACTATTTGTCGAGTTTCTTTAATATTAATGCTGCATTGCATCCTCCAAATCCCGATGCCAATTTCAGAGCATTTTTAACTTCTCTGTTCTCTGTTTCAGTAATAACATTAATATTTTTAGATACACCGTGTGTAGAGTATCCAAGTGTTTTAAATAGTATATTGTTACGCATTGTATGTGCCATTGCAATGGTCTCTATTAATCCGGCTGCACCCAGTGTATGTCCCCAGTATCCTTTCAGACTGTTTACCGGAACATGCTCCATCTCTACCCTGCTAATTGCAATAGATTCCATCTCGTCGTTGTATGGAGTTGCAGTTCCGTGTGCTGATATATAGTCTATCTCGTTTGGTTTCAGACCACTCTCTTTTAGCGCTTTGTTTATTGCAATAAATGATCCCTCTCCTGTTCTTGACGGACCAGATATGTGGTTAGCATCGTTTGCTGTTGCTCCTCCGGCATAAACAATGTTGTTGTTATCAGAAGGTTTGTTGGTAAGAATAAGTGTTCCGCATGCTTCGCCAAGTGTAAGTCCTACTCTGTCTGCATCAAAAGGTTTGCATGGTTCCTGACTAACAGATTTAAACGATTGAAATCCGCTTACCACAAATTTAGATACTATATCAGTACCAATAATAACAACATTATCAAACTGTTTTGTATTTATAAGATCGGCACCAATATTAATAGCCATAACACCCGATATACATGCGTTTGATACAACAACAGGTCTGTTTGGGTTGTTAAAGTGCTTTGCAATTGTTTCAGCAAGCGACCATAATAATACCCTCTCTTTAGGATATTTGTCAGATATATTTTTATCAAGCAGATCGATATTACCCTTTGTTGTAGATAATACAATTGCAGTTTTTTCTGATTTTATATCAGCAACAGAGTTTTTTAGTGCATCGTTAACTGATAGTATAATAATCTTCTCAAGTAGTGTATACTCATCAGATAGATTAGCCTCCTCGATTTTCTCAAAAAGAGTATCGCGGTTAATCATTGATACAGGAAACTTTTCTGCAAAGAACTCTTTGTTATCAAGCAGTGTAACTCCTCCTTCTGCTTTAGAAAGTTTGTTAATATTCTCGCTGGTTGTATATCCTAACGACGAAATTATATTATCTGATTCCAGGTAAACGTAACTCATCTGTCTGTTTTTATTCTTTAATATCTCCTTAGTAAGTTATTAATCAATTAACCCTACGCTTTTTTTCCAGTCTAGATAGAACTGTGGCGGATAGAGCAGAAGTTCGTGATTAAGGTTTACAAAAACCTGAACACTGCGTCCTGTTGCGGCAATTTTATTATCAGATGATCGTCTTATCACATATGATAACTCTATCTTGGCTGTCTCTGTATTGTGAAATGTTGTTTCAACAATAACCTTTTCGCCGTACTCTACCTTGTTTTTGTAATCAACCTCTATCTTAACAATTGGTGTCATGGTCTCGTTTCTGTACACATCAAGGTAACCTAAACCATGCTTTTGTCCAAAGCTCTCACGGCCATCTTCCATGAACTTAACATAATTACCATGCCATACAATATGCATAGAGTCAACCTCATTGAATCGTACTGTAACTTCTGTTTTATCGGTTAATTTTTTGCTCACTATATTATGAAATACTTCTGTTAAACTTATTATAAAAATATGATACACCAATAGATACAACACAGAATATCATAAGCTTAATTACATAAGGCATTATCTCTAATGTTCCGCTGTCTCTAAGGAATATATCGTAAAATCCGTTCAGAGCCCAGTTAAGGGGTGACAGAATACTTATTTGTTGCATTATTTCAGGCATAATGAAAACCGGAACCCAAATTCCGCCCAATGCAGCCAGAATTACGGTTGATACAGCTCCAAAAATAGATGCCTGATCATGTGATGTTGCAATTGATCCTATTGCTACACCAAACCCTGTTGCTGCAAGTGCTGCTGCAAGAACAATCATGAACAGTGCAAACAGGTTTGTTCCCAACATAAGTGATGGAAGCCCGAATAGAGGAAGTATGTATATACCAATTGCTATCATTAGTGCAGCCTGTATTATACATATTATAAGATATATTGATAGCTTACCTAATAGTACAGCTGTATATGATCCTGGCATTGTTTTTAATCTTAATACATTGCCACTCTCTCTCTCTTTAATAATATTTCCGGCAAGAGGAATAACAATAAAGAACATTGCAAAAAGTGTCCATGCCGGTACATTGTGTTGTACACTGTTTGGTATAATTTTGCTATTCAGATTTGTAGCATACTCCTCTGTGAATGTTATTATGCTGCTGAAAGATTCAGGTTGTTTAACCTCAATCTCAAACATATCTTTGAATAGTTTACCATAAATATTGAATGCCATTTCGGCTTCTATTTTAGATGTAAACTCTTTTAAAGCACTATGTACACTCTGTTTAAATGAGTTTTTTGTAACCGGATCGAAGAATATTTTTACGTTTACTCCTTTTGAAAGATCAATATTACTGTCTTCTTCTACGGGCTCTTGTAGTCCCGGAAGTTGAGTGTTTATTTTATGCGTTACTACTTGCTGAATATAGTCTGTTGCTCCTTCAGGAATAACTATTGCCATTTGGTATGCTCCGGCAGCAACCTTCTTATATGCGCTCTCTTCGGTAAGTGCATCGTCTTCCAGCTTGTCTGTTATCTGAAAAAATTCAGCTTCCGTTAATCCTTTATGTATAGCTTTACCAAGTGTACCATTATCCTTGTTAACAAGGAGTATCTCTATTTTATTCTCCTCAAGTGCTTTAAATGTGTTATCCTGTAAAAGGGTCATAATAAGGATAAGAGCCATAGGCATAACAAACAGAATTGCTAATCCTGCTTTGTCTCTCAGCATTAGTATTGCCTCTTTACGTACCGATGCAAAAAACTTTAATATCATGGCTTAATCTCTTAATTGACGTCCGGTAAGATGTAAGAAAACATCCTCCAGATTTTTACAGTTACAATTTTTCTTTAATAGCTGATCAGGGCTACCCTCTGCTATAATATCTCCTTTGTCTATAATACCTATCTTTGAACAGAGGTTTTGCGCCTCTTCCATATGGTGCGATGTATATACAATAGTTGTACCTTTTTTATTAAGTTCGTGCAGGAACTCAATAATTACATTTCGGCTCTGTACATCTATACCAACTGTAGGCTCATCAAGGAATAGTATCTCCGGTTTGTGAAGTATGCTTGCAATAAGATTTACTCTGCGTTTCATTCCTCCTGAGAAGGTCTCTATTCTCTTGTTTATTTTGTTTATTAATCCAAAGTATTCAAGGTAGTAGTGTATTTTGTTTTTTAACAGACGTCCTTTAATTCCATACATATTACCAAAGAACATAAGGTTCTCTTTTGCGGTAAGTTTAGGATATAGTGCAATATCTTGTGGTACAACGCCTATAATCTTTCGTACTTTGTTAATGTTTGAGTACAGATCGGTACCATTAATTGATACGTTACCTGTTGTTTGTGCAAGTAAACTGCATAGTATAGATATAGTGGTGGTTTTTCCTGCACCATTTGGTCCCAGAAGGCCATAAATCTCTCCCTTATCTATAGAAAAAGAGAGATCCTTTACAGCAAAGGTATCTGCACCAGGATATATCTTTGATATATTATTAACCTCTATGTATGGTTTGTTACTCATATTAAATGTCTGTTTACAGCGTAATTTTCTGTAGCTTCTTGTAAAAAGCTTCTTCAGCGTCGGCAATATTCATTAACAGATCTGATACCTGTTTATAATTCTCGCCCTGATTCTCTCTCATTTTTACAAGTCTTGCTGTTGTTGCGGCAAAATCTCTCCACATATCACCTATCTTTGTCATCTCTACCGACATCTCTTTAAGCCAGTCTTGTTTCATATATCCTGCAGCCTCCTGAAGAAATGCAGCATACATGAATCTGAAACCTGCTCCTCCTGTACCAATCTCTTCCTGAGCTCTTACAATTTGTCCGGCAAATAACGATGCTTTTCTTGTGCCCAGTTTATCAGGGTATTTAGCAATTTTCTTTGCCATAAATCTGATACCTTTAACTCCGAACATGCCAACAGGAATTGTAAGCATATCTTTACAGGTTTTTTTAATACCTTTTACAATAGCATCGTTAATATCAATATTTTCGGGGATATGTTTTACATAGTACATATGCCCTTTTGGAGCAAAAAGTCCTTTGGCATATCGTACCCTCTGAAGTTCTTTATATGATAGTTTCTCAAAGCCCTCCATTACAGGATCGCTTATTAAATAATCTCCGTTCTTTTTTCCGTATGCTACAAGGTTGTGCGCATTAAAATGGAAACGATAAGGTGCCGGAAAGTACGACAGGTGGTATACACCAACCAACATACCTACAGGTCTGTTTTGTGTTATTACCTCATCAAGAGCTTCCATTGCCTTATGAGGATTTTTATATCTTCTTCTTTCAAATTGAATACCTAATCTTTTAGATACTCTTTTAAATATAATGCCTGGTAGTGGTCTGAATGATGTAACAGGGATACCATCTACCTTTACAAATGGCATATGAGAAAAGAACATTCCTGAACCAATACCAAATATCATAGGTTCGCTAAGTTCTATTCCGTAATATCTTAACAGGTTAGATACAACACCGTTTTCGCAGTGTGCAGATTGTTTATGTTTAAAGTCTAAAACTATTTCGTTATTCGGCATTATTTACACTCTCCAATTTTAATAAAGACAGATCCTTAAGCTCTTCAACAGTGATATCAAATGTATCAGCATACTTTTTTAGTTTCTCATCAGACAGTTTTATAAACGATTTATATTTCATGTGTCGTTTTACTGTTAAAGTGAAGAAACCAGTGTACTGACTAAGTAGCTTAGGACTCATTATGTTTTTCTCCATATAGTAAGCAATAGGACTAAGTTTTTTGTCCAGAACCTTAAGTCTTACCTCATCTATTTTTGATGATATATTGCTCCAGGCTTGTTGCATAACAATATTTTTGGCTTCCCAGCCAACACTTTTTATTGTAGTGTAATTGCCATTTTCATCTACAGCATAGCAAGGCTCTTTTAGCTTGCCATCTAACATATTAGCGTCGTCCTGAGGTACCTCGTTAACTTTCATAATTAACTGTTTTGTTGTTATTCCTGCAGAAAAATGTTCATCTCACACTCTGCTATAATATCGTTGTTCTGTTCAACTCTTCCTTTAATAATTGATACATTACCAACCTTTTGTTGAGTATCTACTGTTGTAACAATATCAGTGCCAACAGCTACTCTCTTATATATCTTTAATCTCTTTACTGATCCAATAAAGCCTACAGGAGCTTCTTTGTTCTCTCTTTGTGCTATAACACCAACACTTGCAGCGGCAGTTTGGGCAATGTTTTCTATTAGTCCCGACTCATAAAAGTAGTTGTCGTCGCAAAATATGTTATTGCGTAAAATGCTTAGTCCCGAAACGCATGTGTTTTCATCACAGGAATACAGCTTATCAATCATTACCATTGGTGGTCTTTGAGGGATAAGCTGTAGTATATTTTCTCCTTCTGCTATCATTAATCAATTTTCAGTTTTGCGGTTTTAGATCCAAACTTGTTACATTTGGCCTTTACCTTAATTAAATCACCTGATTTTAAATCTTTCAGGATCATTGTTTCTGTGTGTTTCTCTTTTCCTGTCTGTTCTGATGGTTTTAACTTAGATATCTCTTCACCATTTTTGTATATTACAATAGCATCAATATAGTGCGATGTTGCTTCTTTTACTGAGTGTATAATCTCAATTGTTAAAACTGCACTCTCTTTATTGTATTTTGCAATAACCTTTTTAGGCGGATGAGCCTCGGTAACTGAAGATAGTCCTAAGAATGTTATTAAAACCAATAGAATCTTAAATTTTCTCATGATGTATAAATTTTAAATTAATATTGTTTTAACATCGTTTTAGCTGCTAATGTTCGTTAAGCAGATCTCTATCTTCTAATTTACAATAAGATATCTTAGTATTTATATTATTAGTAGAAATATTGCAGATATACAATTACTCCACCATGTAACGAAGCTAATAAGAGTGTAAGCAATCCAAGTTTTTTATGGATACCATGTTTTACCTTTATTACCCTCATTCCGGTTAGTACAGTAATCAATAATGATATAAATGCACTTATTCCTAATATAAATATCAGATCAGACATACTATTTAATTATACTACAGTTAACATTATATATGAATATGCAAATCTGGCGCTTTCCGGTACCATAACCAGAATCTTTTCACCTTTCTGCAATTTTCCGCTGTTAAATAACTCTTCAAGCATAAATAGTGCTGAGCCAGATCCAAGATTTCCAATCTTTGGCAGATTCAGAAACCATTTATCTTCCGGAATATCAACTCCGTTTTTCTTTAGCTCTTCTTCTATTCTCTCTTTGAAAAACATTGACGACAGGTGTGGCAGGAAATAATCTACCTCACTGCTTATATCTATATTACGTTTTTCAATTATGTCTGCAAGAAATTTCATTCCTATAGGAACAATGTTTGACCCCAGAGTTTTGACATCTTGTTTTAAAGCAAAAACACTTTTGTCAACTAACTCTTCAGGCGAATGTTCTGCCCATCCTATAAGATCGCCGTTATCATCTTTTACTGCTCCTGCATACATACAGGTTTTAAGCTCATTTGCATATGATCTTACATCAAGCCAGTCTATCTTAAGTGATAACCCGTTGCTGTTTGGTTTATCCTGAAGCAGAGCTGCCGCTGCACCGTCAGACAACATCCATCTTAAGAAATCTTTCTCAAATGCTACATAAGGGTTTTCCTCAATTTCAGCAAGTTTATCTACCTCTTTCTGAAAATGACGGGCATTCATACGTGTTGAGAATCTTTCAGATCCGGTTACAACAGCGTTTGAGCTATTACCCGTTTGTATTGACATAAGTGCGTACTTAAGAGAAACCATACCTGAGTTACACGTTCCTCCTGCAGACATTATCTCTATTGGCTTACATCCTAATTCACCATGTACCATTGATGAGTGAGAAGGCTGTAACTGATCCGGAGAGCTGGTACTGCAAGCAAGTAGCTGAATATCGTCAAGCGAAAATCCGTTATTGAAAAGTCCTTTAACAGCCTCAGAAGTTAACTGAGCATTTGTGTGTGTTACTTTTCCGTTTTTATCTACTGCATAGTAACGTTGCTTAATCCTGTTACTGCGTAGAACCAGATTTTTAGACTTTGAAGGCTTGCCATTTATATATCCCAGATAATCCTCTATCTCATCGTTTGATACAGGATTATTTGGTAAAAATTTTGACAATTTGGTTATATATACCTCTTTAAGCATGTTATTATTTTTCTTTTAATTCACAACTTGTGTAATATCTCTTCTTCTTTAATATAAGCGGGAAAAACAATGGATATGTAACATATACCACTAATGAAGCTATAGGAGATAATACAATTATTACAGCAAAAAGATAATATTTGAATATCTTAACCCACTTCTCTCTGATCTTGTCACCCTTTTTTGCTTTCTTAAGAATGATATTAGACCATATATTAAATATTCTTTTGGCTTTTAACTCCATTGAAGCAATATCCGGCAGATAATCAATAGCTTTAGCTTTCAGCATATTGTTCTGTAGATTGGTAAAGTCATTACTTTTTAGAGCCTCAAGAATTATAGCACCAAATCTTGAACTATCTTTTATATCTACGTCAGATACACCAGGTTTTGGGAATATTCCCTTTTTAGTTTTTTGTCCGGTAAACATCCAATGTACAATACTACCAACGCTCATAAGGTTCTGATGTTTGTCTCGCAGAACAATATTTCCAACAAGATTCCCATCTATATCTTTTATAAGCTTTTTTATATCCTCTTGTGCAGCAGCCCACATATTTCTGCTGCCAATTACAGTAACAATATTCTGTTTAGAGAGCAATTTTTTTCCGTAATCGCTCTTTAAAAAAGATGTTATTGGTATTGCTGGTGACAGGTACCAGATTGGATATCCTAATATTACAAGATCCCATTTTTTATCAGCATTATTTGCTGGATAATCTAAAGAACATGGTATCCCCTGAACTGATTCTGGCATTACATTGAAAAATGACTTTGCAGTCCACGGAAAAGGATATTTCTCTGTTGGCATAATCTCTTCCCAGGTTATATTGCACTCACCGTGCATGTTAGTAACCAGGTTTTCAAGAATCTGCTTCATCTGACCAGACTGACTGTAGTATACAATAAGAATATCCTTTTTCATATTATTTAGCATTATTATTGTTTAATGCTGGGGGACAATAAACAGTTACACGTTTTATAAGATTAATAAATATATTTTAATTATTTACTATTTTCTCCCAAAAAGGATAATAATTAAACCACTGAAGAGGATGTCCTTTAACTACCCTTTCCAGTTCGATAACATAATCATTAACCATATTCTTTATCTCTGCTTTTCTTGTTTTAAGGTTTCCCGGATACTTATATATCTTTGGTTCAGTTGCAAAAAAGTGGTAGTGCGATGCACTCTCTTTCATTGCAGATACAAATGTTACCGGAACCTTATATTTTGTTGACAGATAAAGCGGTCCTGATGGGAACAGAGCCTCTTCTCCAAGAAAATCTGCTGGAACGGCATTTGTTCCCGGCAGATATCTGTCGCCATGTATTGCTACAATCTCTTTGTTACTTAATGCTTCACCAATAGCCTTAAGATGTGAGAAATCGTTCTTAATTGGTATAATCTTCATAGTCTTTTCAGACATAACACCATCAAGAAGTTTTTTTATCTTTTCGTGCTCTGCATCAAGCATTACAATATGTATTGGCGAATCTATTCTGTCAAGTAACTGGCCTGCTATCTCCCAGTTTCCAACATGCGCTCCAATAAGTACTCCACCAGTCTTATTTTTTGCCATATTGTGCAGGTGTTGTTCTCCCTCAAATTCAAATGTAAATTTCTTTGAAAAGCCTGCAAGAAGAGCCACTTTATCAAGCAGTACCTGCCCGAATATATAGTAGTTCTTATATATGCTTACAAAGGTTTTATACTTTGAGTATCCTAAACGGGTTCTGAAATAGTATCGTATACCCTTTTTATCAGAGAACAGTAGAAAATAAGCTGCTACAAACCTAAGGATAAAGTAAGCTACTTTAATAGGAAAGTGCTTAAGTATAAATATGAATATTGAATATCCAAGAACTCCACCTTTGGTTTTTCCTGCCCATCTAGCCATTTATCTATACTAGTTTAGTTGATTATGAATATAGCTGTAGAACTGATCAAGTGTAAGAACCTCTTTCATCTCAGAACCTTTAATCTTAAGTCCGAACTCTTTCTCTATAATTACTACTATATCAACAAAATCAAGGCTTTCTATCTCAAGATCATCTTTTAGCAAAGCATCTCCAACCAGCTGATCCTCCTCTATCTCAAACTCCTCTATCAGGAAATCGTTTACTTTCTCAATAACTTGTTCTTTGGTCATTTTGTATTGTGTTTTTTAGTTTTTATATCTCTTTACGATAAGTGTAGAATTTGTTCCTCCAAATCCAAATGAGTTTGAAAGGAATGTATCGATATTATGTTCAATTCGTTTGTTCGGTATATTCAGGTTTTTTGAATATTCATCCGGGTTCTCGAAGTTAATATTTGGCGATATATATCCGTTCTGCATCATTAATGTAGAGTAGATAATCTCACTGGCACCCCCCATCCACATCTCGTGTCCGGTTAAACACTTTGTTGATGTAATTGGAGGTCTGAATTCACCAAATACCTTATCAAGAGCTTGTGCCTCATTCATATCTCCAACAGGAGTAGATGTTGCATGAGCGTTTACATAGTCAATATCTTTTGCTGTAACGTTAGCATCATTAAGAGCTTTCTCAAGCGACGATACCGGACCATCTACATTTGGCACTGATATATGATCGCCATTAGAAGAGAAACCATAACCAACAACCTCTGCAATAATGTTAGCCCCGCGTTCAAGTGCAGATTCTAGACTCTCAATTATTACAGTTGCAGCTCCTCCACTAGGTACAAGTCCGTCTCTGTCTTTGTCAAAAGGTCTGCTGGCCTTGTGCGGATCACTCTCTCTTGTTGAGAATGCACTTAATCCGTCAAAACTTCCGGTTGATTCAGGATTTACCTCTTGTGCACCTCCGCATATTATCATTTTCTGTAAACCTTGCTTTATTAAGAAGTAACCAAGACCTATAGCATGCGATCCGCTTGCACAGGCACCACTTACAGTAAGGTTGATACCTTTAAGCTTAAGTATTACAGACAGGTTCATTGTAACAGTTGAGTTCATAGACTGAAAGATAGATCCACTACCCAAAAGGGTTGTATCTTTCTTCTCTCGCATCATGTCCATAGCATCAATTACAGGTACAGCTGAGCTATCGTTTCCGTATAATATACCTACCTCATTTTTCTCAAGATAGTCGTCGTCTATACCAGCATTGGCAAGGGCTTCTTTTGTTGCAACAACAGCATATTCTCCCTGTTCAGGTAATCCAACTCGCATACGTCTAGACAGAACTTTTTTAAGATTAGGACGCTCAATAAGACCTGTTAGTGCCGAACGAAACCCCATCTCTTTTCTTCTTGGATCTATTCCAATTCCAGACTTACCTTCATATAACGATTTATTTACCTCTTCTATATTCGATCCTAAAACCGAATAAATCCCCATTCCTGTAATAACAACTCTATTCATATTGTCCAGTTTTATTCAGGTTACTAAAATTATGTATAAAGACCACCATTAACAGAGATAACTTCTCCTGTGATATATGAGGCTCCTTCAGAAGCTAGAAATCCTACAACAGCAGCAACCTCTTCTGGTTTACCAAATCTGTTAGCTGGAATCATTTTCTTAAGCATCTTCTCGTCAAGATCTTCTGTCATATCGGTTTTAATAAACCCGGGTGCCACGGCATTAACAGTAACCTTCTTTTTAGCAATCTCCTGAGCTAATGCTTTTGTAGCACCAATAACTCCGGCTTTTGCAGCAGAGTAGTTTGTTTGTCCTGACATACCTTTTAATCCGGATAGTGAAACAACATTAACTATTCTGCCATATTTGTTCATCAACATATCTGTTGTAAGCTCTCTTGTTACATTAAAGAAAGAGTGAAGGTTTGTGTTAATAACATCATCCCACTCGTCATCTTCCATCATCGGAAGAATATTATCTTTACGTATTCCGGCATTATTTACGAGAACCTCAATATACTTATCGCTATTTTTCTCTTTCCAGTCAGAAAGGGCTTTTCTTATATTGGTTCTGTCTGAAACATCAAAAGGTAAAAGTTCTCCGTCAGAACCCAGTTCTTTAACCTCATTTAATGTGTTCTCTGCCTCTGTGGTGTTTGATCTGTAATTTATTATTATATAGTAACCCATGGCAGCAAGCTTAAGGCATACAGCCTTACCTATACCACGAGAACCACCTGTAACAAGTGCTATTTTCATTTTTGTACTTTCATTATAGAACAGACTGTTATTTTATTTATCTGTTCTTATGTGTTTTATAATAATACAATATTACCTCAATTCTTATCTTTATCTATATAGTGATACTTTTTACTTTTTTTTGAAATAAAAATATCAATTAATTATAATTCAAAAGCATCATTTGAGTGAAGATATGATATAACACCTTCAATCTCTTTATATTTTATATGATCATTCTTGAATACCGGAACAATCTCTCTCAGGTCGTCATAAGTCTTTTTAGACACAGAGCTAAGTTTATCAGATAGATTCAGATAATCAATAGCCTGAATTATTGTCATAAAGTGTATTGCTACAACCTGAAAAGCATTATCAACAACTTTTCGGGCTAACAGGGCACTATTGGTTCCCATGCTAACTATATCCTGGTTATCTCCGTTGTTAGGAATACTGTGTACGTACATAGAATTTGATAATGTCTGGCTCTCAGCAGTAGTTGAAGTTGCTGTAAACTGAGCTCCCTGCATTCCCAGATTCAGACCTAGTGTACCAAGGTTAACAAACGGAGGTAATTTACCATTAAGTTTGTGGTTAAGAAGATAGTTTAACTGACGCTCAGCTAACATAGTCATTTTAGTAGTAACAATTTTCAGCTTATCCATCTCAAGTGAGATATAATCGCCGTGGAAGTTTCCACCGTGAAATACGTAGTTATCCTCCTTATGAACAATAGGGTTATCGCTAACAGAGTTGATCTCATTAAACAGCACACCTTCACAATACTTTAAGGTATCATATACCGGACCAAGTACTTGAGGAACACATCTTAGCGAATAATACTCCTGTACTTTGTCTTCAAAGACAGATACATCTATCTTGTCTTTATTAAACATTATGTCGGCTCTGTTTCTGATAAGCTTACTGTCTTTTAACAGATCACGCATCATAGAGGCAACCTTCTGTTGTCCTTTATGGTGCTTCACTCCATTTAATTGTTCAGAAAAATGATCATCAAATGTCTCAACAATCTCGTTTATCATAGATGATGCCAAAGTTATCCAACCAAATATTCTGTAAGCATAAATCAGATTTACAATACCAATTCCTGACATCACTGAAGTTCCGTTAATCAACGAAAGCCCTTCTCTTAAATGCATTTTAAGAGGTTTGATATCAAGTTTTTCAAGCAGACTTTTTGTGTCAACTTTCTCGCCCTTGTAAAAAACTTCTCCTTCGCCGATTAGATTTAAAGCAAGGTGCGATAATTGAACTAAATCTCCACTTGCACCAACACCACCATGTTCTGGAATATTTGGATAAATATCGTTATTTATAAACTCTGCAAGTACGCGTGTAACATCCGGGTGTATCCCTGAAAATCCCTGACTAATTGTATTTAGTCTGGCTACCATTGCTGCTTTTGCTTCAATAGGGGGAATAGATGGCCCTGCACCTGATGAGTGACTTCTAATAAGGTTATATTGCAAAGATGCCTGATCCTTTTCGCTTATTTTATATTGCGCCATTGGACCAAACCCTGTGTTTATACCATATAGAACTTTATCCTTAGAAAAGTCGTTCAGAAAATTGTAGCTATCGTTAACTTTTTCTGATGTCTCAGTACTAACTTCAATCTTATCTCCGTTTAGTAATAAACTTTTGAGATCAGCTAAAACTAGCGGGGTTTTACCAATTTTAATCATACTAATATTTTTCAAATGTCTTGTCGAAAGATGCAAACTTAACTAAATATATTCAATATTATTATGTATAGTTCATCAAAAATTATTCAGGTAGTTTCCTGTATCTTTTTTTTAGGATGATTAAATTATTTGATACATAAAATCTTACACCAAACAATAATTAAGTAGATATAGAGTTGTTTGTATGAAAGTTTTCTGTAAGGTGTTGTAAATTAGAATTAATCTAAGTAGAATGATCCTCAAAACATTACCATATATTAACAAATATGTTAGTTTTATCAATAAATGTTTCGGAATAATACTATTCAAATGTTTTTATGGTTATGTTTGCCAATTGAGTTATGACAAGAGATATTATACATAATAACGTAACTATATTCAGCAGATGGAGCAGAAAAAGCTATTCACTATTTGCTGCAATAGGTAAGGTTGTGCATATCGGGCATCTGAAATCTGATATGCTTATTAGTATTGCTGATATTATCTCGGGGCTGATAACATTTACGGAACCACAACAGAAGTCAGAAGATGATGATTATGACGAAGATGTTGTATCTGAAAATGAACAAATTTCTTTATTAATACAAACCTCTGTTTGTAATGATAGCTCTTGTTCCAGTAGTAGCTTAAATATCATTTCAGGAAACTCTTTTACCAGACAACAAAAGGTATTAGGGGGTAGTTTTATTCAATTTTTATCACACATTTATTATGACTGTTTCAGAACTTAAAGGGATGGTTATGCAGGGATATAGCATAACGTTTGAAGAGGCTATGTATTTATGTAATACAAGCAATAAAGAGGAGTTGTTTAAGGCTGCTGGTGAGATCAGGGATAGATTTAGCGGAGATAAATTTGATACCTGTTCTATAATGAATGCCAGATCGGGTAAGTGTTCTGAGAACTGTAAATGGTGTTCACAGTCGGCACATCATAACACAGGTGTAACAGAGTACGATATAGTTGATAAAAAAGAGGTGCTTGCTCAGGCTAAACAGAACGATAAATATGGTGTAAACAGGTTCTCACTTGTAACCAGTGGTAAAGCACTTGATAATGCCAGATTAGAAAAACTTCTTCCGGTTTATGATGAGATAAAACGTGAAACTAATCTGCATATGTGTGCATCAATGGGATTGTTAAAAAGAGAGCAATTGCAAAAGCTAAAAGACAGAGGTGTAGGACACTATCACTGTAATATTGAGACATCGCCATCGTATTTTGATAAACTGTGTACAACCCATACATTTGAACAGAAGGTACAGACAATAAAGTGGGCTCAGGAGGTTGGTCTTAAGGTATGTTCAGGAGGTATTATTGGTATGGGAGAAACTATGCAACAAAGAGTTGAGATGGCTTTTGAGCTTAAAAAACTTGGTATAAAGTCGATACCTATTAATATACTTAACCCTATTGAGGGAACACCACTTGCCGGATCAGATAAGGTAACAGATGAAGAGATACTTACAATAATTGCTGTTTTCAGATTCATTAATCCTGATGCTTACCTTAGATTTGCAGGTGGACGTGATCAGATTAAACATATTGAAGATAAGGCTTTAAAAGCAGGAATTAATGCTGCTCTGGTTGGCGATCTTCTTACAACAATAGGGTCTGATGTTAATACAGATTTTAGTAATTTTAAAGAAGCAGGCTTTAATACAAGCAGAGAAAACTTATAACTCTATTTTGCAGTAATGACAACAAAAGAACTATTAGATTTTGACCGTAATCATATATGGCATCCGTACACTTCTGCGACTAACCCTTTAGATGTATATCCTGTAGATAGCGCTAAGGGTTGTACAATAAAACTGACTGATGGCAGAGAGCTGATAGATGGTATGTCGTCATGGTGGTCGGCAATACACGGGTATAATAATCCTGAGATAAATCAGGCTATAAAGGATCAGGTTGATAAGATGTCGCATATTATGTTTGGTGGTTTAACCCATAGTCCGGCAGTTGAGCTGGCTCAAAAGCTGGTTAAAATAACCCCTGATGGATTGGATAATGTGTTTTTCTGCGATTCAGGATCGGTATCGGTTGAGGTGGCTATGAAGATGGCATTACAGTATTGCCATGCTTCAGGCAACAAGAGTAAAACTGAATTTCTGACTATTCGTAACGGATATCACGGCGATACATGGCATGCAATGTCGGTTTGTGATCCTGTTACAGGAATGCACTCACTGTTTAATAACAGGCTTAATATACAGAACTTTGTTTCGCAACCAAAGGTAAGATATGGTTATGAGTGGGATGATAGTGATTTTGAAGAGATGTTTAAGGCTTTAGAGAATAGGGCGGACAAACTTGCGGCTGTAATTTTGGAACCTGTTGTTCAGGGAGCCGGAGGAATGTGGTTTTATCACCCTGAATATCTTAGAAAACTATCAAAAGCTTGTAAGGAGTTTAATGTTCTGCTGATATTTGATGAGATAGCAACAGGGTTTGGACGAACCGGAGAGATGTTTGCAATGAATCATGCCGGAGTTGTACCAGATATTCTGTGTCTTGGAAAAGCAATTACAGGCGGATATATGAGTTTTGCAGCTACCATGTGTTCAAAGAAAGTTGCTCATGTGATATCATCAGAAGAGCCATATGTATTTATGCATGGACCAACATTTATGGGAAACCCACTGGCATGTAGTGCAGCTTGCAAGAGTATTGATATACTAATTGACAGCAACTGGAAAGAGAAGGTAGATAATATAGAAAAGAATCTTAACCGGATGCTGGATAAAGCACGCAGTTTAGAAGGTGTTAATGATGTGCGGGTTTTGGGGGCTATAGGTGTTATAGAGATGAAAAATCCTGTTGATATGAAGACTATACAGCCAAAATTTGTTGAAGAGGGTATATGGATTCGTCCGTTTGGAAAGAATGTATATACAATGCCTCCGTATATAATATCAGATAGTGAACTGGAATTTCTTACAGAGAAAATGATAAAGGTTATTTCTGAGATATGATAGATACAGATTATTATAAAAGTGAACTGGAACAACTAAAACAGAGTAGTGCATACAGAGAGCTTATATATAAAAAAACCGGATATATTGATATGTCTGGTAATGATTACCTTGGTATAGCAGCAAACCCGAACTTGTATAATGAGTTTTGCAATAATTTTCTTTCTGATCAGGAGTACAAGATGGGAGCTTGCTCATCCAGATTACTGAGTGGGAACCATATGGCAGCAGAGAAGCTTGAGCAGTGGTTTGAGCAGTGGTACGGAAGACCTTCATTATTGTTTAATAGCGGATACCATGCAAATACAGGCATGCTTCCTGCGTTAACATCTGCAAATCATTTTATTGTAGCCGATAAAATGGTACATGCAAGTATGATTGATGGAATAAGGTTAAGTAAAGCAAAGTTTGAGCGATTTAAACATAACGACATAAATCATCTTATCAGAATACTTGAAAAAAACAGATTGTATAGCGGAAAGATAGTTATAGCTGTTGAGTCAGTGTATAGTATGGATGGAGATGTAGCCCCATTAGAGGAACTTGTTGATATAAAAAACAGGTATAATGCTATGCTTATTGTTGATGAAGCACACGGGTTTGGTGTATTTGGAGATACTGGTAAAGGGCTATGTGAGCAATTAGGGGTAACAGATCAGGTTGATATTATTGTAGGAACGTTGGGAAAAGCAGCATCGTCAGTAGGTGCATTTGCTGTGTGTTCAGAACTAATTAAGAACTATCTGATAAATAAGATGCGTTCATTAATTTTCTCAACAGCACTGCCTCCTATAAATAATATGTGGTCGTTATATACTACTAAGCTTATAACAGATATGCAAAAAGAGCGGAAACAACTTAAATGTGTTTCTGATATGTTGCGTAAGGAGATAACAGAAGCAGGCTTTTCAAGCTGTGGTGCCTCACAGATTGTACCGCTTATTGCAGGATCAAATGAGAAAGCTCTGGAGTTGTATAGTATGTTTGATAATGACAGTATTGATGCCCGTCCTGTACGATATCCTACAGTTCCAAAGGGTTCTGAACGAATACGTTTTTCACTTTCGGCAGCACATACTGCAGAGGATATAAATGCTATTAAGAAGGTATTAAAACGAATAAAGCATTAATTGTATGCGGATAGACTGGTGTAATAAAAAAGGAAATGACAAACTTATTCTGTTTTTCAACGGATGGGGGTTTGATACCAAAATGTTTAAAGAGTTCAATCATCAGAGTTATGATGTTTTGATGTTTTATCAGTATAACTCATCAGAGTTAAATGATATGCCGGATATCTCATCATATAAAGAGGTATATGTTGTAGCATGGTCGTTGGGTGTGTTTATGGCACAATATATTATTAAAAATATTGAGATTAAAAAGGCTATTGCTATAAACGGAACACTTAACCCGATAGATGATAACAGAGGAATACCAGAGAGTATTTTCAGAGGTACAATAGATAATCTTACTGAGCGAAATCTATATAAATTTAATGCACGATTGTTTGGTGGAGTAAGGAGTTATGATGAAAATCTGTTACCAAACGGAGATTACAAAGAGCGAAAGGTTGAGTTGGAGTGGTTATACAACACTATAAAAAGTAGCGATTGTAGTGAAAAAAATATATTCTCAAGAGCTGTTATATCTGAAAAAGACATGATCTTTACATTGCAGAATCAAAGTACTGCGTGGAGTAACAGTGTTAATGATATAGTTTATGTAAACGGGGCACATTTTATATTCCGAAGTATGGATAATTGGGACTCTGTAATTGGAGGCCTTTAAATTATTTATGAATAGATACAGATGAACAGAGAGTATAAATCAGAAAATTGTTGTATAAATAAGAGCCTGATAAAGGAGCGGTTTCAGAATAGTTTTGAGACCTACAATTATGAAGCTTATGCCCAAAAGGAGATAAACAAAATCCTTATTGATATGGCAAGTGGCAATTGTATTAGTCCTGAAGCTATTTTTGAGATAGGTTGCGGAACAGGGATTCTTACAGACTTAATATGTAATACGTATAATCCTGATAAATTATATATTAATGATCTCGTAGATGACGCTGAGATATACCTAAACAAGGTTATTGATAACAGATGCAGTTTTGATTTTATTCCCGGAGATATTGAGCATGTGCAATTTCCTTCTGAAACAGACTTAATAATGTCTGGATCGGCACTACAGTGGGTTACTGATTTTGATAGCTTTATTAATAAAGCATCAGATAGTCTTAACAGAAATGGTTACCTGATATTTAATACGTTTGATAGTGGTAATTTTAAAGAGATAAAACATATTACAAAATCGGGAATTAATTACCTGCCTGTTGATGACCTTAAAATATCATTGGCAAAAGAGTTTGATATTTTAAGTATTAAAAGCGAAGAGATAAAGCTATATTTTAATTCGCCGCGCGATGTACTAAGACATATAAAGCGTACCGGAACAAATGCTATATCAAGAAAACGATGGACTCCTGCCGACTTTAACCATTTTGAGCATGAGTACAGACGATTGTTTTATTCAGAGAAAGGGTTTGTATTAACATATAACCCTCTGTACGTAGTAGCAAAGAAGCGATAAACAGGTATGGATGCTGATAATTATAAGTCTATTTGAGGATGACTATAAGATTGAGTTCCATTTGACCATTGAGAAGAAAAAATAAACAAGATGAAGAGAGCCAACTATATGTTTGTAACAGGAATAGATACCGATGCAGGAAAGAGTATTGTAACAGGATTGTATTATAAATATCTACTTAGCAAGAGTGAGAAAGTTATAACATTTAAAGCAATACAGACGGGTTGTAAAGATATTGCAGAGGATATTGTTACTCATAGAGAGATAGCTGGCGTTAAACTTACCAAAGAGGATATTAATGGCGAAACCTGTCCGTATCTGTTTAATCATCCGTGTTCACCACATCTTGCAGCACAAATAGAGAACCGGATAATTGATCCGCACAATATTATAAAAGCTGCCAATAGACTTTCAGACAGGTATGATAAAATTGTGATTGAGGGAGCAGGAGGATTAATGGTTCCAATTACCGGACAATACACCTCTGCCGATTTTGTTAAAGATTACAGAATCCCTGTTCTTCTGGTAACATCATCAAAGCTTGGTAGTATAAATCATACACTGCTTACACTTGAGTATATTAAAAGCAGAGGGATTGAGCTTTCTGGTATTATCTATAATGATTTTCCGAATAACGACACTATTATTACTGACGATTCATACAGAGTAATATCAGATTTTGCAGAGAAGATGTTTTGTGATGTTCCTGTGTTAAGAGTACCTGTTGTTGATGATAGTAATAGCTGTAATACAGATTGGGGTCTTATTAAAAAATGGCTGTAGGTCCGGTTCGTAAATAAAAAAAGTTGAACTATATATACTTGTCTATTGGTATTTAAGGGGTGTTGTATTGTAATATTTGTTGTTGTTAAATAGCAGTATTGTTTCAATAAGTATCTTCTTTTTGCACTAATAAAAAAAAGCAATACCTTTAATGCACAATAAATAAACCCGAAAAACAGATGTTTATACCAGAGATTGAAAAATGCTCTAAATCAGATATTAGAGCATATCAAGAGGATCGATTAGCAGAGTTGTTGGTATACCTGAAAAATCACTCTAAATTCTATCAGAATCTATTTAAAGATAATAATATTGATATAAGAGATATTAAAACATTGGATGACCTTGTAAAGGTTCCTGTAACTACAAAAGATCATCTGCAGAATCAGAATTCAGATTTTTTATGTGTCCCTAAAAATAAGATTGTTGACTACACAACAACATCAGGTACGCTTGGCGATCCGGTTACATTTGCTCTTACAGATAAAGATATTGATCGTTTAGCATATAACGAGTACATATCGTTTGCCTGTGCCGATGGCTCTGATGAGGATATATTTCAGCTGATGGTAACAATGGACAGACGATTTATGGCTGGCCTGGCTTACTACTCAGGTATCAGAAAGCTTGGAGCAGGTATAGTACGTGTTGGACCTGGTAACCCGGGATTGCAGTTTGATACAATAAACAGAATAAAACCAAATGCTTTTATTACTGTTCCATCGTTCTTGTTAAAGCTTATTGAGTATGCAGAGAAGAATGGAATTGATTATCGTAATACATCGATTAAAAAGGCTGTATGTATTGGTGAATCAATAAGAACTCCTGATTTTGAGCTAAACCCGTTAAGCAGACAGATTAAGGATAAGTGGGATATTAAACTATACTCTACCTATGCCTCAACCGAGATGGGTACAGCGTTTACTGAGTGTGGTCAGGGTAAAGGAGGTCATCATCATCCGGAGATGATAATTGTTGAATTTCTGGATGAGAACGATATGCCTGTTAAAGATGGCGAAGCCGGAGAGGTTACAATTACTACCCTTGGTGTTGAGGCAATGCCGCTGTTACGTTTTAAAACAGGAGATATATGTTACCACTATACAGATAAGTGTGAGTGTGGAAGAAACACGGTACGTCTTGGGCCAGTTATTGGGCGTAAAAAACAGATGATAAAATATAAAGGAACAACACTTTACCCTCCTGCACTATATGATCTTCTGAACGATTTTCAGGATATAGAGAACTATATTGTAGAGGTATCAACAAATAGTATAGGAACAGATGATATATTAATTAATGTTGGAAGTAAAAATATATCAGAATCGTTTGAGAAGAGGATTAAAGATCATTTTAGGGCTAAGTTAAGAGTTGCCCCAACTGTTAAGTTTGAGAAGATAAGTGATATTTATAAAAAGCAGTTCCCTGAAATGAGCAGAAAACCTATAACATTTATAGATAATAGAGACAAGAATTAACGCTTATATTTTTTACTAAATCAAATTTTATGAAAAAGCTAGTACTAACACTATTTGTTATTTGCACCTTCGGTTTGTTGTCGTCAAACGCTCAGAAGATAAGAGTAACAGATGGAGATTTATCTCTGCTAAAAGGTCAAAAACTTATAAACCTGGAGTTTACGTACAACGACCTTAAAGTAGGTAAGATGTCAGAGCAGGATTATCTTGACAGAAAGGTAAAGGATTACAATAAAAAAGAGGCCGGACGTGGCGAGAGATTTCTTGAGTCGTGGAAAGGTGACAGAGAGACAAGGTATGAGGTTAAGTTTATGGAGTTGCTAAGCAAATATCTTGTTCGTAAAGGAACAGAGGTTGATACTGATGTTAAAAATTCGGAGTATAAGATGGTGATAAATACATTCTTTATTGAGCCGGGATTTAATATTGGTATTACAAGACGTAATGCTGCTGTAAGTATGACTATTGATGTATATAAGACCTCAACAAACGAGAAGGTTGCTACAGTAACAATAAAGAACTCTCCGGGAACATCAATGGGTAACGATTATGATACAGGTGAGCGAATTAGTGAGGCTTACGCTAAAGCAGGTAAGTCGTTTGCAAAGTTCCTGTTAAAGAAAAAATATATTTAATATGATATGCGGGTCGCTGAAAAGCGGCCTGTTTTTTTATAGTACTGTTGCTATTGATGCAACAGACACTTTTGCTCCTTTAATTGATAACAGTTCAGTTATACAAGATTCCAGTGTTGCTCCGGTTGTAATTACATCGTCAATAATAATAAAGTGTTTATTCTCCCATCTATTATTGTTGTTTACAGCAAATGCCTTTTTTACATTATCGCATCGTTCTGTTCTGCTCTTTTTTGTTTGAGACTCTGTGTTTTTTACTCTTAAAAGAAGATTTGTCTCTACGGGTATTCCGGTTGATATATTTATACCTTTTGAAATCAGATAACTTTGATTAAATCCACGCTTTAATAGTTTCTTTTTGTGGAGTGGTACCGGAATTATTGCATCAATACCTCTAAACCTGTATGCCTCTTTTATCTGACTGCCAAGAAGCTCACCTAATCTTATTGCAAGATCTTTGTTAGTATGATATTTTATGCTGTGTAGTAGCCGTTGAACAATATCATGTTTCTCATAGAATAGCAGAGCTGTTGCACACTCAATATTTACTCTGCCCCAGAATGCCTGCTCAACTGTATTGTCTTTCATGTCCTGATAATAGGTAAACGGAAGGTCTCTTTCACACAAAGAACAGAGGATTTTGTTGTGTGTATAAATAGGTCTTTCGCATCCCGGACAAACGGCAGGAAATAAAATTCGCGAAAGTTCTTTGAAGTATTTTCTCATAAATATTCTGTTGTGTATGTACAGTGAAATTAGTTAAAAAATGGAGGGTAATTAATATTTGAGAGGTGATATATATTAATGTTTTTCTATTGATATAATATCTATTTTTGTTACTTATGAAAAGAGCAAAAGAGATACTAAAAAAATATTATGGGTACGACTCATTCAGACCATTACAAGAGAAAGCTATAGAATCTCTGATCAATGGTAATAGTTCAGTTGTGCTAATGCCAACAGGAGGAGGAAAATCTGTAATATTTCAGGTTGCAGCAATGGTCAGAGAAGGAGTTGGTGTTGTAATATCGCCTCTTATTGCTCTTATGAAAGATCAGGTTGAAGGTTTGAAATCAAATGGAATAGAAGCAGAGTTTATTAATAGCTCGCAAACAACATCAGATCAGAACCGGGTTATGCAGGATGTGCTTTCTGGCAAGGTAAAACTTCTGTATATATCTCCTGAGAAGTTGCTTACACGTGATATGTATTATCTGCTTAAGGATATTCAGGTTGCTCTTTTTGCAATTGATGAGGCGCACTGTATATCGGCATGGGGACACGATTTCAGACCGGAGTATACCAAGCTTGCCGGACTAATAGACTCATTTAATAATGTTCCTACTGTTGCCCTTACCGCTACAGCAGACAGAATTACACGCGACGATATTGTAAAGCAGCTTAATCTGAAAAGTCCGGAGATGTTTATTGATTCGTTTGACAGACCGAATCTGAGCCTGAATGTTATGCCGGCAAAAAACAGGTTGAATGCAATACTTGACTTTATAAATCTGAGACCAGGTAAATCGGGTATAATATATTGTCTTAGTCGTAAACAGACAGAGAAACTTGCAGAGAGTCTTAATAATAACGGAATAATTGCGAACTTTTATCATGCAGGACTATCTGCATCAGAACGATCAAAGGTTCAGACAGATTTTATTACAGATCGTGTACCAATAATATGTGCTACAATTGCATTTGGTATGGGTATAGATAAATCTAATGTGCGCTGGGTTATTCATTATAACCTGCCAAAGAATATAGAGAACTATTATCAGGAGATAGGACGTGCCGGGCGTGATGGTATGCCGGCAGATACGCTTCTTTTCTATAATTTTCAGGATGTAATTCTGCTAAGAAGTTTTATTAGTGAGGGTGCTCAGCAGGAGATAATGAATAATAAGCTTAACAGGATGCAGCAGTATGCCGATTCATTGGTATGCAGACGACGTATTTTGCTTAACTATTTTAATGAACCTTATGATGAGAATTGTGGAAACTGTGATGTATGCAAGAGTCCGCCAAAACAGTTTGATGGGACAGTAATAGCCCAGAAAGCTCTGTCTGCTATAACTCGTTTAAAGGAGCAGGAAGCAACAGGAATGGTAATTGATGTGTTGAGAGGATCGCATCGTTCTGATGTACTTAATAAAGGCTATAATAATATAAAAACATTTGGAGCAGGCAGAGATATATCTGCATTTGACTGGAAGCACTATATTATGCAGTTGGTTAATACCGGATTGGTTGATATAGCATATGACAGAGATAATGCATTGCAATTAACAGAGCTGTCTACAGATGTTCTTTATAGCAGAAAGAAGGTTATGATGGTGCATCCGGCAGAGTTTAATGATATTATTGCAGAACGCAAAGAGAGTGTTAAACCTAAAAGTAAGAGTAAACAGCTTACAGAAGAGTTATTTGAAGAGCTTAGAGTTTTGCGACGAGAACTTGCTGTTGCAAAAGGTATTGCGCCATATATGTTGTTCTCTGATGCAACACTTACCGATATGGCAACAAAAAGACCTGTTACACCTGCTGAGATGAAGAATATTGAAGGTGTTAGTGAAGCAAAGTATAATACATACGGATCATACTTCCTTGATGGTATTTGCAAGTTTGTGAACCAAAAAATGAAAGATGGCAGGAGTATAAAAGGTGGTACCTATATTGAAACCTGGAATTTATATCAGCTCGGACTTACCCCGGATGAGATCTCTAAAAAGAGAAAGCTGAATCTGATAACTGTATACTCACATATTGCACATCTGTTTGAGAAAGGATACAATATTGACATATACAGATATGTAAGAAGTGACGAGGTTGAGAGAGTAAAGAGTGCCGTAAAGGTGTGTGGAGATAGTAAATTAAAAGATATATATATTCATCTGAACGAGGAGATATCATATGAGAAGATCAGGTTATCTCTGTCGTTTCTGAAAAAAACAGATAATGGGAATAATCAGAATTAAAGATATGGCATTCTATGCCTATCATGGTCATTTTGCAGAGGAGCAGATAGTTGGGAATAACTTTATAGTTAACCTGGAGATACATACAGATACAGATGCAGCAGCAAAATCAGATAATCTTGAAGATGCTTTAAATTATGTTGAGGCATATGAGATAATTAAAGAGCAGATGGAGATTAAATCGGCACTTCTGGAGCATCTGGTTAGCAGAATACTTGATGGTTTGTATGCTAAGTTTGGCGATGTAATATCAAAAGCAACTGTTGAGGTTAATAAGATGAATCCGCCAGTTGGAGGAAAGATGCAGTGTGTAAGTGTTGAGATGACGAGATAAAGTGTAGATGTAATGACAGACAGACCTAAAAAGAAGGAATGCCCTAAATGTGGAGCAGAGTTCTCATGTTTTGCAGAAACCAAGCAACGGTGTTGGTGTATGGATGTAGAGTTATCTGAAGATACACTTAAGGTGTTAAACAGTGATTTTAACGGGTGTTTATGTCCTGATTGTTTAAATGAACTAGAGAACTCAGCAAAGAGAGGGTGATTTATCCTTCTCTTTGCTGAACACCTATATTAAGAGTATACAGCCAAACCTTTTTTAGCCAAGGCTTCTTCAAATATATCAGGAAGTATAGGTCGTCTGTTTTTTGTAAGAACAGATGTAACCTTACCTTTTATCATAAGTTTTCTGGTATCTTTGTGGTATATATCCTGATTAAAGATAAATCTTACTCCTTTTTTAGTAACCCCTAGTTTAACAGTGAATTTGTCATTAGGTACAAGAGATGCTTTATACTCTATTTCAGCTTTAACAACAACAGCATCAATACCCTGGTTATGTAGTTCGGCAAAATCAAGTTCAACAAATTTTAGGAATTCATGACGGCAATGTTCCAGATAGTTCTGATAAACAGAATTGTTAACAATGCCTTGCAGATCACATTCGTAGTCACGTACCTGCATCTCTATTTCAAATATATATTCCATATCAGTTTATTAAATGATAACTGTTAGCAAAGGTAGTAATTAATGGTAATGGTTATTTTCTAAATTATTGTTCAGAAGTTTTTGTGTATAGATTATAGATAATGATATGATTACGGTTGTTCTGGTATTTTTCTTTCTAAGAAAAGCGAAAAAAAGTTGTATAATAATGTAATTAATACTTATATTTGCAACCGCAAAACGCAATGGTCTCGTGGCCGAGTGGCTAGGCAGTGGTCTGCAAAACCTCGTACAGCGGTTCGAATCCGCTCGAGACCTCAAAAAGCTCTGATTATTCAGAGCTTTTTTTGTAACTATTCTTTAGTATATACTCTATTTATCTTTGTATCATATTTTAATTTAATTAGTCTGGGACTGGTATTTATCATATATGATACTATTTAAAAGTTTTAATACTTTCTAGATATTCATAGTTTTTCTTTCGTTTTTCATACTCTTCCTTATTTACCTTTTGAGGCTTTTCTACAGACTCCAGAAGTCTTTCGATATCTCTGTTGTCAGTTATTACCGGAGTATCTTTTATTACTCTTGCCATAATAAAGTACTATCTTTTTTAGTGTTGTTTATTTTAACGTACTTATTCTTGTTTGGGTACAAAATTAGTAAAGAAACTTTAATGTATGGTATTTGTTTGTATTTTAATGTTTTGTAAAGCACCGTTTTAGGAGATTAATTGACGTAAATATGGATTCTGTTTTGTGTAGATAACAAAAAAGCCATCTTTTCAGATGGCCTTTCATATATAATATCTCTATACTTTCTACTTATAATAATTACTTAATCGTTCCTTAAACAGCTTTTTGTTAACCTGATTTATCTGGATAACATAATTCTTTATCATGTTATTTCTCTCTTCAATATCTCCTTCAGAAAGTCTTTCCAGGTCGCTATATACAATCTCTTCAACAGTATAACCAAATTCATCTAACGACATTGCCACAGCAGCATTCATATCGTCAAGTATTACAATTGATGGTATTTGCAGTGCAGAGTAGTTAAGAGCTGCTCTTAATACAGAGTTACCAATATAGTCTATCTGATCTTTACCAAGATATTTAGATGCCAGAAGAATTTTAACAAGGTCTATTCTGGCTTTCTTTTTATAGTTTGTAACATGAAGATCATTGTATTCTTCGTCGTCGGTATTCAGGAACTCCTCAATAAACGATGTTGGTAATCGGTTTAAATCGCCTATTTTTTTCTCTCTTCTCTGTCTTTTATACTCTTTCTTAGCCAGTTTTTGAGTCTCCGGAATATAGTAGCTCCACTTCATGGTTCTTTTGTAACTCTCTGTCATTGGCTTTGGTCTCCAGTTAGATTTAGGACGTTCCAGTTTTGTCATCTTCATGTTTACATAGTTTTTTTCAAGAGCAAACAGAAGACAATTCACAAAATGTCCCCAACCACCACCAATTCTGGTATGTATAGCGTTCCAAAGAGTTCTGTTATCAACAACACGTTCGTCATAACTGTGTTGTAATGTATCTAATAAAAACTCTTTACCTTTTATCTTCTCTATTAAACTTGACTTAAGGCTTGCCGGATAATACGTTGCTTTACCATCTTTTTTATCTTTTATGTTAGAGTGATAAAGTTCGTCAACCTTAAAAACCATCTTTGAGTTATCCTGAAGAGTTACCCTTACACAGTAATCTTCATCCCAATTCATTCTTTTAACCAGATCAGTTGCTTGTGAAAATGCAGATCCGTAAAAAAGCAATACACTTACTACAGTAAATAAGATTCTCATAATAATACTTTTACCTATAAAACTATACCTATAATTATGCACATTGTTGCGACAAATGTACATAGCAAAATAATAAAAAAGCAGTATTAATTATTAACAATTATACTGCCATATAAAAGATATACTATAGTTAACATAGTATAAAAAGGTGATTGCTATATTAGTATGCAGATATATAATTTGTGAAAAAATATTTACCTGCACATTGTTTATTCAGCAAGTTCAAAATCTAACTGCTTTTTGGCAAGGTTGGCTGCCATTACTCTTACATTAAGAGTATCTCCTAACTGAAACTTGCGGTTTGAATGTCTGCCAAGTATCATATAGTTCTCTTCGTCAAATATATAGTAATCGTCCTTTAGTTCGTGTATAGATATCATTCCCTCTATCAGCGTATCGGTAAGTTCTACATATATTCCCCACTCTGTAACACCTGATATAACACCTGTAAAGTCCTCGCCTATTTTATCCATCATAAACTCAACAGCCTTATACTTTATAGATGTTCTCTCGGCTTCAGCAGCTCTCTTCTCCATATCAACAGAGTGCTGGCACATCTTTTCATATGTTGCTGCATCCTGACTTTTTGCTTTGTTCAGGTACATATTCAGCAGCCTGTGTACCATCATATCGGGGTATCGGCGTATTGGAGAAGTAAAGTGAGTATAGAATTCAAAATTAAGACCGTAGTGCCCGATATTCTTTGTAGAGTATTCTGCTTTTGCCATTGTACGCACAGCAAGTGTCTCAATAAGATTCTGTTCTTTTTTACCTTTAACCTCATCAAGCAACGAATTAATAGATGATGATACACCAGATGCTGATGATGAGATATTGTAACCGAATCGTTTTATAAAGCTTGTAAAGTTCTCAAACTTTTCCTGATTAGGTTTGTCATGTATCCTGTATACAAATGTTTTTGGTTTAGCACCCTCTTTACGCTTTTTGCCAATAAATGCTGCAACATGTCTGTTTGCAAGTAACATGAACTCCTCAATCAATCTGTTTGTATCGCCATGCTCTTTAAAGTAAACCCTAAGTGGCTTTCCATCTTTGTCAATGTCAAATTTAGTTTCAACCCTGTCAAAACTAATAGCCCCGTTTCTGAACCTACTTTTCCTGATAGATTTAGCCATTGTATCAAGCAGGTTTAGTTCCTGATACAACAGACCTTCTTTATTGTCCAGGATATCCTGGGCCTCTTCATATGTGAATCGTTTATCCGATTTAATAACTGTTCTTCCGAACCATTCAGATTTTACGTTACCATCAACATCCAGATTAAATATTGCAGAGAAGCATAGTTTCTCCTCATCAGGACGTAATGAACATATGCCATTTGACAACCTTTCTGGAAGCATAGGCACAACTCTGTCTACAAGATATACTGATGTAGCTCTGTTGTATGCCTCCTCTTCAAGAATTGTGTCTGGTTTTACATAGTGAGTAACATCTGCAATATGTACACCTATCTCCCACTCATCTTCGTTAAGTTGCTTTACCGATATCGCATCATCAAAATCTTTGGCATCATGCGGATCAATGGTAAATGTTGTAATATCCCTTAAATCTCTGCGCTCAGATATCTCTTCCTCGGTTATTACATCGCTTATTTTTTCAGCCTCTTTGTCTACCTCTTGCGGGAATGTATACGGAAGATCAAACTCTGCTAATATTGCGTGCATCTCGGTATCATTCTCGCCCGGAACACCAAGTACATCGGTTATCTCCCCAAACGGGTTACGTGCTCTTTCTGGCCAATCAGTAATACGACCAATTGCCTTTTCGCCATTCTTTGCACCGTTAAGTTTCTCTTTAGGTATATATAGGTCATAAGGCATCTGTTTTCCCTCAATAACAAGAAACGATATGTTTCCTCTTATCTCAACAATACCTACAAACGAATCTCGCTTACGTTCTATAATTTCAATTACTTTTCCTTCCGGACGCCCCTTTTTCTTTTTTGCGTATAGTTCAACCTTAACAGTATCTCCATGTAGAGCCCTTTTAAGGTTTACATGGTTTACAAAAGTATCTTCTTTAATATCATCAGATATTATATATGCATTTCCGCTTAAAGCCAGATCAACTTTTCCTGTAATAAATCTGGTTGTAGGAACCATTTTAAATTTACCAAGGTATACCTCTTCCAGAAAACCTTCGTCTTTAAGAGTATATAATGATTGGGTAACAAGTTTTTTACCGGAGATCTCTTTTACACCAAGTTCTTTGGATATTTGTTTGTAGTTGTATGTTTTAGATGGATTGTTCTCAAATATATAAACTATCCCTTTTATTAAGCTCTTTTTTGTTTTTCGCTCTCTTTTTCTCTTTAATTTCTTTTTAGACATATATGTATTTTGTATATGTGCAAAGATAAGCTAATTAATTCAACATATACTAAATAAGGTATCTACATAACAATAATTTAACAATTATAAACATGCTGATAACCAATAAATGAATACATAACAAAAAATAATTGCTAATTTTGCAGGCTTAATACTTTAAAATAAAGAGGAAATGCAACAGGTACTTAACATTTACAATTCGCTATCTAGGAAGAAAGAGGAGTTTAAACCGCTCAATGCACCTAACGTAGGTCTGTATGTTTGTGGGCCTACTGTATATGGCGATCCTCATTTAGGACATGCACGTCCGTCAATAACCTTTGATGTACTTTTCAGATATCTTACGCATATTGGATATAAGGTAAGATATGTAAGAAATATTACCGATGTAGGGCATTTGGAAAATGATGCAGATGCCGGAGAAGATAAGATTGCAAAGAAAGCAAGATTAGAGCAATTAGAGCCAATGGAGGTAGTGCAGTATTATACAAATCGTTATCACGATTATATGAATATGCTGAATGTATTACCACCAAGTATTGAACCTACTGCTTCTGGTCATATTATTGAGCAGCAGGAGATGATAAGAGAGATTCTGAAAAATGGGTATGCTTATGAGAGTAATGGTTCTATATACTTTGATGTAAAGAAGTATAACGAAAAATTTGGGTACGGAACACTTTCAGGCAGAAACATAGAGGAGATGATGTCAAATACAAGAGAGCTTGACGGACAGTCTGAGAAGAGAAGCTCTGTTGATTTTGCATTATGGAAGAAAGCTGCGCCAGAACATATAATGCGTTGGCCATCGGAATGGAGTCTTGGTTTCCCGGGGTGGCACCTTGAATGTTCTGTGATGAGTAGAAAATATCTTGGCGATAAATTTGATATTCACGGTGGTGGAATGGATCTTAAATTCCCGCACCATGAGTGTGAAATAGCACAAAATACTGCTGCTGATGGTGGTGCTTCTGTTCAGTATTGGATGCATAATAATATGATTACCATTAATGGTCAGAAGATGGGTAAATCGTTAGGTAATTTTATTACCCTTGAGCAGATGTTCTCAGGCGAACATGAACTGCTTGAGCAAGCTTACTCTCCAATGACAATCAGATTTTTTATATTACAAGCACAGTATCGTGGTACGCTTGATTTCTCAAATGAAGCTCTTCAGGCAGCGCAAAAAGGTTTACAAAAACTGTTTAAGGCAATAACTGTTCTTGATAAGATTAAGGCTTCTGATAAATCATCGGTTAATATAGATGATCTTAATCAGAAATGTTTTAATGCAATAAACGATGATATAAACACACCTGTATTAATTGCTAATCTTTTTGATGGGGTTAAAATGATTAATTCTATAAATGAGAATAAAGAGACAGTTACACAGGATGATCTGGATAAACTTAAGTTTATATTCAAGACTTTTGTAAAAGATGTAATGGGTCTTGTAGAGGAGAGTGAAGCAACTAACGATTCGCTTACAGATTCTCTGATAGAGATGCTTGTAAATATAAGACACGATGCAAAGATATCTAAGGATTGGTCTACGGCGGACAGAGTACGCGATGAACTAAAGAAACTGGGTGTCACTATAAAAGATGAAAAAGAGGGGTACTCCTGGGATATTGAATAAAACTTGAATTCACTTATATAAAAAAGATGCTTATTGGCATCTTTTTTTTGGTTTTATATCAAATCTAAATAAGCCTTTACGTATATTTCTAGTCAAATAACTGAACCAAAACATACAATCGATGACTGGAAGATTTACTGCTATTCTGCTAATAACTCTATTATCCTTTGCAAATCAGTGTTATGCAAATAAATTTATTTCTCTTAAAAAGAAAAAGAGTGAAAAAATTGTTTTACCGTTTGAGCTAATAAATAATCTTATTGTTGTTAAAATGAAGGTAAATAATTCATCAGAATTAAATTTCATTTTAGATACAGGACTTAAGAATACAATTGTTACGGAACTAAGTTATTATGATACTTTAGAGATAAAACATGCACGTATAACCACTTTAAGTGGATTAGGGGGAGATAGCCCTTTGAAAGTATATGAGTCAAAGGGTAATACATTTGATTTTGGAAAGATAAGAGTAGAAAATCAGAATCTGTATGTTATGGCAGAAAAGGTATTTCATATATCAGAATTGTTAGGTATGCCCATACATGGTATAATTGGACACTCTGTATTAAAGGAATATATATCTGACATAAATTACGTACAGAGACGTATTGTTTTATATAAGAGTTCAGATTATAAGTTTAAACCCAAAGGTAAATGGGATAGTCATGATATTGAATTAATAGGAGATAAACCTTATATGTACTGTACAGTTATAACCCACAAAAGTGATACAATAAGTGTAAAAATGCTTCTTGATACCGGAGCAAGTCAGGCAATGTGGCTTGATAAGAACTCTCATAATAAGATTAGTTTACCGGAAAGATCAGTGGAGACACATTTAGGAATGGGGCTTAACGGATCTATTACGGGTAGTGTTGGGGTTATAAATAATATTATTTTGGGACGGTATAATCTAAAGAATCCGTTTTGTGCATTTCCTGATTCATCCTCTTTGCATGGTTATACAAGCATAGATAATAGAAATGGTAGTATTGGGTCAAATATACTTCGTAAATTCAGAATGGTAATTGACTATAAAAAAGGAAAACTATACTTAAAGAGGAGCGCATATTACAACAATAAATTCTTTTTTAATGTGAGTGGTTTAGAGATTGGAACACCTATTCCTGGTATTCCTGTTTATGAGGTTTACAATATTAACCAAGCATCAAATGCATATAAATCAGGTTTAAGAAAGAGAGATCAGATAGTATCAATAAATAATAAGGATTTAATTGATATGACACTATCGGAAATAAACGGTTTTATTGAAGAAAGGCAAGGACGTAAGTTATATCTTAAGGTGTTAAGAAATAATAAAGAAGAAAGTATAACGTTCAGGCTCGAAACTTTATAATGTTAATATGTAACCTTTGACGAAAGTCTGCGTATATATTGGTCGAACAGCTTGATTTATCATTATAAATTGATATCTTCGCACTTGATAGATCAAGTAAAAAAATATAATAGATAATGCCATACCGCAGACTCCCAAACACTGACAGAGCAAGACTCCGTGCAATAAAAGCAGCATATCAAAAGGGGAAGCAAATACCACCTTTTAAGCTGGCTTTTTCTCAGAATGCGTTTCAAAGGTTGCAGTCATTCTATACAAGCTTTGAACAATCTATCAATAATTACAATAATACCTTTAAGGTTCAGACAGAACGGAACAAGGAGTACATATTGCTGCATAAAAAAGCAAAACTGTATGTATCTCACTTTATTCAGGTAATGAATCTGGCTGTTGCTCGTGAAGAGCTTAAACCCGAAGTAAGAGAGTTCTATGGCATAGATAAAGATGAGAAGCGGGTGCCATCGCTTAATACAGAAAAAGAACTTGTATACTGGGGAGAGAAGATTATTGAAGGAGAAACAACCAGAACTTTCAAAGGGCAAACGCCAATTACAAACCCAACTATTGCAGTTGTGAGAGTAAGGTTTGAGAATTTTAAAGAGGCTTTAAATAATCAGAAAGTTCTTCAGCAAAATAGTCATAGAGCACTTAAAAAACTATCTGATATGCGTACAGAGGCAGATCAGATAATTCTTCAGGTCTGGAATGAAGTTGAGGCCTCTTTTAAGGATATGGAAGAGAAAGAACGCCTTGAGAGTGCCTCAGAATATGGTGTTGTATATGTTTATCGTAAAAGTGAGAAGGCAAAACGAATCACAGAATCATCAGCCGGTGATCTTGAAACTGTCTGACTCAGCTTTTCTTTGTTTACTTATTCTAAAAAACATAATTAGTAATATGTAAACTATTACTGCGCTTATTATTCCGGCAATGAATAGTGTTGTTTCAGAGTATAGTTCTGTGCTTCCTGAAGAGGATAATTCAGGGTTATAGTATATAGTAATTACTGCAATAGCATTATTAATAAAGTGTGCTATAATAGGGTACCATATATTCTTACTCCAAACAAACATATAACCAAGAATAATACCCATTAACATTCTGGGAATAAAACCAAGAAACTGAAAATGGACAGCACTGAATATTGCAGCAGTAATAATTACTCCTATGTGTACATTGCTTGTTTTGTTAACTATTGCTTTTTGTATTAAACCACGAAAGAAAAGCTCCTCTCCCACTGCCGGTAATAGTGCTATTACAAACAGATTAGCAAGTAGTATTGTAAAGTTATCTGCTCTTAAAAGACTATCTGTAATTTCAGCCGATCTTAACTCTGAGCTATAAACCCATTCAGGAAAAGGTAAATAATGATTTATCTTGGCAAGCATCATTATTAAAAATATTGCTATTGGCATTAATATTATTGCAATAATGAGTTTTCTGCCAGAAGGAATTTTATTTAAACCAAAATACCTACCAATGCTACCGCCTGAAATGAACAGTATAAATAGAGCAGGAATAATAAAGAAACCTATAGTAGTTATTCCCTGAAAGTATCTTATTACATCAGAATCTGATGATAGAGACTCAAAAATGTTCTCAGAGGTATAATTGAAAAACATTGTACCTAATGATGCGCCAAATACAAAAATAACCATGTATGAAGCAAACGACACAAAAAAGAAATAAAACAACTTTTTAATTACTGACCACTCTTCAAACTTTATATATCTCATCTGTACTACTATTTTATTGAATAAGTTGATGCGCAAAACTAACAACAAAACTGTAAGTATAAAAACTAAGGATATCAAATATATTTTCACAAACTCCTGAATTGTAAAACCATTAACTAAAAAACATTATTTTTGCACAAAATTTTTTTGCCGTGAAGATTGATAAGTTAGATTTAGGGAAGAATCCGGTGCTTCTTGCACCAATGGAAGATATTACAGATCCATCGTTCAGATATATCTGCAAGCAGTTTGGTGCTGATATGATGTATACTGAGTTTATATCGTCAGATGGACTGATCAGAGATGGGAAAAAGAGCATAGCCAAGCTTGATATATTTGATTATGAACGCCCTGTTGGTATTCAGATATATGGTAATGATGTAGACAGTATGGTAGAGGCAGCTAAAATGGTTGAGCAGGCTAATCCCGAAGTAATTGATATCAACTTTGGATGTCCGGTAAAAAAAATAGCAGGACGAGGTGCTGGTTCAGGAATATTTAAAAATATTCCGTTAATGATTGAGATAACCAAAAAGATAGTTGATGCTGTTGATCTTCCGGTTACTGTTAAAACCAGACTTGGATATGACGAAACCAATAAACCAATTGTAGAGGTTGCAGAACAACTTCAGGATTGCGGTATAAAGGCTCTTACAATACACGGGCGTACAAGGTCGCAAATGTATAAAGGCGAAGCAGACTGGACACTTATTGGTGATGTGAAGAATAACCAAAGAATGTTTATACCTATTATTGGTAATGGCGATATTACTACCCCTGAACAGGCAAAAGAGAAATTTGACAGATATGGAGTAGATGCTATTATGATTGGTCGCGGAGCAGTTGGAAGACCATGGATATTCAGGGATGTAAAAACATATTTAGATACAGGAGAGATACCTCCACCACTTTCGGTTCAGGAGAAAGTTGAACTTGCAAAGTTACATCTTACAAAATCTATAGAGCGTAAAGGTGACAGAACAGGGATATTTGAGATGCGCAGACACTTTTCGACCTACTTTAAAGGTTTGCCTAATTTTAAAGAGACAAGGCTAAAGCTTGTTACAGAAAAAGATCCGGATATTCTTGTTGAAATTTTAAACGGAGTTACAGAACGATATAAAGATTTTCCGCAAAATCATGAAGAGGGGAAGTCTGCATATTTCAAATATTAATATCAATAAATAAATAGGGATACTAAAACAGGATTCTGTCATATTTTTACTATTTTCATGTGTTTATACATAGTATCTGTTTTACACATGAAAATAGTTTTTTACTGTTTTATGGGTGAAAATAAAAATTCTCTCATAATACATCTCATGTATAAAATAGCAAACAAATAGCTTTAAGTTATACATACTTCAGTTTATGATAGAACATATTCACATACCCAAAATCCAGAATGCTGATTTAAAAGATAAGGTTGTACTTGTACGTGTAGACCATAATGTTGTTAAGAAAGGGGTAATTTATGATCCTTACAGAATTGATGCAACAATTGGTACACTATACCATATTAATGCTAAGGGAGGTAAAATAATTCTTATGTCGCATGTTGGCAGACCAAAGGATAAAAAAAGTGGTAAAATAGCTATTAATGAACATACCTCAGTAGAACCAATAGTTGAGTACCTTGAGAATAAACTGCATATAAATATTAAAATCCCTGATTTTTACAGAGATCCTGAGAAAGGATATCTGGGAATAGAGACCTCAGTAAATCATCTTATAAAGGAACTTAAGTCAGATAAAATTGATTGTATATACCTGCCAAATACGCGTTGGTTTTTTGGTGAAGAATCGTCAGATGAAGATTCAGACAGATTTGCCAGACAGTTAGCGGGGTTGGCAGATGTGTTTGTTAACGATGCATTTGGGTCGTGGCAACCACATACCTCAACAACAGGAGTTAATAAATATCTTCCGTCGTACGCAGGATTTCTTATGCAGCGAGAGATTGACAACCTTGACAGAATATACAATCCAAAGAGACCATTTGTAGCTGTTGTTGCGGGCTCAAAATTTGATACAAAGATAGAGCCTCTCTATTCACTGCTTGAGAAAGCAGATAATCTTGTATTAGGAGGTGTAATATATAATGCATATCTGTGTGCAAAGTATGGTATATCAATAAAGGGAGTATCTGAAGAGGATACCAGACTTGCTGCTGAGTTTGTTGAGAAGTGTAAGAACTTTCCGGGAAAACTGATAGAGCTGCCATATATAATAGAATCTGATACAATAGAGGGCAAAGTTGAAAACCAGTTCAGGGTCAGAGATATCAGGTATCTGGAAAAAGGACAGGAACTGAACTATGTACTTGATATCTCGTCACGATCGTTTGAAGAGGAATCAGTTAAAAAGATATTTTCTGAGGCACATATGATATTTGTAAATGCGGTTATGGGGCTAACACCACATTTTAATGAAGGCACCTTATCGCTTGATCAGCTTATTGATACCAATAGTAATGCTGTAAAACTATATGGCGGAGGTGATACCATGCAAGAACTTAAGCGCTTGTTGCCGGGTCTTTACATAGTAGCACTTGATAGTCCATCGTATTATATTTTTACCGGAGGTGGTGCTGTTCTTAAGGCCATACAAGAAGATAGTGTTAAAGGGTTAGCTCCTGTAAAGGCGCTGCTTGGGAATAATAATTAATGTTTTTAATTAATTCTTTTTTTCAACTAAGCTAAAGTTGTATTTTAGAAAAAAAATAGACAAATGGGTGAATCAGTACTAAATGCGTTAATGCAACTTTTTGCTATAATTGCTAATGTGAATCCGGAAGGAGTCTCAGCAAAAGGTCGTAGTATTGTTGAAACCTATCTGCGCAACCATGTAAATGCCAAGTTAATAAAAGATTATCTTCTGTTGTTTGATAATTATCGCGATTTCTACAAACGAAACCTAAAATCGTTTTGGCGTATTGAGGATGATCAGGCAAGTTACCAGCAGGCATATAAAATATGTAAGCAGATTAATAAATCGCTTCATAAAAATGAGAGGATAATTGTATTTCTGCGTCTTCTGGAGTTTGTAAACGAAGATGAGATTGTAACACCACAGGAGTACAAATTTATAGATACTGTATCACAGGCATTTAATATCAACGAGAAAGAATTTGATCTTGTAAGACGATTTGTTTTTAGTCCGGATGAGCTGGATAAGGAGAAAAAGAGTGTTCTGATATATCATGGTCAGTTAGATGATGAAATTGAAGAGCTTGAGGGTGCTTGGATTGAGAGGAACAAACCTGATCATCTTAAAGATAACACAAGAATAAAGCTCGATGGATTTGATGGCAAATTGCTTATTATACATATTGCCAGTATAAATAATTTCTTCCTCAGATTTTATGGAGATGATAATTTACAGATTGATGGAAACCCTATAGTTAACGATGTTACTTATGTTCTGAATAGTGGGTCGATAATTAAGGGTGATAATATAGAATCAATATACTATAATAATATAGCATCTATACTTCTGAGAGACAGTAAGTCAAACAGAATTATATTTACCGGAAAAGAGATATCGTTCAGGTTTAAAGGAACAAACAATGGTGTTAAACCTTTTAGCTTTAGCGAGGAGTCCGGACAGCTTATTGGTGTAATGGGAGGTAGTGGTGTTGGTAAATCTACACTGCTTAATGTGCTGAATGGTAATCTGTTTCCGGAGAAGGGACAGATACTTATAAATAATTACGATCTGCATAAAGATCACTTACACTTGCAGGGTATTATTGGTTTTGTACCGCAAGACGACCTGTTGTTTGAGGAGCTTACTGTATACCAAAATCTCTATTATAATGCAAAACTATGTTTTAGTAATTATACCGAACAACAGATTGATGAGACAGTAGATAAGATTCTTAATGATCTGGATCTTGCCGATACCAGAGATTTACAGGTTGGTAACCCTCTTAATAAAAAGATAAGTGGAGGACAACGTAAGCGACTAAATATTGGTCTGGAGCTGATGCGTGAACCGTCAATACTGTTTATTGATGAGCCAACATCCGGTCTTTCATCATCAGATTCAGAGAAAATTATAGATCTGCTTAAGAAGCAGACAGAGAAAGGCAAACTTGTTATTGCCAATATTCATCAACCATCGTCAAAGATATTTAAACAGTTTGATAAACTGTGGATAATTGATAAGGGTGGTTATCCTATATATCAGGGGAATCCTATTGATGCCATTATATATTTTAAGAAGATGTGCACGCATGTTAATGCAGCAGAGAGTGAGTGCCCGTATTGCGGTACTGTTAACACCGAGCAGATTCTTGATATTATTGAGGCAAAAGAGGTTGATGAAGAGGGAACCTTTACAAAAGACAGAAAGATTATGCCACAGGAGTGGTATAATAAATATAAAGACAATATTGAGAGTAAACTTCATCCAAAATCTACAAAGAAGATTCTACCCCGAAACCCTTTTAATATTCCGGGAATACAGAAGCAGTTTGTAATATTTATGAAAAGAAATGTTTTGTCAAAGATAGCAAACAGGCAGTATATGCTTATAAACTTTCTTGAGGCACCACTTCTTGGATTTATTTTGGCTTTCTTCTCAAAATATATAAAAGATACATATCTGTTTAGCGAGAACGATAACCTGCCTGCTTATCTTCTTATGAGTGTTATTGTAGCACTATTTATGGGGCTAACAGTTAGTGCAGAGGAGATAATTAAAGACAGGAAGATACTTCAACGGGAATCGTTCCTGAACCTGAGTTGGTTCTCATATCTTAACTCTAAGATTTTTATACTCTTTCTTATATCGGCAATACAGACATTTACTTTTGTAGTAATAGGTAACCTTATATTGGAGATTGATGGTATGCTGTTGTATTACTGGATTATACTGTTTACAACATCGGCTTTTGCCAATATGATAGGGCTTATTATATCATCAGGAATGACCTCTGTGGTAGCAATATATATACTTATACCATTCATTCTTGTTCCTCAGATACTATTGAGTGGAACTATTGTGCCGTTTGATAAGTTGAATAAATCTATATCTAATCCTAAGTACGTACCTATTGTTGGCGATATAATGGCATCAAGATGGGCATATGAGGCATTGGCTGTAGTTCAGTATAAAGAGAACAGATATGAGAAGTTGGTATTTAATTATGATCTGGAGATTAGTAAAACCTCATATAATAACTCATATCTTATTCCAAAAATTCAGCAAAAGCTTGAAAACTGTAACAGATACATTAGCAATGTAGAGTATCAGGAATATATAACAGATCAACTAACATTGGTTAGAAATGAGATTATTAAACTTGCAGAAAAGACAGAACAGCCTCCATTTGAGTATATAGATCTGCTTACATATACAAACTATAATGCAGTTGTAATGCAAGAGGCTATTGACTATCTGAATTTTATAAAGCTTCAGTTTACAGAGCAGTCTCGAATGTTTAGCAGAAAGAGAGATTCTGTTTTTAACAACCTTACAGACTCTTTAGGACGATCAGGTATACTTGCATTTAAACAGAAGTATCATAACAATGCTCTTACTAACTGGGTTCTTGACCGTACATCGGTTGATAAAATTATAGAAACAGATAGCGAGTTAATACAGAAAAAGGATCCTATATATAAGATGCCGGAGAGCAATTTTGGTAGAGCTCATTTTTATGCACCATATAAACAGTTTAATGGTGAATTAATTGATACTGTATGGTTTAATGTGTTTGTTATATGGTTAGGTTCGTTTATTGCATATATAGTTCTGCTACTTGATTTGTTCAAAGGAATTATTAATTATTTTACGCGTCTTAAACTTAGAAAAAACAGAGGTTAATCTTGAATAAACTATGTAATATATACAACTACCTGAGACTTATTCTCTGTGTATTGATATTTAATATATACAGTATTGCTATATATGCTCAGGCACCAGTATTCGCTGATGCAAGTGATGTTAAAGCAATAGATAGTATGATCACCAGTTTTTATTCTGGTCAGTATACAAATAACCTCTATGCACCATGGTTAATGAAAAGCCATAGTGCTGTAATTAATGGCAACGAGAACCTTAGAAATGAGATTGATCTTGTACAGTTAGATGCTCAAACGCAACTTAATCTGGTTTATAATGAAGATGTAGAGCGATATATTCAGTTATTCAGAGATCATAGAGAGAAGCATTTTGAGGTAATTAAAAACCGAACCTTCTACTATTTTCCTCTGTTTGAGCAGATGCTTGATAAATATAATATACCTCTTGAGCTTAAATATCTTAGTGTAATTGAATCGGCACTTAATCCGGTTGCCAGATCAAAATCGGGCGCTGTTGGTTTATGGCAATTTAAGATTAATACAGCCCGTATTGTCGGGCTTAATATAGATTCGAATATTGATGAACGCAGAGACGTGTATAAATCAACTGAGGCAGCCTGTAAATATCTGAGCTTTTTACACAGAACGTTTAATGATTGGGAGTTGGCTGTTGCTGCTTATAACTGTGGTCCTGGAGAGATGAAAAAGGCAATATTACGTGCCGGAGGGAGTAGAGATTACTGGTATGTAAGACAGTATTTGCCTGAACAGACACAGAACTATTTGCCATCGCTTATTGCTACAATATATGTGTTAAATAAAACCACCAGCTATAAGATTGATCCTAAGGAGTATGGTTTTCCTCTTTTTGCAACAGATACATTTCTGTTGCACCAACCGGTAACATTTAGCCATATTGAGCAATCGTCAGGAACGCCGGTTGATATTATAAAAAAGCTTAATCCAAGCTATCTGAATAATTTTATTCCCGCCTCAAAATCAGGAAATGTTCTTATACTTCCAAGTGAGAACACAGAGCAGTATATTATTAATGAGAATATTTATAGTCAGGAGAACAAAACAAGAAATATTAGAATAACTCATACGGTCAGATCCGGCGAGTCATTTAATAAATTAGCAATAATTTATGATTGCACCCTTGATGATATACTGAATTGGAACAATCTTTGTAGTACACAACTCCGATTAAATGATAAACTGGAAATATGGATTACGCCTGATAAATTTCAGGAGTTAAGATCAAACTCTTATCATTAATTATATTGTTGATTAACACGTAAATAAAACAAAATATACACGAACTTATGAAAAAATACATAGTATTTATTGTGCTTTCCGTTGTGATCTTCTCATGTAAACCAGGAGACAGACGCAAATCTCTTTTACCAAATCCAACTGGTAAAGCAGGAGAGATTACTGTAATAATGAATCAAGAAAAATATAAAGGCGAAACAGGTATTGCTCTGCAGAAAGTTATGATGAGTGAATATCCGGCTCTTCCACAATCTGAGCCTATGTTTAACCTTATAAACCTTCCTCACGAGTCGTTTAGCAGTCTGTCTAAGCGTTTCAGAAATATAATTGTTGTTAAAAAAGGAAACAGTAATAAAAACGAGATACTTGTTCGTAAAGATGTTTGGGCATCGCCGCAAACCGTAGTATATATCTCAGGTAAAACATACCCTGAGATCAGAGATGTTATAAAGAAGAATAAAACAAAGCTGACTTCTGTTTTTGAAAGTGCTGAGTATGATATAATGCTTAACTATAATGAAAAGCATGCAAAAAGGAGTATTAAGAGCCGACTTAAGAAAAAGTTTAATATTAACCTGAATGTTCCTCCGGGATATGATATAGATGTTGATTCAACAAACTTTGTTTGGATTGCAAACGAGACTCCTCGCACAAGTCAGGGAATATTTATTTATACATACCCATATACAAGTCAGGATATGTTCTCTGTAAACAAGATAGTTGAGAAGAGAAATAAGATGCTTAAGAAGTATGTAGAGGGTCCTTCGGCAGGTAGTTATATGACAACGGAGACTCTTTTTCCACCACTAGAGAGCTCATACTATAAAGACAGTACCTATGTTTATGAGCTTAGAGGCCTTTGGAAAGTGGAGAATGACTTTATGGGCGGACCATTTATCAGTTACTCTATATACGATGCTGAAAGATCAAGAATTATTGCTCTTGAAGGATACGTTTATGCAGGTAAACTAAATAAAAGAAACTATCTTCGTCAGGTTGATGCTGTATTAAGATCAGTTAAAATAGTTAATGATGAGCCTGAGGGAGATAAACAATAACCTAGAAAAATATAAGAATAACGAAGAGATAATTCACCAGACAGCCCGTCAGATAATAAAAGATTTCGGGCTGTTTGGTCTTGAAGTAACATTCTCAGGAGATATTCCTACTGCATATGATGAGTTGCACTCTCAGTTGTGTGCACATTTGGAATATCTTACAACAAACAACAGCGAGAAACTATTTGCATTACTGTATCATATTGATGTAAGTGAAAGTTTCTTTAAAAAAACAGACCTTCCGCAAGAGGCCACTTCGGCAAATGAGTATCTGGGACATCTGATAATAAAACGCGAGCTAACAAAGGTTGTGATACGTAACTATTTTAAGTACAATACTTAGTTATTATCATAAGTTAAAGTATCGTTTTAAAATACCATTAAAATTTGTATTTCTCGTCTATCAGGATTATTTTACATAACAGTATAATCTGCAAACTATTGTTAAATCATAAACATGTTAATTTAGATTAAACAATGTGTTAGCTTTTGTAAAGTATTGATATAATGAGTAATCAGAGTTCTAAAGATTTAAATAAAGAACACTTAATTGATGTTGCACGCGATGTTTTTGCGCGTTTTGGATATAAAAAAACAACAGTAGATGATATAGCACAAAAGGCAGGTAAGGCAAAAAGTTCACTCTACTACTACTTTAAAAGCAAAGAAGATATATTTATTGCAGTTCTGGAAAAGGAGGCAACAATATTACGGTCAAAGATTGTAAATGCACTGGTTAATATATCAAATCCGGCAGACCAATTACGTACATATATTATTACCCGTATGGTTGAACTCAAGAACCTGCCAAATGTACATGTTGCGCTTACAGAGGGATTTCTTCAGAGTGGGAATGTTGGGGTTGAGTTCAGAGAGGAGTATGACAGAAAAGAGGAAGAGTTTTTGAAGAATATATTACAGAAAGGAGCCTCTCAGAATATATTTGGTATTAACGATTCAGAATTTGGTGCAGTAGCATTAGCCTCGTCGCTTAAAGGAATGGAATATCTTTTATCAGTAAACGATAATCAGAGTATTAAAGAGAGGATATCTGCAATAACAGATATATTGTTGTACGGATTGGTAAAAAGAGGTATGTAAATTAATTTTATAAAACAGCTATGAGAAGATATGTTATACTAATTGCACTGTTTTTTGTAACCTATTTTATAAGTAGTGCCGTATCGCCCGATAAAGTTATTGGCATATGGTATACAGCTACAAAAGATAGCAAAATTGAGATATACAAAAAAGGAGATAAATACTTTGGAAAGATAATCTGGGTAAGAGATTCTGTAATTAACGGTAAACCTACAACAGATATAAATAATCCGAATACAAACCTTAAGAACAGACCTGTAAAAGGACTGAATATATTAAAGGAGTTTGTGTTTGATAATGACGATGATGAATGGGTTGATGGAAAGATATATGACCCACGAAGCGGATCTACTTATAGTTGTATGGTGTGGTTTGATTCAGACAACCACAATACATTAATTATAAAAGGATACGTGGGAATATCGTTAATGGGAAAGAAGGTTAAGTGGACCAGAATAAAAAAAGATATTACATAGGCATTATTCAAATACCTATGTAATATTATAGATTTATCTTACCGGAATCTTATCAATTCTGTTTTGATGTCTTCCGCCTTCAAATTCTGTTTTCAGGAATATTTTTACAATCTCAAGTGCTAAATCTTCTGATACAAATCTGGCAGGAACCGAACATATATTTGCATTATTATGTAAACGTGCAAGTTCACTAATCTCAGTATTCCAGCATAGTGCCGATCTGATTGCCTGATGTTTATTAGCTGTCATATTAATACCATTTCCGCTACCGCACAGAGCAATACCAAAATCATATCTCTTTTCAGCAACACTTGCAGCCATTGGATGAGCAAAATCAGGATAATCAACACTCTCTTCAGAGAAACATCCAAAATCCTTAATCTCATATCCTTCGCTAATCAGATATTTAATTATTATCTCTTTAGTCTTGAATCCGGCATGGTCACACGCCAAGGCAATCTTTAATGTATCCATTATATATGTCGTTAAGTTTTGGCAAAGTTAAATTGCAAAAGTATTAATAACAAACCTTTGTATAGTTAATAACACATTAATAGTAATTATAGTTCTTTCAGGCTATTAATTGAGGTATTGTACTCGTTAATCATATTATGAACAACATCTTCAGCTTTCTCAATACTATTTATCATAGCAGATACCTGCCCAATCTCAACCTCTCCTTCAGACAGATCTCCTTCAAAGATACCACGTTTTGCTCTGCCTCGTCCAAGCTCTTCTCTAAGTTCCTCAACAGAATTACCTTCTTGTATCATCTTCTCAACACGGTTGCAAAAATCGTTTTTAACAAGACGAACCGGAACAACGCTTTTAAGTGTAAGTATTGTATCGCCATCTTTACAGTTAACAATACACTGTTTATAATCTGAATGTGCTGAAGACTCCTCTGTAATAGCAAATTTACTACCAACCTGTACTCCATCTGCTCCCAGTGCCATAGCAGCAGCCATCTGGTTTCCGTTAGCAATACCACCGGCAGCAATTACAGGAACCTTAACAATATCTTTTATCATTGGTATCAGAGCAATAGTTGTTGTCTCCTCTCTGCCATTATGCCCTCCTGCTTCAAATCCTTCAGCTACAATAGCATCTACTCCTGCCTGTTCAGCTTTAAGAGCAAATTTGCTATTAGCAATAACATGTACTACAGTAATACCCTTCTCTTTAAAAAAGCTGGTATATTTAGCAGGATTTCCGGCAGAGGTAATTACAATCTTCACCTCCTCTTCAATAATAATATTAATCATCTCCTCCATTTGCGGATAAAGCAGAGGCAGATTTACGCCAAAAGGTTTATTGGTTGCTTTTTTACATTTTATAATATGTTCTCTGAATACTTCAGGATGCATACTTCCGGCGCCAATTACCCCTAATCCTCCTGCATTACTCACAGCTGATGCAAGTCTCCAGCCGCTACACCAAACCATACCTCCCTGCACAATAGGGTACTTTATATTAAAAATATTACAAACTCTGTTCATTCTTAAATTGTATTTAAAATTCAAATTGGTACAATTATTGACGCAATTATAGCGTTAAACTAACAACCGAAGATAGTTACAAATTTTTGCCAATGTGTATTACGTGTAAAAAGTTTAATACGCTTAATCAAAAATTGTTACTATTTTTGCCAAACACAAATATTTAAACCGATGAATAAGACGTATAGAGCATTACTTATTGTATTAAGTATAGTGATAGTAGGACTTGGTGTTGTATTGTATATGCAACATACAGAAAGTCAGGAGGTACAACAACTGCTTGAAACAGAAAAACAAGGTCTTACAGATAACTTGATGAAGCTTAGAGAAGAATATCAGAGTCTTGAAACGGATAATGATTCAATTAATCGTCACCTGTTAGAAGAGCAGATTAAGGTAGAGACTCTTCTTAAGGAGATTAAGAAGGTAAAGCGTAACAGCTATGCTGAGATAAAAAAGTATAAGAAAGAGCTTGGTACTTTACGTGCAATTATGAGAAGTTATATAAGACAGATAGACTCTCTGAATACACGTAACCAGATGCTGATGGCAGAGAACGAGGAGATTAAAACTCAGTATAACGAAGAGGTTAAACTAAGAACAGAGTTGTCTGAGAAGGCTACAGAGCTTGAGAGTCAGGTTGCATTAGGATCCAGAATAGTTATTGAAGGACTTGAGGCTGTTGCTCTTACAAAACGTAGTAAAGATACTCGTCGTGCACGAAAAACTGTTAAGATAAGAACGTGTGTTACACTTAAGAAAAATGCTATAGCTAAGCCTGGTGTAAAAATGGTATATGTACGCATTATTGGACCGGATGGTTTTGTAATGGCTAATGCACCAACCGATATTATTAAAGTAGAGGATAAGAATGTTGTTTTCTCTGCAAGTCGTGAGGTAAACTATGAGAATGCAGATGTTGAGCTTTGTATTTTCTGGGATAGTAAATCAGAGATGGCTAAAGGAACATACAAAATAAACGTTTACACTGAGGGATATGAGCTTGGTGAGACTGAACTATATCTGAAGTAAGATATTATTATAAAATATATAAAAGAGGCTTATATCTGTTTGGTATAAGCCTCTTTTGGTATATTACTTCTTGTTAATAGTGCAGCTAAACATCCAGTGCATACCAAAATCGTCCTTAATCATTCCAAACCTGTCGCCCCAGAATGTATCTTGCAGAGGCATTGTTACTTTTCCTCTTTTAGACAGATTGTTAAAATCTTTCTCCATTAAATCTAAATCTTCATAGCTTAAACTAAGATGAACATTTGTACCCTCCTGAGCTGTTGTAAAATCAGCACTCATAATATCATCCGATGCCATTAGAGTATTGTTGTTAAAACTAAAATGAGCGTGCATTATCTTATTCTTATGCTCATCCGGAACATCCATCTCTCCTTTTGAATCAGAATACCGCATCATGGATAGTACCTCTCCTCCAAAACACCCGATATAGAAATTCACGGCCTCCTCGCAGTTACCGTTAAACATTAAGTATGGTGATAAACATTTCATAATATAAAGTTTTGATTGCTATATATAAACGCACATCTGTAATATATGGTTTTATACATCTGCATTAATTACACTAATTGCAGTTAACAGATACAAAAAAACCAGAGAATCCTCCCGGATACTCTGGTTTAAATTACTCTATTTGATCTGATGTATTATAATCTAGAACGTTTTCTTTTAGGTCTCCCTTTAAATAGTTGTCCTATGTTTATAATCGATTTTTGTGCTTGTGTTGTTAAACGGTACATTACCGGAACAATCACAAGTGTAAGGAATGTGGCAAATGTTAATCCGAAGATTACAGTCCATGATAGTGGACCCCACATTACAGCCATATCTCCTCCTATTGAGAACTGCGGACTGAATTCTGCCAGCATTGTTCTGAAGTTTATGTTCATACCCAAGGCCATTGGGAAAAGCCCCAGAATAGTGGTTATTGCCGTAAGAAGTACCGGGCGTAATCTTGTTTTTCCACCGCTTACAATACATTCTGTAGCTACTTCAACAGGTAAAAAAGCATCCTCTTCAAGCCCCATCTCTTCACGCTTACGTGCTTTAAGCTGATCTATATAATCAATGAGGACAATTGCATTGTTTACAACTACACCTGCAAGCGATACAATACCAATACCTGTCATTACAACAATAATATTCATACCAAACATAGCTATACCGCCAAATACACCAATGGTACTAAATAGTACACTCATAAGTATAATTGCAGGTTTCATTACAGAGTTAAACTGAGTAACAAGTATTATAAGAATAAGTGCTATGGCAATCATTAGAGCTTTCATCATAAACTCAGCTGATTCCTGTTGCTCTTGTTGCTCTCCTGTAAACTTATATTTATAGCCCTCTGGCATATTTACTTCTGCAAGTACCTTATCAATTTGTGAATTAATCTCTGTTGCATTATACCCTTCAATTACATTTGAAGATAGTGTAATTACCCTGTTAAGATCAATTCGTTTTACTGATCCGTATGTGGTACTATATTTAAAGTCAGCAACAGCCGATATAGGTATCTTAACCAATTTTCCCTGATTATTACGGAATATAATAAGCTGGTTCATCAATGCAGGAATACTGTACCTGTATCTCTCTCCTAATCGTAGCTGTATCGGGTACTCATCCTCTCCTTGTTTAAAGTCAGAAACATCTTTTCCGAACAGTGCAGTTCTAAGAGTTCCGGCAATCTGACCTGTAGATAATCCGTATTTACGAGCCTTATCTCTGTCAACCTTAACAATCATCTCTGGCTTACCAAGCTTAAGACTCCACATAAGCCCTTCAATACCCTTGATGTCTGAATTCTCTATTTTTTGCTGTACCTTTTCAGTAAGCGATATAAGCTGATCATACTCGTCACCTGATATCTCAAGGTTTATTGGTTTTCCTGTTGGAGGTCCGTTTTGGTTCTGTACAACGTTAAGCTGAACTCCCGGATACCTGTTTGTCAGATTATCACTTAATAGTTTAATTGCAACAGCCGTACTTAGCTCTCCCCGTTCTTCGTAATCAAGGAATGTTATTGTAATAAGTCCTTTATTAACACCACCTGTTGCTCCAAACTCATTCTCTGCTCTTGCACCGTCACCAACGTTTGTAAGAACCGATTCAATTATTGGTTTATAATCTGTAAGAATACCTGATATTGTACCCTCAAGGTTTTTCATGAAGGTATCAGTCTCTTCAATATCAGTTCCAATAGGTAACTCTGCTAATACATTTATATAATTAGGATCGCCTGAAGGAAAGAACTCAACCTTTGGTTGTCTTGCCCCCAGAAACATTACAGTAAGTACCAGTAATACAATAGTTCCTCCAAAATATAACAAAGGTAATTTAAGTGATTTCTTTAATATTTTTAGGTAATAGTTCTCAAGCCATACAAGGAACCTCTCCTGAAACCATTTAGCAATTTTACTGAATATATAGATATTAAAGAATGTAATCATTGCAGCTAATGCCAGAAGATTAGCAAGTATGTATACCTTACCAAGGTACATTGGTATAGATAGAGCAACAAGTGCAAACCCGATTATATTACCTCTGCGTATATTAATCTTATCTGACTGATCGATACCCTTTTTTGCAAGCGATGCAGAGAACACCGGAACAATTACAAGTGCTACGAACAGCGATGATGAGAGTACAATAATCAAAGTAATTGGCAGGTACTTCATAAACTCACCCATCATTGAATCCCAGAATGCAAGCGGGATAAATGCTGCAAGTGTTGTCATTGTTGATGCAATAATTGGTATTGCTACCTCACCAACAGCAAGTTTAGCCGCTTCAAATCGTTTGTATCCGAGTGACAGGAATCTGTATATATTCTCTACAACCACAATGGCATTATCTACAAGCATACCCAGTGCCAGAATAAGACCGAACAGTACCATCATGTTTATTCTGTAATCTATAATAGACAATATACCGAACGACAAGAACATTGACAGAGGTATTGCAAGACCAACCATAAGGGCATTACGTGTACCAAGGAAGAAGAACAGTACTGTAATTACAAATATCACACTCAGAATCATACTGTTTTCAAGGTTGTTCAACTGTTTCTCAATCATCTCTGACTGATCGTTGGTAACTGTTATTCTCAGATTATCCGGGATAAGTTTTTTAGAACGAGCTGAATCAAGAATATCTTCTATCTGTGCTGTTGCACTTAAAAGGTTTTCACCACTCTTTTTTACAACCTGTAAAGAGACAACAGTTTGTCCGTCCAGTCTGGTAATACTTGTAGGTTCCTCGTATCCAAACTCAACCTCTGCAACATCGCGCATGTAAACAACCTTGCTATCTTCACTCTTTACAATAATGTTCTCAATCTCTTTTGTATCTGTGAATTCGCCAATGGTACGTACAGAGCGTCTGGTGTTTCCTATTTTAATTTCACCTCCCGATACCGACATGTTCTCGAATGCTATTGCATTCTCAATATCAGTAAAGCTAAGCTCATATGCCTGCATCTTATGTACATCAACATTTATCTTAACCTCTTTCTCGTTAATACCCTGTATCAGTACTTTTGAAACCTCATAAATTCCATCAATTTCGTCCTCAAGATCCTCAGCATAATTCTTTAACTCATCAAGACTGTAATCTCCTGACAGGTTTATGTTGATAAACGGGAACTCAGAGAAATCGATATCCTCAACTGACGGATCTTTAGGAAGATCATCAGGTAGTTCACTCTTTGCCTTATCTACAGCATCGCGCACCTCTTGTAAGGCATCGTTTATCTCAATACCTGAAGTAAACTCAACAAATATCATAGAGAAATCCTGATACGATGTTGATGATATCTTTTTAAGACCTTTAATTGTCTCAAGCTCTTTCTCAAGCGGACGTGTTACCAGATTCTCCATATCAACAGGAGGGTTACCCGGATACGCTGTCTGAACCATTACAATAGGCATATAAACATCCGGAAATAACTCCTTAGGAAGAGAGTTATATGAGGTAAGTCCGAATACAATAAGCGCTATTGTAAGAAGCATTACCGATGTACGGTTCTTTAGTGCTATTGTTGTTGCCCTGAACTCCTTAAAGAGATTCTTTTTGGGCTTGTTATCTTGTTGATTCTCCATTATCTTCTAATCTCTTTTACTGAATAATACCAACTGTATCACCATTTGCAATAAGGTTATACCCTTCTGTTACAACCTTATCACCTTCATTAAGACCTTCAACAATCTCTGTCTGATCTTTATAAGAGATACCTGTTTTTACATAAATTTTTTCGGCAACATTATTACCGTTTACTTTAAACAGAAACTTACCTGTGTTATCCTCTTTAATAATAATTGATGGAACAAGTAGTGCATCATTAATTGTTTTGTCATTTATAAACAGCACAGCAAGCATGTTTGGCTTTAGCTTATTCTTTATATTATTCATTCTAATCTCAACCTCAAATGTGCGGTTCACAGGGTTTATAATATTTCCTGTTCTGTATACCGGAAGCTCAAGACTCATATCAGGGTATGTAGGCACGGTAAATTCAACCTTCTTACCACGTTTTACACTTGGCAGGTGTTTTTCAGATACATCTGCAACAACCTTCATTCTGTTAAGGTTAACAAAATCTATAACAGGGCGTGTTGGTCCCCCCATCTCACCTATCTTAGCGTTTATCTTATCTACAATTCCGTTAAACGGAGCATAAACGTGCGACATATCAAGCTGTGCCTGAAGAGACTCTTTATTAGCCTGTAATCCCTCCATTTTATTCTTAGCCTGAAGGTACTGAACCTCTGAACCAATCTTCTGATCCCACAAATCTTTCTGCTTCTGATAAAGCACAGTTGCAAGCTCAAGACCTGACTCAACCTCTTTTAATGAACTCTCAATAGCTCTTGTGTTTAATTTCATTAACAGCGTTCCTTTCTCAACCCACTGCCCCTCTTTTACAGGAATTTCACGTATCTGTCCATTCATTTCAGGACTTATATTAGCTATTTCAATAGCATTTATAGTTCCGTTAACCTCAATAAAGTGGCTAAAGTCTTCTTTTGCAAGTTCTTTAACCCTTATTTTTTTGTGTTCTGTAACCTCAACTTTATCTGTAGACTTCTCTGCTGGTTCTTTAGAGCCGCTACAAGCCATTAATAATAATCCTGACAGAGCAATTAAATACCTCTTCATATCTTATGTTTTTTACTGTTTTTCGTAATTGTTTAATAATCTGTTTAGTTTGTTTTTAGCCGTTAATAGATTAAAAACAGACTGATAGTATTGATTTAAAGACTGAAAATATTGATTCTGATTCTGAGTTAATTCAGTACTTGAGATAACACCTTCCTGAAATTTTACAGTACTCTGATCATATATCTTCTTTGTTAATTTTCTGTTTAATTTATCTTTTATAAGAGTTTCATTAGCGGTAAGCAGATCTTTTTGAGCTTGAATAACCGCCATTCTTAGACTCTGAGATACTTTTTCTCTTGTATTTTGAGCTTTTTTGTAATCTACTCTTGCCTGCGATAATTTGGCAAGTCTGCTTCCGCTGGTAAACAGAGGAAGTTTTATTGATACTCCAACCATACTTGAAGGTAGCCATTTAGAAGAGGAATTGAATACCTCAAATTTATCTTCAACCAAGTTACTTTGATTATTATAAAAAGCAGATATAGTTGGAAGGAATGCTACCTTGTGCAAGTTTACATTTTGTCTTTGTAAATCTTCCTGTACTTTAGCAAGCATATAATCTGGTTGATTTTCAGGAGTAAATTTGTACGATATTTCTTGATTTACATCTAAATCGTTTGTGAAATAATTCAAAGAGTCTGTTAATATAATTTTATTATCAATATCAAGACCCATTTGAATTTTTAACAGATATTTGGCAATGCTCTCTTGTCTTTTAAGCGATGAAAGACTATTCTCTAAAGTCATAACTGTTACCTGAAGCTGATCATAAGATATATCATCTGCTACACCTGCCTTAACCATCAATTCTGTTTCAGACAGTAGCTTTTTTGTGTTATCAATGCTATTATTCAGAATACCTATATTCTCTTTTGCTACCAGAACAGAATAGTAAGCATCATTAATATTCTGTATTATATCACTCTTTGTTTTATTCTTTTGTGTTTCAGACAGGCTTTTGTATATCTTCGATGTTCTCAATCCAACAATATAATCGCCACTGAAAATTAATTGAGAAACAGTCAAATCAATTTTAGTTGAGTTAGTTTTACCAAACTTAAATGTTGATGTTTGTCCATTAGCTTCAATTACTTGTGAGCCTATTTTTATTGAATAGTTATGAGAAAACTCTGTATTCACCTGAGGTAAACCAATAGCAGTTGTTTCCCATACTCTCTTTTTTGCCTTATATATGTCAAGCTTTGCATTTATAAGATCGTAGTTATGCTCAAACGCATACTCTCTTGCCTGCTTTAGCGACAGATTCATTGTACTGTCTTTCTGCCCAAATGCTGAGACAACAATGTTTAATATTAGTAATAGTGATAATAATAATTTGCGCATTACTTTGAAGCTTTTAATAGATTTAAATTTGTGTTCAGATATTCTATTCCTTTTATTGATGCAATTCCGTGAAGATGATACAGGAATACCTGAGTTACAACATTCTCAGAGTATAAATCATCAACAGAGAAGTAATCTGTTGTATAAAAAGAGTCCATGCTGGCAATAAACATGCGTGCAATAATCTCTTCGTCTACATTCTCTCTATACAAACCCTCCTCTTTACCTTTTGTTATATTCTGTTTAAAGAGATTCTTAAACAGCATTATTTTTTCGGCTCTTATTCTGTTATATATATCAATATGATATTTTCGCAGATCGAACTCGAACGATGGATTTATCTTTTTTAATGACTCCAGATTACTCTTATGCAACTCAAGCATAATCTGAATAGAGTTCATTTTACTGTTATACAGTTCAAATGCAATCTTAGAGTATTTATCATACAGATGTTGTATGGTCTGTTCAACAAGCCCTTCTCTATTATCAAACATGCAGTAGAGAGTCTTCTTAGACATTCCAAGCGATCTCGATATCTCATCCATTGTAACGCTCTTTATACCATACTGTATAAAGAGTTCCGATATCTTTTCAAGTATCTCCTTCTTACACTTATTCATTCTTAGATTATAAAAACTTTGGAAACTTTTAATACAAAAATAGTTTCCTTTTTGTACAAGAATAAGATCAGTTTGACTAAATATGGTTTAAATGGTATATAAAAAAGATATTGAGCTACAAACGATCTTATACAGTTTACACTGAATACAAAAGTATTTTGTTACAAGGTTATCTATAGTGAATAATCGGTAAACGGGGTAAATTTCTCGGTGAATAATCAAAATATTACCAGAGAATACTTCTACTTCATAATTTTTCCCTGAAAGTGTCCGGTAACTGCTGATCCATCTTTACATATAAGATCAAAATCAATCAGATAATAGTCTTCAGGTTGATTAACAAGTTGCCTGGCGCTGTTTAAATATACTTTTATTTCGCCATCGTTTATCTTGTGTGTTGTTCCGTTACTATTTGCAAAGGAGTAATTAACATACAGTGCACCCGTGTTAAAAGAGTACCCCTTTAATTCACTATTAAACTTGTATGTTCCGGGTGTAATAATCTCTTTATTGTCAGATATAAATGTTAGTCGCAAAACCTCACCGGTACCATGATATCTGTTATTTTCCGGTTCGTATTTTGTTCTTTTAGACCAGATATCAATTTTTATTGTATTTAAATCTTCTGTACTATTACTGTTTACAACTCTTGCATACTGAACAGGATATAACTCCTTATTCAGGTATATATAACTTGATGCATCAGGATCAAGATCCTGTCTTTCACATGAAACACTTATTGTAAATATTACAATAGTTAAAATCAGCAGATGTTTTAGCGCTCTTGGGGTCATAGCTTTATAAAATTTACAGTTTATTTAAATTAATAAAACTGATGCCCAAAAACAAGGAAAGGTAATATATATCACCTTTTTACAAACGCAGGATAGCCAGATTTCTGAAAGGAATAAATATTAAACAGCCGGAGATTGCGCCAATAACATTTACTACAAAATCATATATATCGGCACTGCGTGTTTCAAATATAGTTCCTTGTAATATCTCAATGGTTCCGCCATATGTAGCAGCAAACACAAATACCATTATATATTTTACTATTGTAGGGTTGTTCTTCTTATAATAATCAGATAGTACCATTAAAGAGAGAGACAAGTACATAATAAAGTGAACAATCTTATCTGAATGTTCAAAGCTATACCAGCTATCCTCCTTTACTGTATCAGAAGGCATTGTACTAAGAATAAAGATTAGTACCGAACATAATATACTCTTCCAATATTGTAGTGCCTTTTTTAACATAGATTATAATTTTATGTAAAAATATAAGTTAAAAAATATAGACATACTAAATAGTGTAATTTTAACAGTTTTTGTTACTTTGTATTTGCAGATAGGTTAAATAGTTATCTGTAGTAGTAATTATTTGATAAAAAAGAGAGAAAAATAATTAATCTTCTATATTTTAGCGTGTTGAATTTCGGAATAATGTTTTGCAGATAATCTAGATGGCAGGAATATATATACATATACCTTTTTGTAAACAGAAGTGTTACTATTGCGACTTTTACTCGTTGCCTGGTTATAAGCACAAGTCAAAATTTGTTGATGCATTGTGCAAAGAGATAGTAATGCGCAAAGGTTTTTTTGATAAAGAGTCTGTTGATACCATATACTTTGGTGGAGGAACTCCGTCTATGTTATATATTGAGGATATAAACAGAATCCTTAACACAGTAAAGAGTGTATTTAATGTATCTGATAATGCCGAGATAACATTTGAGGCAAACCCTGAGGATATGGGTTATGATTTTATTCCGGAGTTGCTGAATATTGGAGTAAACAGATTAAGTATTGGTATACAGTCGTTTTTTGACGACGACCTGTTGTTTATGAACAGAAAACACTCATCAGCCGATGCTGTAAGATGCGTTGAGAATGCCGCCTCTGCGGGTTTTAACAACATAAGCATTGATCTTATTTATGGTATACCAGGGCTTGATATTAATAAGTGGAAACAGAATATAGACAGAGCTTTGTCATTACCAGTTCAGCATATATCTGCATATCATCTTACTATAGAACCGCGTACAGTATTCTCTCACTATCTTAAAAAAGGTATTATAAATGTTACAGAGGAGGAGGATAGTTTAGAGCAGTTTAGTCTTCTTATTGAGAAAACAGAAGAGGCTGGATTCAGACAGTACGAAACATCAAACTTTGCCAAAGAGGGTTTTATATCAAGACACAACTCGTCATACTGGAAACAGATACCATACATTGGTTTTGGTCCATCTGCTCATTCATATTCGGGCTCAGAGCGTATGTGGAATGTGCGCAGTGTAGATGAGTATATAGAGGCTGTTAACAATAACGAGATACCATACACAGCAGAGGATATCACACCAGATATGGCGTACAATGAGTATGTGATAACATCGTTACGCACTGTATGGGGTATTGATATGGATTATATAAAGCAGAATTTTGGAGATAACAGATATACATTTCTGATGAATGAATCGTCAAAATTTATTGATAGCCGACAGCTTGCTATAGAGAATAATAAAATTACCCTAACAAAAAAGGGACAGTTTGTTGCAGATAATATAATGTCTGATCTTATGATAATATAGTCTGTAACTATATACTTATTACAAGCATTACATTTTATAAATTGAGATATACACAGTCTGAATACAACGTTTTATAATACATGTTGTAGAATTGCTACTGTATTGTTAACTTTTTTTTATCATTATCATATTAGAGCATTATATAAAAAAGCACCATACTCTTTTTTTATTACTTTTGCCTAACTATGAAGAACAAGGATATTATTAGGGAAAAGATGATACAACTAAACTGTTGTATTGTAGTTCCCACGTATAACAATGCTACTGTAATAGGTCCGGTATTAGAGAAGCTGCTTGAGTATACGAATAATGTTATGGTAGTTAACGATGGCTCAACAGATAGTACACTGTCGGTGCTTAGTAATTACAACATATCTATTGTTTCGTATACCGAAAACAGAGGTAAAGGTTTTGCAATACGCACAGCCCTTAAAGAAGCTGATAATATTGGCTACGACTACATCATTACCATTGATAGTGATGGTCAGCATAATCCTGATGATCTTCCGCTATTTCTTGAAGATATTGAGAGAAATGGAGAAGCAATTGTTCTGGGAGCCAGAAATATGAGCCAGGAGGGAGTGCCTGCAAAGAGTAGTTTCGGGAATAAGTTTTCCAGTTTCTGGTTCAGGCTTGAGACAGGAATAAAAGCACCCGATACGCAAACTGGCTTCAGGTGTTACCCTGTAAAACCATTGGCTAACAGAAAGTACTATACACGAAAGTACGAGTTTGAAATTGAGATTATTGTAAGAGCTGCATGGAGTAGTATTGACGTAAGATCGGTGCCTATTAGTGTGTACTATGCACCCGAAGAGGAACGTATATCACACTTCAGACCATTTAAAGATTTTACCCGCATCAGTATACTAAACACATTTCTGGTGCTTATACTGCTGTTCTATATTAAACCCAGAGATCTTTACAGAACTATTAAAAAAAAAAGTTTTAAAAGATTCTTTAAAGAGAATGTAATTCACTCATCAGATAGTAATGGGAGAATGGCCTTCTCTGTATCTCTTGGAGTATTTATGGGGATAGCACCTATATGGGGATGGCAAATGATTGTTGCTGTGTCAGTGGCTCATTTCTTTAAACTCAATAAAGCAATAACACTAATAGCATCAAACATCAGCCTGCCACCTATGATTCCGGTATTACTCTATATGAGTTACAGAGCCGGTGGTATTATTATGGGTAACAGCAGCAACTTTGTAAGCTTAAGTAATATATCGTTTACTACGGTAAAGAACGATTTATTACAATATGTACTTGGTGCACTTTCTTTTGGCATAGTTATGGCTATAGCATCGGGCATACTTACATTTATACTGTTACTTATTTTTAGAAAAAAGAAGTAATTATTTTAAACACAATGGGAAACATCATATATTACATCTATAACTTTTTTAAGAAAAAGCCAATATACTATTGGTTAACAATATTAATACTAGTATCAGGTTCGGGGTGGTTTGCAACCAAACTGCAATTTGTTGAAGATATAACGCAGATAATACCAAAGAGCGAGAGTGCCGATAAGATAAAAATGGTATTTAACAGCTCTGGTATTACAGACAGAATGATAATACACCTGTCGGCAAAAGATACTACAGTAGATAATTCAGATAGACTTATTGCACTTTCAGACTCTATTGTAAAAAAGGTAAAACAGGATATTCCTGAAGAGTATGTTAAAGAGCTTATATATCAGATAAAAGACGATCTTATAGCGGATATGTACAGAAAGGTGTACAATAATATTCCTCTGTTTATTAATGAGAGCGACTACAGCAGAATAGATAGTATGATTAACCGCGAATCGGTTAATGGAATTATTGAAGGAAGCTATAAAAACCTTATGTCGCCGGCATCGTTTGCTCTTAAACAATACATTGTTGAAGATCCGCTTATAATAACAACAACAGCACTCAGACAATTTAAGAAACTATCTGTTGACGATAACTTTACTATTAAGAGAGGATATATTTTAACAAAAGACTATAACCACCTGCTGATATTTATTCAGCCACGATACCCTGCTTCTGAGACATCAAAGAACGGGGTTATGGTAAAAGAGCTTGAGAAGATATGTGCCGAAGCAAATATTACAGATAACACTATAAACACAACATTCTACGGTGCTGCAGCTGTAGCAACATGTAATGCCGACAGAATAAAGAGCGATATTATATTAACAGTATCAATAGCAATGCTGTTTCTGTTGCTGTTTATATCAATGTTCTTTAAACGCAAAGCAGCATTCTTTATAATATTTATGCCTGTTGTTCTTGGTGGCGGACTATCTGTTGCGTTACTGTTTCTTATAAAAACAAAGGTATCGGCAGTGGCACTTGGTATAGGATCGGTACTGTTAGGTATCAGCGTAGATTACTCGCTGCATATATTTTCACACTTCAGGCAAGGAGGTTCTGTAAAAGGACTGTATAAAGATCTTACACTACCTGTTCTGTTGAGTAGTATTACAACAGCATCTGCATTCCTGTGTCTTTACGTGGTTCAGTCAGAAGCACTGCGCGATCTTGGACTGTTTGCATCAATTAGTGTTGTAAGTGCTGCGCTTTTTGCTCTTATATTTATACCTCCCCTACTTAAGGTAAAAAAGAAGAAGGTAGCAAAAACAGATAACGGAAAAGAGAAACACCGCTTCGCATTTATAGATAAAATAACCGCTTATCCGCTGCATACCAAACGATGGTTTGTGTACATAATAATAGCTCTTACAGTACTGTTCGGATATATGGCTGGCGATATCGGCTTTGATGATAATATGGATAAGATGAATTATCAGACCGATTATCTTACAAATGCAGAGAACAGCCTGAATGAGATAAGCAGCGTATCGCACAAAGCTATATTTGCAATTACAACCGGAAATACCCGTAATCAGCTACTCAATAATACCGAGAAGATATTAGGAAACTTTGAGGAGCTGAAGAGAGACGGAGTAGTAAGTGCATACAACTCAGTGAGCTTTGTATTACAATCTGAAAAGGAGCAGCAGCGCAGAATAGCGTTGTGGAAAAATTTCTGGACTCCTGAGAAGGTAGATAAGCTAAAAACACTGATGATATCAGAGGGTAGAAAGATAGGTTTTAAAGAGAAGACATTCCGTAAATTCTACAACCAGATCTCACGCGATTATACTGTTTTTTCAGAAGAGGATTCACGTTTCTTTGAGGATACCTTTTACAGAGGATTTATACTTGAGGGCAAAGGCTCATACTCGGCAATGAATATACTTAAGGTAAGACTTGAGGATAAACCAGAGGTATATAAGAAACTTGAAGGTATTGAGAATGTAACCATTCTGGATAAACAGTATGTTACCAATAAGTTGGTATCTATGCTTAAAGAGGACTTTGATAAACTGGTTACCATATCGCTTATTATAATATTTATCATCCTTTTATTTGCTTACGGACGAATAGAGCTGGCTATAATAACAATTATACCAATGATACTATCTTGGGTATGGGCACTGGGTATAATGGGAATACTCAATATTCAGTTTAATATATTCAACATTATTATATCAACATTTATATTCGGATTAGGGATAGACTACAGCATATTTATTATGCGGGGTATGCTTATACAGTATAAATATGGTACAAAAGATGATCTGCCTGCATATAAACTATCAATACTGCTATCAGGAATAACAACAATAGCAGGTGTTGGGGTACTTATATTTGCAAAGCATCCGGCTCTGCAATCTATAGCACTAATGAGCATAATTGGTATTGGTTCGGTTATAATAATAACATACACAATACAACCACTACTGTTTAATTGGCTTATTAAAAAAGGAGCAAACGAGGTTGAGAATCCAAGAACACTTAAGAACTTCCTGTTTACAACACACACAGCACTATTCTTTCTTTCAGGCAGTATAGCAATGATCGGGATAATACCGGTTCTCTATATCCTTCCTATAAAGAAGAAATACAAGAAGTATATGTTTCACTGTGTTGTATCTGTAATGAGTCGTAGTATTGTATACTCATACTTCTACATACCAAAAAAGGTAAATAAGAACAAAGAGAGGTTTAATAAACCTGCAATAATAACATGTAACCATCAATCGCATATTGATCTTGTACTTATACTGCTTCTGCACCCAAAAATTATTGTACTAACAAAAGATTGGGTATGGAACAATGTGTTCCTCGGTCCTATTGTACGTTATGCCGATTTTTACTCAGTTGATGAGGGATACGAGCAAGGATTTGATCGTATTAAAGCAAAGGTAGAGCAGGGTTACTCAGTATTGGTATTCCCTGAAGGTACACGAAGCAAATCAGGACAGATAAGACGTTTTCATAACGGCGCATTTTTATTAGCTGATAAATTGGGTATTGATATATTACCAATAATGCTGCACGGTGCCGATGAAATTATGAGAAAACGCCAGAAAAATCTTCAGATTGTAAAGCGTGTAACAACAAAGATATATGAGCGTATTGATCCTAAAACATTAGGCGATACATACAGGGAGCAGGCAAAGAAACTGGTTAAATTCTACAGAGATGAGTACAGAGAAATGTGTATGTCTGATGATATGACCAGATTCTACAGAGGCTCATTAATAAATAAGTACATCTATAAAGGGCCAATACTTGAGTGGTATATGAAGATAAAGATGAGTCTGGAAAAGAACTACAAGTTCTTTAATGCAGTAATTCCATACGATGCAAAAATAACCGATATCGGGTGCGGATATGGCTTCCTTTCGCATATGCTTGCGCGTGTATCGCCTGATAGAACAGTGTTGGGTCTGGATTACGATAAAGATAAGATTGCAGTAGCATCTAATATATATCCGGGTAGTAAAAATGTATCGTTTGGTTATGCCGATGTTAATGAATATGAATTACCGGAGAGCGATGTATTTACACTACTTGATATGTTACACTATATGCCTGAGGAGATGCAGGTGAAAGTAATAGAGAAGTGTATGAATAAGATTACAGATAAAGGAGTGATAATTATTCGTGATGCAAACAAGGATCTTGGTAAGAAACATGTAGGAACAAAACTTACAGAGATTTACTCAACAACTTCAGGATTCAATAAAGCTAACTATAAAGACCTTACATTTGTATCGTCAGATGTGATTAAGAACACAGCAAAGAAAAATAACTTTGATATTGAGATTGTAGATAATACAAAATTCACATCGAATGTGATATATATGTTACGCAAAAATGGAAACGGATAACAAATACGATATTGCCGTAATAGGTAGTGGACTTGGCGGACTTACAACAGCAGCCCTGCTTGCAAAAGAGGGCAAAAAGGTTGTGGTACTGGAGAAAAACAGAGTACCCGGAGGCTGCCTGCAATCGTTTAAACGATTCGGCAAAGAGTTTGATACAGGTCTGCACTATGTAGGTAGTATGAATAGTGGTCAGTTTGTTCATCAGGTATTCAAATATCTTGATCTGTTACAGCGTACCACATTTGTACCTCTTAATAACGATGCCTTTGATACAATACACATTGATGGCAAAGAGTACAGATATGCATCAGGGATAGATAACTTTACAAATACACTGATATCGTACTTTCCTGATCAGGAGAAGGCTATACGTAAATATGTTTCAGATATAGAGACAATAGCGGACTCCCTGAATATATTTAAACTCCGGGAACTACCTGATGATTATAAGTTCGAGAACAGGTGGGTGGCAATATCGGCATATGAATATATAAAATCGTTAACCGATAATGAGACACTACGTAAGGTATTGGCTGGTACAAATCCGCTATATGCCGGAACTAAGGAGTACTCATCGTTCTATACACATGCTATAATAAACTACTCAAACATTACAGGAGCACACAGACACTCCGATGGTGGAAACAGGCTTGTTGAGGCACTTATAGCAACCATTAAAGAGAATGGCGGCACTGTTATCTGCTCGCAACAGATAACAGGTTTTGAGTTTACAGACGATAACAGAATAGAGTCGGCAGTAACATCAGATGGTAGTACCATTGTGGCAGATGATTATATATCTACAATACACCCGCAGTTATTGGTTGATATTATAGGAAAAGGACCGTTACGTAAACCATATATCAGCAGGGTTAAATCGCAGAGGAACACAATATCGGTATTTAATATATATGCAAAACTGAAACAGGATAGAGTTAAATACCACAATACAAATCATTTTTGCTACACATCAGATAATGTATGGGTGGCATCTGAATATGATAAAACAGAGTGGCCGGGATACTTCTACCTTATAACACCACTGTCTGAAAGTACAGATAAGTATGCCGATAAGGTTGAGGTGATGACCTATATGGACTACTCAGAGATTGAACCATTTGTAACCAATGGTGAGGTTACAGATGAGGCAGGATACAAAGCATTTAAGCAGCAGAAAGCAGAGAGGCTTATAGAGGTTATTGGAGAAAAATTTCCGGAGATAGAAGATGCTATTGAGGAGTATAATATATCTACACCACATACATTCTGCAGGTATACCGGCACAGTTAAGGGTGCTGCATACGGATTGATAAAGGACTATAACGATCCGTTAAAGTCGTTCTTTCACTCGCGTACGCGCATACCAAACCTGTTGCTGGCAGGGCAGAGTATAAATTCGCATGGAATAATTGGCACAACTATTACTTCTGTTGTAACTTGTGCTGAACTAATAGGTACTAATAAATTAATTAAGAAGATCAGAAATGTCTGAAAAGAGAAGATTTGTAAAAACACGAAGAACACTAATTGTATTAACAATACTTATTGTGGGTTTTGTACTATACTATCGTGAAGCGGTTAAGATGACTCCCCCCGATTTTAACGATACAAAACTATTTCTTATAGAGACAAAGCAGTTAGACGATAACCTGTATGTGTACAAGGATAACTGGCTGAATAAAAATAAATACGGACTGTGGGAACTTATGGTTGGCGGAACACCTGAAGAGTTGGGTGCTGTTAACGGTGCGCTTACAGAGGAGCTGGCAGAGTATCAGGAGTATGCGTTTGTTGAGAGAATAAAAGAGATGATACCATCAGAAGGGTATCTGAATTTTCTTAAGTACTTTACCTCGTGGTTTAACAGAAACATGGATGAGTATATACCTGAGGAGTACCTTAAGGAGATATACGGGGTATCGCAATTTGCATCTGATAAGTACGACTTTATAGGTGATAACTACGATAGAATACTTAACTACCATGCAGCACACGATATAGGACATGCACTACAGAATCTGAGTCTTGTAGGGTGTACATCTTTTGGGGTAAAAGGAGAGTATACCAAAGACGGAAAGATGCTTATTGGTCGTAATTTCGATTTTTACTCAGGCGACAGGTTTGCAGAGAATAAGATTGTAACATTTATGAAACCTGAATCGGGGCACAATTTTGTATCTATAACATGGGGTGGTCTTATTGGTGTGGTATCAGGAATGAACGATAAAGGACTTACCATAACCCTTAACTCTGCAAAGAGCGATATACCTATGTCGGCACGTACCCCCGTATCTATAGTGGCACGTAAAATATTGCAATATGCATCTACAATAGATGAGGCGTATGAGATAGCTAAAGGTCACCGTACATTTGTATCAGAGACATTCCTTATAGGATCGGCACGTGATGGTAACACAATGCTTATTGAGAAATCGCCGGATACAACAGTGTTGTACCAAACCGGAGAGGATTATATAATAGCAACAAACCACTTTCAGCACAAGGCTTTTGAGAACGATGAACTCAACATAACTAATATAGATGAGAGTGCATCTATGTACCGATTTAAGCGTGTAGATGAGCTTATTGATGAGAAGAGACCATTTGCAAAAGAGGAGGTGGCAAGTCTGTTACGCGACGAAAAAGGTATTGGTGATGAGAATATAGGATTGGGTAATGAGAAGGCGGTAAATCAACTTATAGCTCACCACTCAATAATATTTAAACCACAAGAGCTTAAAGTATGGATATCAACAGCACCATATCAGTTGGGTAACTTTGTAATGTACGATCTTAACAAGGTATTTGCAGATACAGTTAAGGCAGAGAGGGGAATGGTTATTTACAACGAGTCTGAAGGTATAGATGCTGATAACTTCCTGAATACAGAGGATTATAAGAATTTTGTTACATATAAATCGTTACATGCTTATATTAAAAAGGCCGTAAAGGGTCAGAAAACAGTACAGCAAGATACACTGTTTATGTTCAGAGACTCAAACACAAAATTCTTTGAGACATGGAATGTACTTGGCGACTATTATGCATCTGTTAACGACAAAGATAAATCTGAGACATGCTACAGAAACGCATTAACCCTTGAGATACCAAAACATGCCGAACGTGAAGCTATACAGGATAAGATAGTAATATTAACAGAAGAGGAGTAAAATACTATATATAATACAAAAATCCCCGCGCAGTAGATGTGCGGGGATTTTTTATTTTATGCACAGTTTAGTGAATAACCTATATAGTAAGGTTAAACGGAGCATGGGAATAGTCATTCAAACATGCGGAGATGACTATAAATGCTGGCTTATTGTCAATTAAGAAACAACTATAAACAGATGAGCCATTTGAGGCTTGAAAGGTGAAATTTATGTTCGAAAAAGTTGTTGTAAAGCCGTATTCATAAAAGTTAAGTATAGAAGTTTGTTACTGTTTATTCGGCATATGATCAGCTCAGTTATTTTTTAATATAATAGCCCTTAGATAACTATCAAAAGCCTGACCGAATAAAAGGAGGATGTATGTCCTTTTATCTGACCTCTTAGAAACTATTCTGTGAGTTTAACTAAGAGTTGCCGAGATACTCCGAACAACTTTCTCTGATCTGCTCTGCAGAGCGGAACCCCAAAAAAATAGTCCGAGAGGCACTGCTGGTAAAACTAAAGCGCTACCAATGTGCCAGTAAGACTTAGGGAGTCTGTATAAACTATCTCTTTCTGATATTTGGCGCTTCAGTTTATCGGATAAAGTGCCAAAGTTATGTCTGTATGCCTTTCTATTAACAACATAAGCCTGAAAGAAATGCTCATTACACCTTTATTGAATCAGACTAAGGCTCTTTTTTTGATCTTTTGCGGCTCCGTTCATCGGAGTAAGTCCCAATAACCATTTTCTGGGTGTGTCGCCCATTGGAGTAAAATCATCTGATTAATTGGTGGGGTAAGGGATGTTGCTGCCTTTGTAAGCTACGTTGCGTGCAACGTAGCCACAAGAAGCACACAACGTAGCAACTATGGCAGAAACGTAGCAACTGAAAGTAACGTCGATACCAGAACAGCATGCACAAAATAACACAATGCACAAAAAAGCTTGTTTTATACTGTAACAGCATAAAATACCAAACAAAACCAGTCCATTTTACCTTGTCACGCTCCAAAACCGGAGTGAGTAAAAGTACCTTTTTATGGGTATAGTTAATGTTGATAAACCGCATAAGTTATCAACAAAAGTGTTAAAATATATTTGTCAAAAACAAGTCGTACAGTAAGATAGTTGTTTTTAGGTAAAATTGTTAATAACTCCGAAAACAGAAACTGAAAAGCCGGAAATAAAAATTGACAACATTGACAATAGGAAGTGTTCGTTGTTATGAGTTTCTTTGCGATTTAAATTAATCTTAGAATATTATGAATAAAATAAAACTACTGTTGCTTTTATGCATTGCAATCCCTATGTGCATGAGCGGACAGGATTTTGAAAGTATATTTAAAACAGTACCCAGTCCTAATGCAATGAGTTTAGGAGTGTACGGAGAGGTTCCTGTATCGCTTAATACAGGAATACCCAATATATCAATTCCTTTATACTCTGTGAAGGATAAGAATTTTAATTTTGATGTATCGTTATCATATTATAGTGCAGGAGTAAGACCAAGTACACATGCCGGTTGGGTTGGAGATAGCTGGAGTCTGAATTGTGGTGGTGTAATTACAAGAGAAATAAGGAATATTGAGGATGAATTGGCAGATTATGGAGAAGGAAAGATTGGATATTACTATTCGGGTAAGAATAAGAGTTCAGACTGGAGCGAAAATCTTGATGATTTTGATGGAAGTGCTGCAAATAAAGATAGAGAACCAGATCTGTTTTCATTCAACTTTTTAGGATTTAGTGGAGAATTTTATCTTGATCACAACAGAAACTGGCAGGTTAGGTCAGAACATAATTTAAAAGTAGAGTTTAATGGTGTTTTTGTAAAACCATTTATTGCTGGTACATCTTATGGACTGAAACATGAAAATGGTATCATACCACACTTTGAAAATTTTATTATTACTGATGGTTATGGAAACAGGTATATATTCGGTGGAAAAAATGCAGTTGAGTATACTGAGTTTATGTTTCCTGAAATTTTAGGATTATGTGGAGTAGAGTTTAGAGCAACGTCGTGGTTTCTTAAGAGAATTGAAGTGTATAGTAGTGGAGAGATAATTGATTTTGAATACAAAAGAGGTCCGTATACAGCTCAACTCTATAATGTTGTTCAGGAAAGTAAGTCATCTGCGGACAATTCTACTGGAGTGACTTTTTATAAATGTAAAGGAGATAGTGGTAGAAGATATTATGTTACAGGTAATTCTATATCACCAGTATATCTGAATAGTGTAAATATAAAGAACAGAGATATAACTATTGGTTTTAATACCTTTAGAGATAACAGTCTCCACTATAGAGATGAAGATTACCTGTTTGCATGCAATTTCTTTAAAGACATGATCTCTGTTGGTTATTTAGAACTTTTTACCCTTTTAAGAGAGTCAGAGGTACCTTCAGGTAATAACGTGATTGCAAATTTATTTAATGGATATAAGTTATTTGGATGGTTATATCTGAGCGATTTTACAATAAAACATAAAGATAAGCAGATAAAGAAGTATGATCTTCATTACACCACTAGTGGTAGTCAGAATAGATATTTTCTTAATACATTAACTGAATATGGATCTAATGTTGGTAACAATAAGGTAAATAGAGGTAAGAGATATACATTTGAATATGATTTTAAAGGTTATCTATATCATTACTTAAAAACGCATACAGATCACTGGGGTTTTAATAACAGTTCATATTTTAAACCTGAAGATAGTGATTTTTTGAGAGAAAGAGCTGTTGATTCAACACAATCAAAATATGGTATTCTTAAAAAGATTATATATCCAACAGGAGGTAGTACTGAGTTCAAATATGAGCAGAATAGATACCGTAGTTTTGTAAGCGATGACAGAAGTAAACTATATGACGAGACAGAGGATAAACTTGCAGGAGGATTAAGAATAAAGAAGATAATAAACAATGATGGTAAGGGTAATATAAGCAGCAAGCAGTATTTCTACATAAAAGATTATAGTCCTGAGAATAATTGTAAAGAGTCTAGTGGTATACTTAATGTTAAACCAAAGTATAACTATGAATTTTCTGCAGATGGTAAGTCTTATATTGTAGAAAACAACAACCCGGTAATTCCTGTATCATCAACAAGTAGTGGCGATTATATTATGTACTCAGAAGTAACAGAGAAGTTGAATGATGGATCATATACAGTATATAAATTTACAGATAACAGAACAAACAGAGATGACAAAGCTATAAGAACACATAATATTGGATTCACGCCTGTAACACCTTTTAGCTCAAGAAAACAGGAGAGAGGAAAGTTATTATCTGAGATAAAATATGATAAGAGTGGTATTATTGTTAGCCGGACAGATAATGAATATATAAAAGTGGGAAATAAAACTAACCCGGTTAGAGCTATAAGTATTAATGGTGTTAAATTTTGTGGAAACGGAGATAATGAGTTATTATGTCTGTCAGCATATTATCGTTACAATTACTCATATCTGTTAAGTAAAACTTCTGTAACAAATTATTTTAATGGTAATTCAACACCCTTTACTACAGATTCTGTTATTTTAAAGTATGATATCTCTAATAACAAAAAACCGACAACAGTAATAACAAAGAGAAATGGTGAGGAAAGAAATATTACAAAATATATCTTTCCTGTTGGAGGTATGAAAACAGATTTCTTTGATGATGATCTGAATACAGGAGATGAGACAAATATTGAAGACATAATAGTTAATGATTTTGATTATTCTGACAACCCAGTATTTACTAAGATCTTTAAGGATAATATTAAAAACATACCGTTTGAAACAATAATAGAGAGAGAAATTAATGGTAAGTTATATGTTATAGATGCGGAGTTTATAGAGTATGGAATAGGTACAAATGATAGATTACGACTTAAAACTAATTGGAAATATGAATCGGGTATACTAAAAGAGACCGAGAGTTACAATATATCAGAGTGGTTAGTAAATTCAGAGAGTTTATTTAGAATAGATAAGAACCTTAAACCAAAGGTATATATTGATAAATATGATGACAACGGAAATATTCTGCAGTATCACAAGGTTGATGAAGATCCGGTTGCAACAGTATGGGGTTACAACAACATATATCCAATAATAAGAGCAGAAGGCATAACTTATAGTAGTCTTGTTTCTGAAATAAATAAAAAAGGGAAAAGTCTTAGTTGGATTGAAGATTCAATTATTGATAATGAAAAAACTGTAATTGATTTTGTTAATACACTACGTAATGATCTTTCTGATGTAGCTATAACATCGTATACATACAAACCTGATGTTGGAGTATCATCAATTACAGATATTAATGGTAAAACAACCTATTATACTTATAATTATATTGGAGGGTTAAAGCGTGTTATTGATTATAATAATAATATATTAGCTGACTATAGTTACCACTATGCGGGTAATAAATATGATGAGGTATCGCAAACCGGACACTATGTATCAACATTTGTTGAAGGTAGTGGTAAGATATCACCAGAGGGTAATGTGAATATAGAACATGGAGGAGAGTTCTCTTTTAATATCTCAGCAGGATTAGGATACGAATTATCTGATATAATAGTTGATTCCGGGCAGGCAAATAAAAGGCATGTTAAAAACGAAATAGATGATATATCAAAGCTTACATCGTATACAGTAACTAATATCTGTAATACAACTCATATTAAGATACTTTTTACAAAGAGGAGATATAACGTATGTGTTAATAATAACATATTACAGAATGTGATAAATTGCTCTGAAGTTGAGCACGGAGAGCCTTTTGAGGTTGAATTTTCTGAATACTCATCCGGATTTAGATTTAAAGAGATTATTGTAAACGGAAACAGTGCAGGAGCAGATCGTAGGTTCAGAGAGTCGAGTGTGTCAGAAAATACCAATATTACGGCAGTATATGATATTGTTCCAGTATCAGGTTCTGTTTCTGATCAGTTCGGAAATCCGCTAAATGGTGTTAAGATAGAGACATATCAGAAATATGAAGCCTTTGGAGGGGGAATTGAATATAGGGTTAAGGAGACAGTTTATACCGATGCTAACGGAAAGTTTAATTTAACAGGAGATTATCCTGCTGTATATAACCATATTGACAGACCATATTATTTCAGAATAACAAAAGAAGGTATTCTGTTTGCTGAATCGGAGCAGATATCAGTATCAGGGATAAGAATATATTCATTTACAGGAAAAATAAACCGTGTTGATAAGAGTAGTATCACTTTAAATGAATCGGGACTAGTACCTGTACCAATAAACTTACAGGCAAATGGTAGTTGGAATATTACCGGAAAAAGTGAATGGTTAAATATATCTGTAACTAACGGGGTTGGTGATGCTGTAATTAATGTTACAAGTACACCAAACACTGAAGAGGATATGAGATATGGTGAGTTCATAATTAATATTGGTACACAAAGGTTTGTTGTGAATGTGAGCCAGAAGGCTATAGAGCCAATAGTAATTCCACCCGGAGGTGGTTTTGAGAATCCTGTTAACAATTAATTTAACATACAGGTTATTATAAATTTTATACAGATAAAACAATAATAAACAGATGCATAAAAAAATAAAAACAATATATATGTTGCTTATTGTGTTATGCTGCACTGCATTAATACAGAATATCTATGCGCAACAGTCTCAGCTATTCTTTTCAGAATATATAGAGGGATCAGGACACAATAAAGCATTAGAGTTATACAATTCAGGATTGACACCAGTTGATCTGTCAGAGTATATTATCAGAAAAGATGTGAATGGTAATGGCGTGTTTGGTAATGGTATATTATTAACCGGAACAGTAGCACCAAAAAGTACCTATGTAATTGTTAATGATGAGGCAACAGCTACGTTGATTAACAAAGCTGATATGTATGATAATTCGGGATGTTTGGATTTTAATGGTAATGATATGGTTAAGTTATACCATAATGGTGTGGCAATTGACAGTATCGGATCGCGTGGAGGCAGTAATTTTGGTAAGGATGTAACCCTTGTAAACAGTCGAGGATTGGATCAGGATATTAAAGGCAGGTGGCTTAAATTACCAAAGGATTACTTCGGACAGCTTGGTGTTCATAATATAACAGTATTACCAAAATTAATAATATCAGAATATCAGGAGGGTAACGGATACAACAAAAGTATTGAGATAACCAACCTTGGCATAGCCAATTGCGATATCAGTAACATTGTAATACAACGCGATTACAACGGCGATAACGACTTTTTATACTCATATACCCCTGAAAGGAGCGGAGTACTTGAGATAGACGGAACCATAGTAATACGTAACAGTAAAGCAACAGGTAACAGGAATAAATTCATAACAACAAATTGTGAGGTAATTAACTATAACGGAAACGATCAGATACGTATCTTGTACCGTGGTATAGAGACTGACAGATTAGGATCTGCAAAGCCATGTAATTTTGCAAAAGATGTATTACTTATTCGTAAAAAAGATGTTGCGCAGGGTTATACAGGTCATAGAGACTATAATATAAATGAATGGAAGGTGAATAGTGATATAAACTCTATAATGACTCTTGGAGAACACGTAGAGAAAGCCATAGAGTTTGTTAATCCGACATTCTCACTTGACAAAAACTTTGTAGCTGTTGTTACTCCAAAAACAGCAGTACAACAAATTGATAAACACAATATAGACCTTAGCAGAACAGCAGTAAGTGTAACATATACCGATGGTTTAGGACGTACCGAACAGCAGATAAATGTAGCTGCATCAACAAAAGGAACAGATATTATTTTACCTGTTGAGTATGATGGTATGGGGCGAAATGCAAGACAGTATTTGCCTTATGCTGCTGAAACAGGAACAGGAGTAAATATTGCTGACCCGATAGGAGATCAGGCAGATTTCTATAGCTCAGATATAAAGGTTCAGGAGGTAACAAATTACCCTTTTTCTGTAACAGAGTACGATGGTTCGCCGCTTAGTAGAGTAACCAAACAGGGAGCTCCTGGTGAGGTTTGGCAACCAACATCATCTGCTACTGATAAAACTATTAAGTACAGATATGCCAGCAATAGAAACAATGAGGTGCTGGATTTTAAAGTTGGTGTTAACGGACAATTAATATGTAATGGATACAAAACAGCAGGTACTGTTAATATTACAGAGATAACAGATGAGAATAATAAAGGAGTAACAAAAGAGTATAAAGATCAGTATGGTAATGTAATAGCTAAAACCAGCATATTGAGCAGTACTAAAACAGCATATACATACTATATTTATGATTACTTTGGGTTATTAAGATATGTTTTATCACCAAAAGCTGTAGATAAACTTATGTCCTATACAGACTCTGATACACCTGATATAAATGTGTTGTATACTAATGATATAATAAAAGATCTGTGTTATTATTACACCTACGATGAACGTAAACGAATGGTAACAAAACAGCTACCCGGAGCTGAGACTATATATATGGTATATGATAAACGTAACCGACTTGTAGTTACGCAGGATGGTGAGCAACGCAAAAACAACAAGTGGTTATATACAAAGTACGACAGATTTAATCGCCCTGTACAGACAGGAATTTACACCGCAACATCAAAACTATCGCAGAATCAGATGCGTGGTGAGGTAGAGGCAAATAGTAATATGTATGAGGTGTGTAATAACGGAACGTATACCAACAATAGCTTTCCTACAACAAACAACCTGCCATATACAGAGACAATATATGATGAGTACTATCCGGCTAAGTTCCCAACATTAGCATTTGACAGCAGATACGATATTGACAGTTATAGTGGCAACTTTAATCAGAGCATTAAAGGTCAGGTAACATACACAAAGGTTAGGGTACTTGATGCTTCGGAGAACAGGTTAAATGACACATGGACGGAGTTTGCAAACTACTACGATGATAAATATCGTGTGGTACAGACAGTATCAAAAACAGTGTTACCAGATGGCAAAACATTTACAGAGACAGCGGGAAGCAACTACAGCTTTACCGGACGTATAGAGAACACAATATATGTTCATCAGCTAAACGGAAAAGATGCAATTGTTGTAAAACAGCGTAATGAGTACGATCATGCTGACAGACTGCAACGTACCTACCAAAAGTTGGAAGGTGCAATAACAAAAAGTGAGATTCTGTATGCATCATTTGAGTACGATGAGTTAGGTCAGATGATAAAGAAGAGACTTAACAACAAAGCCATAAACACAGAGTACAGCTACAATATCAGAGGTTGGTTAAAAGAGCTGAACAACACAAAGAGCGATGGCAGCAACCTGTACAGTATGAACCTACACTACAACAACACCGTTGCAGGGGTTGATACCGAAGCACAATACAATGGAAACATAAGTGCTATGCAGTGGAAGAATGGTAAAGATGGAGTGTTGCAGAGTTATGGTTACAAGTACGATACAATTAACCGAATAAAGAGTACCGACTATGCAGGAACAAAGACAGATGGGTATAATACAGCATACAGTTATGATATTAACGGTAATATACTTACATTAGAGCGCGAAACATTAGTTAACAATACCGGAACATTTAGTGTTCTTACAATGGATAATCTGGCATATACATACAACGGAGGTAATCAGTTACAGAGTGTAGTTGATAACGGAGATAATACATTGGGCTTTAAGCAGGGTTCAGGAGATTATCTGTACGATGCCAATGGAAATATGACAGTTGATCCAAATAAAGGGTTATCGGGTATAAAGTATAACCATATGAATCTACCTCACTCCATAACAAAAGGAGCAGATAAAATAGGTTATATTTATGATGCTACCGGACGTAAGTTAGCAAACAAACTAAGTAGTAAGACAAAATATTACCTTGGTAACTTTGTATATACTGATGATAAACTGGAGTATATGATATGCTCAGAGGGTCTGTTAAACATAAACGGCTCAACAACAAACTATGAGTTTCATCTAAAAGATCACCTTGGCAATACCCGTGTAGCAGTTAATGAGACAAATGATATTACTCAGGAAAGCAACTACTATCCGTTTGGTCTGACATTTGCACAGTCTGGTTCATCAACCAATAAGTATCTTTATAATGGTAAAGAGCTACAAGAGGAGACCGGATTTATCGATTATGGATTTAGGTTTTATGATAAGGAGATTGGTCGGTGGAATGTTGTAGATCCAATGATTGAGAAACATCATGATTATAGCGGATATTCTTATACATATAACAATCCTATTATTTATTCTGATATAATGGGATTGGATACATCTTTTGCGAATAATGCTACTAGACAGTCTTTTATGGAGGCGAGAACAAAGACTACGGAAGCATTAACAGATTTAAGTTCTGATTTGATAAGAATCAAAGAGAAACTAAAGGACGACAATGAGAATAAAAGACTATTGAGAAAAAAAGAGAAATTACAAGATAAAATAGCTAAGATTTCATTGGTAGATGATTTATTTAATTATGTAGTTAATCCTGAAACAGAGATGTTTTTTTATCATGGATTTAAACCAATTGAAAGAAGTGATGGAACTGTTATTGAATCGGGAGGAAGCTCAAAATGGAATTCTGACAAAAATAGATTTGAAGTTCAATTATATCTTAGTGATAAATCTGGACAAACACTTGTACATGAGTCAAGACATGGTTTAGGTTATTTTAAAGGTGAATTTGGTTATACTAATGGTAGATTAGTAGCATATGATTATATGGATGAATATGTAGCGTTTAAGTTAGGAAGTTATTATAATAAAATAACTAAGTCTAGTGGTTATAGGTTAATGACAGATAAAAGTTTAAAAAAATACGTGCTTAATAAATACAGTAATAACAGACATATAATTAAAGAGTTTCAGCAGCATAAACAACTTAGAATACGAAAAGAATGAAAAATTTAATTATTTTGTTAATAACATGCGTATTAGCTGTTACAGATAATAATATGGATAATAAATTATTATCTGTAGAATTGGAGTTCACAAATGTTATGACCGGAGCTAAAGCAAAGTATAGTTATAATGATAGAACAATAAAAGTATTTTCAAGTAAGGATGGAAATTCATATAAGTTTCGTGGTAGAAGAAAAATAAATGAATCTATAGAGAAACAGTTAATTTATGAAATAGATAAATTACTAATAACACATTCTGATTCTGTTGTTGTTTTCTCAAATCCTATGATTCTTGATGGATTTACATGGACTCTTTGTATAGAAAAAGATAGTATAAAACGAAAATATATTATAGAAAATTGTTATAATGAAAATATTGATAATATAATAGATCTATTTAATAATAGATTGAAACGAAAACAATCAATTGTTAAAACTAAATCTTTTAATTTGTTTTAGTCTTAGATACATTAAGGATATTCTAAAAAATAGTTATTAATAAGGCTGTCTTTTATTTTCTGGACAGCCTTCTGATTTTATCTATAAATAGATTAATTTAAAGTCCCTATTCCCTCTCCAACCAATCACCATGCTCTTTTATCAGGTTAATTAGTTCTTGTACGGCGGTGTTCTGGTTTATGTTTTTCTTCATTACTGTTTTGCCTTTGTACAGGGTTATTTTGCCTGCTCCGGAGCCTACATATCCGTAGTCGGCATCGGCCATTTCGCCTGGACCATTTACTATGCAGCCCATAACAGCAATCTTTAACCCTTTAAGGTGCCATGTGTGCTCTCTTACACTCTTTACTGCATCCTGTAGTTTGAACTGTGTACGTCCGCACCCCGGGCACGATATAAACTCTGTTTTGCTAGTTCGTATTCTTGATGCCTGAAGCAGCGATAACATTAACGATAGTGTATCGGCTTTATAGTTGCTGTTTGTATTGTGTGCATATATTCCATCTATAAGACCATCAATAAACAGTGGTCCGGCAATAGTAGCTGTTTTTACAGCAAATCTCTCAGCTAATGCTTCATCAGCATTTATCTCAGCTACAACAGGAATTCTTATATTGTCTGCTATAAGTCTGAATATGGTTGATCTTACATCCAGAAACATATTATCTGAATCTGATCTGAGTATTAAAACAGCGTTGTTTGTCTCTTTTAATATCTCTGCTGTATTACTATTATATTTGTTGCAGTTAAGCCTTATAAAGTTTATATCTGCGCTTTTGTTATCTGATTTTGTATACTCCTCTATTGAGTGGTACAGAGGATATTTTTTGTCGGCTTTTGTGAGATACCCGCATTTCTCAATTGGGCTATCGCATATATAGTCAGCATCGTTATTGTCTGCAATTACAACCGGAACATTATCGCCACCAATGTTTGTTACACTGTAGCTCTCTCTCCTATTGTACTCATATGGATTAATTGGTGACTCTCCTCTGTATATATCAGATTTGGTGTTGTTGTATTTATCGAAACATGAAACCAGATATCTGCCTATTGCTATCTCATTCTCCGGCTCCTCTGTAAGCGATACACGTATGGTGTCGCCAATACCATCGGCAAGCAGGGTACCAATACCAACGGCTGATTTAATGCGCCCCTCTATCTCGCTTCCGGCTTCGGTTACTCCAAGGTGTATCGGGTAGTTCATCTGCTCAGTATTCATCTTATTAACCAGAATACGATATGCATGTACCATTACTCTAGTATTGCTCGATTTCATTGATATTATAATCTGATTAAAGCTGTAATCTTTTGCAATACGCAGAAACTCCATTGCAGCTTCAGCCATCCCTTCAGGGGTATCGCCATATCTGCTTACAATACGTTGCGATAGCGACCCATGGTTAGATCCAATACGTATTGATGTGTTATGTTCGCGGCAGATATCTATCAATTTTCTGAATCTTGTTGTTGTTTCATCTATCTCTGCCTTATACTCCTCTTGCGAGTATGATGTTAATGGTTTTGTACGTCCAAGATAGTTTCCGGGGTTTATCCTCACTTTATCTATATGCGGTGCTACCAAATCGGCAATATCAGATCTGAAGTGTACATCGGCAACTACAGGTATATCAATACCAAGTTCAATAAGTCTGTTTTTGATTAAGTGTATACTCTCAACCTCTCTTTTACCTTGTGTTGTAAGTCGTACAATATCGGCACCCTCTTTGTGTACTCTTATAATCTGATCTGTACACTCATCAACATTGTTGGTATCTATATTTGTCATTGTCTGTACCGATACCGGATTGTTACCACCAACATTAATTTTGCCAACAGATACAACATCTGTTTGTCGTCTTTTGTACTCTGAGAAGTTGTTTATATACATTATGTAACTGAATTTATATCTTAGTTTAAAAAGAGTTTTACCACTCTGTTTTACAATGTGCAAATTTATAAGAATAAAATAATAAAATGACGAAACGAAGCTTTCATACACACGAGAATGATTATTATTCGGAGTTCCATTTGATCATTAAGAGACAGTTATAATAAAAAAGCGACCCATATGAGTCGCTTTTAATATCTATTGTTCTAATGTACTATAGTCTTGTATAAATGCATCGCGATGATATCTGCGTATTCCCGGAAGCATTCTTAGTGCCTGCGATTTATGTGTGTACACTCCAAACAGAAGCCTGTAGGCATATTGTCCCTCCTCTTTTGTTCTGTGCAGGTATATATTGGTTTTATACTTTTTGCGTAATCGCTTGTAAAGGGCGTATGCATTTTCCGGTACATGATAGTAACCTACCTGAATTGCATATCCGCTTCTGATATTTATTTTAGGCCCTATCTCATATCTGATTATCTTGTATATACCACTATGATTTTCAGGTGTAGGCTGGTTACCATTGTTTACATATACTGTTTTTGTTTTATACACAGTATCGCGAACAACCTGTTTTACATAAACAGTATCTCTTACAACCTTTGTTTCAACCTTTTTAGGCTCCTCTTTTTTCGGTTCCTCCTTCTTGGGCTCCTCCTTTGGTTCTTCTTTAGGTTCTTCACTTTTAACAGTCAACTTATTCTTCTTACGTTGGCGTTTGGTTGGTTTAAGAACCTGAATTTGTACCTTTTCAGTACCTTTAGGATCAATGTCTATCTTAAAGGCAGCTGCCCTTGACAGATCAAGAATCCTGTCTTTAACAAATGGTCCGCGATCGTTAATAGTAACAATTACGAACTTTCTTGTTTTCATATTAGTAACTTTAACCTTTGTACCAAAAGGAATACTTAGATGCGCGGCGGTAAACTTTTCATGCGTAAAAACTTCTCCATTTGCTGTTCTTCTTCCCTCATACTGATCAGAATAAACTGATGCTATACCAACCTGAGAAAAATCTTCGTCCTGAGCGTAAAGCACTAAAACGATAAAAAACAGCGATATCAGAGTAAATAATCTCTTCATCATTATGTTATTTTTTATGTGCTTCTAAAACTTATATAATACAGAAGCCGATAACTCTAATGATTTGAATCTTGATGTAGACGGAAGGTATTTTTGATCTTCCTTATAAAGATTCCCGAAACCAAACGAATAACGAGCTTCTAATTGAAGATAAAAAATATTTAAATCCAACGCAAGTCCTGCACCGGGAACTATTCCATAATCAAAACGGTTGTAAGCATCATAGTAAATCTCCGAATCTTGGCTTAAAGCCGCATTACCAGTAGATTTCAGGTTATCTTTAAGCGATAACATATATGCAAAATATACACCAAAATTTAATGATAATTTTATTCTTTTAGGTCCAATAAGTATCTGAGTTACAATTGGAGTATTAATATATTCCATATTTCTGGTTATACTCACGGCAGGTACAGATCCGTTTGCCTCTTCGATAATCTGATTAAAACCTTTACGCGAATAGTTTACCTCTACCTGTATTCCAAGGCTGACCCATGATCTTTTTGTTGAGTCAACTCTTCTGAATACAATTCCGGTTGTGTAGTCTCCGGTAAGCGCAGTTTGACCATAATCCTTCTCAAACTTAATACTTGTCTGACTGTATCCTCCTCTAATACCTATAGAGTTTTGGGCATTAGCTGTAATAAACAGAGCAGAGGTGAGCAGTAGAAACAATATTCTCTTCATCTGGTTGGTTTTTAATGTGCAGAGTTATTTGTTTACTTTTCCAATCTTATTCTCAACTGACTCAACCTTGGTTACAATTCTGTTGCTTTTACTCTTTTGTATATCAAAGGTAACAGAAGAGTATATTCTGTCTGAATCCGGTTCAAGTATATCGTTTGCTTTTTGAATTATCTCCAGAGCCTCACTCATGGTTTCTGTTTCGATAACAGTAGCCATTGGTGTAAGTTTATATTGTGCTCCACTATTTCTGATCATGTCAATAACCTTACTTACATGTGCACTAACGCTTGTTCCTTTATCGGTAGGAAACATAGCAAAATTCATTAATACTGACATATATCTAGTCCTCTTCTCTTAATTTTATATTCCACTCCAGTTCGTTATCCCAATTTGCTTTAACAACAATCTCTTCAATAGAGTTCTCGTTTCTCATATACCTAACCTGTTCCGGTTGTATCTTCTTCATAAATATTCCGGTATCCCATTTACCATTTCTGTTAGCATCATATATTGACTTAAACAGATATTTTTTAGGCGGAACATTTTTGATGTTAATTGTTGTTTCACTGTTTATGTAATATTCTCTTACAATAACTTCACTATCACCTGATTTCTCCATCATCTGAATTATCATTGGATATTCATCGCTAACAATAGTAAGGAATATTTGTCCGTAATCTTCGCTCTTTTTAACCTTAAATGATACATCAAGAGTATCGTTTTTATTATAACTTATTCCTGTAAATGCATCAGGAAGAGCCTGTATCTTATATTCACCACCCTTTGTCCTGTTAAAGTTTATATACATTTTTCTAGGGTCAAGGGTATCTGCATCTAATGTGAATGGTCTTGTGTACTCAACAGAATCAACAGTTTCTGTAAGTTTTATTCTGTTTTTATTTAATGTGTGCAGAGGTTCATTAAACTGTATACTTAATGTGTCAAATAGCTCAAGAGCTTTTGATTTGTTAGCCGATATATTGAGTTTAAGGTACTCCTTTGGTTTTGGTTTGTCTTTATCTTTTTTTCTGTTCTTATTAACCTCTTTTTTCTTTACAAAGAATATTGTATCTGTGCGCCAATCAAGTTTTTTATCCTCGTTTGTGAATCTGTATTTCATTTTAAGTGCAATGGAATCTCTTTTAGCCATTGTGGTATCTGTAATCCAGATGTCAAAATCTTTATTATTCTCTTTCTGATCAATTATATACCAGTCCTCTTTCTCAGGTTTTGTAATAGGATCAAGATATATTACATCATCATACACCTTGTTGAATCCTATTTGCAGGTTATTATCTGTTAATCGTTTATCTGATGTAAGGTATTGCGGTGCACGATCTTCAAGGAACATAAACAGAGACAATGCATGATCAGCATGATCGTGTATTGTATGTGTTGAGTCAGAAAGTGTATGTTTCTCGTCTTCAATAGGCTTACCATTTACAGAGAAACCTTGGTCGTTTATATCAAGAAAATGATCTGTAAATGCAATATATTCGCCTGGTTGATCATACTTCATATTGTTGTTAAGCTCTTTCATAGCAAATACTCTGTATCTGCCCGCAGCAATATTTCTAAATATAAATCTTCCGGATTCCTTATCTGATTTAGCAACATAGTATGGTTTCTGTTTGTACGGAACTGAGTCGTTAAGATCTTTGTACAGTCCAATTGTTACATCCTCAATTACTGTATGATTAAAGGCATCTAATACACCTCCTCCAATAACCAATGAATCAACTACAGGTCCTGTACTAAAGGTGTAGTAGAAGTTTGGATACGGGTTGTTTTCGTTATTGTCAACTATAGCGTCGTCAAAATAGAAGGTATAAGTTGTATTGTCTTTTAATGTATCTGTAATCTTTATATTAAGGTATTTACCTTTTAAGATAATCTTTGGTTTATACTCAAGTGGTGGAGATATTACAAGTTTTTTGTTAATATCCTTAAATGCAATGTACTCATTAAAGTAGATACTTATCTTCTCCGGCGATACGTTTGTAGATCTGTCTAGCGGAATAGTATTTATCAGAATTGGAGGTATAGTATCTTTTGGCCCTCCACTTGGACTTCCCGGATTTGCACAACGAGGCAGTGCTATAATTGCAGCAGTAACTACACTGCATATAATAATAATTCTTTTTATCATTGTTATAAACATAATTGCTCAGAGAGCAAAATTACAATCTTTAAATGATATACCACTTAAATTTTGTCTCATTAGTAGTTAAATAAATTTAATTATTCATCTTTTTACAAGTAAACAGGTATTTTGGTAGATGATAAAATAATTATGCAGTACAAATAATCTGGTATCAGATTGTATAAATTATTATATTTAATGTACTCTTTATATAAACAATATTTTGTTTAGTATGAATCAGAACAATAATAAAATTCCAAGACAATCAGATATTGATAATTTGTCAGATCAGTATGATTTGTTGATTGTTGGCGGGGGGATTACAGGAGCAGGTATTGCCCTGGATGCTGCCAAGCGTGGATTAAAGACACTGCTTATAGATAAGGCTGATTTTGCCTCAGGAACCAGTAGTAAATCTACCAAATTGGTTCATGGAGGATTAAGATATTTAAAGAGTGGTGAGATAAAACTTGTTAGTTCTGTTGGTAAAGAGAGGGCTGTTGTATACAGGAATGCACCACATATAGTTATTCCGCAGAAAATGTTATTGCCTCTGATTAAAAACGGATCTTTTAAACCCTGGTTAATCAGAATAGGGCTGAATATATACGATTTTATTGCAGGGGTAAAAAAGACAGAACGCAATACGTTTCTTTCAAAAGAGGAGACGTTAAGAATAGAGCCAAACTTAAAAGATTATTATCTGGTAGGTGGAGCAATGTATTATGAGTATAAGTGTTCTGATTCGAGACTTGTTATTGAGGTGTGTAAAACGGCAAAGGAGTATGGCGCAACAGTACTGAATTATGTTGAGTGCAAGGACTGGATTTATGATAATTCAACTATTTCAGGAGCTGTGGTTGTAGATAAAATATCTGGCGATGTACATACCGTAAAAGCAAAGTGTGTAATTAATGCTACTGGTCCGTGGACAGATAAGTTGAGAGAGAGGGATAATGGCGTAAATAATAAGAGAATACATCTTACCAAAGGTGTACATATTGTATTCTCTAAAGAGGATTTGCCAATAAATAATGCTCTCTATTTTGATGTGTTTGACGGCAGAATGGTGTTTATTATTCCACGACGAGATACTGTTTATGTTGGCACAACAGATACTGATTATTACGAAGATATTGATGATATAAAGATTACGCGGGAGGATGTTGAGTATCTGTGCATGGCTGTTAACAATCAGTTTAATATAAAAGTAAACAGAGGCGATGTTAAATATAGCTGGGCAGGATTGCGGTGTTTAATGGCTGTAAAGGGAAAGAAGGCTTCTGCTTTATCGCGTAAAGATGAGGTTTTTCTGTCTAAAAGTGGTTTGATATCAATAGCCGGAGGAAAACTTACAGGATACAGGCTTATGGCAAAAAAGGTTGTTGATATGGTGTCTAAAAGGTTAAGTAAAAAATATGGAGCTAAATATGAAGAGTGTACTACAAAAGATACCAGATTGAGTGGAGGTAAGTTTAGTTTTGAGCCGGATACAATGCTTATGGTTGAGCAGTGTGATTATAAATATGACGAAGCAAAACAGACAGGTATTGAACCTGAAGATTTTAAGATGTTGTTTTATAGATATGGTTCTAATATTGATATTATTACCGAAAAAGCATATGAACTAATGACTCCTAAAAAGCACTGGACAGATTTCTGGCTTGAGGCTGAGATATGGTACTCTATATTTTATGAGAATACGCTTTATGCCTCAGATTTTATACTGTTCAGAACCTCAATACCATATTTTCATTATAATATATTAAGCGATAAATTTGCAGAGGATGTATGTAATATATTTAATAAGTATATTGGTGACATATATAATGTTAAGGAGGATTTAACAGATATTAAGAAAAAGATAAACCCATCATATGCTTCGGGTATATAATGATTGGTTATATTTGTTTCAATCATAAAAAATAATTACTGATGAATATATTAGCATCTATAAATTGGAATCTTGATCCTGAAATATTTCCTTTAGGCCCATTCTCTGTAAGATGGTACGGGTTGCTTTTTGCATTGGCAATCTATCTTGGATATGTAATAATTGATAAAATATATAAGAGCGAAGGTTTTAAACAAGAGTCGGTAGATAAACTGTCTTTTTATACAGTTATTGGTATGGTTCTGGGTGCCCGTTTAGGACACTGTCTTTTCTATGAGCCGGAGTATTATCTGTCTAATCCATTAGAGATACTTAAAATATGGCATGGCGGACTTGCAAGTCATGGTGCTGCTGTAGGTATTCTTATTGCTCTGTATCTGTTTAGCCGTAAACTGAAGCTATCGTTTTTGTCTGTATTAGACAGAATAGTTATTGTTGTTGCTCTTGGAGGTTTCTTTGTACGTTTAGGAAACTTTATGAATTCAGAGATATATGGTGTTGCAACAAGCCTGCCTTGGGGAGTAGTGTTTGAACAGAATAAAGAAGAGATTGCAAAACACCCAACACAGATTTATGAGGCATTATCGTATCTGGCAATATTCTTTGTATTGTACTGGTATTATAAGAAGAATGTGAAAACAATGGCAAACGGAAATATATTCGGATGGTTTCTTATTATGCTTTTTGGAGTACGTTTCTTTATTGAGTTTATTAAAGAAGTTCAGGTTAATTTTGAGGATGGAATGACTCTTAATATGGGACAGTGGTTGAGTATACCGTTTATCTCGTTAGGAATAGGAATTCTTTTAACCAGAAGGAAAAAGGATGTTAAAGAGTAGATAATATAGATATTACTATAATAATGAAAAGGATGTCAGCTCTGAATAAGTTGACATCCTTTTTCTATGTTTAATTGTTAATGAACTCCTTTATTACGTTTCTCTTGTCTATAAATATGAGAGTTAACAGACTTAATACAAATAGTATTAAGCTGTATCTGGCAACCATTTTTGTAAGGAAATTTTTAGGGGTTGTATATCGTGAAAAATTCTTAGAGTATTCAGCAATATTACTATTCAGAGCTAGTTGTTTTTCAAGCCTTTGTTTCTGCTCAAACAGATTTAAGATATCATTATGATATAACTTTTCGTTCTGTTTTAGTATGTATTTGTCGTCGTCTATTTTGTAATCAGACTGTTTGTATCTGATATTTTGCAGCTCTTTTAGTTTGTTAATTTCACTATCCAGAAAGGCAATTTTGCTTTTTAACTGTTGTGTATTAACCTGTTTCTCTTTTACAAAATACGGGTTGTTGTTTACGTAGTCAACAATGGCATTTTCAATAGTTTTAATTGATTGCATAGACTGCATTTGCACAGATAAACCAAGTCTGTCAGTGTATCTTACAATTGTAGTATCTCTTATACTAAGATACTCTCCCAGTTCGTCAGTAATATCAGGTAAATCATCGTTATTAATATCGTATATGTAACTGATATTAATACTGTAGATATTACTAACCTCTTCCGGTTTCAAATTTAGTTGTTCGGCAAGTATATCGTAGCTGCTCTCCTCAATAAGAGTATTAAGGTTTTGTAGTTGCGATACTGCATCTGCAATATCAACAGTGTTTACTTTAAGAATAGCTTTTGTTACGTACAGATCTGTTCTTAATTCGTTTTTCACGTAACCAATTACTCCTCCAATAATAACCGATAGTATTATAATATACCATTTGCGCAATGTAATTTTTATCAGGTATATTATAGCCGATATAATAGCGGCAAAAAACTTTTTAAATGGATTGAAAATCTTGCTTATTAGTTCAAAAAGATCAATCTCTTCACTTTCTTTGTTCATGATATAGTATTTGTTGATTTTGTATTAAAGCAACACGAATGTACATTAATAAAAATTACAGATGCTATATATTGTTATCATGATAAATTTTATGTTGTTTGTAAACAGATAGTTATATTATGTGATATTTTACACACAGATGTAAAAATATTATATGTTTGTCATATGTTAACAATGTGTAATATGATATTTGCGATTGTTGGTGTAATTATTCTGAACAGAATTACTCCACGTGAAACATTCATAAAAAAAGCGACTATCAAGATGATAGCCGCTAAAAAAAATCGTAAGAATTTTATTTTATCTCACAGTAATAACAACATAATTATAACACGTGAGTATTAAAAAGGTTTAAATCCTATAATTTCTCTTACCTCTTTTATTGTTTTAGCAGCGCTTTCTCTGGCCTTATCTTCGCCAAGTTTAACCACTTTGCGCAGGTACTCTGTATCTGCTGCTATATCAAGTATTCTCTCTCTTATTGGTGTTGTTACCTTAATTATATCTTCAGCAAGTTGTTTCTTAAGATCACCGTATCTTATCTCGCACGATGCATACTTATCTTTAAAGTACTGAAGAGTATCTGGTGTAGATACAACATCCATTATTGTAAACAGATTCTGAACCGACTCTGTTACAGGTGAGTTAGGTTCTGTTGGTCCTGAATCAGTAACGGCTTTCATGACCTTTTTTCTAAGTACTTTAGGGTCATCAATAAGGTAAATACCATTACCTTCTGATTTACCCATTTTACCACTTCCGTCAAGTCCTGGTATTTTAATAAGCGATTCGCCAAAGTTAAATGGTTCTGGCTCATTAAAGTATTCAACATTATACATGTTGTTGAATCTTCGTGCAAATTTACGAGCCATTTCAAGGTTCTGCTCCTGATCTTTACCTACTGGTACCTTAGTTGCATTATGCATAATAATGTCAGCAGCCATAAGTACCGGATATGTAAGTAGTCCGGCATTTACATTGTTCGGATTTTTTCTAACCTTGTCTTTAAAAGAGGTTGTTCTTTCAAGCTCACCTACGTAAGCATTCATATTAAGCAGAAGGTATAGCTCTGCTACTTCAGGAACATCACTCTGTACGTATATCGTTGCCTTCTCAGGATCAATACCAGCGGCAAGGTATTCTGCTAAAACCTGTCTTACATTACCGTGCAGGTTTTCTGGTGTAGGATGTGTTGTTAATGAATGATAATCTGCAATAAAGAAGAAACATTCATTTTCGTCCTGCATTTTTATAAAGTTCTTAAGTGCTCCAAAATAGTTTCCAAGATGAAGATTCCCTGTGGAGCGTATGCCACTTACTACCCTTTCCATATATTTATAGTCTCTTTAATTTCTGTTTGTACCACAAAAGTAATAATTGTTTTTGAGGTAAATGCAAAGTATGTCTTATTGTTTGTTTTTAAACAAATACAAAAGGACTGGTTTTAATAAATTCCAGAAATTCAGGAGGTAAGTCCAGATTCTGTTTCTTGAAATTATCAAGTTCATCTTTTGTTTTTGCTGACAGAAGTTCCTGCATCTCCTCAATAGCTTCTATACTTACGGCATACGGCATAAACGATAATATCATTTTATCGCCTTTAAATTGTGCGGCTATCTGGTAGTCTGAATCTTTGTCTATATTACTACCGGTAATCATGCATTTTACCAGCCATTCGTCATATTCTGCGTCGGGATTGCTCAAAAGTTCAATGTTTCTTGATAGATTCTCAACTCTTTCAGACATATATTTTTCAATATTCTCTTTCGATTCTGTGCTCAATTCCATATTTACCTTCTCAGCACAATCGCTGCATATGGCATATTCAAATTCTATCTCACCTTTTCTGAATACTTTCTCAATAAAATATTCTGAATCTGATTCAATTAGTTCTTTGCCACATTTTATGCAATTGCAAAAGTGTTCTTCGCTAACAAATGTCTTAAACTGTTCGGGGATATCAGTTTCACGTGAATTTGGTATATATAATCTCATATGTTTATTTTTTTCTTTTCAATAGTCATATGAAACTCGCATTTTAGGCATTCTAATTATTGTACTAGTTTCATATATGGGTATTTATTTATCATTCCATCGGTATGTATCTATCTCTAAATTACATAAATCCAATACCCTGTCTGTTACTGTAGATACTAACTCGGTTATTGTTTCAGGTTTTTTGTAGAACGAAGGTGATGCCGGGCATATTACTCCTCCTGCAAGTGTTATCTGCTCCATGTTTCTTATCTGAATAAGATTAAGCGGAGTATCGCGTGTAACAAGAATTAGTTTTCTTCGCTCTTTAAGCATTACATCAGCAGCTCTGCTTATCAGATCATCAGCAATGCCATTTGCTATTTTTCCCATTGTGCCCATTGAGCATGGTATAATAACCATAGTGTCGTATTGTGCAGAGCCAGATGCAAATGGAGCAAAGAAGTCGTTTGGCTTGTATATTTTGAATGGGATATCTGATTCAATATCCTTTTCAAGTTCAAATTCATATACAGTTTTTCCTGTATCTGAGAATACAATGCCAACGTCTTGTATCTGCTCTTTAAGGTTACTCAACTTGTGAATAAGGTTTTGAGCATAAACAGATCCGCTGGCACCTGTAATAGCAACAACTATCTTTCTTTTACTCATTATTTAAACTGTTTATTAAACGCTCTGTAAGTTCAGGAAGCCCCTCTCCTGCATTTTTGGTTATGTATTCACATCTGCTGTTAAGGTTTCCTCCTACACTATTCGGATCAACAACAAAAATTTTACAATTGTCAGGCACGTAATTAACCAGTCCGGCAGCCGGATAAACATTAAGCGATGTTCCTACAATTATAAGAATATCTGCCTTATTCATTATCGGTATTGCATTATCCAGCTCAGGAACCTCCTCGCCAAACCATACAATATGTGGCCTTAGTTGAGAACCAAGTTCACAAGTATCACCAAATTTAAGCTCCCACCCATCTATATCGTAAACAAGTGAATAGTCCAGTTGACTTCTGGATTTTGTTAATTCTCCGTGCAGATGCAGTATATCTGTACTGCCAGCTCTCTCGTGTAGGTTGTCAACATTTTGAGTAACTATTTTTACGTTAAAATGTTTTTCAAGCTTAGCCAATGCTTTATGCGCCGGATTTGGTTCAACATCGTTAAGTTGTTTGCGTCGTTCGTTATAGAATCTCATTACCAGATTAGGATTACTCTCCCATGCCTGAGGACTTGCTACCTCCATTACATCATACTCTTCCCAGAGTCCTCCCATATCTCTGAAAGTTCTTAAACCACTCTCTGCCGATATTCCGGCACCGCTAAGTACAACTATGTTCTTCATCTGTTAATAATTGCTTTTTTAATTGTCTGATGGAGTTAGCATTATAGTTATTCACATGCATGCCTCCATAAGTATTTAACTATTATTATAGTTTAACAAAGATATACATTTAATATGTTAATAACCCGTTAATATAAATTGAAAAGCTTTTCGCCAAATAGATATTGGCATAATATTTTATGAGTTAAATTTGCATCGGAGGAAAAAGATGATAGATCAGGAGACTATAGATAAGATATTTGATGCAATTGATATTGTTGAAGTTATAGGCGAATTTGTTAATCTTAAAAGAGCAGGAACAAATTTCAAGGGGTTGAGTCCGTTTCATGACGAGAAAACCCCATCGTTTGTTGTATCTCCATCTAAAGGTATCTACAAAGATTTTAGTTCAGGAAAAGGCGGTAATGCAGTTGGTTTTCTTATGGAACATGAGAAGTTCTCATATCCAGAAGCACTAAAATACCTTGCTTCTAAATACAGTATAGAAATTAAGGAGGACAAGGAGGTATCGGCTGAGGAGATTCAGAAACGTAATACAAGGGAGAGTCTGCTTATTGTAAGTGAATTTGCCGGAAAATACTTTAATAATAACCTGTTTCATCATGCAGAGGGGAAGAGTGTAGGTTATAGCTACTTTAAGGAGCGTGGGTTTAATGACGACACAATAAATAAGTTTCAGTTGGGATATTGTCCTGACGGAAGAGATGTATTTACGTCGTATGCTCTTGATAATGGTTATAAATTGGAGTATCTGGTAAGTACCGGACTAACTATTGATAAGGAGAGTTACAGATTCGACAGGTTTTCCGGGAGGGTAATGTTTCCTATTCATGGATTGTCTGGTAAGGTTCTGGGTTTTGGAGGCCGTACGCTTAAAGCCGATAAGAAGGTAGCTAAATATCTCAACTCACCTGAATCTGAGATATATCATAAGAGTAATATCTTATACGGACTATATTTTGCAAAGAATAGCATTATAAAGCACGAACGATGTTTCCTTGTAGAGGGTTATACTGATGTGCTGTCGATGTTTCAGCGGGGTATAGAGAATGTTGTGGCTTCGTCAGGAACTGCACTTACAAAAGAGCAGATTAAACTAATAAAGAGATTTACCAAGAATGTTACTGTTATATACGATGGCGATGCTGCAGGTATAAAAGCATCGTTAAGAGGTATTGACCTTATATTGGAAGAGGGGCTTAACGTAAAGGTAGTACTGTTGCCTGATGGTGAAGATCCGGACTCTTTTGCAAAATCTCATACAGCTGATGAACTTATAGATTATGTTGATAATAATCAATCTGACTTTATACAGTTTAAGACAAAACTTTTACTTAAAGACTCTGAAGGCGATCCTGTTAAGAGAGCTCAAATGATTAATGATATCCTTAAGTCGGTATCATATATCCCTGATGCAATTGTAAGATCGGTTTATATTAAGGAGTGTAGCTCGATGCTTGATATTGGAGAGCAATCGTTATATACGCAACTTAATAAGTTGTTGGTTAGTAAGAGTGGAGAGCATCAACGTCAGAATAAGTATCAGAAATATGAGCAGCAACGTCAACAGCCTAAAATTGAGAGAACTTCGTCTGTTGAGACAAAGCAGGACAGACTGGAAAAAGAGATTATAAGCCTGTTGTTTAAATTTGGACATATTGTCTTTGAGGAGTATAAAGATGAAGATGATAATAGTGTTGCAATATCGGTAGCAGATTTTATTATTTCTGAGTTAGAGGAGGACGATATTGACTTTGGGAATGAGGCATACAGATACATTCTGAATGAGTATAAAACACATATGGCTTCGGGCAGAGAGGAGATTGAAAAGCTATTTGTGAATCATAATATAAAGGCAGTGCAATCAATAGCTGCTGATTTGTATACAGCTAAGTATGAGCTTAGTAATATATGGACAAAGAAGGACTCCTTTATTGAGACAGAGGAGGATAAGCTAAAGGATATTGTTCCGCAAACAGTACTTGCCTATAAAACATACATTGTGATGGAGGCAATAAAGGATACCAGAACAGGTATTATTGAGGCACAAAAAGAGGATAATTACGAAAGAATTAAAGAACTTTCAGAACAGATAATTGTTTTAAACAATATTAAGCAAAGGCTTACTGAAGGAAGAGGTAAAATTGCCATATTGAGATGAGTATGTTAGCTTTTCTTTTCAGTGACAACTATTTTTGCTATATTGGTAGGCAAATTAAACACATACTAAAAGAAGCTTAACAAATGAGAACAAAAAGTATTTTATCAATTTTAGTTTCAGCTGTTATACTGCTAGCGGCATGTAATCAGGCAGGAAACACAAATAAGAAGCCGGTTGAAGAGCAGCCGAATGAGAAGGAGCAAGCGTTTGAGGAGCTGGCTAAATATCCAATACCTACTTCATTTGATATTATTGGGCTATTGAGTAAGGCTGGTGCAGGTTACATCATCAGTATTAATAATCCTACTGAGAATATAGATAAGTATTTTACTGAGACAAGTAAAGCTCTTAATCTTGGTGCATATGGTGCAGATCTTAGTTATGCAAGTACATATCACATGAAGCAAGAGACAAGAAACTATATGAAAGTTTGTAAACAACTTGTTGAGGAGCTTTCTATAACTAAAGGTTTTAATGCAGAACTAGCAGACAATGTAGAGAAGAACATTGAGGATAAAGATAAGTTAATTCAGATTATCTCTGATGCTTGTTTTGATTCGTATGAGTTTCTTGTGAATAACGGAAAAGATAATCTTTCTGTTTTTGTTCTTATAGGTAGTTGGGTTGAGGGTATGTATCTTACAACACAGATTGCTTACCTTTCTGAAGAGAATGAAGATTTTAAAGAGATTATTAAAAATCAGGTAGCTCCTATTGAAAAGCTTATTGAGATTATGGAAAACCATAAGGATAATGAGAAGATAGCTGAGTACCTTGTTACTTTTAAAGAGCTTAAGGCAGAATTTACTGCGCTTAATGAGCAATTCACTGATGATGACCTTAAGAAAGTTGTTGAGAGAATTGATGTAATAAGAACAGGTATTGTTGAGTAATAATTAATTACCGAATATAACAAAAGGGCTGTGAGAACAGCCCTTTTTTAGTACTATATATCAGCTAAAACTTGTAATCTACCTCTTTATAACTTTGTAAGTTTCTATACCTGTTTCTGTATATAGTTTAAGAATATATAATCCATCAGACAGGTTACCAATATCTATTTTTCCTTCAAAGATTAATGCAGTGTGAACCAACCTTCCGTTGCCGTCATGTATTTGTACCCTATCTGCCCCTTCAATATTAAGAATACCTTTTACTGGATTTGGATATACCTTAGTTTTTGATTTCGAGTCTACCTCAATAATCTCTGTTTCACCACCACTGTTTGTACTTGGTATATACAAATCAAAGCTTTGATTATATGCACCCGCATCTGTTGTTGCTATTATCTCTACACTGTATTTTTTTATATTTTCATCAAGAATCTCCTTTAGTTTCAACCTGCGTCCAACTATTTTAAAGTATTCGTTATCGCAGCTGAATTCGCACTCAGTATCGGCATATATATTGGCAATAATATCATCAACTACTGCATTTTTATTAAGCAGGAAGTTATCTATACCAATTCCGGTAACCTTTTTCTGCACAGAGTTATCTACAATATTAATAGCAAATGATTTTTTTATCACCTGTCCCTCTTTGTTGGTACAAATAATCTCTATATCCTCGGTTCCTGTATGTGTGAATACAGAAGCTGCTTTTAGCTCAGCCCCGGATATCATAAACTTGTTACTTTCTGTTGTGAACTGAACCGGTGAGTAATCAGTATCCTCTTGTATTGCGGTAATATAGCCAACAGTTTTTCCTAAACTATTATTAACTTTAAATTCAGACGATGTTAGAACAATATCTTTTGGAGGTTCAATAAGGTTAACCACTCTTATATTCAGAAACTTGGTGTAGTCTATACTACCTTTACTGCCAGCGTAAGTAAATTTCACACCAACTCGTCTCTCAGAACCATCCTCAAAGTTTAGTTTGTTTGCAGTTAGTAGTTTTGCACCCTCCACTTTAAATTCAGAATGGTTGTTTATTGGTAACAGACTAAACGATACATTTGTTAATGCTTTGGTCTTTACTCTGTCGTTATCAATGTATTTAACAATCAGTTTCAGGTCACTTACATTAGTTCCCTCATTGCTGTTTTCGTTTATATCTTTTGTGTTTTCAAATACAGACTCAATACCTAATATATTATAATCTGTATAATACTCTCCCAATGCTTCTGTGTACATCTCTTTAATCAACTCCTCCATATTCTCATCGCGTATTATTGTGAGTTGTTTCTCTGTTTTTCCTCCGTATATATCGTAAGCTACAACAGTAATATCATACTCTTTAATACTGAAATGATCAAACAGCTCCTCTGCGTTTACAAGGTATTTACCATTCAGAATGCGGAAAGAGTAGTCGTACCCTTCTCCCTTTAACATAAAAAATACCTTATCGTCGTCATCGGCAGTTAATGTACCAATTGTAAAGCCAAAAGCTTTTGTTTTTGATACAGCGGTTGTTTTATCTATACTTACATTTTCAGGAGCTTTATTGTCATCCTTTTTAAGGAATACACCCATAGGATGGCTCTCAATAACCAGATCGGGCAGTAGTGAGTTTGTAACCATACACTGATAAACTCCAGCCTGCGCCTCTGTGAGAGATGATATAATTAACTCCTTACCTTTAAATTGTGTCTTCTCCCCATTAAGATACCAGGTGTATTCATTCTGCGGATGATCTAAAGAGAACTGTAGAGTTACAGGGCTTCCTCTCTCAACTATTTTATCTTCAATTATATCTCCCAGTGGTTTCTGCGGTGCATATGTGAACTCTGCATCACGCCCGCTCATTAGCTCTTTTAATATAATTAGATTAGTAAAATTAAGTCTGTTGTTACTTATATCAAGTTTGGTATTATCAAGACTTAACATTCCGGTTTTTCCAGATTCGCCAGAGGTTTGATGTTTTGATATAAACTGATTTTTATTTACGTTACTTATCTCATTATAACTAAAATCTACATTGTAAGTTCCGCGACTACCCCATATACCACCAACTCCTAATGCTGCTGTGAACTGAAAATCAGGAAGGCTCTGTAATTTATTATGATCAACCTGAATAGCTCCTATTACATTCCGAATTGCAGTAATATCTCTGCTTATACTTGTAATGTTGTTGTGTGATAACCGTACTGTCTGTCCAGCCGACCCATAACTGTGTGCTACCAGACTTGCATTATCTTCATTCTGGTTTCGTGGCGTGTTGTAATATCTGTGATAATTTGCATTTATTTCAGACTCAAAGGTAATCCATGGTTGTGTAAAGCAGTTTTCAGGCATATCTCCTGTAAGACCACAATTTGTAAGATCTATCTTTTTTACATCCTTCATTTTGGTAGAACTTGTATATAGAAGTCCTACCCTTTGTGGTATTTCTGTTAACCAGTTCTCTGTAACTGTTTTTGTAGATCCATCTTTGTTAATAATAACCCATGATGATCCGTTAAGATTATTATACAGATCCTTTGCCATCTGTTTACTCATTGGCGACAGTTGCGCCATTGCTGTTGTGCTTATCATAAAACATAACAGCATATAAAACTTTCTCATAATTTATATATTTCGTTAAAAATTTAGTTTCCGAATACAAATTACTGTGTGGTATGTATATCTTATCTGATAAAAGAGTAGGATGGTTAACTTTTCTAAAATTAGGCAATTAACAGTTCTGTATTGTTGCAGGTATAGTTAACATTTAGATTACATTTTTATATGATAGAGTAAAAATCCTTTACTTTGAGTAGACAATTTTTTAATCTCATAATATGGAGAGTTATATTAAGAAAATGAGGATCGCTTTTTACAGAGCTGCACCTGTAATGTGGGCTGTATTATTATTCAATTCTAATACTTTTGCATCTCAACAAGAAACTGTTATTTGCGATAGCCTTTTAATATTAGCAGATAGTTATCAGAAGCAGGCAGGAACACTCCAGATAAAAGGAGAGTATTATCAGGGTATTAATCTTGTTAAAAGAGCTCTTGAGATTCATAAAGCATATAACGATTCGTTAAACATTGCTAAAGACATGCAGATATTGTCTGATGCATACTTTAGAGTAGGAGACCAGAAGAGAGCTGAAGATATTTTAAAACGTGTTTTGAAGCTTAAGAATAGTATTGGTGATACAACCATATTTGAGACATATTTATCGTTTGTAAGGCTTTATAATGAACAGGGAAAACATGATGATGCCTATGTGTATCTGAATCTTATGGAGCAACATCTTGAAAGGAACGATAATAAAAGGAACAGGATATATCTGCTCAATAGTCAATCGTTGTTTTATATTTTAAGAGATAAAGATTCAATAGCTGAAGATAAACTGTTAAAAGCTATTGATTTATGTATTGATACCAATGATGAGGTTATGCAGGCTATTTGTTACAATAATCTGGGTAGACTTTATCTGAAGCAGTATGATAATGTCAGGGCTCTTTTATATCTGGAAAAAGCATATCTGATTGAAAAGGAGAGAGGAAATATAGACGGACAACTTCAGAAATCGGTGAATATATCAGCAGCTTATTTCAGACTTGAACAATATGATAAACTTAAAGATTTATTGAATGATATAATACCTAAAGCAAGAGGTGTTGGTAATAAACAGGTGTTGGCATCTGGTTTATATAATCTGGCACTTACATATGAGATTGAGAAAAGCTATAAGTTATCATACGATAAGTTTATGGAGGCTGTTAAAGTATCTGAAGATATTAATGATGTGCAAGCTGTTTATGGTTGTTATCAGCATTTGGCATATGTTGCTTTTAAGTTGAAGAACTATAAAAAGGCTTATAGTTACCAGGTTAGTGTTAATGAATATAAGGATAGTATTAAACAAGATGAGTTCAGAGCAAAGATAGAGAGAATAGAGCAGGATAAAAGAGTTCTGGAAGCAGAACTTGAGAATGAACGTATAAATCTGGATCTTAACAGAGAGAGGACAAATCTTGTAACCAGCCAGCGTAATATTTTTGTCGTGGTACTTGTGGCTCTGGTTATAATTATTATTGTTGGTTTAGTGTTCAGAATTTATATAAGAAGACAAAAACGTGTTTTATCAGAACATGAAGATAAACAACAGATATTAACCAGAGAGGTACAGAATAGAGACAATGTAATAGATTCTAAGGTACAGATAATAGGTAATCTGGGTAGGAAGGTAAAGTATACTAAAAGTGAACTGGATCAGATGGTATTTCTGTTAAATGAGGTTCAGAATCTTATTGATTTCGTTTCAGATTCTTTATCTAACCTTGTAAAGAAATCTCGTTTGGCAAAGGTACATCAGATACCGGTTGCAAAGGAGTTACAACGTTTCAGGAACCTGCTTGAGCAACGCCCATCTGTAAAATATGGTTTTAAGAAAAACGATGGTGATGTTAAAGCAAGAATCAGGCAGCGTTTTCCTGATTTGAGTAAAAACGAAACAGAGATGTGCCTGATGCTAAAACTTGGTTTTACAACCCGTGAGATTGCCGCTAAAAACAATACCATTCATAAAAGTGTAGAGGTCGCTCGCTATCGTATGCGAAAACGACTTGGTTTTAACAGCGTTGATGATTTTATGGATGAGTTGAATGAGATCTAGAGCCCTGACTTTTAACGCTATCAACTAAGTCGTTACCAGCATGATAAATATTTACCAGAATAATAATTAGTATTATGAAATTAATTATACCGGCAACTATATAATAAGCATAATTCTCGCCTATGATTACAGCTATTGATGTTATAAGAGTAACAATAAGAGTTAAAATTATTAGTCTGGCAACTTGTTTTATTTGTTTACCAGCATATATAATCTTATCACCATCTACTTTCACATAACCACTATTCTCTTTGTTGGTTTCGGTTTCGTAAATACTCTCTGTTTTAACTGGTGTGTTCGGAATTTCAGTTTCACAATTCCAGCATGTATTCCACCCTTCTTCAACTTTTTCATTGCAATTTGGGCAGTTGATATTTTTGTCATTCATAGATGTAAGGTTTTTAGATATAAGGGGTTATTATAATATTAAACTATATAACCTTAGGGTACAAACAATCAGAAGCACAGTTAAACTATTCTCTGTGCTCCCGATTTATATCTTTAGAAAGTATTAATCAAACTTGAATAACGAGTATATATCCATCTCCTCGTTAAACTTATCTCTTCCTTTAAGCGGGTTAAGTTCTATAAGGAAGTTAACATATATCTTCTTAAGGTTAAAGTTGCTAAGCAGATCTAATGATGCTAGTGCAGTACCTCCTGTTGCAAGAAGATCATCGTGTAGTAACACAACCTCATTATCTTCAAATGCATCTTTATGAATCTGTATCTCGTCTGTACCATATTCAAGATCGTACTTCTTGGTATAGTGCTCAGCAGGTAACTTTCCCGGTTTTCTGATAGGAACAAATCCGGCATTTAACTTATATGCCAATGCTCCACCCAGAATAAAACCTCTACTCTCTAAACATACAATCTTTGTTATACCTTTGTCCTTGTACTTTTCGTAAAGCACATCAACAACATAGTTAAAGTATTCTGTTTCTTTTAATAGAGTTGTAATATCTCTGAAGTGTATACCTTCTTTTGGGAAGTCAAAAACGCTGCGAATCGAGCCTTTTACAGTTTCTATGTTCATTGTTTCCTGTTTATAAATTTTTTACACAAACAGGATGCAATATACATCTTTCTGATGTTATTCCTGTTACTTTTTTGACGCAATTTTTCTGTTACACTTCTTTATCTGATCAAGGTTCTGCTTTTTACCCCATGATGGCAGCGAATCTGTACTACTTTCAAATGCAGTTTTAGCCTTTTTAAAATAGACAATGGCTTTTGTGCAACCACCACCAAATGTAGACGGAGTATAATACAGATTCTGACCTTTAAGGAATAATGCCCGTGGATTATCAGGGTTTGATGCTATAATCTTATCCAGAATTTCGTTGGCACGTTTGCTGTTTTTTATGGCACGTATCTTTGCTACCCTTATTCTTATCTGATATATAAATGCATCAAGCGATAATAACTCACTATTGTTAGGGTACTTCTTTAACCCTTTATCAAGGAAGGTTTTTGCTTTATCCAGATACTTATCTACTTTTTTCTTGTTAGATACCTTTATACCCAACTGAATATAACCAAATGTGGTATAGTAGTATGATAACCAACTATCATTACCACTATTTAGTATTGTTTCTGCCGATCGTGTTAATCGTAGATACTCTGTGAATGTGTGATCTTTTTCCAGATCAACAGCAATATTCTGTATGGTATTTACGGTATCATTACCTGTCGAATAGGTGAAAAAGCTACTAATAAGTATTGTAAGTAAGAGGATTCTGTACATAATATATATTTAATGTTTTAGGAGTTCCAGTTTTGAGCTAAACCACCTTTTCCTGTTTCGCGGTAATTTGCTTTAATGTCTTTACCTGTCTCAAGCATTGTCTTTACAACCTGATCAAACGATATCTTATGCGATCCGTCTGAGAAGAACGCATAAACTGCACTTTCTCGCGCTTTATCAGCTGCAAAAGCATTACGTTCTATACATGGTATCTGTACATATCCAAGTATAGGATCACACGTAAGTCCCAGGTAGTGCTCAATACCCATCTCGGCAGCATACTCAATCTGCGATGGCGATCCTCCAAGCAGATATGCCATTGCACCTGACGCCATTGAACATGCAGTTCCTATCTCGCCCTGGCAACCAACCTCTGCACCAGATATAGATGCATTTGTTTTTACCAACGCACCAATAAGTCCAGCCACGGCAAGAGCTCTTAATATTCTCGATTCATTTATTCCCTGATTCTCCTCAGCAAAGAATAGTGCAGAAGGAACCACTCCGGAAGCTCCACACGTAGGAGCAGTAACTATTTTACCTCCATTAGCATTCTCTTCAGAAACTGCCAGTGCATAAGCAAATATGGTTCCTTTATGGTGTATGTCGTGTACAGCCAGACTTGCTTTTGTGTGATATGAAGATGCTTTCCTGTTTAGATTCAACGGACCCGGAAGCACACCTTCATTGTCGAGCCCGTTTTTAATAGTATCCTTCATTATCTTCCAGATATCTCTTAAAAAGTCCCAGATATCGTCATCTTCATGTAGTTGAACATACTCCCAGAACGATCGACCCTCAGTTTTACACCAGTCAAGAATTTCATCCATAGTGGTTAGCGGATATATATCTTTAAACTCACTAAGTCTGCCATCTTCATCCTTAAGCTCACCGCCACCAACGCTATACACTTTCCAACTATCAATACTCTTTTTGTCATCAGTAAAAGCTTCTAAGGTCATTCCGTTTGGGTGGAGTGGAAGTTCCTCTTCATCTTTCCAGATAATATCTGTACGTTCTTTACCAAGAATTTTTTCAATGGCAACATCGGTCTGGTGTCCGCGTCCTGTTGCAGCCAAACTACCATAAAGTGTTACAACAAATCTACTTGCCGAGTTATTCTTTTCAAGGAATATCTCAGCTGCTCTGCTTGGTCCAATTGTATGTGAACTTGAAGGACCGTATCCTACTTTAAAAATAGTTTTTATTGACTGCATAATGTTTTTGTTCTATAGTTTATCTAATAACCAGTTTACACCATCTTCTGGTCTGTCTGTTTTATATCCGTTATCAACTGCAATCTCATCGGCAGCACCTCCTGATCCTGCAATAGAGACTATCTTTACACCTCTTTTTTTCATTTGTTCAATCAGAGATTTGGTACCCGGACCACCACCAATAACAACAGCAGCATCGCATACCTCTGCAATCTTATTGTGTTTGTCATTTGATGTCTTTACCCGAATAATATCGTCGTAAAGATTAGTGGATTTTGGTTTTATATCCTCTGAGAGGATTACCATTGTTTTACCATTCTCTGACTTTGCAGCACTTAGTGCCTCATTAAATGTACCTTCCAGGTTACCTGTTACAACCGTAATTCCGGCTTTTGATAACTCTCGTGCAGCAATACGCGAAAGCTTAAGGTTTTTTTCTGGTACATTTACCCCGTATCCAAGGATACATACTTTTTTTGTGTTATTTTCCATTTTGTTGATATAGTAGAAGTAAACAAGGTGTGTTTACCTTAGTTTTGTCGTATCTGCTATACCAAATTTATCATTTTTTACGATAGTATCAATGTCTGTTTTAACTTTTGGAACCTGTTTAACCTCAATTTTTTTACATAACTCCTCCTTCTTATTACAAATAAAAGATAGGTTACGATCAATGTTTCTGGGCAGAGTATTAAGTTTGTTTATATACTCTTTAATAATTTCAATCTCTTTATTATCAACATCAATTTTTATTAATGAGTTAAGATTTTCAATATCTCTTACAATCTCAAGGTATTTTTTCTTTAGTAATTTTATGCTTTGAGGTATTACAGAATCTCTCTCAACAATATCAAAGTTTGCTTTCAGAATATCACGTTTGTCCCAATAGTCAAACATCTTATTCTCTACCTCCTGTAAAAGGCTGTCTTTTTTAATAAGTAGTACTTTCTTTGTGAACTCACTAAGATTCTTGTTGTATTCAGAAATAACAATCTTACCCTCTTCGCGGCATAATACACAGTTTGTTTTGTTTATCTTCTCTTGTATCTTATCTCTGAATACATTGTTCTTTGGCTCTGCATGTTTGCTCTCTAGCTGATATAGATCTGATTTAAAGAACTTGTTGTAATGGTTCTGCTCAAGAATCTCAACATACTTTACTATTGTCTGCCCGGTCGATGATTTCTTTATCTCATTTTCAGGGAATACATCAATGAATCTGATATCTCTCAGAAAGTTCTCTGTTGACATTGAATCCAGCTTTGATATGTTTGTCTCTTCCAGTTTAGATAGAGAGTTAATCATATCTTTTGCCGATTTAAGGTTATGATCGTTCTCAAGATACAGGTTTGTAAAACCAAGAATCGATTTATACTCAGACCTGAATACCATACGATATGTACTGTTCTTTTTGTACTTAAACTCTATCTGTTTAAACTGATCTACTATCTGCTTGTAGAACTGCAAAACCTTATATAACGACAGGTATATAGCATCACCATTTCCGGTTTTATAGTTCAGGTTATACATCTCAAGGTTACTCTTAAGATGAGCAAATAGTGTTATAAACGCTATAAAATCTTTCTCTTGTCTGTATGTCTCAGTATTAATAAGGCCTGATCTGAAATCGCTCTCAATTTTTAATTTACGCTTTTCTATTGCGGCAAAGGTAATCTCATCGCCCGATACCTCCTCCATTCGGTATAACGACTTATAGTTTGCTACAACCAACAGAGGGTATCGTTTGTAGTTTATTACAGAGTCTAACCTCTCACGATTTATTGACGGGTTCTTTTTACCTGCAAAGAATGCATGCATCCTTTCTCTGTCTAGCTTAACTGGATGACTCTTGTTTGTATTAAGCTCATAAATTTTTATAGAGTGCAGACGGGTATCAAAATTGTTCTGCTCAAACAGTCGGATTGATGAGCTAAAGTGGTATTCACGTTTCTGCGAACTATTTTCCATGAAGTTCCCGAACTCACCAACAATAGATAGTAATGCCTTTGAAGGATTTGTGATATTTGATATGTTCTGCAATTGTTGTGCAATAAGACGTATTAGCTGATCGCTGTTACTATCGGTTATTGCTTTTACATCAATCTCAGCATCAATGTAATCTTTAGCAGTGTATAGTGGCAGATTATCAATTATCCTTATATGATCAATCTGCTTATTAACGTACTTTGCAAAGTGCTCTTTATCGCCTTGTTGAGCCTGAAAATTATATAGCGGATATGTTATATCCTGATTGCCAAAGAAGCTGACATTCTTAAGTTTTGCTGATATAAACAGATACTCTAGTTTCTCTCTCTCTAACTTACTTTTGCGCCTTCTTCTTTTACGTCCCTTACGTGTTACATTCAGTTCGTTAATAAGTTTTGCGAATTGTGGGGCGTTAAACAGATAAATATCTGTTGACAGATATTGCCACTCAGTTGTAAAGTTAAAGCTTGTAGTATCTGAGTACACAAGCCTTGGTGTGATATCTTTTTGTGCGTTTGCATAAAAAGGTATAACTATTATAAAAGCAACAGAGAGTAAAAATTTGTTCATATTCGTAAACTTTAGAATAAATGCCGGGCATAAAAGTCCGGCTCAAAAGTAACGAATTTTACTGATATTGCCGGATCTTTCAATCCTCATAAGAATTCTCAAGAAGATGCAATGGTTCTCCTTTTGTATTGGCCTCTACAAAGTTGATGCCGTTATTATTCCATTCTGTAAGTATAGATCTTAACAAATTTTTATGATCTTCAGATTTTATTAAAAATTCGTACCTGTGTTTCTGTTCGTCGCAACTAAAACCAATTATATTACGATTACCCGGTAACATCAGTAGTGGAACTCTGTAATGACTATATATAACATTTATATTTTCTATATCCTCTAGCTTGAATTTGCGGGCAATATCTTTTGTAACCACTTCTATACTATCGTTATATATATTCAGGCTGCCTTTCTTTTTAACAAAACCTTTTATTCTGTATATTAATAGTATAAGTGATATTGCAAGGAATACTACTGTAGATATCCATACAACACTTGTAATCTTCTCTGACCCAGTAGGCGAATATTGTAATACCTGATTGTATATAAGAACATTGAATACTGCCCATACAAAAAATACTGTTATAAGAACCTTTGTAATACTAAGCTTTCTTGTAATGTTATGACTAATAATGTCTGTTGTAAACGTAGAATTCATAATTATCTGTTAATATGTTATTTATTTACCTTTTCGGCTCTTTTAAACTCCTGTTCCTGGTTGAATATGTATTTATATGTAATATGTTTTTTAATAACTTTGGTACCAATTTGTTCACAAATTTTCATCATAGTAGGATTAAAGTCACCTATCCAGTTCAACTCAAGATCTGTATACGGAAAACTTTTTTTACGTGCCTCTTTGGCAAATGCATTAATCATATACCCGTGTAATCCTTTGCGCTGATGTTCTGGTATTATACCAAATATTAACCCTACAGCTTTTTTGGGTCTGTTTAATAATTTTAAATCCAGTACAAATCTAATCTTATTAATAAAATTCATCTTCCCGTTTAGTTTTTTTACTGTATTGTTTATGTCAGGAATCATTATAAAGAATGCAACGGGATTATTATTGTGGTATGCAAAATAGGTAAGTTTGGTATCTAATATTGGTTTAAGCGATTTCATTAGAGATTTAACATGTATTGCAGACATTTTTTGTACCCCCGGAAATGTAGCCCATGCTCTATTAAAAACCTCCATAAAATCAAGAGAGTATTTATCTCTGTTTTTTTTGTTAATACTCTCAATATGAAATGCCGGATTATTCTCAATACGTTTTGCTTTTTCTGCAAATGAAGGATCTAGTGTTCCTCCGGCAATCTCTCTATGGTATGTATACTGGTTAAAGAAGTTCTTAAACCCATAGTTTTCAAACAGGTTTATGTAGTATGGAGGATTATAGTTAACCGTATAATTTGGTTGTGTAAATCCCTCAACAAGTAACCCCCACCATTTATCTCTATCGCCAAGATTTATTGGTCCTGTCATAGATTCGGCACCTTTTTCTGATAACCAATCTTTTGCAGTATTAAATAGTATGTTTGCTAACTCTTGTGAGTTTATGCATTCAAAAAAACCTATACCTCCATCAATCCCTTTCTTTGATGGAGTACAGAATGCGGCAATACGGCCAACAGGTTGTTTCTCTTTATATGCAACCCATAGCATATACTCACTTTTACGCAATTGTTTATTTGTATCTTTATCAAATACTGCCAGTATATCTTTGTCAAGCGGACGAACCCAGTTTTTGTCATTTTTATAGATATTAACCGGCACTTTTAGAAAATCTTTTATCTGATTCTGGTTTTCTACGTATTGTACAGTTATATTCATTGGCTCTATTTGGTTAAACAGATATAAATATATGAAAAAACTTTACCTAAAGGTGAATTGGAGTGTGTATACATTCTTTTTATCTTTGTGTATTACAATTAGAATTATATGAGAACCAATATATTTACCACGTTAATAGCAACTGTACTACTGTTTACCTCATGCAATCTGGTAAACGATAAACCAAAAACTGATATTTTTAAGACAATCCCCGATAACTCAATTGTTATAATTGATATTAATGATGTTACTTCTGTAAACGAGGATCTGTTTAATAATAACATATGGAATAGTATTCCGGAGACAAATCTTAAGAGAACTGTACAAGAGGCTACATATGTTATTGAGAGGGCTGATAGTTTATCTGTGTTATATAAATCGTTAATGAGTTTGCATGCTTACGGACGACAGAATAGTAATTTTATCTTCTATATTCAAACCAAGGAGTTTATAAGCAAGAGTGATGTTGAGAATTTATCGGCAGATATTTTTAGAGGCAATATTAATAGAGCAGCAGATTATAATGGTAATAAGGTATACAGGTGTAAGAATAATAATAATGTTACCACTTGGTTTATTACAGTTAAAGATGATATTCTAATATTCACAAAACATGAACAGCTTTTAAAAAAATCTATCAGAGAGTATGATGTAAACAAAGATGCTGTTAAGTTAAGCGGATTGAAAAACGCTGTACGTACTGCAGGAAGTCATTCTTCTGTTAATATATATATACATTTTCCTTCAGTAAGTGGAGTTATTGCTAAGAAACATCGTAAAGGAAAAGGTTCAGTAGCAGATTTTATAATAGCAAATGGAGACTGGTGTGAGTTAGATTTATCTGTTAAAGATGATGCTCTTGTTTTAAACGGATTCACAAATATATCAGACAAAAAGAAATCGGTATTAGGAACTCTTTTAAAACAAAGTAATCACACACTTACTTACAATAGTGTTTTGCCTATGTCAGCAAGAAGTTTTTGTGGTGTATGGCTTGATAACCAAGAACTGTTTTTATCTGATAAATTTAGTGCAGGAAATACAACGACTACTAAAATCGATAGCATTATCAGTGTTATAATAAAAGATCATATTAAAGAAGAAATGGTTTATGCACAGATAGGTGGTAAAAATCAAAAAATACCCGACGATGTTATTATATTTAGTTTAAAGAGCCCATCCGTAACCTCTGAACTTATAGAGAGTCAGTTGGAGGGGATATGTGAAGAGACTACTGTTACATCTTTTATGGGAAATAAATATAAAGGATATGATATTTTAGGACGTTCGTCGTTGACTAAATGGTTTGCTCCGGATTCTTTAATTACAGCAGTTATATTTAAGGATTATTTTGTGGCCTCAGGTTCTGGTGTTGCAATAAAAACAGTTATAGACGATTATGAGTCTGGATCAGTGAGAGAGAAGTCTGCTTTTACTGAAAAAGAAAATACGCACTCATCAGGAAAGAGCTCTGTTGATCTGGTTACCAACTCGCTTAAGTATATTGGTATCAACATTCCGTTGATGATAAAATGGCAGATTATAACAGATGATAATCATCTGTATAATAACATTATACTCTCAGAAGAACCTGTTGCTAAAAAGCATACAAAGAGGTTAAATGAGATAAATATAAAACTGGATACTTTGTCTGTCTTCACTCCGGCAGTTGTAAAAAACCATAAGAACAGAGGTGTAATAGAACTGTTTTGTCAGGACAATAATAACTCTATATATCTTGTTTCAGATAAAGGAAAAATCCTCTGGAAAAGAGATGTTTCAGGCGATATACTAAGTGCTATTTATCAGGTAGATGTATATAAAAACAATAAGTTGCAGTATCTCTTTAATACCAAAGATTTTATCTATATAATTGATCGTAACGGAAACAATGTTGATGGATATCCGGTTAGAATAAAAGGAGGAGCATCAGCTGGTTTATCTCTGTTTGATTATGATAAAAACAGAAAGTACAGATATTTTGTTCCGGGTATTAATAAAAAGCTTATGGTGTTTGATATAAAGGGTAAGAAAGTAAAGGGTTGGAAATATTCTAATACCGAGAGCAAACTTAATTATCCGATAAAACACTTTGTAAGTAATAAGAAAGATTATATTGTTTTTGCAGATAAAAACAGGGTATACATGCTTAACAGACGAGGCGAAGAGAGAGTTAAGATAGGTAAACCCTTTTCAAAGCCAATTAATAACGACCTGTTTATTAGTAAAAACAAAGATAATTTGACTCTTATTACGTCAGATGTTACTAATAATATTATATCTGTTGATATTAATGGTAAAATTCATGAGATGTTTACTGTAGAGAATGATATTGAATCTGCTCCTGTAATAGTTGATATTGATAGTGATTCTGATTTTGATGTTATTAGTTGTAACGATAATACCATTTACATATACGATTCAAATGGTGATGATCGTAAACTTATTGAGATTGAAGATATAAATGTTACTGACGTGAATATTCTGTATTCAGACAAAGAGATGTTTTTTATTGAGTGTCTGGATAGTGAGAGTAAAAAGAGATTTATAGTAAATAATAAGGGAGAAATAATAAAAAAAGATCAATTTGCAGTTAAGCCTCCACTTAAGGTGTACAGGGGTAGTAACAAGAATACGGTCTTTTATAAGTTATCCAGTTGATTATAAAATATTTATTTTTTTTGTTCTAATACTGGACTTTTTACATAGAATGTCTTAAATTGTATGTAAAACGTTTAAAACCATGCGGAACATTGTAATATTTTTACTGTTACTTACCTTTATTTTATCATCATCGTGTGTTAAAGAAAAGTTCGATGGTGAAACATTTGGTAAGGATAATCATCTTTCTCCAAAGGTTGATTTGGCTCTAGTTTATGGCTCTCTTACTCCAAAAGATCTTTTTGATCAATACTCTGACTCTATAAAGCTGACACCAGATGATGGTTTTGGAATAACGACTCTGGTATACAGAAGTGATAACTTTGCAACAATAACATCTTCTGATTATATAAATATATCTACTCAGGCGAGTTCAACAGTTGCATTTGCTAACCATTCATTACCTGAATATACCTTTGATCCTATATCAATATCGTTATATGATATTAAACTGAATTCAACAACAACACCCTCATATTATAGCCAGCTTGTAAATGGTGCTGTTATTGATATACCGGCACATACCGATTTTGTTGGTCTTAGTGACGGAAACCGATCAGCAGAAACAGATAAGTTTACCTTTATTGAACTGGCATCAGGAAAATGCGAGGTAACTGCAACAAATAATCTGGATATTCCTGTTACAGTAAAGGCTGAGCTGTGGTCTGGTGGAGAGAAGCTTGATGAGAGTCCTATTAGTCGTAAACTGGGTGATATGTCGTTTATTCTGACCTCTAGTAATACGGCAGTTAATCAGTTTGACCTTACAGATATTGCTGTAGGTAAAAAACTATTCCTTAGAAATATACAATATATGTTTGAGGCAAAATCAGGGGTTACTGTTAATTTGTCGTCTAATGTAAGTATAGCGGCTGTAATAAAGAATGCTATAGCAAAAGAGGCAAATATTGCATCTGAAGCAAAAAAGATATATGATGCAACATACTCTGTTGCTTTACCATTTCCTGACGATGCCAGAATATCTATTCTGGAGATGGCAGGAGGAGAGATTAGCATGAAGATTACCAACAATAGCGATATGAGTATAAAATATTATGCTACGCTACCAATGGTAACAAAATCTGACGAGGTTCAGAAGGGGGATATAAATATATCAAAGCAGAGTAATAATAATCTTGGGTTTGATCTTACAGGAACCAAGGCAAGGTTTTCATATGTAACTACTGGTAATGCTATACAGATTCAACAAAAAATTGAGGTTTTACCAAAAGATGGGTTTGTTCATCTTACAGCAACAGGCAATGCTGTTATTGAGTATACAATTACGCATCAATCAAGTGATATTACAAAGGTAGAAGGTTATCTGGGTAAAAAGGTTTACGATGTATCAGAGAAGACAATGAAGATACCATTTTTTGAGCTTATTCCTGATAATTTAGAGGTAATAACCCCTGTTGCAAAAATATATTATCGTAACAGATTCGGAATACCTATACAAGGAGATTTTAGTATAATAGGAACAAATAATAATGGTGATACATATGATCTTGACGAGGGTAAGGATAATTCCGGATTAATAGATTTTGAATACCCTATTTCGCCTTTAGATCCGGTTACTGAGGTTATAGAGCTTAATGAGACCAATTCAAGGGTAAGAGAGTTTATTACAGGAAAACCAAATAAGGTTACAACAAGTGGTAAAATAACTTTTAATAGCGCACAGGATAATACTGTTATGAATAAACTCACACCAACAGATTCATTAACTGTGAGTTTACATTTTGAAATACCTATGTATGTAAAATTTAATAATATAACTCTCAGGGATACTCTTCCGATGAACTTTACACTTAAAGAGACTGCCGTGCAGGAGATAAATGGAGTATGTATAGTAAAAAATGAGTTTCCGGTAGAGATGTTTGTTGAATTTATACTTTATGATAAAGTGAATAAACTTGAACTCGGACGACTTGTTCCTAAAAAGATGCTACTTACCAGACCTCCGTTGTTTCCTAGCGGACGTGTAGATACATCTAAGGTAGCTGCAAATGAGGTTCCGTTTATTATACCAGAACGTTTGATTGATAAGTTTAAAGAGGCTAATGCAATAATTGTTGAGATGAAATCTACAACGCCAGACTGGCCTGAAGGCGGATCAAAATTTTACTCGGACTATAAACTATCATACTATATAGAATTGAGAGACCTTGAACTAGATTTAAAATTATGAAAATTGATGTTGGCACTATTTATTCAGTTAATTACACACACTAAAAGCTGATTTATTCCCGACATCTGATTTATTACTTATAAACAGATGAAACGAAGCATGAGCAACTATTTTCTCACACACGGATATAATTGTAAATGAGAGTTCCATCTGACCTTAAAAAGAAAAAATAAACAGATGAATAGAATATTTATTTCGATACTGGTTATTTTCACGATGATATGTTCTCTTAAGGCACAAGAGAGCAATACATTGTATTTTATGAGGAATACCCCACAAAGCAAGATGCAAAATCCTGCTTTCAGAGGTGAATATAAAAGCTATCTGGGACTTCCTTTCATATCATCGTTAAATATGAGCACTCACTCTTATGATCTTAAATTATCTGACATAATATACAGAGGCGAGGGAGATTATAAGGACTCTGTAGTTACACCTTTTCACAGATCGCAAAACCCTGAAGAGTTTTTGGGTAAGATATCCGGTAGCAAGTTGTCTTTGCAATCTAATGTTTATATCTCTATGTTAAACTACGGGTTTATGACTAACGATTTTGAACTAAGTATAGATTGGTCGGCACGATTTGAGCAGAGGTTTGATATACCAAAGAACCTGCTGGAACTTATAATGGTAGGAAACGGTAGTTTTGAGGATAAAAAGACCGATTTTGGAGGTCTTAATATGGCTATGACATATTGGGAGGAGATTGGTATTGGGTTTAATAAAAGCTTTAACGATGGTAATCTGGTTATTGGAGTAAGACCCAAAATGCTATTCGGACATCTTGATTTTAGAGTAAAGAAAGCAGATATATCGTTACAATATATAGAGGGAAAAGGATATGATGTAGAGTCTGATATACATACACAGAGTAATTACCCTATAACTCTTGTGCTTGATGAAGATAAATGGTTTGATCAACTAAGATTCAGAAGTGGAGAGATTGGACTGGGTAAACTACCCGGTAATTTTGGTATTGGTATCGATCTTGGATTCACATTCAGAACCGGAAAATTACAGTTAGAGGGTAGTTTTCTGGATTTAGGGTTTATTAGTTGGAAGAAACAATCAAAGGTATTTGAGTTAAAAGGCGACTATATGTTTAAAGGAGCTAATGCAGATGGCGTGTTTGGCGATGATACCGATAAGGGAAAAAGTGAGAATAAATATATAAAAAGCGTTCTGGAAGAGATAAAGAATAATAGTACATATAAGATACAGGAGATAGAGTATACTTCTGAATTAGGGCCTAAAATAAACTTCTCTGCAAACTATGAAGCGTCAAGGAAATTAAGTCTTGGATTGTTGTCTAAAACACATATTATGCAGAATAATGTTGCGCAATCGTTTACATTGGCAGGAACCTTTAAGCTTAACAGATTTACAAATGCAACAGTATCGTACTCAATAATGCATAAAACATATGCTAATCTGGGGTTAGGACTAGAGGTTAATGCGGGTCCGATTCAGTTATTTCTGGCAACAGATAACTTTTTTGGGGTTTTCCAGTACGATAGTTTTGGAGGAGTACCATACGGAGCTTACACAAAGAACTTTAATTTATGGTTTGGCGCGAATATTGTGCTTAGTAAGAAGAAGTTTGTGAGAAGGATTAAACACGATTATCCTGATCCATTTGAACTTAGTGCAAATTATTAGCTAACATTATGGGGTTTTTGAGGTTTTTATTGATCTTTTTTCTTGTTATTCTGGTATTCAGATTACTTTTTAGGTTCCTTTTTGTCAGGTTCATGAAAAAATGGCAGAATAAAATGAATCCTGATTTTAATCAGGAGCAGAAAAAAGAGGGAGAGGTAACAATAAAAGGTGCAGAGAGAAATAAGAAATCGTCTGTATTAAAAGACGAAGGTGATTATGTAGATTACGAAGAGGTATAAAAAAATAGCCGCCTCATAATTGGGCGGCTAATATATTATCTTATCTCAGATCCGTTTTTTATTTCATTAGTTGGAGAGATAAATTGTAGTGTTCCGTCAGCATCTTCGGCCATTAGAATCATTCCCTGACTCTCTATGCCTTTAATTTTCCTTGGTTCAAGGTTTATTAATATACTAACCTGTTTGCCAACAATATCCTCTGGTTTGTAATATTCTGCAATACCAGAAACCACCGTAAGCTTATCAACACCAGTGTCTACCTCCAGTTTAAGTAGTTTCTTTGTTTTAGCAACTTTTTCAGCAGACAGAATAGTAGCAGTTCTGATATCCATTTTCATGAAATCATCAAAGCTTACATTCTCTTTCTGTGCAGCCGGGGTATAACTATCGGCAAGATTTGCCTTTTTTGTATCCTCAAGCTTCTGAAGTTGTGCCTCAATCTCTTTATCATCTATCTTCTCAAACAGAAGCGATGCCTTATTAATTTGGTGTCCGGTAGCGATAATATCGGTATCTCCTACCCTATCCCAACTTATATCTGATATATTAAGGAATCCTTTAAGTTTATCAGCAGAGAATGGTATAAATGGCTCCATAAGTGCAGATAACGAAGCAGAGATCTGTAACGATATATTTAATATAGTTTTAACCCTCTCCTCGTCTGTTTTAATAAGTTTCCATGGCTCAGTATCGGCAAGGTATTTATTACCCAGTCTTGCAAGATTCATAAGCTCCTTAAGTGCTTCGCGGAACTTATACAACTCAATGTTTTTCTCAATCTTCTGCTTTATTACAGGAATATCTGCAAGTACCTCCTTATCATAATCGGTAAGTTCATTTTTAACTGGCACTACACCATTAAAGTACTTATGAGTAAGAACAAGCGCACGGTTTACAAAGTTACCAAGTATTGCTACAAGCTCGTTATTGTTTCTTGCCTGAAAATCGCGCCATGTAAAGTCGTTATCTTTTGTTTCAGGTGCATTAGCGCATAAAACATATCTTAATACATCCTCTTTACCTTTAAAGTCCTCAAGGTACTCATGCAACCATACAGCCCAGTTTCTTGATGTAGATATCTTATCGTTTTCAAGATTCAGGAACTCATTTGCAGGAACATTCTCCGGAAGTATATAGCTACCATCTGCCTTAAGCATAGATGGGAAAACAATACAGTGGAATACAATATTATCTTTACCAATAAAGTGTACAAGTTTTGTATCGTCTTTTTTCCAGTAATCCTCCCAGTTTGGAGTAAGTTCTTTTGTGGCAGATATATATCCAATAGGTGCATCAAACCATACATACAGAACCTTACCATCTGCTCCCTCTACCGGAACAGGAACACCCCAATTTAAATCGCGACTTACTGCACGTGGCTGTAAACCAAGATCAAGCCAGCTCTTACACTGTCCGTATACATTTGGCTTCCACTCTTTATGGTTCTCAAGTATCCACTCTTTTAAGAAAGCTTCATGCTTATCCAATGGAAGAAACCAGTGCTTTGTATCTTTTAATACAGGTTTGTTGCCTGTTATTGCACTCTTTGCCTCAATAAGATCTGTTGCATTAAGCGATGTACCACAAGCCTCACACTGATCGCCGTATGCTTTATCGTTTTTACAGTGCGGACATGTTCCTGTTATATATCTGTCGGCAAGAAACTGTTTTGCATCCTCGTCGTAAAATTGTTGCGTTGTTTTCTCAATAAACTCACCTTTATCGTAAAGTGTTTTAAAGAAATCAGACGCTGTCTCTTTATGTATATCAGACGATGTTCTTGAATATATATCAAACGATATACCTAAGCCCTTAAACGCCTCCTTAATTATATTATGGTATTTGTCTACAATATCTTGTGGAGAAACACCCTCTTTCTTTGCTTTTATTGTAATTGGTACACCATGTTCATCTGAACCACAAATAGAAAGAACATCCTCTCCTTTAAGGCGTAGATATCTTGTATAGATATCTGATGGTATGTACACGCCGGCAAGGTGTCCTATATGTACCGGTCCGTTTGCATAAGGCAAAGCAGAGGTAACCAGGTATCTGTTAAACTTTTTCTCCATAACGTATATATTGTTTTTTGTTTATCTTAAATTACTATACTCTTTTTATACAATAAATCTAACAGATGCAAAGATAGAATAAATGCCTCTATTAGATTTACTATGAATGTAATAAAATATTTTATCTGATCGGAGTTAGTATTTTAACACAGGTGTGTTAATACTCATCACCCGGATCCCACAGAACAGTTTTAAAATCAGATATCTTATCACCAGATATCTTAATCCCTTCGTTCTCTAACAATTGTTGCATAGAGGAACCTCCAAAGTGTTGTTTTGCAGATAGTATACCTTTGCTGTTTACAACCCTGTGTGCAGGAACATACTCTTTGGCATCTGAGCATCTGTTTAGCGCCCAGCCAACCATTCTTGCTGCTCCCGGCGAACCAATGTATTTAGCAACAATGCCGTATGTACATACTCTGCCTTCAGGAATCTCTCTTACAAAGCTGTATACACTCTCAAAAAAGGTCTCCTCCATTGCTTCTGTTATTTTTCCTCTTTATCAAACGGAGGATTAATTAACTCTTTTTCTCCGTTAAGACTAAATTGAATGTATGTAATAGGTAGTCCCTGATTCAGATATTGCTGCTCATAATAAGTCTTAATCGCCAGAATATCGGAATCTATATCTGAATTGTACAGATCGGTTTCCTTAGCTTTAATATCAAGACTGTTCAGTTTAGCTATCTCTCCGGTAAAGTCATGAAGTTCTCTGTTGTCACTTTTCAGATGTACAATTCCATCCTTTTTAAGGAATGTTTTGTATGCATTAAGAAAACGTGCCGATGTAAGTCTTTTTTTACCTCTTTTAAGCTGCGGATCAGGAAATGTAATCCATATCTCGCTTATCTCATTTTCGGCAAAGAACGACTCTATAATCTCTATTCTTGTACGCAGAAAGCGGATGTTGTTCATTTTATTTTCCAGCGCTTCTTTAGCACCAACCCACATTCTGTTTCCTTTTATATCTATTCCAATAAAGTTCTTATCAGGATATCTTTTTCCTAAACCAACAGTATATTCACCTTTTCCACATCCTAACTCAAGAACGATAGGATTATCATTCTTGAATATCTCTTTATGCCACTTCCCTTTAAATACCCAGTCTTTTCTGAAGGTATCATCAAAAGCAGGCTGAAATACATTGTCAAATTCGTTCAGCTCTGCAAAACGTTCTAGTTTATTCTGCCCCACAATTCCAGTATGATTATTTTTGTATTTGTTCTATCTCTATTCCCAGATCAAGTATATCGCTTAACACATCTGTACGTTCGCCATGTCTTATATTGAATATATAATCTCCTTTTTTAGGGAACTTTACATTGTGCTTATATGTAACTTTACGAGTCCAGATATCTCCCCAACCTTTTCCCAGCCATTTGCCCCTTTTGTCGGCAAGCATTATTTCAAGCGTATCGCTTATTTTTCCTCCACCAGGCGACTCAACACTTGTAAACAGATACAGATTCATTCTCGGATATAACCCGGTATGTCTTACATTAAACATTATGTTGTGTGCCGACATAGTATCTGTTGCACTGTATGTAAAGGAGTATATCTTATCCTTACTCCACTCTCCCTGATCTGTCTGATAGCTCTCCTCATAAACTGTTTTGCTGTCTGAACATGCAGAAAGTCCGAGTATAAGAGTAAGACAGATACCTGAAATAAGACTATTTCTTCTTCTGGTTGTTGTTATTCCTCTTCTCATTACTAGGGCGACGTTTTTTATTCCTGTTTCGTTTATTGTTTGATCTCTTTTTAGGCTTCTTATCCTCAAAACGTGTTAAGCTATCCTGACCAACAACATTTTTAAAATCCAGATTCTTAGCCTCTAGCTTAATATCTTTAGCATCAACAAGCGTAAGAGGTTTTTTACCAGATCTGTTCATTCTGATAATCTGATTAACTCTCTTAACCGGTACAGCAGTAATATTTACAGCTGAGTTAGGATCAAAACTATACCACATTATCTTCTTAAAGATATCTGTTTTCATATGGTATGCGTTTCCATCGGCAATCTCAAGAATAGTTCTTGTATCAGGGAAATCCTTACGAGCATCAAGATATGCATCAAGTTCGTAGTTAAGACAGCACTTAAGCTTACTGCACTGTCCGGCAAGTTTCTGCGGATTTAGAGATATCTCCTGATAGCGTGCTGCATTTGTAGTTACAGATACAAAATTTGTAATCCATGTGCTACAGCATAGTTCCCTGCCACATGCACCTATTCCGCCAATACGTCCGGCCTCCTGACGTGTACCAATCTGGCGCATCTCAATACGTATCTTAAACTCATCGGCAAGTACCTTAATAAGTTCACGGAAATCTACCCTCTCATCGGCAATATAGTAGAATATAGCTTTTGTTTTATCGCCCTGATATTCAACGTCACCAATCTTCATATCCAGACTCAGATTATTTACAATCTGTCTTGAGCGTATCATGGTATCATTCTCTAACGATTGTGCCAATTCCCATTTCTCTATATCAACGGGCTTAGCTTTGCGATAAATCTTTCTGAATTCTCCGTGTGGCGGGTGATAGTTAATCTTACGCATCTGCTTATTTACAAGCTCTCCTGTAAGCGATACAACACCTATGTCGTGTCCCGGCGAAGCCTCAACGGCAACTACATCTCCCTTTTTTAGTGATAAACTATTTGTATTTATATAGTATCCTTTTCGGGTGTTTTTAAATCTGATTTCAACAACCTCGTCTTTATGTGGCGACGACGGTATGTCGCTTAACCAGTTATGTACATTAAGTTTATTATAACCATCTGTGGCACATATATAGTAGTCTGTTGATTCTTCTTTAATTACCGAACACCCTTTTGAACATTCGTTACAATTCATAATTTCAATTAAAAGTTAAATGGCGTTTAGCCATGATAATATATGGATTTTTTGTCTATTCTGACCCACAAAGTTAAATAAAAATAGGTTACAGTAGAGTTATACCGGAATTTTATACTCTTTACCCCTTATTACGAGGAAAGAATAGTGTAGCCAGTTTAAACGACATATCTGTAAGCACAATCTTAACATTTGCATTTCGTGCTATATCAATATATGCCTGATTCAGTATATCATACGCATCACCAATGTTCTCAGGCTTAACAAATACATGAAACTTCTCAATAAATGCCTTCTCATATGGAGTTGTAAACGATATCTCATCACAATCAACAGTCTGCATAATGTTTTCTCTGATAATCTGAGAGCCACGCAGTAGTAGTTGCTTTATATCCTCTCTGCCTCGTGTAGCAGTATCCTCAACCCATGTTGATATTTCAATTATCTTACGTCCCCAACAATAACGTAGCAGGTTTCTGAAATGATCAAGGTGTTCATCTTCTTGTCCCCAGTTATTCTTTGCATCTATAGCTTTGGCAAAATTACCATTTGAGTATTTGGCTATCTCTTCAGATGTTTCACTATCTACACCATACCTATTAATTAGAGCCCCAACAATGTCATCGCGTCTTATGGCAGGTATTTTTGTTATCTGCGTACGCGATGTAATGGTTTTAATTATTCTATCCGGGCTATTGGTCACAAGCAGGAACAAGGTTTTCTGAGGTGGTTCTTCAAGAAGCTTCAGGATTTTATTTGCTGCGGTATCGTTCATGCGTTCGGGCATCCAAATAATCATAACCTTATATTCTGCCTCAAACGATTTCATCGATAGTGCTTTGATAATATCAACACTGTCGTCTTTGTTTATCAAACCCTGCTTATTCTCCATCCCAATAAACGAATACCAGCTATTTTCTGATATATACGGGTTATCAGACATAATACTCCTCCACTTAATAAGCAGTGCATTTCTCTCCTTTTCTCGCGATCCCGATTTATATGATTGGTGCGGGAATATAAAATGAAGATCGGGGTGTACCAGTTTATTGTATTTTACGCATGAGCTACAGGTACCACAGGCATCATCTGTCTTCTCGCCCTTGCAATTTACATATTGTGCATAGGCAATAGCCAGAGCAAGGGCACCGTTGCCTTCAGGTCCGGCAAATAGTTGTGCATGACCAAACCTGCCACTGTTAATACCGTTTATTAATCTGTTTTTTATCTCGTTATGTCCGGTGATCTCTTTAAATAGCATAATTACTAAAGGGTTATATGTGCCATGAATACTCTGTTGTTAAAATACCTCAGAATAATTTTATATCCCTGTTTTAACACAAACAATCGTAGTAGCAGTCACTAATTACCTGTGCTACATCACTCAAAAGACACTGCAAAATCATTTTATGCATATGTTTCTGATACTCATGGCATGTTTCGCTTAAAGATTGTATCTTTGTACAACTTTTCAAAGTTACAAAAAATAGTACCTAATTATTGTAAATAAGAGAAACAATAAACAACTCCGTATTAATGAATAATATAGATACCTATCAGTTTTCTGGGAAACGAGTTTTGGTTAGGGTAGATTTTAACGTACCCTTGAATGAGAAACTAGAGATAACCGATGATACAAGAATTGTTACAGCAATTCCTACTATCAGAAAAATCCTTACAGAGGGCGGATCGGTTATATTATTGACACATCTGGGGCGTCCGGACGGGAAGTATAATGACTCTTTATCGGTAAAACATATCGTGCCACACTTATCAAAGAAGTTGCATGTAGATGTTAAGTTTGCTGAGGATCCTCTTAGTAGTTCAACAGTTGAGATGTCAAAAAATCTGGAGCCTGGTGAGGTGATGATTGTTGAGAACCTGAGGTTCTATCCTGAGGAGAAGAGAGGTGATGAGGGGTTTGCAGAGTCGTTATCTAAACTTGGCGATGCATACGTTATGGAGGCATTTGGTACAGCGCACAGAGCACACGCCTCTACTTGTACTATCGCTAATTACTTTCCGTACGATAAGATGCTTGGTTACCTTGTTGAGAATGAGATACAGAATATCGATAAGGTTATTAAGAAGGCAGAACGTCCGTTTACTGCAATTGTAGGAGGTTCTAAGGTGTCTACAAAAATACATATTATAGAGGCTCTTTTAGAGAAGGTTGATAACCTGATTATTGGAGGAGCAATTATATTTACCTTTATAAAAGCAAAAGGTGGTAATGTTGGTGCATCGCTGGTTGAGGAAGATTATATTGATGTAGCAAAACGTATAATGGAGAAGGCCGAGCTAAAAGGTGTTAAACTTCATTTACCATCAGATTGTATTATTGCAGATAAGTTCAGTAACGATGCCAATATAAAGAACTGTGCAACCGATGCTATAGAGAGTGGCTGGATGGGACTTGATATTGGAATAAAGAGTGCCAATAAATTCTCTGAAATAATTGAGCAATCATCTACAATACTTTGGAACGGACCAATAGGAGTGTTTGAGATGTCTAACTTCTCAACAGGAACACTTAAGGTTGCTTTAGCTGTTGCACGTGCTACAGATAAAGGAGCATATTCACTTATTGGTGGTGGCGACTCTATTGCCGCAGTTAATAAGTATAGCCTTGCACATAAGGTTAGTTATATATCAACAGCCGGAGGTGCACTACTTGAATATATAGAGGGTAAGAAACTTCCGGGTATTAAGGCTGTAAAAGATGCATTCTCTGTAGATGATTATAACTTCAACGGAAAGCGTGCACTTGTTAGAGTAGATTTTAATGTGCCTCTTGACAGCGAAAATAATATTACAGATGATACGCGTATTATAACTGCAATTCCTACAATTCGTAAGATTCTTACTGATGGCGGGTCGGTTATACTTCTTACTCACCTTGGACGACCAAAAGGAGAGAAACGTCCGGAGATGTCGGTAAAACATATTATTCCTCATATATCAAAGCTTATGGATTGTGAGGTTAAGTTTGCTGAAGATTGCTATAGCAAAGAGGCGGCTGATATGGCTGCTAACCTAAAAGGCGGCGATATTATGATGTTAGAGAACCTTAGGTTTGATAAGCGTGAGACATCTGCCGATGATGATTTTGCAAAACAGCTTGCCTCATTGGGCGATGTATATGTAAACAATGCATTTGGTACAGCTCACAGAGCGCATGCGTCAACATATACTATAGCAAAATACTTCCCAAAAGATAAGATGTTGGGATATCTTATAGAGAGTGAGATACAGAATATTAATAAGGCTATACAAGGATCGCAGAAACCATTTACGGCAATACTGGGAGGTTCAAAAGTATCTACTAAGATACATATCATAGAGGCTCTGTTAGAGAAGGTTGATAACCTGATTATTGGAGGAGGTATTATCTTTACATTTATAAAAGCAATGGGTGGTAATGTAGGTAGCTCTCTTGTAGAGGATGACTATATTGATGTTGCAAAGAGTGTTATAGATAAGGCTAAGGAGAAAGGTGTTAAGCTGTATCTTCCGTCGGACTGTATTGTTGCAGATAAGTTCAGTAACGATGCCAATATAAAACACTGCGATGTGATGAATATTGAAGATGGCTGGATGGGACTTGATGTTGGAATTAAGAGTGCCAACCTGTTTGAAGAGGTTATTGAAAATTCTCAAACAATACTTTGGAACGGTCCTATTGGTGTATTTGAGATGCCAAACTTCTCATTAGGAACACTTAAAGTAGCCATGGCTGTGGCCAGAGCGACCGATAAAGGAGCATTCTCACTTATTGGTGGTGGTGACTCTATTGCTGCAGTAAATATGTATAGTTTAGCACACAAGATAAGTTATATATCAACTGCCGGAGGTGCACTGCTGGAATATATAGAGGGAAAAGAACTTCCGGGTATTAAAGCTATTACAAAGAAAATTTGATATAAGATATTCTAATAATATAGGCAGCCTGACAGAGTAATCTGTTGGGCTGTTTTTTTATGGCAATGATGTCTGCTTCTGTGGAAATATTGCATACAACCTGTGGCGACGTAGCACGCAACGTCGATACTTGATGTTCCCAAACTACCATATTGTATTAATAAAAAAGAGGCTCTGCTTTAACTAAGCAGAACCTCTAAAGTATAGTAGTACCTGTAATTTTACAGTTTATTTATCGTTCTCTTTATCCTCTTTTTTATTGTCGTCCTTTTTATCTTCGCCAGAGGCTTTTTTGAATTCATTCATGCCCTGACCAAGTCCGCGCATAAGTTCAGGAATTTTTTTGCCTCCGAATATAAGTAGAATTAAAGCCACTATTAAAACAACTTGCCAGATTCCTATCGCTGCTATAATCATAATATTATGGTTTTTATACCCCGTAAATGTATAAAAAATAAATGTATCAGAATTAATATTTTCTACAGAAACCTTATAACATAGATTTTTGCAGTATTAACCCTCTGTAATTATCACCTGAATATATCGTTAACATTTGCATATATAAACAGAGTAAGTAGTATAAGCATACCTATTATCTGTGCATACTCCATAAACTTCTCACTTGGTTTACGTCTGGTAATCATTTCGTATAACAAGAACATTACATGTCCGCCATCAAGTGCAGGTATAGGTAATACATTCATAATACCAAGCATTAAAGATAATACTGCTGTAATTTCCCAGAATGTCTGCCAATCCCATACATGAGGGAATAGTTTTGTTAATGTTCCAAAACCACCTACACCTTTGTATGCTCCTGTATTAGGGTTTATAATAAGTTTAAGCTGTTTAAGGTAATTAACCATTTTATTAACACCTTTATCTATACCAGCAGGAACGGCTTCGGTAAATGTGTATTTTTTGTATGCAAAATTGTATATACCAAGCTTGTCTAACTGATCAAGATTGAATAATGCAGGAACAACACCAAGTTTGCCTTCTGAGTTTATTTTGGCGTCAATGTTCATTACTTTACCGTCTCTCTCTATTTTCAGATCAACAACACTGCCCTTAAACTGAGCTGCAATATCTTTAAACTGATCAAAATACTTTACCTCAACACTGTTTACAGACAGAATTCTGTCACTTACTTTTACTATTCCAACATTCTCTGAACTGTCAGATACAGTTGATATAAAGAATGGTATTCGCGGATAATATAATAGGGTTGATTTATTATCAATAAGTCTCTCAATGAAGTTTACCGGAAGATCAATTGTGATTCGTTCACCTTTACGTTCTATATCAACACTTTTACTAACAATAAAGTCTGACATTACATCCTGAAAGCTTTTGTTGTCAACAGCTTCGCCATTAAATGCAATTATCTTGTCACCAGTTTTTATGCCGAGTTCTTCAATAAGACTATTTGTAGCCCATATACCATCGTTTATATCGTTGTTTGGTAGTGTTCTTTCACCCCAAACAAACAGAATCATTATATATATAAAGAATCCGAGTATAAAGTTAACCAACACCCCACCAAGCATAATTAACAGGCGTTGCCATGTTGGTTTAGATCTGAACTCCCATGGTTGAGCAGGTTTCTTCATCTGATCCTTATCCATAGACTCATCAATCATACCAGAAATCTTAACATATCCTCCAAGCGGAAGCCAACCTAGACCATATGTGGTTTCTTTATGTTTAAATTTCAGTAGTGAGAACCATGGATTGAAAAACAGATAGAACTTCTCAACTCTTGTTTTAAATAACTTTGCAAAAGCAAAGTGTCCCATTTCATGCAGTAATATTAATATAGAAAGGCTTAATAAGAATTGCGATACCTTAATAACTATCTCCATATCTTAACTAATTTTTTTCTTTGTGTACTCTCTTGTCTTTTTGTCTGTATCTATATAGTCTTCAAGATCTGGTTTCTGAATAAATGAAATATTCTCCATACTGTCATTTATCAGTTCTGGTATATCTGTAAAACTTATCTGATTATTCAGAAATGCCTCAACAGCTATCTCGTTTGCTGCATTAAGTATACATGGCAAATTACCACCTTTTTGCATAGCGTAATATGCAAGTTTTATGCATCTGAATACCTCCTGATCTGGTTTATGAAAACTAAGAGTAGGGTAATCCATAAAGTTGAATCGTTCAAACGACGATTTAAAACGCTCAGGATATGTAAGCGAGTATTGTATCGGTACACGCATATCCGGTAGTCCCATTTGAGCCTTCATCGACCCGTCTTCAAACTGTACTATTGAGTGTATAATACTCTGCGGGTGCACTACTATCTCAATCTGCTCAGGTGTAAGATTAAATAACCATTTTGCTTCTATAGCTTCAAGCCCTTTATTCATCATAGTTGCTGAATCTATGGTTATTTTAGAGCCCATATCCCAGTTCGGATGTTTCAGAGCATCCTCTTTTGTTACTTTGCTTAACTGCTGTGTACTGAATCCTCTGAATGGTCCACCCGAAGCAGTAAGATAAATTTTCTCTATATTGTTGTTCCACTCTCCTGTTAAACACTGAAATATTGCAGAGTGTTCTGAATCAACCGGAAGTATAGGTACTCCGTTTTCTGCAGCAAGTCTGGTTATTAGATCTCCTGCAACAACAAGAGTCTCTTTATTAGCAAGAGCAATAGGTTTTTTAGCCTTTATAGCCTCTATAGTTGGTTCAAGACCAGAGAAACCTACCATTGCTGTAAGAACAATATCAATAGTAGACATTGATACTACATCGGCAATAGCTTTGCTTCCGGCATATATCTTTATATCAGGATTGTCTATCTTCTCAACAAGTTCATCATATCTCTCCTCATTTGCAATAACAACTACATTCGGATTGTATCTGTTTGCCTGCTCAGCAAGTAAATCAATATTATTGTTTGCAGTGAGAACCTCTGCCTGAAATTTATTACTGTGTTCAGAAATTATCTCAAGAGTTTGTGTTCCGATTGATCCTGTTGACCCCAGAATTGCAATTTTCTTCATGTATAATTTAAATCTATTTTCTGTAATTGTGGCAATACTATTTATTTGTAAATAGTTGCCAGATAATTATATATCGTGTTAATTAAAACAGGATATATTTCTCCGGATTAACAGGGTTACCATTATGCCAGATTTCAAAGTGCAGATGAGGCCCTGTAGTCAGCTCTCCTGAGTTACCAACTATTGCTATACTTTCGCCAGCCTCAACATGCGACCCTACCTCTTTAAGAAGTTCGGCATTATGTTTATAAATTGATATAAGGTTATTATCGTGTTGTATCTGTATAACGTATCCTGTAGCAAGAGTCCAGTTAGCCATAACAACTGTACCAGAAAGTGTAGCGCTAACAATCTTATTTCCTCCTGTTACAATATCTGTTCCGTAATGATTTGCTAAAGGATCAAATTTTCTTGTTACACTACCCTGTATTGGAGCAAAGAAATGTAACTGCGAGAATTTTACAGGAGCCTCAGAATCTTCTGTAATAGACAGATTAAACTGATCCTCCTCCTCTATTTGCTTTCGTAGTAGTGAATCCTCAATAGATCTTGTAAACTCAATATTATCGTACTTAACAGCTGTATCCATTCCTGCTGAACGGCTCTCAGGAACCTTGCCATTTATAATCTGGTGTAGTACACCTGTAAACTGCTCGTACTGTTTTAAAGCGTGCTCAAGCGAATCTAACTTAGCAGCATTGTTAATCATGCTTATGCGCATGTTTGAGTCAGGATATCCCGGAATATATTCTCGTAATGGTGTGTATGCAATAAGAAGCGATGTAAGAGCAATAAGAATAATTGATGTAATTCCTATTGTAACAAATACATTTAATCTTGATAAACGCAGTTTAAAAACCTCAATAAAAGTGGTTTCGTTATATACTGCAAGAATATATTTATTCTTTAATTTCTGGATATATTTATCCTTTTTTGATTCAGTCATTTAATACGAAAGGTTTATACATCACAAATATAAAGAAATATGCAATAATACGAAGTGTCTGAAATGTTATATTTGGTTAAATTAGGACGGCTGTAAACAACCGTCCTGTATTGTAATTTATACTCTTTTCTCTAACTCGTTGGCATACTTTTCCCAATCAGAAATTGGTTGTCTGGCAACACCTGTTTCAACAGCAGCTTTTGCTATAGCTACTGATATCTCTTTTATTAATCTTAAGTCAAGAGGTTTAGGTATAATGTAATCTTTTCCGAACTCAAGTTTATCTGTGTTGTAGGCTTTCTTAACATAGTCAGGTACATCTGCTTTTGCCAGTTTTGCCAGAGCATATACAGCAGCAATCTTCATCTCTTCATTAATCTTTGTAGCTTTTACATCAAGTGCACCTCTGAATATAAAAGGGAATCCTAAAACATTATTAACCTGATTAGGATGATCGCTTCTGCCCGTTGCAAATATCAGATCATCTCTTGAGCTCATTGCTGCCTCATATGATATTTCCGGTTTTGGATTTGCTAATGCAAAAACAACAGGATTGTCTGCCATAGATTTTATCATATCTGGTGTTAGTACATCTGCTACTGATAATCCAAGAAATACATCAGCTCCTGCAATAGCTTCTTCAAGTGTTGTGATGTTTCTGTCTGTTGCAAACTCCTTTTTAAAGGAATTAAGGTCTGTTCTGTTTTTAGATATAACACCTTTGCTATCTAGCATAATTATGTTTTTGTTCTTTATGCCTAGCGCCATATATATCTTTGCGCACGAATTTGCCGAAGCTCCTGCCCCGTTTATTACTACTGTAACATCTTCTGTTTTTTTATTACATAATTCCAGAGCATTTATTAATCCGGCTCCGGATATTATTGCAGTACCATGCTGATCGTCATGAAAAACTGGTATATCAAGTTCCTCAATTAACCTTTGCTCAATCTCGAAACACTCTGGAGCTTTTATATCTTCAAGATTAATACCCCCGAATGTAGGAGCAATATTCTTTACTGTATCAATAAATTTATCAGGATCTTCGGTGTCAATCTCAATGTCAAATACATCAATATCGGCAAATTTCTTAAACAATAAGCCCTTACCTTCCATAACAGGTTTTGATGCCAGAGCACCTATATTACCAAGTCCTAATACCGCTGTTCCGTTTGATATAACAGCAACAAGATTGCCTTTTGCAGTGTATTTATATGCATCGTTTGCATCTTTTTCTATCTCAAGGCATGGCTCGGCAACACCTGGTGAGTATGCCAGCGATAAGTCTTTCTGATTATTTGCCGGTGTAGTGGCAATAACTTCAATTTTCCCCGGACGTCCGCTTGAATGATAATCAAGCGCTTCTTGTTTTGATATTTTTGACATGTGTATTGCGTTTAAATATCCGGTAAAACAATTGGGGAAAAAAAAAGTTTCATACAATTTTATCTGCATGAAACTTTTTTGTGGTATTCTGAATTTTGATTTACTCTTCTTTTCGTTCTCTCACTTTATCTGCTGGAGTATTATCAGAGATGTACATATCGTGTTCAGGAACCTGTTTTTTAAGAGGATTCTTATTTAGTTCTTCCCATTTACGTCTGTTCTTGAATATATCAACAGCAAGATAAAGAGCTTGTCTTAATGAGTCAGGCGATGCCATATTCTTTCCGGCAATCTCATATGCAGTTCCGTGTGCAGGCGATGTTCTTATTATTGGTAATCCGGCAGTGTAGTTAACACCTGAGTCAAAAGCCAGAGCTTTAAATGGTATTAATCCCTGATCGTGATACATTGCCAATATAGCATCAAACTTTTTAAAGTTATCTGATCCAAAGAATCCATCGGCCGGAAATGGACCAAATGCCATAATATCTTTCTGTTTGGCTTTCTCTATTGCAGGTATAATAACATCCTGCTCTTCGGTACCAAGTAGTCCGTTATCACCTGCATGAGGATTTAGTCCTAAAACAGCAATACGGGGTTTCCTGATACCAAAATCCTTAATCATAGATCTGTTTATTATCTCCAGTTTACGGATAATAAGATCCTCTGTAAGGTGTTCTGCCACCTTGTTTACCGGAACATGTCCTGTTGCAACACCAATCTTCATCAGATCACTAACCATAAGCATAACAGATTCGTTGCTCTTTACTGCTTTTGTAAGATACTCTGTATGACCCGGAAATTTAAAGTTATCTGATTGAATGTTGTGCTTATTTATAGGGCAAGTAACCAGAACATCTATATCTCTTTGTATTACTGCTTTTGTTGCCTCTTCAAGAGCCATGAACGATGATTTACCAGCTTCAGCAGTAGATTTACCTAACTCAACTCTGATGTTCTCATCAACACAGTTAATTATATTAACCTTTTTGTTGTGTGTCTCAGAAGTGCTCTTTATTGTGTTAGGGTTAAAATGATTTGCGTTAATAGCTTTTTTGTGATAAGAAGCCACTTTTGGCGAACCAAAAATTATTGGTGTACAGATATCGTTTATTCTGTTATCAGAGAATGCTTTTATGATTATTTCATAGCCAATTCCATTAATATCGCCATGGCTTATGCCTACCTTTATTTTGTTTGATTGCATTTTTGTCTGTTAATAATGTTTAATGAAATTATATAATAGTCGAACTCCGGTACCAGTACCTCCGGCAGTTCTGTATGAATCTTTTGCACCTATAAATGCAACACCGGCAATATCCAGATGTATAAACGGAGCTTTTACAAAGTGTTCAAGAAACTTACCGGCAGTTATGGCTCCACCATAATCACCTCCAAGATTCTTAAGATCTGCAATATCAGATTTTAGCAAATCCTTGTAGTCGTCCCAAAACGGAAACAGAGCAACCCTTTCGTGAACATTATATCCGCAATCCTCTAATCTCAGGAATATTGGTTTTGGTGCATTACCCATAGCAACAATACCTTTAGGACCTATTGCTGCATATGCAGAACCTGTTAGTGTAGCAACGTTAATAACAAGTTCCGGATCGTATTTTTCAGAATAACTAAGAGCATCGGCAAGTATTAGTCTGCCCTCAGCATCGGTATTCAGAACCTCTACGGTTGATCCGCTGTGCATTGTAATAACGTCGCCCGGAACGTATGCGTTTCCATCTGGCCTGTTATCAGTAGCAGGAACAAGTGCAATAACATGTACAGGAAGCTGGTTTTTTGCAATAGCATCTATTGTGGCAACAACAGTAGCAGCTCCGCCCATATCGCACTTCATGGTATCCATCTGCTTTGATGTTTTAAGACTTAAACCACCAGTATCATATGTAACACCTTTACCTACCAGAACAATTGGTTTCTTGTTTTTATGGTCAGGGTGTTTGTATTCAAGTACAGAGAATGTAGGTGGGTCAATGCTTCCTTTGTTTACAGCAAGCAACCCTCCCATTTTAAGACTCTCAATCTTTTTCTTTGTTAGAACCGTGGTTGTATATCCTGATATTTCACCCTGCTCTACTACTCTTTTAGCAAGTTCTTCTGCATTCAGATTATTTACAGGTTCATTAACAAGGTCACGTGCCCAGTTTACACTTTCACATAACTTTCCAAGCTCTTCAACAGCTTTTGATGTTATAAGATCGCAGTGTATAATAATCTCTTTTAGATGCGGAGTTTTACCCTCTTTATCAGAAAGATATTTTGTGAATGCGTATTGCGATAGTATTATTCCTTCAGCTAAAGGAATTGAGAATTCCGGATTTGCTGAAAGGTTTGATATGCCTATATCATCTATTTTAAGTGTATTTATACGCGATGATATATCAGAACCTTTTGTTCTTAAAAACTCAAATATCTTGTTTTGATCTTTTTTGTTATCTAATACAATAAAGAAGCTGTATTTAAAATATGAGTTTATCTCAATAAGAGTCTCTCTTTTATCAATAGATGATTTTAGATACTCTAACTCAGTTTTAGATAGTGACACTCTTTCTAAATCAGAATCTTTATCAATAATGGTAATGATATTCTGGTCCGGGAGTAGTTTGTCTGAAATATTAATACATGTTTTTATCATACAGCAATATTTTTGAAATCTAAAGGTAATAATAAAAAAGCGTTAAATGCCGTTAAATTTTTACCGGCTTTAAAAAAAGTAATTTTTATTGTTACATTTGTTGCACACTTATTTTGATCTGAAATGCCTGTATTTGAAACATTATATAACAGAGTCTGTAACGGAGAGACGCTGAATAGGGAAGAACTGCTTGTATTATACAAAGAGGCTCCTTTATCGGACTTAATGTACCTGGCTCATTCGCTCCGTAATAAGATTGTTGTTAATGCTGAGGTTACATGGCAGATTGATCGTAATGTTAATATCACAAATGTTTGTGTCTCAGGATGCAAATTCTGTAATTTTCACTGCAAGTTATCGGATAAAGAGAGAAGTTATATTACCTCAAAAGATGAGTACTATAACAAAATAGAAGAGCTGAAAAAGTATGGAGGAAGTCAGTTACTATTACAGGGAGGACATCACCCAAAGTTAGGACTTGATTTCTACAAGGATCTTTTCTCAGATCTGAAAAAACACTATCCGGAGGTTAAATTACATGCATTAGGGCCACCGGAAATTGCACATATTGCCAGATTAGAGAAGTGCTCCTACAGTGAAGTTCTGAAGGAGTTGACGGATTCTGGATTAGACAGTCTTCCTGGAGCCGGAGCTGAGATATTAGTTGAGAGAGTTCGTAAGAAAATATCTCCGGGAAAACCAAATGTTCAGGCATGGCTTGATGTAATGCACGAAGCACATAAACTGAATCTTACAACATCGGCAACAATGATGTTTGGACATATTGAGACTGTTGAGGAGCGTATTGAGCATCTTGTTAAAATCAGAGATTTACAAAGTGTTAAGCCAGAGGATTCAACCGGTTTTTTGGCGTTTATACCATGGCCATATCAGGATGCCGGAACACCGCTTAAGAAAGAGGGATGGCATAATATTATAACCTCAGTAGATTACGTTAGATTACTTGCAATTTCAAGAATTGCACTTACAAATATTACCAATATTCAAGCGTCGTGGTTAACAGTAGGAAAGACCACTGCGCAGATGTGTCTGCATGCAGGTGCAAATGACTTTGGCTCTATAATGATAGAGGAGAATGTTGTTTCATCGGCTGGTGCAGATAATAGTTTTGATGCTATAGGAATACAAAAAGCGATATTAGAGGCAGGATTTAAACCACAGTTAAGAAATCAGAAGTATGAATTCATAGAAACCCCACAATATGCGATATTTTGATCTGATATAATATAGCTATTTTGAAATTTTTTAATGTATTACTCTATTTGATGCTTACTCTGTTTGTATCGGGTAGTGCTACTGCTCAGTTTCGAACGGGAGTAATGAAACCTGTTGCGCAAAAGTCGTTTGATTTAGACAAAAACAGGATTAGTAATTGGACAATAAAGGAGGATAAATCCCCTTTTACAGTGGACAGAATAACAAACACAAGAGCCTTTAAGATTAGTGCTGTCCCTATCATTTTAATTGGCGGCGGTCTTTATACGTTTAAAGATTCCGGGCCTCTTAACAGGAAGTCTATTCACGATATCAGGCAGAGGTATCTTCCCGATTTTCGTAACAGAATGGACGATTATTTGCAGTACGGCCCTATTGCTGCCGTATATGCGCTTAATGCACTTGGTGTAAAAGGAAAGCATACGCCGCAACGCGCTACTGTGTCGTTGGGTTTATCTATTCTTTTATCATCATCTATTGTGCACATAACAAAGAGTGTGACCAAGATTGAACGACCGGATGGAAGTGCGAAAAACTCTTTTCCTTCAGGACATACAGCAATGGCATTTGTTGCTGCTACATTCCTGCATAAGGAGTTCGGACAATACAGGAGTCCTGTATACAGTATTCTGGGGTACTCAACAGCAACCACAATTGGTATATTCAGGTATCTGAATGACAGACATTGGGTATCTGATGTTTTAACGGGTGCAGGAGTTGGTATAATATCAACAGAGCTTAGTTATCTGCTTGCAGAAGCTATTTATGGCGATAGAAAGAAGAATGATCCGTTAAAAATAGACCCGGACAGACCAAAGGGTGATCCGTCGTTTCTTTCGTATTTCGTGGGGCCGGTTTTGTTGGTAAACCAGAGCAATGCAAATGGTATGCGATCGTTTAATATGGGTGTTGAAGGAGCTTACTTCTTCTCTAAGAACTGGGGTGTTGGTATGGAGCTATCGTTTGCGAGTTTCCCATTCTCTACAAGGTGTGATGCCTATAAAAAGGTTGAACAGGAAGTGTACTCTTATAAAGAAGCTTCAACATATCTTGATAAGATGAGTGCTGAGCCGGGAGGATTGAGTAATGTCTTTTTTGGACCATATTTTAATTATGATCTTGGAGCAGGCTATTCTGTAAATGGTAAAATTAATGCCGGATATATTACATCGGCAAAAGGAAAGTTCCTTTTAAATATTAAGGACGATTATGTAAAGCAGTTAGGTAAAAAGAATGTTGTTTATGCACAGTATGAGGCAGATGATACATGGGGAGGGGCTTTTGGAGCAGGTGTTACAAAGATGCTGACACGTAACCTGGGGGTTAATCTTTATGTGAATTACTATTTTGCCAGACCTGATATGCAGTCAAAAAAGATATCAAGTGTTGTTTCGCCTAATGAATACTACTATGAGGTGAAAGAAGAAGATGAGTTTGATAACCTGGATTATATTTCGTTTGGTGTTTCGTTAAAAGCACTGTTGTGGTAATGTGTAGAATTATTGTAATAATATATATCTTTGTGCCAAACATATATGTTATTTAATGGAATCTACACGTCAACAAAAGGTAGCAAAGCTTATACAAAAAGATATAGCTGAAATAATACAACGAAATGGTAATGCCTGGTTTGGAGGTATAATGGTTACAGTATCAGGGGTTAGTGTAACTCCTGATCTGGGACTGGCTAAAGTATATGTAAGTGTTTTTCCTGTTAAGGATAAAGATCAGATAGTTAAAATACTTACGGAAAAAGCGTCAACAATTCGTTTTGAGTTAGGAAAAAGAGTAAAGAACCAGTTACGAATAATACCGGAGCTGAAATTTTATCTTGACGACTCACTTGATTATGTAGACAATATTGATAGAATACTAAATAGCTAGCCAATTGAATTTTCCGTTATTTGCAGCAAAGAGATATCTGTTTGCTAAGAAAAAACACAATGCCGTAAATGTAATTACAGGCATATCTGTATTAGGAGTTGTTGTTGCTACAGCAGCTCTTATTATCTCACTATCTGTATTTAATGGATTTCAGGATCTTTTCAGAAAACAGTCCAGTACATTTGATCCGGATATAAAAATTCTTCCTGTAAACGGAAAAGTGTTTGATAAAGGGATTGAGTCTGTTCAGACAGCTCTGTTAATGCAAGAGATTGAAGCGTTCTCATATATACTTGAAGAGGACGCTATGTTTAAATACAGAGGTAAAGAGTATATAGCAACACTTAAAGGCGTTGATAATAACTTTTCTGATGTTTCGGGGTTAGATACAATGATGTATGAGGGTGATTTTATGCTTAAGCGTAAATCGCTTGATTTTGCTGTTATAGGTGGTGGTGTGGCTTATCATCTGGGTGTGCAACTGAACTTGATAGACGCTCTAAAGGTTTATGTTCCGGACAGGCTTGCTAAGCCAGGTAGTAATCCTAGAAAGGCATTTAGAAACGATTACCTTATACTGGCAGGAACCTACAGAGTTACCTCAGATATAGATAGCAAATATGTTATAGCACCAATTGATTTTGTTTCAGATATTCTTGGATATAATAATAAGGTGTCGGCTATTGAAATTAAACTTAAAGCAGATGTTGATGAGGCTGAGGTTTCTGACAAGTTAGAGTCTGTTCTTGGTGAATCATTCAGAGTACTTAACAGGTATCAGCAACAAGAATCTGTGTATGCGGCAATGCGTGCAGAAAAATTGATGATATTTGTGATTCTGATATTTATTCTTGTTATAGCCACTTTTAATATTATAGGTAGTACCGTGATGTTAATTATTGAGAAAAAAGATAATATTCTTACGTTATTTAAGTTGGGAATGGCTAAAAATGCCGCAATTAAATTATTCGCAATAGAGTCAAGTGTTGTTATATTTTTAGGTTCACTTCTGGGGTTGTTGTTAGGTCTTATATTCTGTTTTGTTCAGCAAGAGTTTGGTATTATATCGCTTAGCGGCGATGGAGGATTTCTTGTAGATAATTATCCTGTGAAAGTTTTATTATCAGATATTGTTATGATAACATTGTGTGTGAATATTGTCGGTGCAATTATCTGTTTATTGCCTATTAGGGTGATAATCAGGCGTGTTATGAGTGAAAACACCGTAGTTAACTAGTGTTTAGGATGTTAGCTGTTTTTTGATCGTACACTCGTCATAATCAGTGTAAAAAACAGGGAAAATCCAAAAATTATGTTTATCTTTTCGCCGACTTGTTTAGTCAAAAAAATGGTATTATAAATTCTTATGATATGAGGGACTGTATTTCTACTATATTTTGTGTATTATTTTGTCTATTTGTTTCTGCTGTTAATGCTCAGGATCGTTACTGGGTGAATGGTAGCGGAGACTGGAATGATTCTTCACACTGGTCAGAGGTGAGTGGAGGTTCTGGAGGAGCCTCAATTCCAACACTTGAGAACAATGTGTATTTCGATAATAGCTCATCAAAAAATGATTACACGGTTGCGATGCCTGAATTTGCTGCTGCAAATTCGCTGAATGTTAATTCTCGCAACAAAATAGATTTTATATCTAATTCTTTGCAGTTGTTTTGTTATAACACTAAGATTAGCAGGAAGTTTAGGCGTAGTTACTCTGGTGAAGCTTTTGAGAATCCCGCTGAACAGACGGTAAGAACAACATCAAGATCAGCAACCAGAAATACTTTAAATATTACAAATGTAAAGAATGTAAGCTGTAATGGAGGGAATGATGGAGAGATTACTTTTACATTTACCCCTTCAGGAGGTGTTACGAATTTTAGATATCAATATATTAATCTTGATGATTTTTCTGCGCAGAGTATTATAACTACTGCAACAACTTATACATTTACGAATCTTACCCCGGGAGATATTGTTGTACGGGTGAAAGATGGAGATCAACCTCCTGCTTCACCTAGTTTAGCTCAGGGATTAGTTACGGTTACTCAACCTGTACCTTTGTCTTTAACAATGGCAGATGTTACAATAACTGATGTAACGTGTAATGGTGGTGCAAACGGAACTATATCAGCAAGAGCAAATGGAGCAACGGCTCCTTATGAATATACCTTAACACCTGGTGGAATAACCAATAATACTGGAGACTTTACAGGATTAAGTCAGGGTGTGTATCAGATAGTTGTAGATGATGCAAATAATTGTGGTACTGTAACGTTGCCAAATATTAATGTTGGACAACCTGCTCCTATTAGTATTGATAATGTAATTGTTACTAATGCAAATTGCTTTGGAGTTAATAATGGTAAAATCAGAGTGTTGGCGTCAGGAGGTAATACCCTTGAATTTACAGTAAATGGTGCCGATTATTATGATATTGGAACCGAAGCTACAGGTTTAGCAATAGGAGATTATACAGTTACAGTTAGAGATAAAGCAGATCATGCCTGTTCTGTTACAGATGGCCCTTATCCTGTTTCTCAACCAGCAGAGATAACTTATACAGTTACTTTGTCTGATTATAACGGAAACAATATCGGATGTTTTGGAGGTAATAATGGTGTTATTACAGTTAACGGTACTGGTGGCGAGGCAAATAATATAGAATACTCTATTGGAGGCGGATATATAGATGTAGGAAACTCATTCAGTAACCTCATTAAGGGAGATTATACTATAACAGTAAGAGATAAGGATAACCCTACATGTACAAAGACTGAAGTTATAACACTTACAGAACCAACAGAGATAGTAATTACCGAAACTATTACTAATGTAACATGTAATGGAGGTAACAACGGATCTGTATCGGTAGCTGTTACAGAAGGAACAGGTCCATACAGTGTAACACTACTTGATGGAGCAATGGGTACCGTTGCAACAAAAGCGGGAGCTAATGTAGTGTTTGATAACCTTACAGCAGATACATATACAATCAGAGTAACAGATCTGAATGGTTGTAATAAAGATAAACAGGCTGTGGTTACTCAGCCAAATGCTATTACAATAAATGAAACCCTTACACATGTAACATGTAATGGCGGTGATAACGGAAAGGTTGTAGTATCGGTTGTTGGAGGAACAGAAGAGTATACAATAGAGCTGTTACAAGGAGCTACCTCAGTAGGTGTACATAATAATGTACCATCTTCATCTGCAAGAGAATTTAATACACTTGCAGCTGGTAACTATACAATAAAGGTAGTTGATAAAAATAGTTGCGAACAAACAAAAGCTATTACTATAAATCAACCTGCTGATATAACTATTAATGCAGCTGTTACAGATAATGGTTGCTTTGGTGAGTCAAATGGTATTATAGGTGTACAGGTAACAGGAGGAACTGCTAACTATACAGTACATCTTCTGGATAACGCTGATAACCCGATTACTCAACAGAATGGTGTTGGTGAATCAGTAAATATTCAATTTACAGGTTTAGCAAAAGGAAATTACAAGATAAAAGTTGTAGATAATAATAGTTGTGAAAAGGAGCAGCCAATTACTGTTAGTGAACCAACAGAGGTGGTGCCTACAAGTTCAAAAACAGATGTATCTTGTAATGGAGGAGCTGACGGAACTATTACAATAAGCGCAAATGGAGGAACAGGTAATTTTAACTTTCAGCTTCTTGATGCAGCTTCAAATCCGATAGCAACGCATAACAACATTGCTCCGGGAACCGACGATGTTTTTAATGGTTTGTCTGCAGGCGATTATACAGTGAAAGTTACAGATGCTAATGGTTGTGAGAAGACAGTGAGTATAACACTTACAGAACCAACAGCTATTACTGTTGCGGAGACTCTTACTAATCTTACATGTAGCGGTGCAGGTAATGGTGAAATTGCAGTTGTTGTTAACGGCGGTACCGGACCTTATAAAATTGAACTTACAGGAGGAGCCCCTCAAACAGAGAACGGTGTTAATGCTGGTGTTACAACCACATTTACCGGACTTGATGCAATAGAGTATACAGTTACAGTTACAGATGCAAAGATGTGTACACATGTTGTGAAGTATACACTTACAGAGCCATCAACACATACAATAGTTACAGCGGAAACACCGGCAAAATGTAATGGTGGTAATGACGGAACAGTTGATGTTACTGTTACTGGCGGGACGCCACCATATAGTATAAGTCTTACTGGTGGAGCAATATCAAAAAATCAAACTAATGTTGCTGAGAATGTAAAAATTACATTTACAGATCTTACTGCACAGGAATATGACATTGTAGTTACAGATAAGAATGGTTGTGTTTCTAATGCAAAACAGACCGTGACAGAACCTAATATTATATCACTTAAGAACTTAACATCAAATCCGGTTGTTTGTAATGGCGAAGCTAATGGATCGATATCAGCATCGGTTATTGGTGGAACAGCAAATTATACAGTCACACTATTAGATGATGGAGGAACACAAGTTGCTGAATTACTGAATAAACCAGAAGATGATCCGTTTACATTTAATGGATTAGCTGCTGGTATCTATTATATCAGAGTTCTTGATGCAAATGGATGTTTGAAAACATTTACGCAAGCTGTAATAGAACCAGGAGATATTACAGCAACACAAACAATAGAGAATGTAAAATGCTTTGGAGGATCTGATGGAGTTGTAAAACTTACCATATCTGGTGGAACACCTCAGTTCTCACTTGAGCTAACTAATAGTGGAGGTGTTGCAGAAGCTCCTATACATAATGTGAATAATGGTGTAGAAGTATCGTTTACCGGATTATCGGCAGATAAGTATACGTTGAAGATTACAGATGCAAATGGTTGTGAGAAGCAGATTACAGATATTGATGTTACTCAACCAACAGATGTGGTTCCGACAATAACGCCTAAAGATGTAAATTGTAATGGTGGTAATGATGGAGAGATTGAATTTACAATTGAGGGTGGAGTGCCAACGTTTATTGTAGAGCTTAGAGATAATGGCGGAAATGTTGTAGACAGAAATCTTGCCGTAGCACAATCAACAGCAACTAAATTTACAGGACTTGTTGCAGGAACATATTCAGTCAGAGTAATCGATGCAAATATGTGTATAAAGAATGTTGCAGGTATTGTGATATCTGAGCCGGGTGCAATTGTTACAGATATAAAAATTCAGAAACATGTTGAGTGTTTCGGAAACCTAACCGGAGAAATTGTTGCCAATGTTACATCAGGAGGTGTTGCTCCGTTTGCAGTCTCAATTGATGGTGGTGCAAACTATAATCATACTGTTGGATTAATAAATAATCTTGCTGCAGGTGATTATTCAGTGGTTATAAAAGATGCAAATGGTTGTACAACAACAGCTGTTGATTTAACAATAACTCAACCTACAGAACTAAAAGCTACATTTGATATTGTAGATGTATTATGTAAAGGAGATGCTTCAGGAAAAATTACTGTTAATGCAACAGGAGGAACTCCTCCATATGAATATAAACTTGATCATCATCCATATCAATCAGCAACAAACATTTATGAGAATCTTATAGCTGATACCTATCAGGTTACTGTTAGAGATGCAAATGGTTGTATATTTACAGATGCCGTAACAATTGTAGAACCAGCAGATGGACTATCTATAGATGGTGTTAATTTTGAAAATATTACCGGATGTTTTGGAGATGCTACAGGAAGAATAGAAGTACTTGCATCAGGAAGTTCTGCAATAACATACTATATAGATGGAGCAATGAATCTTACAAATGGAACAGGGATATTTGAAAATCTTATTGCTGGGTCATATACAGTAAGAGTTGTTGATGCAGGTGGATGTGTAGCTGTACATCCAACGCCAATAGAGATTACTCAACCAACAAAACTGGAATTTGAATATGTAACAGTTGTTCACTATCCGGCCGGAAGTTGTTGGTACGATAATATTGGAGAGATTCATGTGAAAGCAAAGGGGTCTACAGGAACATCTCCTTACCAGTACTCAATTGATGATGGACCATTCTCAAATGTACGCGACTTTGTTGGATTAACAGTTGGTGTACATAAAGTATCTATACAAGATGCAAAGGGATGTAGACTGGATCAGAATGTAACAGTAAACGGACCAGCTGCAATTGTACTTAATTCACTTACTGCTAAAAATCCAACATGTTTTGGTGTTAATAATGGAGAGATAAATGCTAATGCTACTGGCGGAACAGGTACACTAATGTATTCATTGGATGGAGGAACACCACAGACAAGTGGAGTTTTTGTTGGTGTAGCAGCAGGTAAGCATGATTTGAAAATAGTTGATGATAATGGTTGTTTATTAGAAGAGAAAGATATAGAACTTATTTCTCCTCCTGCAATTGTTGTTACAGCGGAGATAGTAAAATATGCAACAGGCGATGCAACACCTGACGGAGAGATAAAGGCAACAGTTACAGGTGGTACAAATGCATATATTGTATCTATTGAAAGAACAGATGTTGTTCCTTCTGTAGTAATTCCAACAGTAGGAAAACCTACAGAATTTACTTTCACAGGACTTGTTCCTGGAGAGTACACAGTTCATACAGATGATGATAACTCTTGTGGTGATGTGTCTATTGATATTACACTTACTCCATTTAAGTTAATTATTACAAAAACAGATATTACATGTTTTGGTAATGATAACGGAGTAATAAATGTTGAAATAATAGGAGGAAAATCACCATACAATATTAACTATAAGAATGATGTTGTTCCGGCAACGTTTGATGAGAGCCATAACGGAATTGCAATAAAAACAGATAAGGTAGAAAATCTTAAACCGGGTAATTACATAATAACTGTTACAGATAATGAAGGTAATGTGACAACTGGTAATGCTACAATAGTAGAGCCTGCTGAAATAGCTGTTACTTTTGCTGTAACAGATGTAACATGTAACGGTGCAAATACCGGAGAGATTGAAGCTACAATTACTGGCGGAACACCAAACTATGATCTTGTATGGAGTTCAACATCGTTGGGTTCAGACATTACTAATAATGGTGTTGTTAATAAAGATGTAATCTCTAACCTGCGTGCAGGAGATTATAATGTTAGAATAACTGATAGTAACGGATGTTTTATCACTGCTTCTACAACAGTTAGTGAACCAACAAAGGTTGTTGCTACAGGTGAGGTTGTAACTGCTATATCAGCAGATGCTGCAACTGATGGAGCAATTAAGGTTACAGCAACAGGAGGTACAGGAAAATATCTGTTTAAACTTGAAAAGGTAGATGAGGTTCCTGTACAGGTAATAAATGGACCGGCTGCACCTAACTATAAAACAGAACATCTGTTTGAGAATCTTGGTGGTGTAGAGTATCTTGCTTATGCAACAGATGAGAACGGTTGTGTGTCCGATGCTTCAGTTAAAATTATGTTGACCAAGTATTTTGTAAAAGCAACTCCAACAGCAACATGTTTTGGAGAAACAAGCGGAAAGATAGATATTGAGGTTATAGATGGTACAGCGCCATTTGTTATATCGTGGAATCATGTTCTTGATGCTCCGGCTAACATAACTATTCCTGGTCGTAACCATACATTTACAAACCTGAAAGCAGGAGAATATAAATTTGAGGTTACTGATGCAAACGGATTAGTATTCAGAACATCGGCTATAGTTACTGAAAACACAGAAATTGTTGCAACAGAGACAATAGTAAATACCACATGTTTTGAGCTTGATAACGGATCTATAGAACTTGCAGTTACAGGTGGTACAGCAGCAGGACTGGCAGATTATACATTCTTGTGGAATACCGGAGCAACTACAAATAGAATAGAGAATCTTGCAGCAGGTGACTATTCTGTTACAATAACTGATCAGATTGGATGTTCGATATCAAAAACATACACAGTAACAAAACCAGATGCTATTACAGCAACAATTATTGCAGAAGCTCAGCCAACAGCTGATGCAGCAGCAGATGGTAAAATTAAAGTACTTGCTACAGGAGGAACACCTCCATATACATATAAGGTATACAGAAATGCTGTTGATCCGGCAAATCTTATAAAAACAGAGACAACAATGGCCGACTTTATTATTGTTGATAATCTGGCTATTGGAGATTATATAGCTGTAATTACAGACTCTAATGGATGTGCAGAGGCTACGTCTAACCTGTTTACCCTAAGTCGAATGACGGTTGAATTAAAAATATACCCCGTTACCTGTTTGGGAGAGAATACCGGACGTATTATTGCAACTGTTAATGGCGGTGTTGCCGATTTTGACTTTACATGGACAAAACCTACAGGAGACGTTATTGAACATCTTGATCTAATGAATCCGAAAGACAGTATTTATGATATTCCTGTTGGAGAGTACAGGTTGAGTATTATTGATAAAAACGGACAATCGCCAAAGGTTAATCCTACAATTATACGAGTAGAGAACCTTGCATTTAATGTTCCTCATACTATAGTAAAACCAAAATGTAACTTTAACGATCCTACCGGACGTTTAGAGATAAATGAAGCTGGTATTACGAGTAACTATCCAAATGATACGTGGGTATACAAATGGTTAGATGACAATACTGTACCTTTGCTTAATCCTCGTACTGACATAACCTCTGGCAGATACTCATTAGAGATTACCAATGGGCTCGGATGTAAGGATACAACACATCTTGATGTTGGAGCAATAAATGAGATTAAAGTAAATGCCGGATTAGATCAGACAATATGTAAAGGAAGTTCTGTTGATATAGATTATACAGCATCAGGACTTAATTCATCGGCAACAGTGTCACTTTACTATTATGATACAAAGGTTAAATCAAGCGAGTTTAAAACAATAACAGGTGGTGCAATATCAGGTTCGTATGTTCATACACCAGAAGATAAAGGAGAATACAGAGTTTATGTTGTAGATGAAGCATCTTCTTGTACAATGAGAGATACAATGGAGGTCTTCTTCCATCCTCAAATGAATCTGCAACTACTTAAAGACTCGTCATCGGTATTAGTACCTCGTGATTATGTATTGGTTGGATCTGAATACAACACAGAATTTAATAATATTGTACGATTAGATGAGAGCTTAGATCCTATATATGCATGGGAAGATAGTGAGAAGTATAACTTTATTGGAGGGACAACTAAAACAAGTAAATATCCTGTACTTGAATTTGTAAATCCAAAAGAGGGACAATACATATTCTTAAGACTAAATACAACAAGTAAGGATGGCTGTAAAGAGTCAGCACAGTTTAAGATACGTTTTATAGAGTCAACACCTCCAAATGGTATATCTCCAAACAACGATGGAATTCATGACTGTTGGTTGATACCAAATGCAGAGCAATATCCGGATATGGAAGTGATGATTGTTAACAGATGGGGTATAAAAGTATTCTATACAAAACACTATAATAACGATTGTGGAAGCGATGATAACTTTAGAGGTCTTTCATCAGGAGGTAATAAATTAGCAGCAGGAACATACTACTTTATTATTAATTATAACAGAGATGGTATAAAGCCTGTAAAAGGATCAATAACGGTTGTCAGATAATAGTAAAACAGAAAAATGATGAGAAGAGCGATTAAATATAGTTTTGTGGTGTTTCTGTTTTTATGTTCAGAGCACCTGTTCTCGCAGCAAATGCCCCAGTTTTCTCAATTCATGGAGAATAAGTTTATTATAAACCCGGGGGTTGCAGGAACATCACGTTCATATGAGATACGATCTATTAACAGATTTCAGTGGGCTGGTTTTACCGATGCACCGCAAACGTATACCTTAAGTGTTTCAGGACCATCACGCAGAAAATCTATGGGATTTGGAGGATATGTGTATTCAGATATTCAAGGACCATCAAGTAGAACCGGATTTGCAGGATCTTATGCATATAATATTGCTATAAGTGAAGATATACGTATGTCTGGAGGTTTATCACTCGGAATGTTGTTTTATAAATTTGATAGGTCTAAAATAAACTTTGGAGATGATGTAGAGGACCCTGCTGTTTTAGGATCCCGAGAGAATAAGACGATACCAGATGTGAATATTGGATTTTTCCTCTACTCCTCAAGTTACTATGTAGGGGTATCATTGCATCAGCTTATTAGTACGCGTAGTAATCTTGCGCAACCTCACATATTTATAAACGGAGGATATCTTTTTATGGTAAACCGGGATATTGTTCTCGAACCTTCTATCCTATTTAAATATACATGGCCATCCAGTCCTCAACCCGAGTTGAATATTAAAGCTATTTACGATAGCAGGATATGGGGAGGTGTTACTTTTAGAACATTTGATGCAGTTGGAGTAATGTTGGGATACGTTCATGATAAGAGATACTTCTTTGGTTATAGTTTTGATTTTTCATACAATACTATCGGAAAATACTCTTCTGGATCACACGAAATAATGGTTGGAGTTAAATTTACACCAATTAAATAAATAAGAATAAAGTTTAATGAGAGCAGTAATAACGGCGTTTGTAATAATAATATTTGCATCATGTGCAAAAGATGAAGTGGTCATAAAAAAGAAAGAGTTTACAGATATTCTTATCGATTTACATTTGGCTGATGCTATTCTTGATATTAAATCATTTGATTTTAGAGAAGATGATGGTCATTGGGACTATTATACGTCAATATTTAAGAAGCATAATACTAACAAAGATGAGTTCAGAACTTCTTTGGAGTATTATATAGGCAAACCGGAACAGTTTGATGATATATATGATGATGTTATTATTCGTCTTGAGAAATTAAAAGAAGAAGCTGCAAAGGAATCTGAAAAATCGCAACAGAAAATTCTTGAGCCTGATTTAATAGAAGAGTAATGAGAAAGATATCGGCAAATTATATATTTACAGGTAATACCACTCCTATCAGGAATGGTATTGTTGTTTTAAATGATGATGGTGTGGTACTTGATGTTTTGAATACGTCAGATAAAGAGCAACATTCACAGGAATTCTATAATGGTATTATTGTTCCGGGGTTTGTGAATACTCATTGCCATATAGAACTTTCTCATCTAAAGAATCATATTCCTGCTGGGTGTGGTATGGTTGATTTTATCAGAGGGGTTATAGCATCTGCCAATGAATTTACTTTAGAAGAAAAAAAAGATAAAGTGAAGTTTGCAGATGATTTAATGTATGCGAGAGGTATATCAGTTGTAGGTGATGTGTCAAATAAAAGTGTCTCATTTGAACAGAAGAAACAGAGCAAAATAAAATACCATACCTTTGTTGAGGCTTTAGGGAGTAAAAGAGAATTTGCAGATAAGATATATTCAGACAGTGTACATCTTGTTGATATACTTAAACAATACAACCTTGCCGGAAATATTGTACCTCACTCTACCTACTCGTTATCTCCAGAGCTTCTCAGTACAATTTGTGAAAGATTTAAGGCAGACGAAATATTCTCTGTTCATAATCAGGAGTCAGGAACTGAGAATGATATGTTTTTATTTGGTAAAGGAGATATGATGGATTTTGTGAGAATGATTAATCCTGAATACTCAGAATGGACTCCTCCTGGAATTTCTTCATCTAATTATTTACTGGAATTTATCCCCAATAATGTTAAAACTCTTCTTGTACATAATACAGAGGTTACCCAAGAAGATGTAAATAATATAACCAAATCAATAGGTAATAATGATAATCTGTTTTGGGTTCTGTGCCCAAAGTCAAATATGTATATACATAATAAGATTGTAGATTATAAATTATTTAAATCAGGTAACATCTGTTTAGGTACAGATTCTTTAGCTTCAAATAACGACCTGTCTATTTTATCAGAGATGAAGATGCTTCATAAGATGAATCCTGAGATTGAACTCACGGAAATGATAAAATGGGCTACATATAACGGAGCAAGAGCTCTTAATGTAGACAAAGAGTTCGGAACCATATCAAAAGGTAAGAAACCGGGTATAAATCTTATATCAAATGTTGATCTTGCATCTTTTACCTTAAGAGATGATTCATTTGTTAAAAGATTGCTATAAGTTTAAATTTCCCTTACGATAAGGAAACATAATTGTGATTTGTGCGTAAGCATTAAATGAAGATTATATTATAAACCCTGTTCATCAATTATGTTTATTCGCATGAAAAATACACTTACGTTCCTGTTTATAATCCTGTCAACAACTGTTTATTCGCAACAATTAGAGATACTCTCTTCGTCAGGATCGTTTCTTAAAGGTAATAGATATCAGTTGGAATACACGTTGGGTGACGTTGTGATTAATACTGTATCAAATAATCAAAATATACTAACACAAGGATTTCATCAGCCAACTGTCGATGGAATGTATAAAGCAGCCTCAAATATTGTTATAGATTTCTTTTCGGAGATAAATTCTTCTTTTGTATATTTTGAGGTTGAAGAAGGTATGCCACAAGATATGAAAGTATATACCTATGATTATCTTGGAAGATTACTCATTATACAAAATTTTATTGGAAACAGATGTGTCGTTGATACCAGTCCTTATGCTAGCTCAGCGTACCTTTTTGTTGTAACATATTTAGGAGATAAAGTTGAATCTTTCAAAACTATTAAGCAAAAATAGATTTTTAAAGAGTTGAGTAATGATTTGTTAATCAGTCATATTTTTGTTTGAGTCAAAAAAAAGCAACAAAAAAACCATATAATATTTGGAATAGTAGATATACAACTCTATATTTGCACCCGCTTTTAAGGAAGCAGCGTTGATTGAATAAGGGGTTGATAAACAGTGGTTTTGTGAAAATTAAAAAGTTTATTTTCGCAAAGAGTTGAAAATAAAAAATGAAATTATTTTTGGTTTTTAAAATAAATCAACTACCTTTGCAACCGCAAAAGTCAATAAAGATTGACGTTTTCGTTCTTTAAGGAAATTTATATAAGATAGCACATTAGACGGTAAGACCAGGATTTAGGCGTAAGGAAATTTTAAGATATTATACTTACAACGAAGAGTTTGATCCTGGCTCAGGATGAACGCTAGCGGCAGGCTTAACACA
>JAOARD010000070.1 GCA_025210735.1 Bacteroidales bacterium
GAAAAGAGATCAGAATCAAATAATAAATAAGTAATAATAATTGCGGGAACAACCGCCCTGCCTCCTATGGAGGCGTAGGGCAATTTTATCCCCTTATAGGGGTTATTATAATGCCCCATCCTGTGGGTGGGGATATTTACTGGTAACTTTGTATATACCTATGATAAACTTGAATATATGATCTGTTCAGAAGATTTACTTAATATAAATGGCTCAACAACAAACTATGATTTACACTGTTTTAATATATCTGGTATTTATATTTCCCTTATCGTTTAGGGCATATAGTGTTGATGGTAATAATAGATTAAGAAGTCTCAGATATTTTATGATCTTCTTTATTGTATCATACACAAGCTGTAAAGGGCAAGGTTTTGTTTATAAAGACTTTAAAAGTCTGGGTGTAAAAGATATGGAAATCAGAGGAAATTTGAATATAGACTTCAGGGATTCTATAGGAAAAATCAATTGGAATTGCTTAGAATTAGATAAGAATGATATTTTATCTGACTCTATCATAAAAAAATATTTCTCAAATGTAGATGAACTGAAAAAATGGTCAGGTTATCAAAAGTGTACGATTGATGGCTATAGTCAAATAGATGATTCAACACAAATAGTATTTGTGACCAATAAAGTTTTAAATGGTAATGAAGCAAATAAGTATTTGATATCATTTAATATTGCAAAGTTAAATCCAAAGGTATTTCTATTGGCAAAAATTGAAAAGTCAATAGACGATTTGTTTGAGGTTTATTCAGAAATAAATAGCGATACAATAAAGCAAGTGCAGATATATAAGTTTATTGAGGGAGACAGTATAATAACCGATTCGATTGTATATAAATACAAAACTCATAACTTTTTAAATTACAACTTATTTTCAAAGGATTCGATAAGAACTATTGAGTTGATATCCGAGTAAGTTTCTGCTGGTGAGAGATTCTAATTAAGATAGTAAATAGAGAGTTAAGTTATGAGTAATTACATTGATGTTTGTGATTAATTATGGTTTTATCTTGTTTATGATATAAGACAATAACCTCGTTAAAAATTATGGACTGGGTTATTTTTTATCATCTATATAAAGAATAAATTTGTTAGATATGATTTACACTATTTTAATATATCTGGTATTTATATTTCCCTTATCGTTTAGGGCATATCGTGTTGATGGTAATAATAGATTAGGAGTAAAAATATTTAATAGTCTATTTACTTTATACATGTTTGTTGCTTTGGCAGGTAATCTTAAAAGATCCTTATTTGGTGTCTTTAATGAAGATTATCTGATAATTAAACAGGACTATACAACAGGTATGATATTTGGACTATTTTATGGAATAGTTTCTCTATTTGTTGTGGTACAGGCTATAAAACTGGCTATGCGCAAGGGTGACGCTATTAAATATTTTCTGTTTTCAGTGCCGGTAATCTATTTAATGGAACTGGTTCATAATTATAACCACTATATATCTATTTATGATAAATCTCCGGGTACTATTTATATTATTCTGATGGTTATATTTACATTGGTTATTTGGGGAACGATATTCATGTTTTACGCAAACAAGAGCATTAAGGCGTTCTTTGATAAGAAAGCGAACATAGATTAATGATAAATTCAATACTATATTAATTGTTTTATCTTGTTTATGATACAAGACAATAACCTCGCTAAAGATTACAGGCGGGGTTATTTTTTATTATCTTTTGGATATACTGGAGTCGATTAGGAAGATAGTATCTTCATAAAAAGAAGGATATAACGAGAGTTCTAAAAGTTATCCTATATACAAAGATCATTATTATGTGAGTTACATATGATTATTGAAACACAAATTCAGACACATGAGATATATTATAGTTTTAATATTTATGTGCATATTAGGATGCAAGCAGAATGATAATTTATTATTGGGAACATGGGTAGGTGAGTATAATGAAAGTGTGGTTAAACTTTGCTTTGCTAAAGATAGCTTATCTATTATTTATGCAAATACAGGGATAGTATTAAAACGGGGGTATCAGGTTGATGGAAAGAACTTATTACTCAATAATAAAAATTTTGGAGTAGACAGTTGTAGAATTAATAAACCAGATAGGGGTAACTTAGTTCTGCGGCCCAAAAAAAGATTACAATCGGATGTTGATATAATGTACTTGGTTGATTTTAAGAGAGTGGAATAATATGTTTTAATTGCTTAAGCGTGCATCCCTTTGCTTTTTGTTGAACAATAAAAAAAGAACTGCATCAGCTAAAAAATGGACTGATATAATAAATAGTGGAGTGGTTAATACTACAAAAACAGTGAGCAATACAAGTAAAAAGGAAGAAAAAAGAGATGAGCAAATTGATTTTAATGTACTATAAAAATTACCTACTAAAGGTAATTCTGTTTTTAGGATTAGTGATATCTGTTATTTGGTTTGTAAGTTGTGTTGAAAACTCTTCAAAGAAAATTACATTTGATAAGATGGAGAATACAAAATGGTTTATTGAAATTGCAGAAGGATGTATTAGTGAGCTTAATTTTTTATCCGATAAAAAGTACTTGGAATATAATTGTGAAATGGAAGATTCTTTGAAAGGGTGTTATGGTATTGAAAATGGTTACATATACTTATATCAGGAAGAAAATATATCTGAAGAATCAATTCTAATCGATTCTTCAGAAAGAATTGGTAAGGTGAAGTTTAAGTTAGTAATTGAAGGAAATAAACTAAGATATTTAACTAGAGAAGATTTTATTGATGGTGAATGGGTGAAATCAAATCATACTTTTTCGGAAGATTATTTTTATTTAAAAAAGAATTAGCTAAGTAATACGAATTAAAATATGTCAGGCTCTTATATATAATTATAGGAGCTTGATTGTATATAGCTGTTAAATAATTGATTACAATGCTGAATGTATCTGTGGCCAAAGAATCAAATAAATTGATTAGTAAAACAAAATACTACTTTGGCAACTTTGTATATACTGATGATAAACTTGAATATATGATCTGTTCAGAGGGTTTGTTAAATATAAATGCAACTACAATAGATTCAAACTATGAGTTTCATCTGAAAGATTATTTGGGCAATACACGTGTAGCAGTAAACGAGAATAATATTGTTACCCAAACCAATAACTATTATCCTTTTGGTCTGACATTTGCACAGTCAGGATCATCTACCAATAAGTATCTTTATAATGGTAAAGAGAAGCAGGAAGAGACTGAGTGGCTCGCGTATGGAGCTCGTTTTTATGATGCCTATATTGGTAGATTCTTTAATCAGGATAGGTTTGCTGAGAAGTATGTAGAAATGAGTCCTTATCAATATGGAGGAAATAATCCTATTAAATTTATTGATGTTAATGGAGATTCTATTGTGATAGGAACGTTTCTTGATAGAATGGCTGGGTATTTTGGATATAAAACTGAATATGTTAAGAATGTCGAGTCACATATTGAAGAAGCCAAAAAAGATGATCCTGAAATTGCTAAGATGATTTTAGATCTTGAAGCTAGCCCAAGAAGACATAGTATAAGACCTACAAAAGACGATAATGAAGGAAATACAGTATCGATAAATGTAGATAAGGCAAGAAAAGGTAAAAAACAAGGTACTACTATTAAATATAATCCAGAAAAGAGAACTAGTGGCAAGGGGAATAAGGGAGAAGTAAGACACCCAAGAGTTGGATTGGTACATGAATTAAAACATTCTTCTGATGCAGATAAAGGAATTATAAACTTTAACATAACGGTAAATCGAATACCAATGTATGAAGTAGATGCCGTTAATGTTGAGAATAAATCACGAAAAAAGACAGGAGATAAAAAGCGTACAGAATATGGTGGTAAGAAAATTCCACAGAATTTACTCGAATAAGAATTTAATTATTATGTCAAAGTTTATTTTATTTATTTCAGTTGTTATATTAATGATTGGTTGTAAAAGTGATTATGAAAAAGTGATAAATGATTTTTCTTTACACAGTTATTATCTAGTAGTTAAGGTTTCTACAGATAATAATATTATGGAGATTGCTATAGAGAATGAAGTCTTGTATTCTTTGTTTAATAAGAATATTAGTATGTCAAAGACAAACTATAAAAAAATGATTTCTAATGCTTTAAAGAAAAACACTCCAATTAAAGTTGATAAAGACTTTTTTAGGGATTTAGAATACTATGTTGTAGCTGAAGATAAGGCAATTAAAAAAATAAATCAGAATGGAATAGAAATTCTAAAGGAAACTTTTTTTACTGATGGAGTTCTTTATAAGCGTTTAACATATAGTGAAACTAAGTTTTTGATCTATTGTCTCTTTAAGAATAATTTGTACGTAAAAGTAGATGACGAATCAGGATTTCTAATTTTAGAATAGAGTTATATATCACCTCTATTTATCTACATAGAGGTGATATAGTTATTATAACTAAGAAAAATGGAATTAAAGATCTTATTATAGCCTTTGAAGCAGATTTTGCACCATACCAACCTAAAAGTCAGAAAGCTGTTAAAGCTGACAATATGGGACCTACTCTTCAATTCTCACATAGTAAAGATTATGTTGCAGGTAATGATTCTATTGATGGTGCGGAAAAACAAGATACAAGCGATGATAAAGAACAGGGGCATTCAATTTTTCATTTTTTTGATCAGATTAAAAAATTACCTGCGGGTGAGTATATAATTAAAGATGGTAAAATTATACCTGTAAAATAGTATTTTATGAAGAAGTATTACCCATTAATAATAAGTGTAATAATTGGTATTGGATTGTTTATAATTATTATAACGCCTCCAAGTTTTATAAACTTTATACCTTTTGCTTTACATGAGGCTTTGTTAAAAGAGATTGTATCGGAAGGTGTTTTTATTGTAATGTTTAATGTGTTAATATCTTGTATATTGGCTTATCTATTGTATAAGATACTAAGAAAATTTATCAAGTCTGGTTAAATATGTAATTAGAGGGAAGTCATAACTATAAACTGCACCCCAAAAGTTAGGCATAACATTTGGGTATTTTATGAAAGAGAAACAAATACAATTACATTGGAACACTTCATCAAAGAGTAACAGGATACTCATTTGTAGGAATAACATTATATGATAGAATAATATTTACAGAAAATTTTGACGGAGATAATTATCCAAAATATGTAAGGAAATGGTTTAGTATTTTACCATATGAATTAGGACATAGAGTACAAGCAGATGATTAACGTCATATTTTGTACAGTCTGCAGTAACAGCAATAAAAGAAGGTTCTATTAAAGTGAAAGAAATTCATGGTAGAATACCAATGGAGATAGAAGTTGAATATATACAAAGAAATTTCAATAAGTTCTATAGAGCGATGTACTATATTCGAAGAGATGGAACAAAAGGAAATAGATTGGAGAATGATGAAGGAATATGGGGCTTGGAATGAAATGCCAAACTCGAAACAAAGCAAAATTGAGAAAAGAAATAAAGGTAAAGATTATGCCTCAAAAATAGAACCAAAAACAACACAACTTCAAGAAAACGAAAGGATAAAAAGGAATAGCAATTATGAAGAGGATTTTTAAGGTAGAGACAATCTTATATAGCATTGTTTTAATAGGAATTATTGTTGGTACATTTGATTTCTTTAACAGATTTAGTATTAGAACTTGGATTGCATTATCAATCTGTGGTGGTGTTGAAGGTCATTGTTATCTAGATGTTATAAATATATTTGGAGTATTCCACTATTTAGGTTCATTTATGTATTTAGCCTTAGGACAGAATAAAGTGTTTTTTATTGTTGGACAATTAATTACACTTTTGCTTTATTGTGCAATAATATGGGTAGTGTTGTTTTTTGTTAAAATATTACTTAATAAATACCTGAAACATAAATAATAACTAACTCGTGTAAGAAGATAATAAGGAATCCTGAAAATTGAATAGTACCTCAAAAGTTGGACATGATATTTGGGGTGTTTTCATTTAGGTGAAACAAATACTATTACATCAAAACTTCAATGGTAAATATTCACACAAGTGTTATAGAGTCTATGCATAACCTAACATACTGATATGAAGAGAGTACTTTTAACGTGTTTAATTCTTAATTGTCTTAATGTTTGTTGTCAGAGTACTGATAATGAATTTGCTAAAAAGCGGTTTGAGAAGTTGTATTATATGTGTACAAACTATGATATGGATATGAGCAAGCGGGATAGCGCTTTTGCTGCTATTTGTGCTTTAGGTGATAGTGGAGATACGTATTCACAAGAATTTTTGGGATGTTATTATATCGGTCTAAAAGGAAAAGAGAATAAACATCTGATTGAGAAGGGTATTGATTTTTGTAGAAAATCCCTTAGTAGAGGAGCTTATCATGTTGGATCATGTATGGCAGATTTTTATTATAAGAAAGGAGATATAGAAATGTATATCGATATTCTAAATAAAACTATTGATAATGACGTGTCTAAGACGGAATTAGGTTATTTTCTTATTTTTGGGACGTCTTTATACTCTAATATTGGTAATAGTGATAAGGTGTATTATCGCAATCTGATTAATACAGATAGAGGAGTATCTTTAGTTAAGAAAGCTTCAGAGAATAATGTTTTTGAAGCAATGTATCACATGGGGTTACTCTATTATGATGGTATAGTCTTTGATAAAAACTTAAAACTTGCTAAAGAGTATTTCTTAAGATGTAAGAATCATGAATTTTTTGAAGGTAGTTATTGGCAGGATGATATTGAATATTTTCTTGAGGAAAAGCAATAATGTTACAAACAATGGATAGATTAAAGATAATAATTCTGTTAGGTGTTTTAATGCTCTCTTCTTGTGAGTCAAAGGTTTATTATAAGTACGACTATGTTAGAATGTCTTTATCTTCTAAACACTATTCATCTAGAGTTTTTTTATCTGAAGAGGATATAAGTAAGTGCAATTATATTGAGCTTACAGGATTAGATTCGTTACACAGTTTGAATATATTCAACCACAATATATGGGATTGCAATAATTCAGATAATAATGCATGTATGGAAGGAGGCTTGGTTTTTAAACAAGATACAAGCTTATGTGATACGCTTTATATTAATGATGATATATTAGTAGTGGAGTTTCATGATTTTCAATATAATTTTAATTCCGGAAATGTAACCAGAGATACTGTAATAAGATATAAAATGTCTACAGGTGCTATTCATGGTATATACTCTTTTGATTATGAAACGAAGCTGTTTTTAGGTTGGGACGTTTATTTAGGCGATAATATTATAAAGTATACTTGGGTTGTAAACGAGAGTTGTATTGATGCTGAAAAGTTTGATGAGTTCAGCATAGATCATAATTTGCAGTAAAACATCATTGTCTATTACTCTGGACTAGTCTAAATGTTTAGTTTTCGACTTCGCTCAAACTGACATTTAGACACATAACAATTATAAACGATGAAGAAATATATAATCATAGTTTTACTGTTTGTTTGTATAACAGATTATGTGATTGGGCAGAATAAAGAATCTGACAACTATAAGTATAGTGTGGTTATAGATGTCAATAATATGAATAACTCTGATGAGTATAATTACAAATATCTGATAAACAAGAGTATTGTTTTTAATACAGATGGAACATTTAAATTATTAGAGAGCAGAAGGATCTATTTTATACAGTATAAGTATTCTCCGGTGCCAGACCAGATAGTTTACAGCAGGGAACCTGTAGATACTACAATGATTAATCTGTCTGATTCGCAATTAGAACATATTTACAGGTTGACTAAGGATATGTTCTCTCTAAACTCTTTACCATTAGATTATAAAGGTAAGAATAGAGTACAACCTGATTATGACGGAGAGTATGCTTTGGTTAGTTTTGAATTGGAAGATTATTCTGTTGTGTTTAATATGGAGATATCGTTTGATGAGGATATGGTTTTTCAGAAAAAGTATAGAAAACTACTTGATTTTATAGAATCAGTTAAAGATTCATATAAATAAGTTTGAGAAGTTTAAGCAAGAGTATAGTTATAACCCACCCCAACCCCTCCCAGAAGGGGAGTTTCTGTAAGAATGGATTTTTTATAATCTTAGAAAGTAGGTTTAATTGAGGTTGGGTTTTAAGGTTAGGCAATAGGTTAACACAAATAGAATCTCCTCCTTGGAGGAGACCCAGAGGTGGGTAAATATAGTTCAATTATCTCCGTAGGGTAAGAATCATTAACTTTATATAAAATAACCCACCCCAATCCCTCCCAGGAGGGGAGTTTCGGTAAGAGAGGAGTTTTTGTAAGAAGAGTTAAAAAAAATCCCGGCACTCAGACCTGAGAAACCGGGATTACCCTTGAAAATATGTAGCTCATTCAGACTACTCTGAACGGCGTGTTGTACGTGATTTGATACGCTGATTTACACTATCTATATAACTGTTTATATCTTTTACCTCAGAGCTGTATCTGTTGTCTGATATAAAACTGTTTATATATGTAACAATCTTATTATTATACAGATCAATGATATCTTTGCGCTGATTTGTGGCAGATACAACACTCTTTATATCAGAGTTTACACTCTTGCTATCTTCAAATACTGTAGCAAACTTATTGTATCTCTTTATAAGAATATTAGCCAAAACTCTTAAACCAAGGTCATCAATTATTGCTGCATACTCCTGCTCTTGCATCTTTTTAATGAGTTTACCCATTGAGCTGTACTGTATATCATAACTTAACCTATGTATATCTTTTCCTGTTCCGTTAATTAGCAACTCCAGCTCTTCTGCTTTGTCAGCAATCTCAGGATCGTTAATTGTACTATTAGCTTTTACAGCGCTTTTAAATGAGATAAATGCAGAGTCGTTATCTTTATCGGCATTAATAAGGTCATTAGTATACTTATTAACCCTTACAGTTCCGTTAGCCTCATCAAAGGGAGGTAGTTTATTACTAAACTCAGCTAACTCTCTCTTAAGAATTGGATCAGGTGAAAGATCGGTGTCCTTAAATGCATTTGCAATAGCATTGAATTGGGATGATAGTTCTGAGTTGTAAGATTCTTTATTAATTTTTTTTAGCATATTTTATTGAATTAGGGGTTAGTAAAAAGTTTTATCAGGTATTTGTTACGCAGCAGAATAAAATAAGTTAAGCTTTTGTGCTAAAAAAATCCTTATTTATATTGATAATCAATTAGTAATGTGCAGAGCTCCGTTTTTGCTGTTTGTTTATACTATTATAAGAGGTTAAATAATACAAAGCTGTTTGTATCTACTCCTGTTTGGGGATTGTTTCCCGCACAATTGAGAGACATTACTCCTGTTTGGGAGTTGTTTCTCGCGCAATTGCGGGGCACTACTTCTGTTTGGGAGTTGTTTCCCGCACAACTGCAGGATGCTACTTCTGTTTGGGAGTTGCTTCCCGCACAACTGCACGGCGCTACTCCTGTTTAGGAGTTGTTTCCTGCATAACTGTTTGTTACAATTCAGTAAGGGAAGTAGTATATCTTTGTGCAGATATGATTTTGTCAGATATAGAAAAGGGAGCCAAATTACTTTGGACTCCCTTATTGCTAAATTAAGATAAACCAGACATCTCTACTGTTTTATGAATCTCTTAATAATAAGTCCGTCTTTCGTTTGGGCTCTGAGAATATAAATACCAGGTTTAATATCAGAGATGTTAATATGTGCCTCATTACACTCATCAGTATTTACTTTAACAACTGCGCCGCTAATGCTAATAATTGTAACTCTGCTGATTGTACTGTTGCTTTTTAGAGTAATTATATCCTTTGCAGGGTTAGGGTACAGGCTGTAGTTGTTACTATCTAACAGGTCTACACTTAGTACCTTATCGTCTTTAATTAATACAATACTCTTTACAATGTCTTTGTTGATAACCTTAATATCACCAGTCTGCTCTTTGTAACCATTTGCAGTTACTGTGTATGAGTAGTCGCCCGGTTTAATATTGTTTATAGTTACCAATCCATCCGCATTGGTTGTGTAGTCTTTACCATTAAGTTTTACAGTACAATTGTTTACTGCTTTACCCTCTGATTTTATATTGAATTGTACAGTGTATGTAATAATTGTAGCCTTAAAGTTGATATCGGTTTTGTTCTCAGTTACATTAGAGAGGCTGTATGTGTCTTTAGAGAAAGTGTAACCCTCTTTAGTGGCAGTGATAGTAACGTTCTGTCCGTGATTTACGGTAAAGTTATATGTGTCGCCACTGTTTACAGTTTTGCTGTCAGAAGCATCGCCACTCATTGTAACTGTAACCGCATCGGCACCATCTACAGTACCACTAATTGTGTATGTGTTAATAGCAGCTTTAAAGTTAACATCAGTTTTGTTCTCAATTACATTAGAGAAGTTGTATGTGTCTTTAGTGAAAGTGTAACCCTCTTTAGTAGCAGTAATAGTAACGTTCTGTCCGTGATTTACGGTAAAGTTATATGTGTCGCCACTGTTTACGGTTTTGCTGTCAGAAGCATCACCACTCATAGTAACAGTAACAGCATCGGCACCATCTACAGTTCCGCTGATTGTGTACTGTTTTATTGTACCAACAAAGTGGTTGTTTGCACTGTTCTCTTTTATATTGTTGAATTCATATGTTGCAGGCTCAAACTTATAACCCGGTTTAGATGCTTTAACAGCAACACTCTGATTGTATTGTGCAGTAAATTCATATGTATCGCCACTGTTTAATACCTTCTTAGCAGAAACATCGCCACTTAGTTCAACAACCACACCATCGGCTCCTGATACTGTACCAGATACTGTGTACACAGTAGTGAAGTTGCAATCTGTTTTATTCTCTTTAACATCGTCAAACGCATATTTGTTTGTGGCAAATACCTGTTCGTCTTTAGTGGCAGTAATGGTAACACTCTGTCCGTGATTTACAGTAAAACTATAGCTGTCTCCATTATCAACAGTCTTGTTTGCAGAGACATCGCCACTCATAGTAACAGTAACGCCATCGGCACCATTTACAGTTCCGTTGATAGTATACTTCTTTATTGTAGCAACAAAGTCTTTGCTATCTGTATTTTGGTTAATGTCTGTTAGAGTGTACTTTTCAGGAGTAAAGTTGTACCCCTCTTTAGATGGTATTAACTCAACATTCTGGTTATACTTTACTGTAAAATTGTATGTATCGCCACTGTTTACGGTTTTGCTGTCAGAGGCATCGCCATTCATAGTAACAGTAACATCATCGGTACCTGTTATTGTACCTGACAGGTTATATACAGTAATAAAGTCGCAACTGTTTTTGTTCTCCTTAATATTATTTATTGTATATGTAGCGTTTTCAAACACTTCGCCATCTTTGGTTGCGGTAATCTCTACCGACTGTCCGTAGTTAAGTGTAAGGCTATAATTATCGTTATTATTAAGTGTTCTGTTGTCGGTTATATCGCCTGTAATTGCAATAGCAACACCATCGGCTCCTTTTACAACTCCGTTAATAGTACATTTAATAATCTCAAGGTTTGCATTATAGCCAATAGCAAAGTTACTTACCTGACTATTTGCTTCATGTATATTATTCTCTGAATCAATCCAGTTTATAAAGTTATATCCCTCTGTATTAATCTCTGGCAGGGTAATAGATGTAAGTTTGCTGTTATCTGCAAAAGCATTCTCTTGAATTTCAGTTACATTGTTTGGTATTGTTACCTCTGTTAATCTGTTATATCTAAATGTTTCTGATGGTATACTGTTAATATTGTTAGATATTTTTGCAGTAGCTAACATATTATTTATGAATGCAGCATTTCCTATACTAGTAACACTATTTGGAATAATAATATTTGTAATCTTGTTGCTTGCAAAAGCGTAACTACC
>JAOARD010000071.1 GCA_025210735.1 Bacteroidales bacterium
GCAAGTGGTGTGCCTGTTAATACATTAAATGTTTTACTACAATCCTTACATTTGTATCGTTGAAGATCATTTCGTATTCCCCATTTATGCAATGACTTTGATTTACAGTGCGGACAGATTCTGCCAACCTCCGTTTCATCATTATTCAACATGTATGATACAAACTTTACCGAATCCCTTTTTTCTATAGCCTCTTTTAGTCTTGAATAACTCTTTGCATCAAGATTGTTTACCGATTCTATAAACTTAACAATGTTCTGTGCCATAACTACCTTTCTGATTGTCTACGAAGACAACAAAACTGAGGTTACATACTTAACGTAAACAGAACATTACTCCAACACCTAAACATCCAACCAACAACAGTAATTCTTAACTAAAGATTAATAACAACACTAAACTCTGTTCTATATCGTGTTAATCTAATGAATACGCCTCTTTACATAAAAAATGAGGGTGTACACCTATTTGTTGAGAACCACTTACTGTGTAAAATTGAGGTGTCCGAAAAGCGGATTAACTATTATTAAACAAAATCTAAAAATCAAGTAGTTATGAGAAAAATGTATACCTTGTTGGTGTTTATGACTCTCTGTTTAGTCTCCAAAGCTCAGTTTGTTGAGGTTGGTAGCGGTAACGAGAGTGTAAACCAACCGGCTTATACAAGTTGGAATTACTCTTACGCTTCAATGTTGTACAAATCTGACGAGATTGGTGGAGCTAAGAAGATTATTAAGATCTCATTCAATAACAATGTAGAGGATCTTAATCAGTGGGGAGCCGGATTTGAACTTACAAATCAGAAGTTGTGGATTAAGCATACATCTGATGACCATTTTGAGAAGGTAAATGCATCGCAGTATGCATATGAAAATCCTGAGAGTGATGGTAGTGGATACACCCTTGTTTGGGAAGGATCTTATAGCTATGGTGCTTTAGGATGGATGGAAATCACACTTAATACCCCTTTTGATTATAACGGAACCGATAATATTATTTTACACTGGGAAAATGCTCATGGAGATCAGAAAACCTCTATGAAGTTTGCCGGAACAAAGATGGGCGATAAGTGCATGGTAAAAAGCTGGGGTTCTGACGGTGCTGTACCACAGACACCAGGTTACATGTATTTTGAAAATACAAGAGTGAATGCTCGTTTTTATTATGAGGCTGCTCCTGGAGTACCTGCTACACCGGAAATTACATTGCCTTTATCAGGTGCTATTAAGCAGGATCTTTATCCTGAGTTTGAGTTTAAGCTAGGAGCAAATACAACAAAATACGATGTATTTCTTGGTACTGACGAGAATAACCTTGCAAAGGTAGCTACAGATGTTCCTGTATCGGCTATAGGTAACTATAAATATAAGGTAACATCTGTACTTGATGCTAATGCAAAGTACTTTTTTCAGATTGAGGCAAAGAACGATACAAAATCATCTTTAAGCCCAAAGCAGAGTTTTACAACAGAAGAGATTGTAACAACATTCCCTTGGACATGTGATTTTGAAGACTATTGGACAAGTAATGTAGATCCTGATCATCCACAGAATTACAACTCAATTATTAATACAAACTTTCCGGATCAGACACCGTGGGCTTTTGATCAGGGATGGAATGCATTAGAATCTGCAGATAATGTATATGCAGGAAATTGGTCTGCTAAGTGCAATGCGTATAATAAAGGCGAATACTCTTTAAGAACACCAAGATTGAAACTAGAGGGAGCTAAAGCTCTTAAATTCTGGTGGAGAAATGGTTATATATTGCCTCAGAATTCTGGTTCAAAAGCAGGAAACAGAGGTTTTAATAAAAACTATGTTGAGATAACTACTGATGGTGGAGAGAACTGGACAGAACTACTTGTTCTTACACCAACTGAGAAGATGACAGAATACAAGTTTGAGTTTGCTGACCTGTCTGCGTACACTGGCGACGATGTATATATTCGTTGGAGATGTGTTGAGGATGCTGATTACGAGGCAAACAATTTCTGGCTTGACAATATTGAGATTAGCGATAATGACGGAAGTGGAACAATAGAGATTAAAGAGGATGCTATTAACTTTACAGATTCATATGTTGGTGCAGAGCTATCTCTTGATATTGAGATAACAAACATAGGAACATCAAATATTGTTATTGACGGAGCTACTATAGCAGCACCATTCTCATGTGACTCTAAAGTTACTATTGAACCATCAAAAACAAGTAGTGTTATAGTTAAGTTTAAGCCGGTAGCAGCAGGTGATTTCTCAGAGAAACTTGTTCTAAATGCAGGATCAGCTCAGGGAGAGAAGGAGGTTAATGTAACAGGTAAAGCTTTAGAATGTCTTACTGAGTTCTTTGAAGGATTTGATAAGAGCAGAGAGATTCCTGAGGGATGGACAGCTATGGAGTCTTCATTAGCAAACCATATTGTACACAATATTTGGACAGTAAACTACACTTCAGATGTGTATTCTCCTGCAAATGCGCTTAAGATGAACAGAATAAACTCTAAAGATACTGAAGAGCCTGTTATTCTTTCAACCCCTGGTGTTACTAATTTTAAAAACAATAGCCTGTCTTTTTATGCAAAGAAAGCGGCAGATTCATATACTCTTACTCTTATTGTAGGAACAATGTCAGATCCTAATAATCCAAAAACATTTGTGGCATTAAAGACTATTGATCTTACTCCTGATTATGAGAAATACACAGTTAAGTTTAAACCAAATACTAAAGGTCCTCATATTGCATTTAAGTACGGTACATATGCACCTGTAGATCCATTCCCATTTGCATCAATGCGTATTGATAATATATCATGGGAGCCTGAAAGACCAATGCCTTTATGTCCGGTTATTGTATCTCCTGTAGATGGAGCTAAGGATATAGATACTTACAGACCTATAGAGTTAAGATGGTCGGCAGGAAGTGCAAATACAAATGGTTATAAGGTTACCGTTGGTACAAACGACGAAGGAAACAATATTGAGAAGCTTCTTGAATTAGGCGCTGATAAATATAAATATACATTTACCAATGATCTTGGATATAGTCAAAAGGTTACATGGCAGGTTATCGCCTTTAATGAAAAAGGAGAAAGCGAAAACTGTCCGGTAAATACATTTACAACAATGGCAGATCCAGAGGTAACAGAGTATCCATATATTGTAGATTTCGAAAATACAGTTGACTATAGTGGACGTCATGATGTACCTCTTGGAATGTCACTTGAAGATGCGAATGGTAACGGACGTAACTGGGATATGGTAACAACACCACCTGCAAAACCAGGTCTTACTCATAATAACTCAAAAGGGGCATTAGCTAATGAGGATTTCGGTTATAAAGCTAAGGACGATTGGTTCTTTACTGCTCCGTTAAGACTTAAAGCAAGTGCTACATATAACTATGAGTTCTTTATATATACAATGCTTGACCTTGCAACAAACGCTGTATATCACGAGGAGATGGAAGTATGGATTGGTAAAGACAAAAATTCAGCTGCTATGACAACAAAACTTGCATATGCAGATGTAAACGACTATAAAGAGTGGAAGAAGTATACAAAAGACTTTACTGTAGATGAAGATGGAGTGTACTATATTGGTTTCCATGCAATAAGTGCTCCACAACAGTATGTTCTACTATTTGATGATCTTAAAATTACAGAGACTATAACAGCTACAGATAATGCTCCAAAGGTTCTTAAAGACATTGAAGCAATTGATGTTCAGACAAACGCAACACCTGTAACAAAAGATCTAAGTTCATACTTTACAGATCCTGATGGCGATGCTCTTACATACTCTGTTGAGAGTAATACAAATACAGAGCTTGTTACAACAGACATTCAGGGTAGCAATCTTACAGTATCATTTATTAAGGATAAATCAGGTGATGCAGTACTAACAGTAAAAGCAACTGCAAATGGTAAATCTGTTACTGCTCCTGTTAATGTAAAAGTTAATGGAACTATATCATCAATTTACGATGCTGATTTAGCAGGAATATCACTTTATCCTAACCCTGCATCAGAGACAATAAATATTACTGTTTCAGATTCTGATCTTTACAATATTAAAGTATACAGTATTGCCGGTAAGTTAGTATACACATCTAACGAAGCATCAAACAATACAACAATTGATGTGTCAGAGTGGGAGAGAGGACTATATCTTGCTAAGATAGAGAAGAGAGGACAATCATATACAATTAAAATTTTAGTTAAGTAATCTAATTAATTAACAACGACCTGTACTTAAATACAGGTCGTTATTACAAATTATTATGCAAAAAATATTATTATTTATTATAGGAATAATGTTTGCTGGTTATGCTTTTGGAACAGATTACTGTCCGGCAACAGCAAAATATTCTGATTGGGAGTATATTGCCGAGGTACGTTTAGGTAATATACACAACAAATCAGGCAGCGAGAAATATCAGAATTTTACTGGTCTTGGAGATGTAATTATTTATAAAAACGAAGGGCTTCCTTTTGAGATTATAACAAAAAAATACAGTAGTGCCGACAGACTTGAGGTATATATTGATTATAACCAGAACGGTACATTTGAGGTTGATGAGCTTGTTCCTGTAACATTCACAGGAGTAAACAGTCTTGACGGAACAGTTAATACAAAACTTATTATACCTGATGAAAAACCACTTGTTAAAACAAGAATGAGAATCGTATTATACGATTCGTCAAGTGATTACTCTGGTCTTACCGGAGGATGTGGAGAGTTTGAATATGGAGAGGTTGAGGATTATACAATTGATATAAGAAAGATTGAGACCGCTCCTGAGACAGATTTTTTAGCAAATGTCACTTCCATATTTTCGGGCGGGATCGTCAGATTTACAGATAACACAACTCTGGCTCCTACCGCATGGCAGTGGCAAATCACCCCGAATACATATGAGTTTATCGAAGGTACTGATGCAACAACAAGAAATCCTGTAGTTAAATTTAACGAGCCAGGAAAATACTCTATACAACTTACTTCTTCAAATGCATACGGATCAAAAGTACTTAAGAAAGATGACTATATTGTTGTAAGAGGATATAGTGCACCAAAACAGCTTGAAGGAAAAGCAGAAGGTACTCACGTTGAGCTTTCATGGCTTAAGCCAAATGTACCGGGAATGATAGCATACAATAACGATCTTCACTCTTGTTTCTCTGTTGTATATGCTAAGCCACGTCGTGGAGTACTGTTTACACCAGAAAAACTTAACTTCTCATTCCCTGTATCAATTGATAAATTAACAGCAGGATTCTACTACTCATCAAATAACCCATGGCCAGATACCAAATATAAATTCAAGATATTCAATGCAAACACAAATGCGTTGATTTATGAATCAGATTATCTTGAGGCAGTACATGCACAAGAAAATGTACATGAGTTAAGTTCAGTACTTGTAATAAATGAACCATTTATTGTTGCTGTTGAGCCAAAAGATGAGAGCGGAATGCCATCTAACCTTGCAAAATCAGTTGATGCAGAAATGTGTAACACATATGTATTTGACGAATCTGACAGCAAATGGAAACTACTTGCTGAGAATGGTAAAGGTTACGAACTATTTGTACGTGTAGGAGTAACACACGATGTTGAAGCTACAGCACCTGCTACAGGAGATAAATTCTCATCTAAATATGTTAGCGATGACTCTGTTGAGATTGAAGGAGTAATGCGTAACGTAAATGTTAAAGGAGTAGTAAGTGCAGAGAATGCAACACTTAAAGGATACAAAGTATTCAGAAACGATACTGAGGTAGCTGTTATTAATGATCCTTCAAAAGACAGTTATGTAGATCGTGGTCTTGCAAACGGAGATTACAACTACTATGTAAAAGCAGTGTTCTCAAATGATGCTACATCGCCAAAATCAAATGCAGTAGACGTAACTGTTGATAATACAAACCCGGAGATTCAGGTAACAATTGGAACAACAGATTTCCTTACCGGATCAAATTACAGTTTTCCATCAAATGTTGATATTAACGGAACACGCGATATTGATGTAACAATAACTAACGAAGGAGTAAATACACTTGATCTGTCAAGCGTAAAACTTGTTGGTGAGGGTGAGTTTACAATCCAGAATACACCTGCAACAACACTTAATGGAGGAGAAACTACTACTGTAACTGTACGTTTTGCACCAACAAAAGAAGGTCCGCAAACAACAGTTCTTACAATAGCAAATAACGATAATAACGAGAACCCTTTCACTCTTAATATTAAAGCTGTAGGAGGTCTTGACCGTTGGACATGGATGGTTTATCTGTACGAAGATGGAACAGGTCTTGACGGTATTAAAGACTTTAACGAGTGGGAGATAAACGGATCAATACAAGGTGAAATAAACTATCTTGTATGTTTTGATGCTAATGATGACGCTAAAGATGGTTATTGGTTAGTTAAGAAAGATAAGGATGGAATGAACCGTACACTTGTATCTGAAAAGCTTGTAAGCTTTAGTAAAGATCCGCATATGTCAGATCCTACAGTTCTTGATAACTTTATGACATGGGCTAAAGATAACTATCCAGCACAGCACTACGGATTAACACTATGGGATCATGGTGATGGAATCTTTAAACGTTCTAAAGAGGAAAAGAGCATTACAAAAGGATTTGTTGGAAGCATGAAACTTTGGGAACTGGAAACAGTTTGTAAGAAGTTTACTGCTGCTGTTGGTAAACCTATTGATATCATTGGTTTTGATGTTTGTCTGTTAGGACAGATTGAGACGGCTTACCAGATGAAAGATGTAGCAAAATATGTAATTGCTTCAGAGCTTACAGAACCGGGTGATGGTTGGGATTACGACAGAGGATTCAGACGTCTTAATGAAGACTCTTCGTTACCAGCAGTTGAGCTTGCAAAAGACATCTGTAACACATTTACAGATGCTTATAAACCAGGTGGAGCTTCGTACCCAACAGGATCAACACAAGCTGTAATATCAATTGATGAGCTTACAAACTCACTTATGCCTAAACTTAATGAGTTTAGCGAGGAATTAGTTGTTGCTGTAAGAAAGTACTTCTCAAGTATTGAGTACAACAGAACAAAATCTTGGCACGCAGTAGATTCAGGAGGAGAGAAAAACCCTGATCACAAAGATCTTGGACACTTCCTTAAGAATCTTATTGCAGATACTGAGTTACCACAGGCATTAAAAGATAAAGCAGCAGAAGTACTTGTAGAGTACGAAAAAGCAGTTGTTGTTAACGGATATACTGGTACTGAGAATAAGAACAGTACAGGTATGAAGATATGGATGCCTAAGAAATATACAAAGGCAGGAACTGCACATACGTATTACAGTAAACCTGATAAGTATGTTAAGTTTGGTGAGACTAAATGGGTTGAGTTCCTTAAAGAGTATGAGAACCCAACACCTGTAGAGGCTCCTGTTGCAGATTTTACAATAAGTAAAACTAAGGTTAACGTTGGTGAGATTATAACACTAAAAGATATGTCGTCAAATGTTCCTACCTCATTTGAGTGGACAATTACTCCTGAGAAAGGATATGAGTTTGTAACAACAAACGGAAAAACTCAGTCACAGACTGATGTTAAATTCTCATCAACGGGTGTATATACTATAAAGCTTAAGGTTTCTAATAACATTGGCGAAGCAGAGTTAATAAAAGAGGATGTAATTAATGTTGTTCATCCACAGGCTATATCACCAGCTAACCTTACAGGAAAGCAGGAGAAAGCTGATATTATTCTTAACTGGATGGCAGAAGCAACCTTCTCTTCAGACGATTTTGAGAGCTATCCTGTATTTAGCCTTGCATTCGGACCATGGAAGCAGGTTGACCGTGATGGAGCAAAAACATTCGGATCACAAAACAACACTTGGGAGAATCAGGGATATGTAGGATCATTTATGGTATTTGACTTCTCAAAAACTACACCACCAATGATCGAAAATTGGCAGGCTCCTTCAGGAAAGAATATACTTACATGTTGGGGTGCTGATGGTAAAGCAAACGACGACTGGTTAATCTCGCCTAAGGTAACTGTAAAAGATGGTGACTTCCTTAACTTTGCAGCTGCTTCAGTAACTGAGAAGTATGGTCTTGAAAGAATTAAGGTTGGTATATCTACGACTGGTAACGATCCTGATGACTTTACAATAATCTCAGATGGTGAATATATTGAGCTTCCAATAAAATGGACACAATACTCATTTGACCTTGCTGACTATGTAGGAAAAGATATATACTTTACTATTAATGTTGTATCAAATAATGCATGGGTTGCCCTGTTTGATGATATAAATGTTGGAGCAAAACCTGAAGCTCAGACAAAAGATATGATAAAAGTATCTGTTGATGGTAAGAGATCAAGAATTAAGTTCCCATATGCAGAAGAGGCTCCAAAAGCTACACTTAAGGGATATAAAGTGTACAGAAACAATGAGGAGATAGCTACTACTGCTGCTGATGCACTTACATACACAGACAAAACAGCTGAGGTTGGCGAACTTAACTACAGCGTAAGAAGTGTATATGAGATTAAAGGAGAAGAGGTTCTTTCAGGACTATCAAACATACTTAGTATTACAAAAACTAAATATACTGAGCCTGATGGACCAAGTAACGATATTAAAACACTTGAAGAACTGGGATTGATACTTTATCCAAACCCATCTAATGGTGAGTTTACCATTAATTCAGAAAATGTTATTAATGGCACGGTAAGAGTATTTAGTATCGAAGGACAACTAATTCTTCAGAAAGAATTTAACTCAAACAGAGTTACTGTTAGAGGTCTTAATAGCGGAATGTATATTGTTAAAGTTGATTCTGATGATGACTCAGCATCTGTTAAGCTTATTGTTAAATAATTGAGTAGTTTCTACAGACAGGCTATATGCCTGTCTGTATTTTTTATATCTCAGAACTTTATGAAACATAAGACTATATATACCTAATAATAAACCAAAAAATCTAGAACAAATGAGAAAGTTTTACAAACTACTCCGTGAACTTTTTATAGTCACGGCACTATGTTCTGTTTTACCTTTAACGGGACTGTCGCAAACAGTACTCCAAGAGGGGTTCGAAACAGGATATAATAACTATGCAGCACTTAGTGCACCATGGAGTACCTCTGAGAGTTACAAATGGTTAGTGCTGAAAAACAGTACGTACGATACCAAAAGAGCACATTCTGGTAATTGGTTCGTATATCTTAAAAAATCAAGTACTACCTGGATGTTCAGAGAGGTAACACTTGAAGCAGGAAAAACATACAAATTGTCATTATGGGCTAATCAATCTGCTCTTGCCGGAGTTAATCTTACAGCAGCAATTGGTACAGCTGCAAATGAAGCGGCAATGACAACAAATATTATTCCGTCAACCAGTATCTCAAGGAATTTTAAGAATATAACAGGAACATATACTGCTGCATCTGACGGAACTTATTACATTGGAATTAAGGGTGAGGTGCCATTAGCATCTGAGTACCTTGTTATAGATGATATTAAACTGGCAGTACAATATGATAACGATTTGGCTGTTGACAAAGTATCAGTAAAAGAGTTGGTTGTAGCAGGTCAGCAGACAGACATTACTGCCACAATTGAGAATGCAGGATCAACAGATAAAACTAATGTGGATGTTGTATTTAAGGTAAACAACACTGTAATAGCCACTAAAAATATAGCCTCTCTTACAGCAGGAGAGAAGATTGAAGTAACTGCACCATACACCGTAACAGAGGGTATTAATACTGTAAAGATAGAACTTCCTGCAGATGACTACACAGGTAACGATAGTGCAGAAGGAACAATAAAAGGTATTCCTACAGGAACGCAATTTATGGGATTCGAAGATGAGGCTTTTCCTCCTCAAAAATGGGAAGTAGTAGGATCTGATTTTAAACGCACTGTTGTTCCTGCTGAGATTCAGGAAGGCACTGGTGCTGCAAATATCGATAAATTCGGCAGATATACAGATGCTATGCTTATTACACCAAAGGTTGTGGTAAATAGCAGTTCTGTATTTGCTTTCTATGCAAAATCAGCAGATCCATTCAATAAAATACAGGTACAATATTCAGAAGATAAAACAAACTGGACAACTGTTGGCGATGAAATCATACTTACAGGCGAGTATAAACTGTATGAGATTGATATGTCAGTACTTGACGGTAATTACCATATTGCACTTAAATGTAATCCTACATCAACATCAAACTATTCATACAATAAACTAAGTATAGATAATATATATTTTCCGGAGCTATATGTAAGTAGCGAACCGGAGATAGCACTTTCTGATGCCGAGATTAATTTTAATACAATAGTTACTAATTCAGTGGTAGAGCAGACACTGAAAATCACAAACACCGGCGGTGCTCAACTTGACATAACGGGCATAACAGTTGAGTCACCGTTTTCGGTAACATGGACAGGTTCAATTGCACCACAAGCAACTCAGGATATTAAGATATCAGTAAATGCTCCTACAGCAGGTGATTATACCGGAACAATTACGGTAAATAGTAATGCCTCAACAGGAACAAATACGGCTACAGTAAAAGCTAAAGCAGTAGATCCTATAAATATGCCATATAATCAAAGCTTTGAGACAACAGTATCTGATTGGGATCTTGGCGGATGGTCAATAAACTCAAATCAGGTTGCAGAAGGAACCAAAGCAATAATGACATACTCTAACAGCGATGCATTAATATCGCCATGGATTAAACTTAATTCAGCTAATCCACGTATTGCATTCTCTGCTGTAGCCCCTAAAGAGCTTAAGCTTGAGATTACAGAAGATGGAACAAACTATACAGAATTATGGAAAGGTACACAACTTGCTGAGTACGACAGATTCATCATATCTCTTAAATCATATGCAAATAAGAGTGTACGTTTAAGATTCTCTTCAAGTGCAATGCAGAACTACTCTACTACATACCTGGATTTTATTGTAATTGAGGATACACCAAGTACCCCAATATATAAATGTTCTGTAGTGTCAATGGATTTTGGTGTTACACTACTTGGTGAGAGTAAAACAAAGAGTGTTGTAATATCTAACCTTGGAGCCGATGGACTTAACATTAAAAGCATTACTATTGAAGGTACAGGAAACGGATTTAGCCTTTCTGCTATTACACTTCCGGCAATACTAAATGCAAATGAGAAGCTTGCATTTGATGTTACATTTGCACCTGCTAAAGTAGGTGATGTTACAGATAATCTTATTGTAACACTTAATGATGATACAAAGCATACGTATGCACTTACTGGTAAAGGGTTTGATTCTGAACTAAAAACATTACCATATTCAGAGAATTTTGATTCATATGAGATATCAGAGATGCCTGCCGGATGGAATAAGATTGTAAATGCAACATCATCAATGGCAGAGGTAAAACTTACAAATGCAGGAAGCTATGTAAGCTCATTGCCAAATGCACTTAAACTATATGGTGCAGGAAGTACTAACTCTGATATTATGGCTATTATGCCTAAAACAAAGATAGACTACTCAGGAACAGAGCTGTCATTTAAAGCAAGTGGTGGATCTATAGATCTTGGTATAGGATATGTTACTGATGTTGCAGATGCATCAACATACACAGAACTGAAATCTGTTACACTTGAGTATGCTTATAAAGATTACACTGTTAAGTTGCCGGATATGACAATTACCGGAGATTATTACCTTGTGTTCAAGAATAAGAGTTCTAATACATATTCATCGGTATACATTGATGATGTTAACTGGGCAGCAGATACAAAAGCTCCAGAAGTAACGTTTATCCCTGCAAATGAAGCTAATGATGCAAACCCTGTATCGCCAATAACTATTGATTTTGATGAGGCTGTTTATAATGCTTCAGGAAATGTACTTGCTGATGCAGACTTAGCTGATGCTATCATATTTAAAGCTACTGACGCTTCAGGTGCAGATATTGCACATAATGCAACAATATCAGGACAAACAATTACATTAACGCCTGATGCAATGTTAAGCTTTGCTACAAAATACTATGTTGCTGTTAAGGCAGATATAATTCAGGATAAGAGAGGTAATAAGATTGCATTAACAGAGGCTGCATTTACAACAATTGCAGAACCATATATTGCAACATTGCCATTCTCTGAGAGTTTTGAAGCAGAACTGTTTGTTCCTGATAATTGGGTATTGGCAGGAACAAAATGGTCTCGTGATGCTACCGAAGGAGCTGTTTACCCTGATGGTACAGCAGTGGCAAAATACTATGCCGGAGCATATACATCAACAGATAATGGTACAATTACAACACCTGTAATAGATATAGAGTCAGTAGATAATCCCGGACTTAAGTTCCATTATACAACAACAGATATTACATTTAATGTATACGTATCATACGATCTTGGAAAAACATATACAGAGGTACTTAATGTAACAGAGAATAACGACTGGAAACAGAAAGTTGTGGTTCTTGATACAGATAAAAAATATGCAATTATACAGTTTAAGGCTGCAAACGGTAACTATACCGGAAAAGCTGCTACTGTTCTTATTGATAATGTAAAAGTTGAGGATCTTGGTTCTAAACCTGAGTTTGCTGTATCGCCATCATCACTTGATTTTGGTACAGTAGAGATGAATAAGAGTAGTGTACAGAACATTGTTGTATCAAACAACGGTGGCGGAGTACTAACAATAAAGAGTGTTGAGCTTGCAGGAGACAACTCTTCAGAATTTGCTCTTAACGCATTAACACTACCTGCTGATCTTGTAGGTACACAACTTGATATAAAAGTTACATTTAATCCGGTATCAGAAGGTAATAAGAGTGCTAAAGTAGTTATTACTGAGAGTGATGATACTAAACATGAGGTTGCTATAACTGCAAACAGTGTTGATGCAAGAATAAAAACATTACCATTTGCACAGAATTTTGATGCTGTAGCGGAAATGGAGATGCCATTAGGTTGGAATGTAGTTAAAAACAATGCTAATGCATATGTTGAGATACGTAAAGACGATTTGGCTAACTCTGCACCAAATGAGGTAAGAATGTATGGCGGAATGTCAACAGAAGATGTAATACTTACTCTTCCTGCAACATCGCTTGATCTAACAAATGCAAAGATTAAGTTTATGGCTCGTGGAGGTCTGTCAGCTGGTCTTAAGATAGGATATATGACAGATAATACTGATAAATCAACATTTACAGAGCTATCAGTTGTTGATATCACATCACCTGTAAATGAGCAATACTCAGCATCATTGTCTGGAATAACAGCTACAGGGGAGTATTATATTGCACTTAAACTTGCAAACCCTAATACATTTGCAGTAGTTAGTTTTGATGATCTTAAGATTACAACAAACAATAGTCCTGAGTTTACATCAGAACCTGATGCTATAACCCTGCACTGTGGAGTTGAGTTTATGTACAATATTACTACAAGCGATGCAGATGGTAACGATCTTACAATCACAACTGAATATAAGCCAGATTGGATGACATTGACAGATAATGGCGATGGTACCGCTGTTCTTAAAGGAACACACAACAAAGCAGGCCTTTACTCAGTATCTCTTATCCTTGACGATGGAGAAGATAAAGTAACAAAGAACTTTGCTGTTACCTACACAAATACAAAACCAGTATTTGATTTTACTCCGGTTGCCTCTATAAACCAGTTTAAAGCTTATACATGTAATATTACTGCAACAGATGCAGATAAAGATAATCTTGTAATTACTGTTGAAGAGAAACCGGCATGGCTTACTCTTACTGATAATGGCGATGGTACTGCTGTAATAAAAGGTACAGCTGATGAATCAGGAGACTTTACCGTTAAACTTGCTGTAACTGACGGATTTGATGTTGTTAATACTCAGTATCTGATTACTGTAGAGGCAAATGCAACTCCGGTAATATCGTCAATAGCACCAACAACAGTAACTGTTGGAGAGGAGTATAAATATGACATAACTGCTACCGATGCAGATGGAGAGACTCTTACAATTACAGCACCAGTAAAACCGGATTGGTTAGTATTAACCGATAATGGCGATGGCACAGCTGTAATTAAAGGAACACCATCAGCAAAAGGTGATTATAATGTAGAGATATCTGTCTCTGACGGGAATCAGTCAATTAAGCAATTGTTTACGGTAGCTGTTGCAGCGTTGCCAAACAATGCTCCTGAATTTACATCAACACCTGTTAAATCAGTAACAGAGGATGAGCAGTATAACTACAACATTACAGTAACCGATTCAGATAGCGATGCAATTACAATATCTGCAACAGAGAAACCAGATTGGTTAACATTAACTGATAATGGTGATGGTACAGCAACAATTACGGGTACTGCCGGAAGTGCGGGCGATTACAATATTGTAATATCTGCTACAGATAGCAAAGAGACAGTTAAACAATCCTATATACTCACAGTGGCTGCGGCAGCCGGAGGTAATCTTAAGATAATTTCTGATGCTGTTACAGCCGCTACTGTGGGAACAGAATACATATATAATATCTCGGTATCAGGTAATAATAATCCAACAATTACAGCTCCAGTTAAGCCGGAATGGTTAACATTAACCGATAATGGCGATGGTACAGCTGTAATAAAAGGAATACCTGCAGCAAAAGGTGATTATAATGTTAAGATTGTTGTAACAGTTGGCTCTTCATCAGTTGAGCAGGAATTTGTAATTAATGTTACAGGAACAACAGCAATTAATGATGTTGAATTAATAAAAGCAATCTATCCAAATCCGGCAAAAGATATTGTAAATATCGAGCTTGCTGAGAGATCAGATCTGTTTATAATTAACGCAATAGGAAATATAATTAATAGTAGATTAAATGTTACAGGAACAGTTCAAATGAACATCGGAAATCTTCCTGCTGGAATCTACTTTGTAAAAGTCACAAATAATAAAGCTAATAGGGTTCATAGGTTAATAGTTGTTGATTAGAGTATAGTGTATGTTTTATTAACCTTTAAAAGGGTCTGCGGGAGCAGACCCTTTCTCTTTTATATCAGCTGCTTTTACTGTATACCTGCTATTGGTGTAATGCGTTATCTTCTTGATTATATGATATGTTTTTAGTAATTTATATATGGGTATGATATTGATAAACAGATATCATTAAACCACAATTACTAATCTAAAACATAATAAAATGAGAAGAACTTATCTATTTATTACAGTAATATTCACACTGTATCTGGTTATTTCATGTAACAACGCCACTGTTTCAGACCCTTTACCATCATGGAATAGCACCGAAATTAAAACAAAAATTATCTCATTTGTCGAGAATCAGGCATCAAAACTAAAACCGGAAGAGCGATTAGCCGTATTTGATATGGACGGAACCATAATATGTGAATCGCCACTTTGGATGGAGATGTATTGTGCGGTACAGGGATTAAAGATGCAGGTTGATAAGAACCCTGAGCTTAAGGAGCAGAAGATGTACCAATATGCTTTGGCATTAGACAAAGATCCGTTTAATAAGCAAGTAAAAGAGGAGTGGGGCAGCGATGTAGAGGCAATGGTGATAAATGCCTTTAAAGGGTGGAATAATAAGGATTATATGGAGTATTGTAACAACTATCTTAAAACTGCAAAAGAGCCTAAATACGGAATGCCACTTATAGAGACATTCTATAAACCAATGATAGAGCTTATAGAGTACCTGAAAAAGAACGAGTTTGAGGTATATATAGTTTCCGGCTCTCTGCAGGGACTTATCTGGAGTGTTTGCGACCACTCATTCGGATTCGACAGAGAACACCTTATAGGAACACGTCAGGCAATGAACCCGATATACATTAATGGTGAAGAGACTAAGTTTATACTGCAACCAAAGGTTATTAAGCCAAAGAATAACAATAATGGTAAGGCTGAGAATATATACAGTCATATAGGCAGAACACCAATATTTGCATTTGGTAATACAACAGGCGATTTCGGAATGTTTCATATTACCACAACCAATACACTTCCTAATGTATCGTTCCTGTTAAACCATAACGATGCAGAGCGCGAATACATGTACAAACCATGGCATGGTAAAGCAATGCCAACATGGCGGGATACCATGCAGGCAAATGGGTGGAATATTGTGAACATGAAAGAGAACTTTAAAACAGTATTTCTTAACTAATTACTCTAATCTGTAAAATGTATTCATCTATCAGTAATAGATATTCATTCTGGTTATCAGTGTAATATACTTTTGTAAATATAAAATCAAAAACAATTGAATTATGGCTGATAAAAAATGGAACACCAGTTTAATACCCGATCAGAGAGGTAGAGTTGTTGTAATAACAGGAGCAACCAGCGGGTTGGGTAAAGAGGCTGCCAGAGTACTTTCAAACAAAGGAGCAAAGATTATTATGGCAGTACGTAATGTAACAAAAGGAGAATCTGTTGCCGATGAGATATACAAAATGTATAAAGGTGCAGATATTAAGGTTAAGGAACTTGATCTGGCAAACCTTAAATCTGTGCGCCTTTTTGCAGAAGAGATGAACAGAGAATATAAACAGATAGATACTCTGATTAATAATGCTGGAATAATGATGTGTCCGTTCTCAAAAACCACTGACGATTTTGAGATACAGATGGGAACAAACCATCTGGGGCATTTTGCACTTACTGGACTGCTTATGCCGCTGCTTAAAAACGGTACAGATCCACGCATTGTGGTTACGTCAAGTGTTGCTCATAAGTTTGGTAATATAAACTTCTCAGATATTAATTGGGAGAAACGTAAATACAATACAAACAGAGCATATGGCGATAGTAAAATAGCAAACCTCTACTTTGCTTATGAGTTGGTAAGGAAATTTAAGGAAGAAGGTACAAATATAAAGGTAACTGCATCGCATCCGGGATGGACAAAAACCGAGTTGCAGCGACACACCAATTTATCAGGATTGTTAAACAATATATTTGCTCAGCATGTAAGCATGGGAACACAACCTACTCTTAGAGCAGCAACCGATCCTACTGCTGAATCAGGCGACTTTTTTGGTCCTGCAAAGCATTTTGAGATGCATGGTCATCCTGTAAAGGTTAAGTCAAACAAGTTATCACAAAACAGAGAGGCGTGGAGCAGATTGTGGGATATATCAGAACAGCTTACAGGTGTATCATATTAACAGGCGGACTGCAATACAGTGATATATGTTGCTGTATCAGTGATTAGTGTACAGATATAATATAGGTGAAACATAATTTTGAATTGATAATTAAAACATATAAAAAACAAATTAAGACGTATGAAACGAAGCATTAGTAAAGACTTCTATTGGACATGAGAGTGAATAAAAATGCGAGTTCCATACGACATATAAAAATAAATTAAGACGTATGAAAACAATACTAATAACAGGAGCAAGTACAGGAATTGGTAAAGCAACAGCAAAACATTTTATAGATAAGGGGTGGAATGTTATAGCAACAATGCGTACACCGGAGAATGAGAAGGAGCTTAAAAACGGAAGTAATGTGCTTTTATCGAGACTTGACGTACTTGACATAGATACAATAAACAGCACGGTAGAAGCAGGAATAGAGAAGTTTGGAAAGATAGACGTACTTGTAAACAATGCAGGATACGGTGCTTATGGACCTCTTGAGACATTCCCGAGAGAAAACATTATTCGTCAGTTTAACACCAATGTAATAGGACTTATTGACGTAACACGTGCTGTACTGCCACACTTCAGAGGAAACAGATCAGGAGTTATTGTAAATATATCGTCAATAGGAGGGAGGATGACATTTCCGTTAGGTTCATTATACCACGGAACAAAATTTGCCGTTGAAGGTATATCTGAGGCACTACAGTATGAGTTAGACCATATTGGAGTTAAGGTTAAGATTGTTGAACCAGGAGCAATAGCAACTGACTTTGCCGGACGTTCGTTCGATTTTCAGAACAACGAGGCTGTTACAGAGTATCAACCAATTGTTCAGGGCTTAATGAAAGGCTTTGAGACAATTCTGAGCGATGATACAAAGATATCGTCACCAGATCTTGTTGCATCTGTAATTCATGAGGCTGTAACTGATGGTAGAAACCAGCTACGTTATACTGCCGGAGAAGATGCTATTCAGTTTATGGATATGCGCAAGAAGATGGACGATGAATCGTTTATTAATGCAGTTAAATCGCAGTTTGGTGTATAGAATAATAACAAAGGGGTTAAAACATCATTTTAATCCCTTTTAATTACTATATTTTGCTTTAAAATGTAATATATGAGCACAATTAAGAGAATAGAGACAATAACAGAGGTATTCAGCTTTTTTGGTACGGGTAAACCAAAACATCCACTTGTCTCGTTAGTAAAACACGACGATATTGTTCCGAGAAAGAGCCTTGTTGGTGAATCGGTTGTAATAGACCTGTATCAGGTAACATTCAAGATGTGCTCAGACGGTTCATTTGGTTATGGGCGTAACTCATACGATTTTCAGGAAGGTACAATGATATTTACACGTCCCGGTCAGGTTATTACCATGCACGATTGGGAGCCGGAACAGACAAATGGAGGATGGACACTGATGTTTCATCCGGATCTGCTGCGCAAATCGGAGCTAGGACGTAATATAGATAACTACACATTCTTCTCGTACGATGTTAACGAGGCACTACACCTTTCAGATGACGAGAAGAAAACACTGCTAGATATAGCCAATAAGATTGAGACAGAGTATAGCCTGAACATTGATAAACACAGTCAGAAACTGATAATATCAAACATAGAGCTTATGCTTGATTACTGTATGCGGTATTACGACAGACAGTTTTATACTCGTGAGAATATAAACCGGGATATAGTAACCAAATTTGAGACACTACTGAAAGATTACTATGACAATGGTAAAGCAACAGAATCAGGACTACCTACAGTAAAATATTGTGGCGAGGAGCTTAATATGTCCAGTAACTATCTGAGCGATCTCCTTAAGAAGATTACAGGCAGGAATGCGCAGGAACATATACACTATTTTGTTATCGAGAAAGCAAAGAATTTGTTACTGAGTGTTAACGATACAGTAAGCAGTATAGCATATGATTTAGGGTTTGAATATCCGCAACACTTTAGTAAAATATTCAAAAAGAAAACCGGTATGAGTCCGGCAGAGTACAGAAAAGTAAGCTAATATGACAATATATTCAGAGGTGAATATGTAAATAAATATTCACCTCTGATTAATCACTATTTTTTAGTTACTGTTCAGATATAAGAGCACTATTAATCTCAATAAGCTGGTTGAAACTCATAGATATATGTAATGGATATAGTTCTGTTTGAGGTTTTGGTAATATCTCACCACTACTTAACCCCATTAAAGTATCGTAAAAAGCGTAATTTCTGATCTTTAGAATCTCTCCGTGAATATCATTTAATCCCATCCCTTTTTTCGGTTTTATCTCATAGAACTTCAGTATATCACCTCCGTCAATCTTCTCATTTATAAAATGAGTAGTTAAACCAACCTCATCACTGTTTTTTACAGACCACGGCATAGAGTCTAAACCTCTGTGGTTTGGAAGCTTTCCGGAGTGCCCGTTTATAATCTTAATATCACCGTTATCTAGTAGTGGCGCTTTTAATAACCAGTTACTTGATAATAATAGTGTATATTCAATACCTCTCTTTGTAATAATATCTCTGGTATTTACCGAAGAGTGTTTTTTTACCTCAAAAACCGGAATGTCTCTTCTGTTGCAGAATCTGCGTAATGAGAACCTGTTTATAACAGGAATGTAATATACATGCTTATACATTATTCCGCTAATCACACTACTGTTCCAGAATGCTTTTTTTATACGTTTAAATCTGCTGTAATAATTTGTTACATTATTAAATCTGGTATGAGCATCTCTGTATGCCTTCTCGTTGTCAGAGAATCTCTTTCTGCTGTTTCTCTCAATAATAACACAGTCTGTTTGTAATCCTTTATCGGCAAGGAAATCTATTAAACTTTCAGTTGCCGGACATATTGATTTTGCTAAAATGGATACCTTCATGATGCAATTATTTTGTTAGCGTTATTAAAGTAGATGTTGCTTAATTTATCTTTTGACAGGTTAAAAGATTTAAGCATATCATAATATGGATAGTTGGTATTATCTGTACCAAATATAATCTTACTGTGATGCATATCTATAAACTCTGTTGTTTTTTCTTTGTCTCTTGTAAATGCATTATAACCACTTGTGCCAGATATATCACAATACAGATTATCGTGTTTTTGTAGTAATTGGTTTATTATACCCCATTTCTTAATCCTGCCATTCGGGAACTTTAATTTTGAGGATTGAAACATTGGCCTAAACAGGTCAACCTCCTCAATATTTTCCCAAAACGAAGGACCATGAGCAATGAACTTTATATAGGGATGTTGAATTAACTGTTGTTCAAGATTTAATATGTCAGACAGGTATCCGGGAAATTTAATAAGCCCGTTTTTTATTGATGATTGATACTTTAATCTCTCATACGCGAAGTTCTTCACATTGTTATTTATTAGCTTAGTCTTGAAAAACATCTCAATTAATCGTTCTTTTAACGATGTACCATTTCTGATATAATGATATCTTTCTCTCTCCATATGAAACAGCACTGGTAATCCCAATTCCGATACCTTATCAAGGTAATTATTAATCTCAGGTGAATCCCATCTGTAGTTTACTTTTAACTCTCCACACCCTTTTATACCCTTTTTCATATACTCAGATAGTATCTTATCTGTATCCTTTGAATATGGATCGGGTGCATAGAATGGAATAATTCTGTCGGGGTATTTTTGATATGTCTCCAGAACGCTATCTACTGATAGGTGTTTGTACAGAGACGGAATACGTGGGTTTTTCTCTTCCCATGTAAGTAACCAGCATTTCTCTATTTTCTGTCTGTCAAGGTATTCAATAATATTGCCGGAGTTTATATTATTGAAATTGACATGAAAATGACAATCAATTTTTAACATGTAATAAATTTTAAGCTTTCCTATTCGCGTTTTAAGATAAAGATTGATAATTAGGATGTTGTATACGAAATAGCTGTTGTTGTATACAATATGATAATATTACTCTGTTTCTGACTAAATGCTTAATGATACCACTTGATCTTACATAAATACGACAACCTGTTTTTAACATACACTAAAATTTATAATTAATACTTCTATTCAATTACCTGTTGGTTAGTGTGTGGTTCCTGTTTGTATTTATGGTTGTGGTTGTTTGTGTAAAACTATTATCATGTATTATAGCCTACAAATAAAAGGGCTAAAGGACTGTATTTGGTGCTTATTGGTTTATTATTGGGGTGTACAGTTGTGCTTAGGGATATATGGTTATTATTGTTAATAATATATTTTTAACATTATCTGTGTTTACTCATGGTAGATTGGTTTTTATTTAACAGCAACGAGTCTTTTTATTTGAAGTTGTTCATTGATGTAATGGATTTTGATAATTCCTGAAGATATATTTTGCGTAGTGTATACTATATGTTGGATATTAGTAACTTCTACTTGTATATTTATGTTGAAATAATATGAAATATGATATTATTATTATAATATATACTTTGTGTATGTCAGTTATATTGAGGCACAATATTTATTCTAAGTCTTGGTATAAAACAATTTTAACTAACTAAACAATTTTAATTATGACAACACAAGTTTTAGATCAAAAAAAGACAAAGGTTTTAAGAGAGATCGTACATGAATTTACCTTAAAATCGGAAGAAACTTTCTTTATTACTGCGGTTACAGATGTTCAGTTAAAGAGTGCATCAGAATTATCAGTAAGAGAGAAAACTGTTAAGAATGCTGATATCGGAAATGATGGAGCTTTTGTAGGAGTTTGGAAAGGTATGTCAAGGCCAAACTCTATGAAAGAGATCGTAGGTCAAACTCGTCTCTCGGGTAGCTCAAGTGGAGGACATTGGGCAACAAAGGATATTAAAATAACATCTCCGGATGTTGATCTTACCTTCGATACGGTTACTGTAGGTGTTTTCTTAAGAGAAAATGATATTACATCATTGGCTGCTTGCATTGGTGTAGTTGCAGGACAACAGATTAAGCCTCAAAAAACAATGATAAATGTTTTTAGTGTAACAAATCGTGTGATACAGACATCATATATTGTTCCTGATTTTGTAGAACCTGATAACAGAAGAGATTACGTTATGTTGTTCAAAGGAGACCAACCAGTGAGTGATAATCGTAATCCTATAGCAATGGTTCCAATACAAAGTAATCAGAGCAAAGGGTTCTCTACCATTGATATTAGTAATATTAAATTAGAACCTGGAGATTATATCATTCAGTATAATGCAAGTAGATATACCTTTGAAACACTTGATGCAGCTAATGTATTTACAATAAGATAAATATTATTTGACCTTTAAACAGAAAGCAGGAAATATCAATCCTGCTTTCTGTTTCTATTTTAGTAATTAACTATTCCAGTCAGTTTAACAGTGGCTGATCGTTTGTTACGCAATGTACACCACCACCATTCTTAGCTATTTCCTGTGCGTCTATCATATAGATATCTCTGGTAGGAAAGTACTGTTTAAGCAGAGCTTTTAACTCATCGTTATTATCGTTACTGCCCATGCCTACAACAAAACCATTACCAACAAGCCAGTTAGGATCACCGGGATATATATGTACCGTAAACCCTTCATTTCTGCAAGTTTCGGCTATACTTGTCTCTACAGTTGTACCATAATCAGGAATAACAACAGTGTTTTCATTAATAAAACGTGCAATACCATCAATATGTCCGTAGGTTCCATCATCGGCATGATGCCCGTATGACCATATTATTTTTGTTACACCAAGAGCATTCTTAAGAACTGTTTCATGTTGCTCTTTTGTGAACTTAGGATTTCGCTGTTTCTGACAATCCCAATTAATTAATAAAACACCTTTTCCGTTTACCTCAACATTCCCCTTCTCTAATATATAACCCAATCTGTCTTCAACCTCAATACCCAGATATCCGCCAATATGTATCGGAATTTCATTATCATTATTGTAATCAACATCGCCTCCAAAACTACTGCCCCAGCCATCAAAACGCCAGTTTTGTAACAGCATTTTGTCTCCACTGGCAACATATATAGGGCCATTATCGCGCAACCACGAATTATCTGTGGTAAATATGTGCCACGTAATATTATCCTGAGTTATCCCTTTACTTGTAAGATATCTTATGGCATTTACCTTTGCAATTTCTGAGGTAGCAATAAGATGCATTGGTTCATACTCCTTAACAACCTTAATAATATCTGAAAAAGCTTGCTGCATAGAGGCATCGTGTGCGGCAGGCCATTGCATCCATGTGGCTGCATGCGGTTCCCATTCTGCAGGAACTCTTGCATTCTCTACCTTGTTAAATACACTCTCATCAATCTTTTTGTTGTCAGATTTTTTGCATGTAGCAGCGCTTAATATAATCATCAGTGCAAACAACATAAATACAATAACCCTTTTCATAGCAGATAAATATTTTAATGTTCTTAACTAATATACAATATTATTACTGATTTGTAAATAGTTTTGTTGTGGTTTACAGTTGTTTAGATAAAAAAAGAGCCATGGCTCACATAGAATGTTCGCCATGGCATCTGCAAATTAATGAATAAACATTAATATCTGCTGCCATATTTTAATCAGCAATTAATACTGTTTCTTCTAAAGTAAAACTAAGCTCTCTGTTGTCTCTTTCTACCTTTATACTAATTGACTTATTACTCTTTATTAAACCATGTTCAACTATATCGCACCACTGTTCAGGTAGTATAGTTTCGTAATTAACATCATCTATCTCTATTACTCTATCACCTACTTTTAGTCCTTTATAATGTGCATCAGAATGTATGAATATCTGGTTTATAAATAGTTTCCCGTCCCGGTTGTTATATGAAAATCCATAGGTAGATAAACTCTTGTTATTATACTCCTTATTCTTTATCAGAAGCATCTCTTTATTAAACCAATCAATAATAACGTCGTACTTTTTAAAGAATCTTGTTCCTATTGTGCTTGAAGAGTTATGTTTTATGTCAACTACAGATTTATCAATCACTATATCGCCAAACGAGATGTTTGAAACAGCTATATGGTAAATACTGTCGGCACTTCCAACACCATATAAGCCAGATGAAGATGAACCAAAGCTGACAGCCTTAGAATCAGATGGTGTATTCTTTATAAGATCATTTAATTTTTTATCCTTGCTTAAAGATATATCTATATCTCCGTTTGAACCTAAATCAATACACACATTTTTTACTATTGTGTTATCTAGTTTTATATCAACTAAAGGGGTTCCTGTAAGTTCTGTATAGAATGGTATTTTATATGTGGGTTTTGTAATATTTAAGGCTCCCTTAGAATTTGTTATTGTTATTATCTGATTTTTATAGTCGAACTTCCAGATAGCTTTTCGCATAAGGTTAGAGCCAATAAAACCATCAATCTTTAAACATCCTACCTCTTTTGACTCTTTTAAATCAGCAATTACCGCTCCGGTATTTAAGAACTCTATACCTCCAATAGCTATATTATCTACCTTTGCAAAGCCTAAGTCAGAAGAGCTGCCCTGACTATCGCCTACATCTTGTTTAACAGAACTATTTATGCCAAGTTTTTTAGCTAAATCAACTGAGATAATATTTGGCGCTCCTGTATCTAGAACAAAATCATAGTCTGTACCGGATATATTCACCTTTAATACAATAAGACCCATTCTGTACTCAAATGGAACCTTCACCTTAAACTCTTCTTTGTTAACACTTCCGCTCTTCATTAACTTAATGGTCTTTACTGTACCACAACTTGTTAACAAAATAGTTATGGTTAGTAATGATAATAACTTAGATTTCATAATTGTAATTATTAGATTATTAAATTTTAGTAGTATTCCTTATTTATGTTAATGTTTGGTTTTACATACTGTAATAAAAGAGCCACGGCTCACATAGAATGTTCGCCATGGCTCTGAGACTTGAAGAGGATTATTTTTTTACAACTCTTGTACTAAATACATGATCATCTGATATTATTTCAAGTATATATATACCAGGTACAAAGTTGGTATTAATGTTTATCTCTGAACTGTTATCGGTTCTTGTAATTATCTTTACACCATTTATGTTATAGATATTTACAGTACACTCTTTTTCTGTTCTATTATCTATTTTAATATTGTTGATAAACGGATTTGGATAAACCTTGTATAGCAGATCATTACTCTCAACATCAACACTGGTTTTTGTTTTTGCTATAAGGCCGATTTTAAATTCAGCTGTCTCAGGATCGTTTGTCTTAATAATCAACGATGCACGTTTTTCTGCATTATCGTTTGCAGTAAAGTTAATTTTAAAGCTTTTATCACTACTGCTCTCAACCTCCTGAATATTTGCCGATAGTTTAAAATTACCTTTGTCCTTACCATCAATATACATTTTAGATATTATAAGCTTTGAATTACCACTGTTTTTAAGTGTAAGATCTAACTCTTTTTTATTACCAAAACTTAAATCTGCACCATTTTTTAACTTATCAGAAGCATGTAACTCTATAACAGGTGCCTTTGCAGAGAATACCATATTAAACGTAAAATTCTCCATTCCTGTTTTTGTTGTTTTAAAACCTACAGTCAAAGTTTTATCTGATTTTGAGATACTTTTAACCTTAATGTTAAATGACAGATTCTCACCTTTCTCCAGGTATCTGTCGGGTTTATTATCTATATCAGCAACCAGTTTATTATCTGTGCCTGACAGTACCAGATCGTATATCCTTATCCTGTTATTTGTATTATTTGTAATTGTAACCTTGTTGCTACTCTCTGTGTTGTAATCAAGCTCAACCTTATTAAGGGTAGAGTTATTAACTACCTTTTTATTAAATAACTCAACAAACAGTTCGCCATCAGACGATACTGAGTTACCTTTAAGGACAATTTTTATTGTAGGATTATACGGGTCATCGGTTTTAATATTCAGATATGCCGACTTCTCGTTACTGTCAGATTCAGTAAGATTAATAGTGAAATTATCAGACTCTCCTTTTCTTACAAACTTTATCTTCTTGGAGATTGAAAAACTTGCTTTATCAGGACCATCAATGTTTATCTCTTTAATGTACATAGTTTTAGTACCTGTATTCTTAACAACAAACTTTATTGGCGTTTGCTTTTTAAACTCCAATACCTGATTGTTTGTAAGCTTTGAACCTGAATGCAGCTCAAAACGCGGAATTTTGGCATTTAATGATATTCTGAACTTAAAGTTATTAAGACCCGGAACATTAGTCTTAAACGATACTGTAAGCTCATTATGCTCTATACTCAGACACTTCATATTAATATTAAATGCAAATGTTTTTCCCGGATTTAATGTCTTATCAATATCATTGTCAAACCATCCCTGAACCTTATTACCATCAGGTGTAGTTATTTTAAAGTCGTATATGTGCAGAGGATCATGACCATTATTCTCTATATTAAAATTCTTTGTAACAGTTGTATTATAGTCAATAGTTCCGGTACTTATAAGATCATTGTTATGAATTGTATTCATGTATGTTAACAGTAATCCTGGCTTCTGCGCATTACCACTCAGGTTTAATATTACATCAGGATTGCTACTGTTTGATCTTATTCTAAGTTTTGCAGTGTTGGTCTCCTTTACAAAGGTAGGAGCGTACTTTACTCTTATTGGTAACTTAGTTCCGGGTTTTATAGTATTTGATGATAAGCTGTTTACAATAGAGTAGAAACCGTTTTTATCATCTAAAATATCAATATCAGATATGTTCATATCTATATTGCCTTCATTCTTTATCTCAAGATCAAGATATGCTGGGTTGTTAACCGATACAGAACCAAAATCGTAGTATCTTGATATGTACTCGCTGCCATCTTTTAAGAACACAAGCTGGGCATGTTTTTGATTCATAAAACTGTATATGGTGCGTACTCTGTTTTTAGCATCGGTTTCTATACGGTGAAGGCAGTATGGTTTTTTACTACCCAATACATTGTTGAATGTGTACTCATACTGAATAGTTGTTGACTCTCCGGCAGCAACCGACATTTTAGGACGCTTTACAATCTTAAAGTCACTGAACTCCTCTGTAAATTTTGATATAGTTAATACCTTATTCCCTGTATTTTTTATGGTTACGTTTTTAGTTACCTTCTCGCCATAGTTTATATTACCCATATCAATTATAGGATTCTTATCATATTTATTACCAGATTCATCTATAACTGTTATTATAGGAGCCTGAATAAGCTTCTTTACAGTAAAACTGATACTCTGGCTGGTGTAACCTGTAGTTTGAAGTGTATACTTTATGCTTTTATTACCAATCTCATTTGGATTAATATCAATTCTTAAGGTTGCTGACTTTCCAGGATCTATATGATTGTTGTTTAAATCATTTGCATAAAATTCATCTTTTGTATCTCCTTCTTCTTTAATAGAATGGATTTTCAAAACATCATCGCCAACATTTCTGATTGTTATATTCTCAAAATGATTTGTATGATCATTGTCTGGCATATTAAGTACAGCACCATCGGTTATAATATTGCCATTATACTCCAGTTGTGCAATTGGAGCAATAACCTTACCTATAATGTTAAGAGTGTATTTATTCTTACTGTCGTTTGTTAAGCTATACTCCATGGTAGAGTTTATATTCCCCCTTTTTAAACCTTCAATAGTCACACTTTTATTTTTTCCTGATATCATTTCTAGCGGAGATAGTAATTGCTCTTCGTTATGTGTAAAAATGAGTTTATTACCAGTACTTTTTAAAGTAGCTTTACTTATACCGAGAAAACCTTTACCTCTGTTTTCGTAATTCAGTACAAAATCTTTTGATGAGTTTAGCTTTACATTACCTATATCTATTGTATTACTATTAATACTATGGGTTGACGATGTAATATTAAAGTCTCCTCTGTCAGGGTTAACCTCAAACTCAACCTTTATAGTTGGGTTATCCGGATCGTTTGTGTTAAATGTTAATACAGACCACCCATTAGGGCTAATACTGCCCGATGCCTGATACCATATAGTAAGTTCATATTTTTTTTCCGGTTTAATGGTTGCAGATGTGTTTATAATGACACCTCCTATATCTGTTCCATTATTGTTATAACTTAGGTTTGTAATTGCTAAGTCTTTAGTCTTGTGACTGTTTTTTATGTTTAGGTTAAATACGTTTATAGAAGAACTCTTACCATAGTTACCAATTGAAATCCGTTGATTATTATTTACACCTTTTTCAGGTTTACCACTCTTATTAAATGTCATACTCAGGCTCTGAGCCATTGTATATGAGATAATAAATGTGAATAAAATTGTTGTTAGAATTTTTTGCATAGTATCTGTTTTTTGTGTCTTATATATTTGTTTTAGTTATAGTGTATTAAAAAATAGCCACAGCTCACATTAACTGCTCGCCATGGCCTATACAAAGTGAAGGAATAATTACTCTCTGATTACCTTATATCTGTATGTTCTGTTATCTCTAAGAATCTCTACTATATATATACCCGATGGAATATCAGTTGTTATGCTAACAGTTGTATCAGTTACCTTTTTCGAGATAATCTTTACTCCGTTTATGTTATATATATTAACCATAAACTCCTTTCCTTCAGTATTACTTATGGTTATATGATCTGAGAATGGATTAGGATATACGCTGAACATATCAGAGTCAATATTATCAATGCTGGTACTCTTCTTTGTCTCAGCAGTTACATTTATAATAAACGATGGTGTATCGTTATCGTTTGTAGATATGGTAACAACTGCACTCTTCTTACCAACTGCATCAGACCTGTATGTTACCCTGAAAGTAGTCTCTTTTCCTGTATCAACCGATTTATTGTACGATGATATATTAAAGTCAGATTTATTAGCTCCCGATATAGTTATTGAGTTTATATCTAATACTCCTTTACCACTGTTTTTAATTGTAAACTCCTCCGTTGCATCAGTTGTTGTACCAAAGTCTATATTCTGATTACTACTAATACTGCTGCCTTTATGTTTAATATCTAAGTCCGGTTCAGCAGGAGCAGGGGTATTGTCATCTGCTTTTAGAACAATTGTGAATAGAGGATTCACCGGATCATCACTATTTATTATAAGGTTTGCTGTCTTTACACCAGATCTGTCAGGTCTGTATATTACAACAGCCTTAATATCTGTATTAGAAACAATAGTATTAGAACTTGCCTTTACTGTGAAATTATCCTTGTCGGCACCATCAATAGTAACACTATTAATATTAAGTGTATGGCTGCCTGCATTTCTGAGAGAGAACTCCAATATTGCATTATTGCCAAAATCTACACTACTGTTGTTTGCTATTACCTTATCTGTAGCAACCTCAAGAGAGGGAACCATTGCTATAAAACTATTATAGAAAACAAATTCAGGTGCTTCATAATCGTTTGTTTTAAGCTTTACCTTAGTTTTATAATGACCCGGTTTTGTTGCCTTATACTCTATACTAAGCTGGTTACTCTTTCCAAAATCAAGTTCAGTGTCATTATAAATTACCTTTGCTGTTATACCGTCCGGAGTATCAACAGTAATATCTGTAACTCTTAACTTATCCGCACCATAATTTCTTATATTGTACTGTACGGTTTTTGTTAACGGATGCGTTATTGTAACCTTATTTGTGACACTATTATGTGTTATATCGTTATTTGATGGATCGTATACCTTTATAGTAGGCTTTATTGATGCTCCTTGAAGGTTTAGCGTAAAGTTCGGATCTTCATAATCGTTTGTTGTGAACTTTAGCTTTGCTTTGTAGTCATTTACTTTAATCTTTGGAGTAAACTTAATTTTCAGGTTTATGTTCTCTCCGGGCTTAACAACAATATCCGATGAAGGTTCAACTATACTAAAATAGTTACTGTTATCGTCAGTTATACTGAAATTACTCAGGTTAAGATCTGTATTACCACTATTTGTAAGAGTAAGTGTTTCTGTATAAGGATTATTAACCGATACTTTATCAAATACCAGTGTTGAGGTGTTTTTATAGTTTGTACTGTTCTTCTTCAACAGTACATCTGAATAGCTGTTACCCGCTTTTATCCCAAAACTGTAATATATCTTCATGGTATTAGCCATAATATATAATCGTGTTTTTGGATTCTCTTTCTTGCTTATAGCTTTAGGGTTATACTCAATAGTAACGTTTGTCTGTTCATTAGGAGCAAGGCTCTTTTTGGGAGTATTTGTAATACTAAACGCTTTATCATCGCCAAGTAACTCTATGTAGAGTCTTGATATATTCATTGTTCTGTTACCAGTATTCTTAAATATCAGATTTTTGGTTATCTTATTACCTCCGGTACTTGTACCAACCATAAACTCATCGTTGTAGTTGTAGGTTTTACCATCCTCATCTAATAACGACAGATATGGTGCTCTTATAACCACCTTAGCATATATGTAAGTATCAGGATTACTATGAGAGTTACTCTTTATCTTTATCTTAATACGTCTCTCACCATGCGCATGAGGCGATATTCTTACATTAATACTTCCTTTGCTGTTAGCATTAAAATATGTGGTACCACTAACTAAAAACTCATTGTCGTTATCGCCCTCAATAGTGAATTTTGATATTCTTAGAATATCCCCACCAATATTCTCTATAGGAATACTGCGTGTGTACCATGATGTTCCGCTACTATAAACTATTTCTGGCAATACTACCTCGTCACCTTCATTAACAACTGTTCCCCCGTTTGTTATCTGTAGTTGAGGTATAATAACCTTTCCTGTTATCCTGAATGTTCTTTTGGCAACCTTTCCTTTTGTTATCTCATGCGTGAACTGTGTATTAATATCACCCGGAGTTTTTGCCTGAAATGTTAAACCAATTTGCTGAGCTGCGTTATGTGCAAATGTAGTGTACTTGTTAAACGAACTTGTCAGTTTATTATTTGTAACAATATCTTTTACTTCACTTAGTCCGGCATGTCCCGAACCTATATTTTTAGGCCAATAGTTTATATTTACTGATTCGTTTAGCTTAATATTTCCTATATCTATTGTGTTATTATTTATTGTATACGGAGCCTCTGCTGTAAAGGTAAATTCACCATTGTCGGGGTTGGCAATAAAGTTAATGCGTACGTTACTGTTTAGCGGATCGTTGGTGTTAAACTCTATAAATGTTGTTTCTCTTGTAATAGTTCCGGGAACCTGATATGCCATGAATATCTGATACTCATTAGATGTGGTTATAACTGAAACCTTGTTGAAATCAGATAGTGTAATGTACCTGTTATTACCAAGCTTTACATTTGATATAATCAGATCATTGGCAGAGTCTGTATTTTTTATCTTTATATAATATATCTTGCCATACAGACCGGTAAAATTATCACCAAGATTACCCAGCGATACATTATCGCCATTACTTATTGCATGTACACTGCTTGAGGCACCGGCCTCTTGGTAAGTGACTTTCATTTTTTGGCTGTAACTATATATTGGCATTATAACCAGTATAAGTGCAAGCGCAAATTGTTTTAGAATTGTTCTCATTGTTGTAGATTTTGTTTAAAATGTGAGAAAGGGCTATATGCTTGTTTACCAAAACATATGCCCTTGACTACTAACACAACCAAACCTTTTACAGGCTAATATCTTTATTTATCGCAAGCCAGTCTGAAACCGACATTACCATATTTTGTGCTTGTGCAACAGTGGTTTCTTGCTCTGCCATGCCAGAATGCATGATTATCATGACAGTTAACATGAAAGTATAGTTCACTTTGGTTATCGAAACTACCACCTCTGTATATCCTGATATCTCCTTTTGTACCAATTGGGTCTGTTACATCTGTGGTACTGTAGCGAATAGGAAGAGTATCATCTGTTTTATCGGCACACATTTCATGTACGTTACCAGACATATCATAAATACCCAGCTCATTAGGTAATTTTGTACCTACAATCTGCAATGTTTTATTAGTGTTATCTGCACTCCAGGCAACATCGTTAAGTGTATTACTTCCTGAGAACTCATACCCTTTACTTTTTACACCTCCAATTGATGCATATATAAGCTCTGCCTCTGTCGGTAATCTGTACTTTTTACCTGTTTTCTGATTTAGCCTTCTGATAAAGGTCTGCATCTCATCCCATGAGATATTTACAACAGGTAACTTACCCCCTTTATAGTTAAGAGGTTTTGTACCCATTATTTTATACCATAATTCCTGTGTAACCTCATACTTACATATGTAAAAATCGCTTAAAGTAACATTATATGAAACCTTTTTATTCACCATATGGCTATTCAGTTTAAATGTACTTCCTTTTACAAATACCATATCGTTATGATCTTTGTTTCCGGTAAGTTTTACAACAAAACTAACATACCCAAAATCTGATGGGGTTGCATTCTCTGTACTAACAACCTCTATCTCAACTTTTGAGTTACCTCCAGATGTTATATTAAAATCGATACTTAAAGGTTTTGATACATATGCAGCATATTTTGAACCTTTAATAGGTGCCGCAAATATTGTTTTGTTATCCTTATTCTGTAGCTCAAACTTTGTTAATTTATAACCATTTGCTACAAGCAATTTAATTTGTTGGGTAGAGAACTCTGCTGATGCTCCCCACTGCGACATTTTTACCTGTTTGAGATCATAATCCTCATAAACAGCATCGTCTTTTGTAATAGTTAATAGTGCATGAGTAACCTCTGATAACTTATAAGAAGATGATCCTGCCGACCTTCTGTTACTCTTCTCTGAAATACCTAACGCAAGACTACTGTACTCCTTCTCATTTGAGGGTACTTTGCTTTTTTCACAACCAATAAATACGATAAATACTATTGCAAGTATCGCCAGACTGTAGAATCCTTTCATAATAATAATATTTGTTAAAAATAAATTGTAGATGAAACAAGCAAAATCTACCTCATGTATAATCACGCACTACAAGAGATATCTCTTGCCGGTTTCATATTACAAATCCCAACTAAAAATCTAATGATTGCTAATTTATGTGATTGATTTCTGGCGCTTGCAGCTTTGATATTACAATATGTTAATGGTCGGTTTTATGGTTATTACAATATATTAACAACTGGTGCTAATTATCAGTTAATAAGATTTATAACGATTAATACATTATTTTAACAATGATAGTTTAAACTGGCTTTTTGGGTTAAGAGATTACTGTTTTATGTCAAATAAAAATTTGTATTAAATGTGTTTGTTATATCTGTATAGGGTAATTATGTATGAGATTAATTATCTGACTGTGCATTCTATTATACAGATAAAGAGAAAGGGCAAAATGTTAAAATATAACATCTTTACCCTTACCTAATCAAAAATAAACCTAAACTCAAACAGGTTACTATGATATTATTTAACTGTCTCTATTAATCTAATCATAGATAAAATATTGTTTGGGGTATAATAACATTAAAATGTTACCTCTCATATCTGATACTTTTTGTTAAAGGGCTATATGCTTTTGCAAGCATACGCCCTTAGACACCAACATGAATCAAATCTTTATACTGATTATGACCATACTATATTAAATAAATACCAAACATGAACTGTTAAACGAAATACAAACTTGCGCTAAGGTATATCAGAGACCATTTGTAGAGAAATATTTAGTATTACAAAATATTAGTATAGCCTTATCTGATTATTATAATAGATTAACAACATCAATTAACAGTCAGATAATAAGATTTATAATAATACATGTTTGTTATTAAGAAAACCCTATGACGAAGGGTGTTTTTTGCAGAATTATTACAGACTTGCAGTATTATATGACTGTGCATTGTATTATGCATATAAAAAAAGGGCAAGATGCTATAATATTACATCTTTACCCTTACCTAATTAAAAAAACAAATCTAACTGCGAAGAATTTGCAGTATCTGTGTGAACAGACAATTATTCATAGTAACTGTTACAACTGTTCTAGTTTGTAAGAAAGTTGAAATATCTTGTATGTAGATGGTTATTAGGTTCTAAGTACAGATAGTTGTTTTTGAAATCAAAAGTCAGATTAAACCTTTTAAGAAACCAATTTCCAATCATTCCATCAACTCCGTTCATGTTCATAATACCATTTTGTATTTGCGCTACACCACCAGGAATTTTATACAACTCATAGTCGGCAATTTTTACTTTAGGAAAATATACATTGTAAATAACCCCGTTATTGTTTCCGTCAGAAGAGCCTGAAACCTTAGTTGTTGCAAATGTAGTTGTATAAACATCCAATAGTTTATTGCTGTTTACGTAGCTTGTAGATATATCAATAATTCTATCAGAACCTGTATCTAACTCTAAACTTAATGTACTGTTTTTGTTATCTATTGTTTCTATCTCTACATCTACGAAAGGCACATTGTGCTTGTAGGTTATTTTTAATCCTTTTTTATTGGGTGCCTGATAATTATCCTTGTTATACAGATATATCTGTTTTGTATCATAGTCAATTTTAATAACATACCTTTTTAAGATACTCAGACCTAAAACTCCATCCCATTTTTCGTTTGGATAGGGTATAGCTATGAATGAAGACTCTTCTATATTCTGATCTCCCCAGCTAAAGATATTATTTGTACTCACCTTAACAGTATTTGTTCCTGTAACCCCCATATTCTGAAGCTCAGAGTCAAAATTCATTTTTACCTTTGAAAGTCTGTTTGTACTGATAACCATATCACTTGCACCTGTATCAATAAGAAAATAAAGACTATCGCTGTTATTTACTTTACAATAGGTATAAATCCTATTGTCTTTCTCCAGAATAAAAGGTATTGTATCAATAGGTATGTTCTTAGAGAACACTATTGAATAACTAATAGTTAAAATGATGAAAATTAAAAATCTCTTGTAACTCATAACATATAGTTTTCATTAATATTAGGATTATCTGTTTCCAGAGTAATTTTTATACTGATTATGACCGTACTATTTTAAGTAAATACCAACACTGAACACTTAATAGAATACAAATCCGGCATAAGATATAAGAGAAACCCTTTGCAGAGAAATATTGTGTATTACAATAAGTTAATACACCTGTTAATATTAGTTACAATGTATTAATTATAACAGGCATGTTGTTTGTAAACAGGTATTTAACAATAGAGTGTAGTTGTGAACAGAGTGACTAAAACAGAGTTGACAGCACTTACAGGCTATTTGTATTTACAAACTCAGATATCTTATTTGCAACCTCTTCTGGTTTATCAATCATAGGAATATGACCGGCATCCTCTATAATATTCAGTTCGCTGTTTTTTATACTCTTTTTAAACAGTTCAGATGTCCACAGAGGCATTCGTCTGTCTTTGTTACCGTGCAGTATTAATGTAGGTACATTAATAGCATTAAGTTGCGGCAGAAGATACTCTTTATTCCCCGATATTTGATAAAGCTCCTGACGTAGCATAAGTACCTGAGCTTCTCTGTTACCACTATAGCGTAATAATCTCTCGTAGTTATCTATAATACTGTCTGAAACATCAATAGTCTCACTTTGAGTAATTTCCCACAAAGCAGATCTTATTAAACTTGTGCCAACAATACGACTGCCAAACTTGTGTAGTAACGACAGGTTATTATATGCAGGGTTATCAGGCGATATAAAGTACTCCTCCTCTATTAGTTCATCGGCATGATCATCTTCTCTTAACGGAATCCCTTCAGAATTTATAATTGTCATGCTTGTTATCTCGTCAGAATATTTAAGAGCCATCTCAATGGCAACAGTTCCTCCAAAACAGTTTCCTACAACACTATATCTGTATATACTTAACTCATCAAGTAACATATGTATAGCATCACTCTGTTGCTCTCTCAGGTAGATGTTTTCCGGATATTTTCCGGTTAACCCATGACCAAGCATATCAATAGATATAATCCTGTATTTATCTTTCAGGTTATTTATTACACTCTCCCAGCAATGTAACGATGTAAAACGTCCGTGAATGAAAACAATAACCTCACCAGATCTGTTGCCCTCGTCTCTGTAGTGCATATTGGCACCATTATCTAACAGCATAAATGCCGATGATTCAGATATATACTCCTGTAACTGTTTCTTTGTAAAATCGGGTTTATAGAATATAGATATAAACAGCACAATAAGTGCAACCATAAGTGTTACAATACCAAAAAGGATCTTCTTAACCATTAATCTATAATTATATGTCTTGTCAAACTGCTGCAATATAGTTGTTTTTGGTAAACTCTATCATTTAATATAGATTTTTACACTAAAAATTGTGGTTAATACACTGTAAACGTTGATTACACTATATGTTGTTCAGGGTTTACTTAAAAGTAATATGTGCCTATATCTCTAAAAAGATGTATCCGGCACATATTAAAACTGTACAGTGTTATCAGATCTCTTTTACAGGAATGCAGATATCAATAACATAATTTCCATCTACCGGAGCACCCAAATACTCCTCAAAACATGGTTTATCATCGGGCATATAACCACTTGATGGTAACCATACCCCATAAGTCCAGTCCCATGCCTTCTGAAAATCTGCGCCAGTAAGTTCAAAACGTGCAACAGCATATCTGCTCTCTTCAATAACCATTTTGCCAATTTCTCCATCTGTTTTAGTATCGGACGGAACCACAATACACAAACTCATTCTCAGATTATTGTTTACTGCACTATTAGGGTTGTCATGATACATAACCAGAAACCTGAAGTTCCCGCCATTTATTAAACCATGTGCACCAGCCCATGTAAATAACTTGTTACGTAGTTGCTGAAACATATCCTGATTGCCATCATATGCTCCAAGATTTCGCACATACGCAACTGTTGTTTTTGGTAGAATCTTAACCTCTACACCTTTGTTTAATTCCATATCTGATCTCCATTTAATTATTTGTAATCCAGGACAAAGATATGGCTCAAGAGCCGAGAGATATTGTACGTTATTGCTATCTGTTTGATCTATATTGCTATTTGCTGTTTTTGTATCTCTGTACTCAGATGCAGATATACCAAAGTGCTTTTTAAAACACCTTGAGAATATTGAGATATCGGTAAAACCACACTGCAAGGCAATATCTGTTAGTGTTATATCATTATGTGCCAATATCAACGATGCTGCCCTCTGTACCCTTAATCGCTGAATAAAACTGAATGGTGTTTCGCCCGTAAATGATCTGAATATTCGGTTAAAATGATATTTAGAGAAGTTTGCAACACTTGCAAGTTCCTCAAGAGTCATCTGTTTTGCAAGGTTACAATCAATATAATCAAAGGTTTTGTTTATTCGCGAAGTATACTCGCTGCTTTTATGTATCTCTCTGCTCATAAAGGTTACATTATAGTTATACGAATATACAAAAATTGATACTTAGATTAATTAGCAATATAATTTATATTTATCCGTTATTGTTATATATTTACATATCAGTATATAGATATTTATCGGCTTTTTAGCAGATTTTTTTGAGATAGATTCCGGATATTTTATGGTTTATATTACAGTTGACAGCAGTGTTGTTAGTACTGTATGTGTTTTGCTATTTGTGTACGATTGCAGAAGCCGAAAAGCATAAAGAGTAGGCAAAATTATAAATTGTATTTAGCATGAAAAAGATTGGAGTATTATTAGTTATGGCAACGTTTTGCCTGTTTGTAAACGCAAAAGCACCGCTACTGCCAAAGGTGAATATTAAGGTTGTTAGCAACACTGTTATTGGCGATTTTGTTAATGTGAAACTGGCAGTTGAGGCACCTGAAATCCAGGGACCATTTCAGGTTGTACGTTGGTACGTAAAAGCTGCAAATGAGTCGGTATACAGACCATTGCTTATGAAAGAAAATCCGCTTGAACTGGTTTTTGTAAAGAGTGATAATGGGTCGGTTGGACACTCTGTAAAAGTAGAGATTACCAATGGCGAACCCGGTGGTATTATATGCAGAGGTGAAACATCTTTCTATACTCAATTTAAGACCTCTATACTTACATTTACACCTGCATTTTAGTTCTATTATTCTATAATTTGAGATTATCTCGAATAAATGCGAACATGGTACAATGCTCTGCTTAGTACCATGTTTTTGTATATCATGTGTTTACTTGTTGTGTAAGCTGCTACTTTGTAACGAATTTTATTGAGGGGGATTTGATTTTATATTGCATTACGGACTGAAAGTCCAGATTAATAATAGCCCAATGCAACACATTGGATAATATGTAAAAATGAATGTCGGTCTGAATGGGCAATTTAAATGTTTTGAGGTATGATATTTTATATAAACAAAAAAATGTCGGGTGATAATATCGGTGTATGTAATTGTAACTATCTGTGTATTAAGCTGCCCTTTCAGGGCGAATGACAATGGTGTATTTATACCTGAGGCGTTGCCTCAGGCTGTGTAAGCTGCCACTTCGTGGCGTATTTTATAATGAGATTTTTATTGTTTTGTTGCGAGAGATTGATTTTCCACATGACATTACGGACTGAAAGTCCATATTAACAATAGCCCCAATGCAACGCATTGGGTAACATGTAGAAACGAATGTCGCCCTGAAGGGGCAGGTTAAAGGTTTAGAGGTAGTTAGCATGAATAACAGAGTTGGTTTATTGAGTTAATCAGTCCATAGATAATCCTCGTTATATTCAACACCATGAGCTTTCAGGAGAGCTATGTATTCTTCTTTAGGAGAAATCTTTTTGTGATGAGTTTCTTGATCTTGAATATAGCGTTTAACTTTTTTCTGAGTAGAGGGACTTACAGAGAATGCGACATATCCACCTTGCCATGCAAATGCTGAGTAGTAATTATCTTTTGTTTTAATCCATCTGCTGCTATGGCGTTTTATCTCTTCGACTAGTTTTGCTAGAGCAATATTTTTTGACATCATGCATAGTATATGAACGTGATCTTCTATGCCGTTTATAATTATAGGTACAGATTGGTTATCGCAGATTATCTTTGTCATATATGCGTATAAATCTTTTTTCTCTTGTTGTCTTATTGTACACCTACCTCTTTTAACATGATATACAATGTGTACAAATAATTTGGATAGTGATTGTGACATAATGTATGGATTTTAATTGATTAGATTTCATTTCATGGGGTTCTTGGTGTTAATGTTTTGTCTTCTATAGTGATTCTGGTGTTTCATATACAATATATATGTCTATTACAGTTTTAGGCAATGATATCTGTGCAGTTTGTATACCTGCAAATATTTAAAGCAATATTCATTATAGAATTTATACCCAAAAAGGGAGTGGGAGAGGGGTTTTTTCAATAAATATCTGCCAAAAAATTTCTTTTTGTCAGTTTTTTGTTGCCGCTATATCCATATCATAATTTTTATCGATGTTTTTTGTAGAAAAAGGTTCAATTTTGAATCAAAATTCAACTTCTCCCTAAAAATTACATCAATGTCGGAATTTTAGTTGATGTTTTTTATTCAGAAAACCCCATGTGATCAGCCATTTTGTCAGGAAATTTTATAAAAAAGTATGTAAAAGTTAGTTTTATCGATATACAGGCTACAACGAAGTCCTTTTTTGAATCGGGATGGATATAAATTGGAGAAAAAAGCAGGATGAAAAAATTTTTTTTGATCTTTTTTTTCGGTGGAATATCGATAATAAAATCCGGATAGATACAGAAAGTGTGTTTAACCTTGTTTTTGAATATGTTATGCTGTTTGTGCATTCTGATTATAACAAAATGTATTTCGGAATATAATTTACCGTATTGCTGTATTTGTTCTTTGTTAAAACATTGATATAGAGGGGTGAGTGAATAAAAAATATTTGCGTTGTATTATTTAATGTGATAAATTAGATATAAATAATAATTCCAATATTAAAGAACAGTTTATGAAAACTATACCATATTATTTATTTACAGCAGACAGATTTTATTCATTTGCAGAACGTATATTAAATGTATTAAACAGTTTTGATACTGATGATGCAGACCTTGTTAAACTACGAGAGTTAATTAGTAATAAACTTGACAGGATAAAACAGGGGATGTATAACCGTACTACAAGAGAGTTTACTGATGATGTAAATGAGAAGGATGATCTGTTTGATAGTGCTTTCAGAGGGTTGAAGTATTTTATAAAAGCAAAACAGCTTGTTGGAGATAAGGATGTTAATAGTGCTGCAACGGCTCTTTTACTTGTAATAGATCGTCATGGTGCTACACTTAACTCGCTTAGCCATAGTGTGCAGAACTCCAGAGCAAAAAGTCTTATAGCAGATTTTAACGATCCTCTGAATATGAGCCATATATCCAGAATTGATGCTCAGGAGTGGGTAGATATATTTGTAAACAGACTGGACTCTTTAGAGAACAGTATTGTGGTTCGTAATAGTTTTGTTGCGGCAGACGCTAAAGATAATTTATCTGAGTTACGCAAAGAGGTTCGTGGACTTATTGATAACGTTATGCTTTTGGTTACATCAAAGGCAAGCTTCTCTGACAATAAAGATTGGGAAATGATGTTAAAAGAGATTCATCAGGTAATTGATAACGATGGTCACGCTGCAAGACTTAGAAAGAGTGGTGATCTTGAAAAATAACTTCTGGTTTTCATAGAGACTGATTAATGTAGTGGGTTTCAGTTTCATGATTTTTTTTTTGCTCAGGAGGTTGTTTTGGTTCCTCCTGAGTTTTTTCCTGAACCTTGAATAATAAATCAGTTTGAAAACCATAAAGCATTCATAATTAATTTTCTGAGTTTAACTGTTTGTACTTTATAGATGTGTGTAATCTTATGGCAGATGTAATCAATCTGGCTTAACGCCTGTTGGTTATTGTCTGCCATATTTTTTGTAGATACCTTATGTTGAATGGTTATTTAGAATGTATGTGTTCCGTATGAATAGTGGTTTAGCATTGCAAAGGGTTCTGTTTTACTATCTTTTAGGAGTTTAATTGCCTCAAACATCTTATTACCAAGTCTGGTTGCTGACTCTTTGGCTTTTACAAGTTCTTCTTTTACGGCGTATGCACTTATAAATCCTGTGTTTGCAATACCATGTACTGTAAAGAATGTCTCAATAGTTTTTATGGCACCTGAATGTCCTATGCTTCCGGCTGTTACAATTGTAGCTCCCACCTTGTTGCCGTTCATAGGTTGTACTGCATATGTTCTGTCTATAATTGTTTTAAGCTGGCTGTTTATATCGTAAAAGTATACCGGCGATGCTATAATTATACCATCGGCCTCTTTTAATTTGCTGTATAACTCCTGCATATCGTCGTTAATTACGCAGTTGCCGGTTACTTTACATCTGTTACAGGCTCTACAGTGTTTAATATCTTTTCCGCGTACGGAGTATATTTCTGTCTGTACACCAAGTCTGTTTAGTGTTTCTAAAGTGTTTGTTGCCAGCTCAAGTGTTCTTGATTTAGCTCTCGGACTTGATGATATGAGTAGTACCTTCATATGTCTAAATTTGTCTTTTAATGGTCAGATGGAACTCTGCTAAAATACTTGGTTCTATCAATATGTTGTGTTCTATTATTATTGTGAATATAGGATAAATAATGGAGGATTCTTATACATTGTAAATGTTGATGGGGAATAATATCTGTGTTTGTGAATGTAACTGTCTGTGTATTAAGCTGCCCTTTCAGGGCGAATGATAATGGTGTATTTATACCTGAGGCGTTGCCTCAGGCTGTGTAAGCTGCCACTTCGTGGCGGATTTTCTTGAATGTTGGTATTGTATCGGAATGAATGTATGGTGCTTGTATTAAATATTTGTTGGAATTATAAATCAAAAATGTTGTGGTAATAGTATCTGTGTTTGTGAATGTAACTGTCTGTGTATTAAGCTGCCCTTTCAGGGCGAATGACAATGGTGTATTTATACCTGAGGCGTTGCCTCAGGCTGTATAAGCTGCCACTTCGTGGCGGATTTTCATGATGATATGTTTGTTGTTAAGTTGTGAATATATTGCAGTTTGATTTAAGATCTGTATTAACGCGATTTGTTGATTGGTTTATTGTTGGAGTATGATTGTTAACTGCTGTTTATTTTTAGGTGATAATAATATGTATGTTGTGCATTACGGACTGAAAGTCCAGACTAATAATAGCCCAATGCAACGCATTGGGTAACATGTAAAAACGTGGGTCGCTCTGAAGGGGCAGGTTAAAGGTTTAGAGGTAGTTAGCATGAATAACAGAGTTGGTTTATTGAGTTAATCAGTCCATTGAAAATCTCCTTTTGGGAGGAGATTACAGAGGTGTGTACAATTTTGCGGATAGCAATTTATAGTATAATATTTTATACATATGATTATTTGCATGTAATAGCTACTTTTGGGAGCATTACGGACTGAAAGTCCATATTAATAATAGCCCAATGCAACGCATTGGGTAACATGTATAAACGTGGGTCGCCCTGAAGGGGCAGGTTAAAGATTTAGAGGTAGTTAGTATGAATAACAGAATTGGTTTATCGAGTTAATCAGTCCATAGATAATCCTCGTTATATTCAACACCATGAGCTTTCAGGAGAGCTATGTATTCTTCTTTAGGAGAAATCTTTTTGTGATGAGTTTCTTGATCTTGAATATAGCGTTTAACCTTTTTCTGAGCAGACGGACTTACAGAGAATGCACCGTAGCCTCCTTGCCATGCAAATGTTGAGTAGTAATTATCTTTTGTTTTAATCCATCTGCTGCTATGGCGTTTTATCTCTTCGACTAGTTTTGCTAAAGCAATATTTTTTGACATCATGCATAGTATGTGAACATGGTCTTCTATTCCATTTATAATTATAGGAACAGATTGGTTATCGCAGATTATTTTTGCCATATATGCATATAAATCTTTTTTCTCTTGTTGTCTTATTGTACATCTACCTCTTTTAACATGATATACAATGTGTACAAATAATTTGGATAGTGATTGTGACATAATGTATGGATTTTAATTGATTAGATTTCATTTCATGGGGTTCTTGGTGTTAATGTTTTGTATTCTATTAAATTTAATCAAATTATTTGTCTAAGGCAATGTTTGTTTGTTTGATAAATCAAAAATGTTGTTGGTAATAATGGCGGTATTTGTGAATGTAACTGTCTGTGTATTAAGCTGCCCTTTCAGGGCGAATGATAATGGTGTATTTATACCTGAGGCGTTGCCTCAGGCTATGTAAGCTGCCACCTTGTGGCGGTTTTTTATTGAGAGGGATTGATTTTTACATTGACATTACGGACTGATATTACAACAACTTTTCTATTATAGCAGAGTTATCGTTTTCTATTTTTGCAAAAAGTTCGGTTTCAAACTCTGTAAAACCACTTTTGTCTCTGGTATATTTTATCTGTCCGTTGTCAAGATAGTGTATAAGATCGCACAGGTTGGTCAGGGTTTCAATTATATGCGATGTAATAATAACTGTTTTGCCCTTCTCTTTTAATTTAAGCAGTATCATTCTTATTATCCTGCACGATTCTATATCAAGACCATTAAATGGTTCGTCGAGTATAGTTATTGGTTTATCCTGTTTTAGTATGCTCATTAGCGCCAGTTTTTTCTTCATACCTGTAGAGTACTTCTCTACAATAGTATCAAGGGGTAGTAAAAACAGTTGATTCCACTCATCTACATTAAAATTGTTGTTTCTGAACAGACTCAGGTACTCGCGCCCGGTAATGTTTGTATAGAAGAAGTTATCTGTTGTGAGGTATGCAACATTCCTCTTGTTTAGTTTACTGTTATTACGTTCTATTGTACCATTAATACTCTTTTTAAGACCATATATTGTGTTTAGCAGTGTTGTTTTACCTGCTCCGTTTAAACCCACAATGCCATGAATTAATCCATCTTCAAGCATCAGACTCAGATTATTAATAACCTTTTTATTGTTGTTGTATGCTACTGTTATATTATCTATTGTAATCATTAAGGTATTGGTTAAGGTTATTAATTGATTTTATATAGAACCTGATTCCCATAATTATTGTAAGGGGCAGGAGTGGAGCTATTAGTGCTCCTATAGCGCCTATTGCTACCAGTGTTTGTGCAGCCTGCGATTTTATGTTTGGTTTGTAGAGAGCATACTTTACAGTAATAGCATATATGTGTAGTGTGAGTAGTACAAAAAATTCTGTAGCAGCTATGTACCACAATGTATGGTTAAATATTGTAAACAGTATAACCAAAGGCATCATTACTATCGTGTATATCTGAATGTGTCTTTTTATCTTAAGGACCATTAGTTTTTTTGCACTAAGTTCATACGATGTAAGTATCTGTAGTGGTTCGCACTGTTCATAAAAGCTCAGAATTATTATGCCAATAATAAACATAACTACAGGTACAGTAGCAGTATAAAACGATGCTGCAATTCCGGCTGTCCATATAGTTGTTAGTATAATCAGATATCGTCTCACACCTGCTTTAAACTCTATGCTGTCGTTTGGTATAAGTCTCTGTAGCCAACTGTTGTAACTTCGGCTTTGTGGTTTACTATCTATATTTATTGTAAGAGCTATTGATATAAATATAATTAATGATTTGAATTGACTGTTTGTTAATAGCGCTGCTATTACAGGTGCAGAGAGTATTATATACTCTGCCAGTATTAGTGTTTTGTAGTTTGTAAAGTGACTTTTTAAGAATAGTTTGTCTTTACGTTTTATGTGTATAATCAGGATAAGGAGATTAAAACCTAAGCTGATGTATAGTGCATTTGTGTAATCGGCAGATTTAATAAACAGTGCTGATATCAGAAATGTGATTATTGCAATAAGGAGTATAAAGCGTAGCAGGCCAATATCTTTTAACGATCTGTATAGCTGTTTTAAACGTATTACAATTAGAGATTGTACCATCTTTATTATTGATTATATGGTACAAATATAACCTATTGATATTTCTGTTGGTTGTTAAATTACGTTAATGCCGTTTTATGTCTCTGCGAATTGTGATATTATATAATAATTGCGTGTGATGTATTGTTTCAGGGAGAGAGATAATCAGAAACCAAATGTAATCTGTTTTGTGAATAGATTACATTTGGTTGTTTAGGTTAAGTTTAACCCATATATATAAATAATGCAGCAAAGGGAATAAATGCTGCAATTAGCAATAGTATGTTCTTAGTTTTAGATGGTACATTTTCTTTTGAGTAGTTAGGATTCTCTGTTGCTATTTTTTCATTTATATAGTGTGTCATTGCATCATCTGAGGATCCTGTACCACCTTTTTTGTTTGGAGCAAATGATACAAGTTTATGTTTACCTGATTTGTTGTCGTAATATTTTATGGTTACAAACCATGGCGATAAGAAGTGAAACTTTGTTGTCCACTCTATATCTTTATACGATACTAATATCTTTTTTGAGGTTTCTGATATCACTAAACCATCCTCTGTTGCAGTTATGTTTTTTAATATTAATGGTAACCTATGCATTAATAGCATTGACCATAATCCTGCAATAATATATGTTGTAGCAAAACTTGGATCATCAGGAGTATTAAGTTTTAAAATACCTGCTATTATAATAACTAACGATCCAATTGGAAATACATATTTGAATATTGGAGTTAAAGGCGAACTTTTATACATATTTTTTCTTGTTTGATTATTATTCTGTATTTAGAAGCTATGAGACTAACTTGTGTTTACTCAGGTTTATAGTAATACTAAAAGAGCCATTGATGGTATAAACAGTGCAACAAGCAGTAAAATGTTCTTTATCTTAGATGGACTGTTCTCTTTTGAGTAGTTTAGATTCTCTGCTATTATTTTCTCATTTATGTAACGGGTCATTGCATCGTCAGAGAATGGTATGGTATCCTTTTTACATGGTACAAACGATATAATTTTGTGTTTACCGGACTCTTTGTTGTAATATTTTAACGATGTAAACCATGGCGATGTATAGTGAAATCTTGTTGTCCACTCTATATCTTTGTATGGAACCAATATCTTTTTTGAGATCTCTAGGCCATCCTCTTTTGCTGTTATGTTTCTTAATCTGAATGGTAACTGACTAACCAACAGAATACCCCATGCCACTCCTCCTAAGAATATTCTGGAGAATAGAACGGGCTTATCGGTGCTGTTATTTGAAAGCATAACTATTGCAACAGTTGTAAAAATGACTGTTATTAGTACCGGAAATACATATCTGAGAAATGGCGTGAGTGGTGAACTTTTATACATGTTTTTCTTGTTTGATTATTAAAGTTGATTAATTATTCAGACTACCACATTGAATAAATTATAAAGCTCGTCATCATAATAGCAATTGATATAAAGGAAGGAATCAGTGAAACACGAACACTTTTAGGTTGTTTCTTTTTAGAGAATTTAGGATTCTCTTCTACAAATTTATCCTCTATATGCCTTCTCATAATATCTAGTTCTCCTTTAACTCTGTATTTATGATTTGGAATATATGAAACCAACTTGTGTTTGCGTAGTTTTTTATCGTAATACTTAAGAGTAATAGCCCACGGAGTAAATGGATCTGAAATCAATATGTACTCAATGTCTTTATATAGAATTGTCTCTTTTTTACCTGAACTTTTAATCTCTATACCATTTTCTTCGGTTACAATATCCTTTAATCTTTGGGATTTAATAATTGAAACTATCATTGGCATTAGAAAAAGAGAAAAAATAACCATAATATGCTTTTGAGTCATGATATTGTTTGTGTTAATTGCCATGTAAATAGCTGCAGATGCTACAATAACAATTAATACAGGTATAACTTTTTTTAAAAGAGATGTAAAGGGCGAACTTTTATACATGATTTTATTATTTAATGAATTATTTTCTGGTTACGTATTTACGGGGTATTTAATATTCTGTTCCGGAAGGTAAAAATATATAATTTTATTGTAGTTGTATAGTGTTATGTATACAAATTAATATAAATATTGTGGGCTATTTGTAGTTAAAAGCTACTTTTGTAGGTGAGGTAAAAATAAATTGATATGGCTAGAACAGAGACTGAGAATTATAAATTTACTCAACATCGTGAATGTGAGTTTTTTCCTTGTCATAAGGTGAAGAATGAGGATGAGTTTAACTGTCTGTTTTGTTTCTGTCCGCTCTATATGCTAAAGCAGGAGTGTGGCGGTAACTATAAATATACAAACGGCGTTAAGGATTGCAGCGATTGTCTTAAACCGCATACAAAAGGTGCCTACGAGCATGTTATGAGTAAGATGGGGTTGGTTATTAAGATTGGTAGCGAAAAGGAGTAGGTATTTATTAATAGATATTGCAACAAAGGGGTATTCATAAATCCCTTTGTTTTTTTATAAGTCTGTTTTTGATTCTTTTTGATTGGTTTATATGTACCATATTGTGTCTTGTTGCAGGCATTAATAGAATACCGGCAATGTTTTTCTTTGCCCAGAAATCAATAAGCCAATTAGCACCATCAACGTCAAGTACAGCACCCTGATCTATAATGGCTTTTAGTCCGGATGGTTTTATCTTTTGTTTTAAGCTGGTATAGGTTAGTGATTTAATAATCTGTTGTGATTTTTTTCCTACCTCAGTTCTGTATTTAATGAGTTCACTCATATCTACATTACTGCTGAACTCTATAACCTCCTTATTGGTCATTGCATTTCCGGTATCCTGAATGGTGATATTTAGTCTCTCCTGCCAATTATCTGTTTTAAAAACCTGCTGATCTTCTGCAACCAACAGGTTCATTGTAATATCTTCTATTCTTGTAGTGTGCCACATGTTTCTGGCAATTGTTCCGTGATCATAATTTACAAAACCTCTGAATATCTCTTCCGTTATGTTGTTCCATAGTTCATCCTCAATAGTAACCTGTTTATTATTGCTCACCGCGGACGTGTGTACCATAGAGTGTTGATTAAGGCACATATCAATAGTTGTATTAAACATATCTTCTTTTCCGATATATGTCCTTAATAGTTTCTGGTTGTTATTCCATTCAGTGGTTTTAGAACTTTTCATAAACCCTTAAGATATATTCATTAATCGCTGAAGCTCATCAATAAATAGTCCGAGATGATAACCATCAATTAATGCATGGTGTACATGAACAGAGATTGGCATGACTCTTTTCTCATCTGTCTGTGTCATTTTACCAAACGATATTTTGGGGCAACTATCATTAAAAGCAAAGCTTCTGGCGTGCGATAATGACGAAAACTTAATCCATGGTACTGATGAAAAGTGTATTACATTATCGCCTGATATTGTAGGGTTAAGTCCACTGCTGTTTCTAATACGTTCTATCTCCGATTTAGCATTTTTATCAAACCTGTTAAACTCAGAGTGGTATGGTATGTATGAGAAGTCGAATGTGTTATCGTCTCTGTTTATTGTTGCAGAGGCATCTATCTGGTCATAGATATATACCTTATTATCTGATATACGGTATCTGAATTCATCAACACTGTTTGCTGCGGCTAATGAGCAGTGCAGATAATATATAAAGAACGACAGGTTGTTCTGTTTACAATGGTTGTATGCAGCAGTGCAATCAATTTCAACAGTTATGCCGTAAAATGGCTCTTCGAACTGGTTAAAGAAGTTAAAGTGATCTTTTCTGTTCCATTTCTCTATATCAAGAAGCTTCTTCATCTGTTTATTTTTTTTGTTATGATATCTCTATTTACCTCTTTTTGCAAGTGGATGATCATCATTTAATTGTAACAGATCCCACAGATTACCATAAAGATCTTTGAATACTGCAACAGTACCATAGTCAGCCTCTTTTGGTTCACGAACAAATTCAATACCTTTTGCAATCATGTCGTTATAATCTCTCCAAAAGTCATCTGAGTTAAGAAACAGGAATACTCTTCCGCCTGCCTGATTACCTATGAAATCTTCCTGTATTGGTTTAGATGCCCGTGCAAGTAGTATTGTTGTTCCGGTTGATCCGGGAGGTGATACTACAACCCATCGTTTATCCTGTTCGGGTTGGTATGTATCTTCAATTAGTTCAAAGTTCAGTTTCTTTGTATAGAAATCTATTGCTTCGTCGTAATCTTTTACAACTAATGCTATGTGTACTATTGATTGATGCATATGATATTATGTATTTATTATCTGTCTGTTTTGATAACTCAAAGTTACAATTATATGTGGCTTATTGCAATAACGTTGGGTTGGCATAAGTATATCACATCGCTTCCATTTAAATGTATTATTCTATTAAGATGTGCTTTACATGCTTTTTATACATTAGGTGTAATGTGTGAAATACTTAACTGTTTCTGGTAATGAATATGATACATTTTTATTTACATTTATAGACTTATTGAAATATGTAGATAAGGTATATGTTTTTGTAATATTTGATATAGTTATGGAGCAGATAAATCTGAGTAGCGATACAGTTACAAAACCAACAAAAGAGATGTTGGAATTTATGATGAGTGCCGAGGTTGGCGATGATGTTATGCGTGCAGACCCTACAGTAATAGCTTTGGAGGAGAAGGTTGCCGGAATGTTTGAACGTGATGCAGCGCTATTTTTTCCTACAGGAACAATGGCAAATCAGTCGGCAATAAAAATCCATACACAACCAGGCGATCAGTTTATCTGTCATGAGTGGGCACACGTGTTTAACTTTGAAGGTGGAGCCGCTGCTTGGTTATCCTCAATAAGTAGCAGATTGGTTAAGGGTGATAGAGGTATGTACACAGCAGATCAGCTAAAGGATGCTTTGAACGATCCGGATGATGTACACCTGCCACTTAGCAGACTTGTTGCAGTTGAGAACACAACAAATAAAGGTGGTGGTGCCTGTTGGGATATTGAGGAGCTTCGCAGAATACGTACATTCTGTTCGCAACATGATCTTAAGTTGCATCTTGATGGAGCAAGACTGTTTAATGCACTTGTAAGGAGAGGGGAGAAGCCAAAAATGTATGGTGAGATATTTGATACAATATCTATATGTCTCTCTAAAGGTCTTGGTGCACCTGTAGGATCGGTTTTGATTGGCTCAAATGATGTGATAAACAGAGCCAGACGTATAAGAAAAGCTCTTGGTGGTGGTATGCGTCAGGCTGGTTATCTTGCGGCAGCAGGAATATATGCTCTTGATAATAATGTTGAGCGACTAAAGACAGATCATGAACATGCACAACAGCTTGTCTGGGCTTTAGATAGATGTAATATGGTTGAGAGGGTTGAACCTGTTGAGACTAATATTGTGATATTCTATATTGATAAACAATATTCAGAAGCTGATTTTGTAAAGAGATTGGATGATGAGAATATTATTATAAGCAATATGGGCAATGGTAAGTTGAGAATGGTTACACATCTTGATATTACACCGGATATGATAGAGAGGGTAACGGATGTTCTGAAAAATATGTAATACAATAATAACTGATAATAAACATGGCGCTTACAGTATTGTATGTAAGCGCCATGTTGTTATATTAAGTATTATAAACTTATAGCTCTAATCTGTATTTTACATCAGTTATTGTCTGATAATTTTCTGGTATCTCGCTGTTCAGCGATAGTATATCAAACCTATTGTGTTTAAAGAATCGTTTGTATATAGCATTACGTACCTCTTGTAACTGGTTATCAGACAGGTTTTGATCTATATAGATAACGTGATATGGTTTCTCATTATCAATAGTATCTATATATAAACCTACATGCATAGGTTCTTTTATTGTATTGTTGGCAATTAATCTCTTATATACCTTTTTGAACTCGCTTTTATTAGATTTATTAGGATGAATAAAAGCAGAGGCAGGTTTCTCCATATTTATAATACCTGTATTTACAGCCTCTTCAGTTATGTTAGCCATTACATCATCGGTAAGATCAATGCCTCCGCGCATGTTTGATATAATGGTTTTTATCATAATTGGAGGCCCCATTGGCAAACCCCATATGCCAAGCATAAAGTTGGCAATATTGTAGCGCATTGCATTAACCGACAGTGGATATCCGCTCTCAATAAAGTATAGTTTAGATATTCTGCGAACAGGCATAAATATAGGTACAGATATTATATATGAGTAGGCTATGAACTTAGCTCCGTTATTTACCTTGTTTTGTATCTGATCAAGAGTTAAATCTCTGTTTAGTGATAACTTCATGTTTATATGTTATGTTTCAGGATGTTGTTGTTTATGATGTTTAAAATAAAGTATATAGCAGCAAACAGCAAAAACGATGATGTAATAATTATAAGGAATGTCATATGCCCTAAGTCCCAATATAGATGGAGGAAAGCGCCAATAAGTACATTCGAGATAGCCATTAATGTATAAAAGATACCAAAGAATAGTCCGCGAAACTTAATTGGTGAGCAGTTATGTATAATAGAATCAAACGAAGGATATATGAGAATATCGCATAATCCTATTAATATCATAGGTATAGCAATAAATGTCAGGTTTGCTTTGTTATCAAAAACTACAGTACCAGTTGTTGCAATAATATATCCTAAACCAATTGTAACTAATCCTATAGATATTAGTGCAAACGGTTTTAAGCTCTTTCTTAAACTGTAGATAATTAGTATTAAAACCCCACCTCCTATAATTGTTGCTACAGGTCTTATATTCGATAGTATTTCATAAATAGAACTTCCTCCGCTAACAATATCTTGTTTAAGCATATTGAATGATATACCAGGCATAGTACTTATTGAGAAGAGCGGAAATGCCAACAACAGCGTAGGAAGAAGCATAAGCAGATTACTACCCTTATTAAGAGCCGGAGGCATAGTCTTGTTTCTTTTTAAAGAGTCAAAGGTATGCGTAAATGTTTTTGATGTTACAAAGAAGAGTACCGTAGCAATAATACACATTACAGCACATGTAATAATTATTCCCTGGTTACCAATATATTCGCTGAATATTATAGGCAATAATATGCCTATTAAAGAACCTATTGATGCTGATATACTATAGGTTATATAACTAATGTATTTTTTGTTGTAGTTGCCATCAAAATAGTTACCTACAATTACCATAAAATTAGGTTTGTATATAGCTTGCCCGAGACTTATAATGGCTAATATTATAATAAGTAGAATAATGTTATCAATATGTGCTGATAAAAGCATACAACCTATGGTCATTGATATTAGCCCGATAATAATCATTGGTTTACGTTTTGTAATATCTCCTATAAGACCAGTGATAATTAATGGTACATATGACATACCAAAGAAGATAGTGTATATTATTTCATTGGTTGCGTTATTCCCTATTAGATCCTTAACATATATATAAATTACACTAAATAGAGTAAAGAATGCTGCGCGCTCAAATAAATTTATTGCTCCTATAGCGATAAGTCCGATGTATGAATTCATAAGATTGAGTTTTTTAATGTTTAGTGAAATTAAGTGGTGCAAAACTAATATAAATTGCAGTATTTGCCACTCTGTATTATGTTATTTTGCAGATAAACTATAGCATGGTGAGGTTCGCTGTTTGTTAATTTGCATTAATAACACTGTTGAATTTTGGCTTTTTGAGGTTTGTATGGGTTACATTTACTATATCCGGGATGCTATTACTATTTATCGGATTTTTTGTTTAACATTTTGTTTACTTCTTCATCGAAATCAGAAATTAAGTTTCTGTCCTGAAGAGTTCTAAACTTCTCGTATTCAGTTTCTGCTAGTTCTTTGGCTATTTTATGACTCACCTTTCCTTTGTGATGAAGTATCTCTTCTCCGTTAAACTCAAGAAATGCATTTAGTTTATTTACCCAATCGTTCATATGCATAACGATGCCTTTGCGTGCTTGATTCTCGGCATAATCTAAGTACATGGTTACTATGTGGTTTAAATTGTCAAGCTCTTCTTTATTAAGGTAATTCTTAGCAACGCTTACATCTTGTTTTCTTATAGAGCCTTCAGGAGAGTTTTTCCAGTTAGTAAGCCCCATATTGTCTTTTTTGCTGTTTGCACGGTCGGCAATAATTTCGGCTGCTGTTTGTTGCGAGATAGCCCAATGTAATTTGTTTTGAACTGTAGCAAAAAATTGTTTGGTAATTTCTTCATCTTTGCTATAATCGGCACTGCACTGTGCGTAAATATCGGTGATTTTCTGGTAAAATCTTCGTTCACTGCTTCTGATATCCCGAATACGAGCAAGTTGTTCTTCAAAATAATCTTTACCAAATGGATTGTTCGGATTTTTCAATCGTTCATCATCCATTGCAAAACCTTTGATAATATATTCTTTTAAAACCTGATTAGCCCACATACGAAAATGAGTAGCCTGTTTGCTGTTTACTCTATAACCAACTGAAATAATAGCATCAAGATTATAGAAGTTGGTGTTATAGGTTTTACCATCTTTGGCAGTATGTGCAATTTTTGCACATACTGAATCTTTTTCTAGCTCTTTGTCTTTAAATATATTAGATAAGTGTTTGGTGATAACACTACGGTCGACACCAAAAAGTTCTGCCAATTTTTGCTGAGTTAACCAGATTGTCTCATTATGTAAAAACACCTCAAAATGTACTTTGCCATCCGGAGTTTTATAAAGCAAATATTGTTGATAGTTATTTAAGTTCTCCTCTTTCATTCTTTTTGGTTATTTGTTCGTACAACTTAAACAGATATTCCAATAGTTCGGTAACCTACGTGGCAGCTACAACAACTGATGTTGCTATTGCAGCCTGAATTTCTTGAATTGCCTTTGCAATGCCTACAGATATAACATTATCCTTTACAAGCTCGTGAGTAACGCGTTGTAACGATTTTGCCTCTTTTCTGTCTCGGGCAATAACCCTGTACATCTTGCATGCATCTATCATACATAATACAGCAACATCCTTGTCTGTAAGTTTGCGTTCACGTTTAAAAATACGTCTCAGATCAATTATTATATCTTGTTGCAAACTCTTATCTTTAAGTCTTGCTACTCTATACGGTATAATCCCTAAGAATCGTTTTCTTTGTATGGTGATAACCTGTTTGTCTTCTAAACCGTCAAGAACGGCTCTTCTTATTTTTGTTGCTTTTTGTGCAATACGTTTTATCCACCACTTAACCCGTTTTTGCTTTCTGATATTTTTCTTTACAATATCAGAGAATGCATAAACGTAGTAGTTGTTCAACTGCTTTTCAGATAGTATTTTCATAAACCTATCGTCGCCAACCTCAATTGTTTTATCGGCAGCAAGATCAAATATAATTGCTCCAAGCAGCCCGTAGTTTAACTGAATATCAGAAATACGATAACGCCCTTTGTCAGGATGTTGTGCCAGTATAACAAATGTTTCTGCTATTGATAGTTCTTTGCCCATAATTACAGTGCTTTATAAATGGTTTCTATCCAGTATGGTTCTGTAATGAAGAATTTACCATAATCAGCATACTCCTTAAGGCATTCTGATTTTATTATCTCATCCATTGTTTTGCCATCTTTCTTAAGATCACCAACAATTTTAACAGTCTCCTTTAGAGTGTTAAGATACTCTCTGTATTGTTTAATTGAGAATACCGGACCATGACCACCAACAACCTTAACATCAGCCGGGATATTCTTTGTAATCCACTCTATATTTTTAAAGTATTTGTGCATGTTACCACCATTCTCAGTATCTACAAATGGATATAATCCTGCAAACAGCAGATCGCCAACTGCAAGAACCTTAGAATTTGGAAGATAAACAATAACATCGCCATCTGTATGACCACCTGTAAGCGGAATAATCTCTATCTTATGCTCATAGAAGTCGATAACTGTCTTCTTTTTTATGCGCATATCTGGTTGTGCGTACTCAGGTAAAGGCTTACTATCTTTGCCAAATAGTTTTTGTGTTGTACTAACACGTTTATACACATTCTCATGAGCAATAATATTTACATCCTCGTTAAAAGCAGTATTCCCACCTGTATGGTCGCTGTGCCAGTGTGTATTAATAATGTACTTTACGTTGTCTGTTTTTAACGTGTCTTTCAGCATTTTTCCTGTAGATCCATATCCGGCATCAATTAGCACAACACTGTTGTAACCGTATACAGCAATAAGGTTGCACTTACCTGCAATCTGATGTAGATCAACATTCTCGGCAAGTTCTGATTTAAAGATTTTTACGCTGTTCTGAGCAAATAGTGCAACAGGAATCAGGAAAGCAATTAAGAGTGATAGTTTTCTCATACTAAGTTTTTTTCTAGTGTTTATTTATCTGTAATATTTAGCAAATAGTTTATGTAATTAGCAAATAAAAAATTAGAGTCTATAATGTTTTAAATATACAAAAACAGTTACGTAAATAAACAGAAAACATTAAAAATAGGGATGTTCAGTGTAATAAAAAGAGCCATATCAGTTACGATACAGCTCTATATATTGTTTTATTGCCTGTATTTACAACATTCGGGTAGTTTATTGTATACTGAGCCACTTGCTTTAACCTCATCGGTATCATGTCCGGCTTCTGCAATTGCTTTGTGTATATCTGGTAACTTAACCTTATTGGGGTTAAATATTATAGTAATAGTATTACTATTCTGATCCCAGTCAGCCGATTTTACACCGGACAGCGATCTCGCTGTTTTCTCAATTCTCTCTTTGCACATACCACAACTGCCATAAACCTTAAAAGTTGTCTGTTCTTGATTACTGCTTATTGTGTTTGCCGATTCTCTGTTATACTTACAACATGCCGGAAGGTTATTATATACACTATCCGGTGCACGTTCCTCATCTGTATCGTATCCTGCGGCAGCAATTGCTTTATGAATATCATTCAGGTTTACCTCTTCCGGATTGTAGCTTACATTCAACTCTTTTGTCTCCTTACTCCATAATGCATTACTCACACCCGATAACGATTTTGTTGCTTTCTCTATAGTAGATTTACACATGTTACAGTTTCCCGATACTCTAAATGTTTCATCTATATAATCATTGTTGTTCTGCATGTTGCCATGATTGTGCGACATTGAAGCTCCTCCACCTGTTGGATTCATCATACTCTGCTTTCCGGCTAACTGAGCAGCGGCATCAATCCTGAATACACCATTTGTTGCAATCTCTTCGCCTTCAAACAGTCCACTTGCTACCACATAATAGTCTCCGGCTTCTGCACCAAGTACAATCTCACGATATATAAACGATGCTGTTTTACGATCAGGAACCTTTACATATACAACGGCTCGTTTACCTGTCCACAGAAGCGCTGATTTTGGTATTAGTAACTCTTTACTATTTGTTGTGCCTGATTTTAATGTGCCGTTAGCAAACATTCCGGGTTTTAGCTTACCATTTTTGTTAGATAGCTCAACACGTACATATGCAACCCTTGTGTTTTTATCTATTACAGGATCTATGTAACGTACCTTTGCTTTGTATAACTCTCCCGGAACAGATTTAACTGAAAATTCAACAGTGTTACCTTCCTTAATCCAGGGCAGATCGCTCTCATATGCTTCAAACATAACCCAAACATTAGTTAGGTCTATAATCTCAAACAGTTTTGATCCCTCTTTAACATAATCGCCGTCGGATATCTGCTTTTTTGTTACTGTTCCTGTAATTGGAGACACTATTTTCAGATATGTTTGGGGTTTATTACTCTTTATAACAGTATTAATCTGTTTGTCTGTTATTCCCCATAGTTTCAGTTTGGTATGAGCTGCATTGTAGAGCGAAGGGTTATTGTTTTTGTATTTATAAGCCTCCAACAACTCCTTTTGTGCGGCAATAAGTTCTGGTGAATATATTGTTCCCAACGATTGCCCCTTGGTTACTTTTTGCCCTGTATAGTTTACAGACAGAGTCTCAATACGTCCACCAAAACGGGCTGTAATTTCTGATACTCTGCGTTCGTCAGCCTCTACTTTTCCCAGAAGTTTTATCTCATTTATCGGGATTGCTTTTTTTACAATTGAAGTCTGAACAGAGGCCAGTGCAAGTGCCGACTCAGTCATCTGTATTTCGTTTGGGTCTACATGATCTCCTTCTGAAATACCGGATTCTAATGGTATCAGATCCATAGCACAGATAGGACACAATCCCGGTTTGTTCTGCTTAATCTGTGGATGCATAGAGCATGTATATACGGTCTCTTCTGTTTCGGTTTGTGTATCTTCTTTGCTATTCTGTTCTGTTTCTGATCCACTGAACAACACCCATCCTATAAATAGCCCGATAATCATGGTTATGATCAGTAGTTTAATATCTCGTCTGTTTATATTTAAACGTTTCATAATTGTCAAAATTTCCTTGTTAAAACTATTTACCTTGCAGATATCTTATAAATGCCACTGATGCGTTCTTATCAGCAACCGCTTTCTCATGTTCCAGCGCATATTTAAGGAGTCTGCGCTCCATACGTAATATCTCTTCAAAATCTTTACTATTTGTCTCATAATTTGTTTTAAGAACAGCCAAAGATTTCTCTGCAAGCGTTGTCTGTTTTCTGTAAAGTTCAATACGCCTTATGGCATTCAGATAGTCGTTCCACGCTGTTTCAAACAGTACTGTTACACTGTTTTTCTTATCTGCTTTACCAGACTCTTTTGCTTTCTGTTTGTATATAACTTCCTGAACCTTTGCTCTGTATTTTTTACGATATACAGGAACTGTTAAACCAATTTTCGGAAATACAATAGCGTCGTTTCCGGCATCACCTGCTGTTGAATTGCCTTTGCCAATAACAGCGTACTCTAATCCTAATGAAATTTTAGGCAGTCCCTCTTTTGAGGCAGCTTTTTTCTTATACTCCAATCCCTTAAGCTGATAGTTAAATGAGTTGAGAGCACTATTACCGCTGTAAACAGAATCAAGCTCGCTCTGTTTATGCAGTAGTATATTATCTGGTAACATTTCTGGTATAGCTATCTCTGACTGTATATCTACATTTAACAGAGTATTGAACTTCACCTTTAGTAGATTCATATTATCAGTTATTTCTGCAAGTTGGTTATCAAGATCGTTTATCTCCATCTGAAGCCTGTACTGATCAATAGCAGAAGCTTTACCTGACTCAACCATTACATCTGTAATACCTTTTAATGATGTAAGAATGGTTATATTCTCTTTGGTAATAGCAATAGCCTTTCTTGCAAAAAACAGGTTGTAGTATGAGGCTTTAATATCATAATATAGTTTTGATTTTGCCTCAGAAAACATCTCGTATCTCGCTTTTGCAAACCATTCTGCAGAACCTTTATTGGCAGCGAGAGTTCCGAACCAAGGGAACATCTGTGTTGCAGATAATTTTGCTTTTTGCGGACCTAAACGTGTTTCTACTGGTTGTATGAAATAGCCAAAAGCAATTGTAGGATCGGGCAGAGCACCAACCTGAGGCACCTTTTCAAGTGCAGCCATATATTCATTAAACATCACCTTTAATCCGGCGTTATTATTAGCTCCGGTATTAAGATAGCTGTTCAGAGTATCCTGACCTCTTGTATTAACAGATAGAGAGGTTAAGATTAATATGTATATATATAATAATGTCTGTTTCATGATTACTATCTGTTTACGTTATCATTATTTGATCTGTTACTATCAGTTATCTTGTTCTCTTTTAGCAATGCTTTCTCTTTCCACATGCTGTATAAAACAGGAACAACAAATATTGTAAGTGTTGCTATAAGCATTCCTCCAACCGATGGAATAGCCATTGGAACCATAATGTCAGATCCTTTTCCTGTAGATGTAAGTACCGGAAGCAGAGCTATTATTGTTGTGGCAGTTGTCATCATAGCTGGTCTTACTCTCTTTAAACCAGCCTCTAAAACCTTCTCACGTATCTCTCTTACCGATTCAGGTTTGGTCTTGTCAAATATCTGTTTCAGATATGTACTTATAAGTACGCCATCATCAGTTGCAATACCAAACAGGGCTATAAAACCAACCCAAACAGCAACACTGAGGTTTATTGGCTGAATCTGGAACATATCCTGTAGGTTTATGCCTCCAACAGCAATATTCATAAACCATGGCTTACTATATAACCATAACATAATAAACCCGCCTGAGAACGCTACAAATATCCCTGTAAATATCAATCCTGCTGCCGTAACTGATCTGAACTGAAAATATAGAATCAGAAATATTACAATTAACGACAGAGGTATCACTATCATCAGTCGTTTTGTGGCACGTATCTGATTCTCGTAGTTTCCGGTAAACTTATAGTTTATACCAGCCGGAATTGTGAATTCACCTTTTGCGGTCTGATCATTCAGATATTCCTGAGCATTTTCTACTACATCTACTTCTGCATATCCATCTTTTTTATCGAATATTACATAACCAACAAGGAACGTGTTTTCGCTTTTTATAAGCTGAGCTCCTCTGGTATACTTTATCTGTGCAAGTTCACCAAGAGGAATCTGTGCCCCGGTTGGTGTTGCTATAAGTATTTTTTTTATGTCATCGGGGTTATCACGATATTCACGTGCATATCTAACCCTTACAGGGAAACGTTCTCTGCCTTCAACTGTTGATGTAAGCTGCATACCACCAATAGCACTGCTTAATGTCATCTGCATATTGGCAATTGTTAATCCGTATCTTGCTATTGCTTGTCTGTCTATATCTATCTCAAGATATGGTTTACCAACAACCCTGTCGGCAAAAACAGATGCAGGCTCTACGCCCTTTACATGTTTAAGATGAGTTTCGAGTTGATATCCAACTCTCTCAATAGTTTCCAGATCGGGGCCAAATACCTTTATACCCATTGGGGCGCGCATTCCTGTCTGTAACATTACAAGTCTGGTCTGTATTGGTTGCAGTTTTGGAGCCGATGTTAATCCTGGAATAGATGATTGCGATATAATCTCGTTCCAGATATCATTTGGCGATTTTATATTATCGCGCCACTGTCTGAAATAACTTCCAGAGTTATCGGGGATCAACAGTTTGCTATCTATATCTCTAAAACCATCTTCTGGATTATATACAGAGCCATCAGTAAGCATAAATGCACCGTTTTTATCTGTACGGAATCTTACTCTGTAGCCGTCCTCATCTAGAATATATTCCGGTTTGTAGTTTATTACATTCTCAAACATCGATACCGGAGCTGGATCTAGAGCGGAGTTCACACGTCCCCACTTTCCAATTACATTCTCTACCTCCGGTATATTGTTTACCTTTTTATCTAACATACGGATAACCTCAATATTCTCCTCAATTCCGGAGTGAGGCATTGTGGTTGGCATAAGCAGGAATGATCCTTCATCCAACGCAGGCATAAACTCTTTTCCCATTCCGGGAAATGTTTCGCTGAATGATTCCCATGCAGAACTCTTTTTAATGTCTTCGGGTACAAATGATAGTAATTTATTGGCTCCTTGCCAGCTTAATATACCAAACAGGATTACTGTTATAGGAATACTCAGAAACAGTAGTTTGTTTCTTAGAGCCCAATTGAGGATTCGCCTGTATGTTTTTATAACTATAAACATTACTGCAAGTACAATTCCAATTAGTATTGCAGCGAATATTATATTTGCGAAGCTGCTGTTTTGTGCACCCAGTGGCATCCACTCTTTTGTAAGTAGCCATACTACAATTAATGCTACAATACCAATGTTTATGTAGTTTGGAACCTCTTTGTTTACGTTGCTCACTTTGTGTGTATACAAATTATTTACAGCAATAGCTACAATTGCTATAGCTACAAATATATTTCCAAAAAGTATAAAGGATAATCCTGCAATTAGCAGTACTATATTCAGTATCTTTTTTATTCTTTTTCTGTTGATTTTTATTGAAAATATTGTGTGGGCTAGTGCCGGTATAATTGTTAAACCTATTATAAGTGCCGATATCATTGCAAATGTTTTTGTAAATGCCAACGGACGGAATAGTTTCCCTTCAGCTGCCTGCATAGCAAAAACGGGTAGAAAACTAACAATGGTTGTTGTAAGAGCAGTTATTACTGCCGGAGCAACCTCAATGGTAGCTTCATATACAACAGTGCTGAGTTTTCGGTTTCTGTTTGACTCAATATTTATGTGTCGGATTATATTCTCTGTGAATACAACACCTACATCTACCATAACCCCAATGGCAATAGCAATTCCAGACAGTGCAACAATGTTTGCATCTACTCCGAATCTGCGCATTGCTATAAATGTTATCAGAACACCTATGGGTAACAAGCTTGATATCAGGAATGATGCTCTCAGATTCAGAACAAGAATAATAATTACTATTATACTTATTAGTACCTCTAAAGTAAGTGCCTCTTCAAGTGTACCAAGTGTCTCTTTAATGAGTGCTGTACGATCATAAAATGGTACTATTGTTACCTTTGATTGAGTTCCGTTATCAAGAACCTTTGATGGTAATCCGGGTGATATCTCCTTAATCTTATCTTTAACATTATTTATAACCTCAAGAGGATTTGCACCGTAGCGTGCAACTATTACACCCCCAACAGCTTCGGCTCCGCCTTTGTCAAGTCCTCCACGGCGTGTTGCCGGACCAAATGTAACTTTTGCAACATCTTTAACACGTATAGGTGTGTTGTTCTTTACCTTTACAACACTCTGCTCTATATCGGTCAGTTTTTTTACATATCCAAGAGCCCTTATAAGATACTCTACTCTGTTGAACTCTATTGTGCGGGCACCAATATCCAGATTGCTGTTTTTTACAGCATTCATTATATCTGTTACATTAACACCATGTGCTTTCATAGCATCAGGATCTATATCTATCTGATACTCCTTTATAAAACCACCAATTGAAGCGACCTCAGATACACCCTTTGCTGCTGTAAGACCATATTTTACATAGAAATCCTGAATACTCCTCAGTTCATGAGGATCCCAACCACCATTAGGGTTTCCCTCTTTATCTCTGCCTTCCAGAGTATACCAGTATATCTGTCCCAGTGCTGTAGCATCGGGCCCTAACGATGGTGTTACACCCTCTGGCAGTGTTCCCGTGGGTAGTGAGTTTAATTTCTCAAGTATCCGTGTGCGACTCCAGTAGAACTCTATATCTTCGTCAAATATTATATATATGCTTGAGAGACCAAAAATAGAGTTACTTCTTATTGTTTGTACTCCGGGAATACCCAATAGAGCTGTTGTTAAAGGATAGGATATCTGATCCTCTATATCTTGTGGTGACTGCCCTGCCCATTCGGTATAGACAATCTGTTGATTCTCGCCTATATCCGGAATGGCATCTACCGGAACAGGATCTGATGGAAGAAAGCTATTCTCCCAATTGAATGGCGACGATATTATACCCCATATAATAAATAATGCCAGGAGCAGGACTGTAACCAATCTGTTTTCTAAAAAGAATTTTATGATTCTGTTTAACATATCTTCTCTGTTTATAACACATTTAATGTAATACTTAGTTGCACAGTTATATTTTAGATGTATAACTGATTTGCATATTAGTTAAACAGAGTGGCTAACACAGGTATACTTGCAGAAGAGCAAGACGTACCTGAATTACCGGATCTACTATCAGATGTCTGTATCTGAGATCAGAATAAGACTCCTTAACAGGAGCAAGTTGGTTGTTTATTATTTGAGATAACAGTACTATTGCTTGTGTATCTGTTACCTTCATAATATCTGTTGTAGTGGTAGTCAGATAATCATCATCTATATTAATACGCAGATTTATGTCTTCGCAGCACCCTCCGGCACCATCACAACACTTTTCTGTATCTGTATTAACCGATGTTGATATTAGCTCACCACCACAGTAATGCATAGAGAAAGTTACCCCTGTGGTTGTAACAATCAGGAGTAGTGTAATGAGTATATGTATTATCTTTCTAAGCATTAGGTTATTTTCTATATACAAAGAAACGATTTTGTGAATGAAAATGTTTTATATAATTATGGATTAAGGTTATGTTTTTTTGTGATTGGAGAATATATTTTAACTCTATATCAGGATGTTTGATTAAACTTTATCTAAAGGTTTACGATTGTTTGAATTGTTTTTCCTGAACAGAGATGGTGATTGTCCGGTTATTTTTTTAAACTGTCCGGACAGGTGCTGTACGCTGCTGTAACCCAGTTTATACGATATCTCATTTAGAGATAACTGATTATATGTTAATAGTTCTTTAGCCTTTTCAATCTTCTGTAGTATTATAAACTTCTCTATTGTAATACCCTCAGCAGATGAGAATAACTTACTAAGATAGGAGTAATCATAACCAATCTCTTTTGAGATATATAATGAGCTGTTTATATATTCCGGTGCATCGTCAGAGTGGTGTACCTTTTCAACTATTAATGTCTTAATACGATCAATAAGTATACTCTTTTTATCAGTTATCAGCTCAAAGCCGTTGTCAGAGAGTATATGTTTTATCTTCTCTAAAGTTTCATCTGTAACTGGAGTGTTTAGGTATACTTTACCAAGCTCTATATCCTTAATATCTATGTTGATTTTAATAAGTTCATCGTTAACAACCTTAATACATCGGTTGCATACCATGTTTTTTATATATAGAACTGTGTGTTTTTGCATCTCTAACTGTTTCTGTTTTCAGAGCAAAGTTATTAAATAATTATATGTTTTATAGAATTCCGGAATTTGATATATCATAGATCTTTGACGATTTATATGAGTTAATATGTTTTATTAAGCTGTTCTCTGAGTAGTATTTTGGGATGGAATTGAGGGGTGGAATTTTTTGTATACAAATTATACTAAATAATATACAAGATAAGCTGATTGTAATAACCCTTTACAATAAGGTAGAACTATATTTGTGCGTAAGTGGATGATGAGGAGTGTTTTAAAATCTGTAGGATAGTGTTTGTACCCGGGATAAGAAGATCTCCGATGTGAATTCAGTTTTAACCAAATTTTAATGTTATGAGAAAGATAGTGTGTGCCGGATTTCTGTTATTAATCTGTTTGTCTGTATTTAATGAAGCGTTTTCGCAGAAAGTTATTTTGTTTGAGGATTTCTCTTCATGCAAAGATGGAAATCATCCGGAAGGTTGGAGTAATTCAGGTGAAACAGCAAAGTGGTTATTTAAGACAGTGAGTTTTACTCATGATTTTACTGTAGTAAATAATAACGATGGGAGGTTTGCTGGTATACATGATGAAGATAACGAGGACAGGAGGTCTGTTAAGTTAGAGACAGAGGTGTTCAGTCTGGAGGAGTATGAAGATGTATTTTTATCTTTTGATCTGTATTTCAGAAAACATGCATATAAGGATACATTAGAGAGTTTTTTTGTAACCATATCTGATGATAATGGGCAGACATGGGATACTATAGCCAATCTAAACGGGAATCTTTTATACCATAAGGAGTATCTGGATATAAGTAAGTGGGCTGGAAGTAAGCAGGTAAAATTATGCTTTAACTATAGCGATAACGGAACATGGGGTTATGGTGGATTCTTTGATAATATAAAGGTTTACGAACCCGAGAATATAGATGTAGAGTTAATGGATATTAACTATATGGATTATGCTGTATTGAATGATAGAGTATATATAAACGGGAAGGTACAGAATCTTGGAGCTGAAACTATAAATTCTGTTGAGATAGCTTATTCGGTTAATGGAAACAGTGCTGTAAAGCAGACGTTTAATGGACTGGCTACTTCATCTTTTGAGAAGATTAATTTTGTACATAATACTCTCTGGATGGTTGATAGAATGGGAGTATATGATATTGAGATATGGGTTAATAAGATAAATGGGAAGAGAAACCGAAATGCTAAGCGGCATAAATTGTCGGCATCTGGTGTTAATGTGGTAGATAGTTATACAAAGAAAAATGTATTATTAGAGGTGTTTGCAGCCTCGTGGTGTACGTTATGTCTTGATGCCGGTGCTAATGTCAAAAAAATTATTGATTCTGTGTCAAATGTTATTCCTGTAGCAATACACATTCCTAATTATAAAAATGATACAACCTTTCAGTACAGAAATAAAGACCCTATGTATTGTACAGATGGCATGGCAATTTGTAATAATTATCATGCAAATCCGGGATGGTTGGCAAGTGGTATGATTGACAGATACCAGTTTGACAAAGAGGTGAAGATTGATCTGGACAGAGATTCTTGGTCGAAGCATATTTATAGAAGAGCAGAATCTGTAGCTCCGGTAAGTATTAAACTGGAACAAGATTACAACTATGCAACTAAAGAGCTAACTGTTGATATAACCGCTAAGTTTACTTGCGATTTGACTGGAGACTATAGGTTTAACTGCTACATTATTGAGGATAATATTGAGTTTGATCAGTATAGCTGGTACTGTAATCCGGATAGAATACCTTATTATCATAACGATGCCTGGAACTCAACTGCAGGAAAGACAGAACACATTACAAACTTTAAACATATGAATGTTTTAAGAGAAGCTATTGGTGGTGTTCATGGGGTGGTTAATAGTCTGCCAGAAGAGATACAAAGAGGAAGAGAGTATAAGTGGAGATTTAATTACTCTGTTCCTGAAAATTTTGATATTAATAACCTTAGCCTTATAGGAATTGTAAAGAGAGGTAATGGGCAGCACGAAATATTGAATTCTCAAAAGGTTTCTATGATAAAAAGAGATAGTTAATACTTCTATCTTATAATAGATTTACCATACAGTAACTACACTCTTTTGATAGTTATTGTATGGTAAATAAACAGCTTATACATATTTTTTCAGTAGTATTATATCTATAATTGGGTGTAATATCTTATTTCTGTTTTATTATAATTGATTTTTTTTGGTAAAGACAATATGGAATCTGCTAAATTCTATATTGCTTGTGCCAAGTGCAATATTGCTGATTATCTACTCTTATTAGAGTACCTCTTCGTCAGGTTTGCTTTTTACTTGTTCCAAAAGTAATTTCTTGAAGGCAAAATAGCATCATAGCTACACCTGTCTGCTTTGGCAATATTCAAATGGGCGATCTATTCCGGAGCTTTTGCTTTAATAATCGGCTAATATGAATCTTTTAAAAGGAATGTAGCAGGGCAATTATTCCAATTTGCTACTTAATAATTCTGACAAAAATTGTCTCTTAGTATGTTTGTTTTTGTTGCCGGATAATATAAGTATGTTAAAAAAACAGGTTTAAAAGAGCTGTTCGGATATTTATGTAATCGGTTAAAAGTATATTTTATTAGCAGATAATGTAACCTTTTGGTTAAAAGATAGTAAAAGAGTTCATCAGTTTATAACTGACCGCCATTAAATATTTAATCTAAAATCAGAGAGATGACATATCATTTAACAACTACCAGCACCATAGCATTTGAGGATGCTATTGAGAGGGCAAAAATATTGCTTGCGGAAGAGGGATTCAGCATTCTTTGCGATATTGATGTACAAAGTAAGTTTAAAGAGAAACTGAATATTGATTTCAGACGTTACAGAATATTAGGTGCTTGTAACCCTGTTTTTGCATATAAAGCTCTTGCATTTGATAATAAGGTTGGTACAATGTTGCCATGTAATGTTGTAGTGCAGGAGATGAGTGATGCACATATTGAGATATCAGCAATTAATCCGGTAGAATCTATGCGTGCAATAGATAATGAAGATTTAAAGGGGGTAGCATCTGAGATCCTTCAGAGGTTATCAAACGTTATTAATAAGTTTAATGATTAATTAATTATTATGAAGAAGTTGTATTATTTTTTAATTGCTGCCGTTACAGTAGCGGGTTTAACCGGCTGTTGGGGCGAACCAAAAGTTAGTAAAGAGAAGGTTAGTGAAGATGAAGAGGTAAAGACAACCATGACAGAAGAGAAACATGAGCATAAGGATGCAGAAGCTCTGTGTACGGTGAACGGTGCATGTGGTATGTGTAAAACACGTATTGAGAGTGCCGCTAAGACAATTGATGGGGTATCATCTGCTGAGTACGATTTGGAGGCTCAGAAGCTAAAGATTAAGTATTGCGATCACACAACAGATAAGGAAGCTATACTTACAGCTATAGCAAAAGCAGGTCATGATAATGAGATGTTTAAAGCCTCAGATGAGGTATATGACAAGCTACCTGAGTGTTGTAAATATCGTGGTAAGGATAAGAAGGAGTAGGTAGCTTCATATAGCAGTGTATGTTTTGTGCTAACGGACCTTAAGTATTGCTGTTATTTAGTACTTAATGCATGAGGCATACCTGCTTTTTTATGTTCTTATATTTCACCTTTTATTATTCTTCTGAAATAATCATTTCAGAAACTTATACATTTCTCCTCTGGTTATCAATATAGTTAAATATATCTTTTAAGATAAATTAGAATTTATGATATAAACATACATGTAACGGTTGTGTTTTATTGATGTATAATGTATATTTACGCAAATTAAAGTTAAATTCCTAAGCCTGATTTAATAATAGGAGCGAATTTTAACGAGCATGTAAGTACTGAAAACCTGTTTGATACGTTGAACATACTATTCTGATAAACGGAATAATTAGCCACAAATTTTATAAGTAGCAGCTGTAAATAACGCTTAAATGGTGATAGTTTTTTACGTTCATAATTAAATGATTGCAGTACTTAATCTGTGAAATAAGATATAGAATTTTAATATAAACAGATAACAGAAGAGTATGGAAAACATTTTGCCATGGTTTATTGGACCTAAAGCTGAAAATTCAGCAACCTTTAGTGAATTATTAGATTACATTACTCAGGACTACTTTCATTGGAGAAGAAACTATTTTCCGGATGATCCTTTACTGATAAATAAATCAGACCAGAGATCCTTTGAAAAAGAGAGTGATAGAATGCATAAGAATATTCACGAATTTCTTGCTTCGTTAAGACGTAATTTCCCATTCTATAACCCAAGATATATTGCACATATGCAGTCAGATGTTACAATGCCATCAATGTTAGGTTATATTGGTGCAATGTTGTATAATTCTAATAATATTACCCCGGAATCGGCTCCTGTTACAGCAGAGTGGGAGATAGAAGCATGTAATGATATACTAAAGATGTTGGGATACAAACCGGCACCAATTCCTCCTTCAAAGGAGGCTACTATTAAGGATTGGGAGGAGTATCAGGAAAAGCTAAAAAGTGAGTTTGGTTGGGCTCATATATCTTCAGGCGGAACTATTGCAAATATTGAGGCTCTATGGGCTGCAAGAAATGTAAAATACTTCCCGTTATCAATTCAGGAGGTCTCAAGAGAAAAGAGATTGCGTATAGAGATAAAGTCGGCAGATGGTACAATATATGATATAAAAGAGATTCCGGAATTTGAGTTGATTAATATTAGACCTAATGAGTCTATATATTTACTATCAAGATATATAAAAGCATATGTAGATAAATATCAGGGAGAAGATATAAACAGTTTGTCACAAAGAGCTATGTCTGATTTGAGTAAATGTAACACAAGCTTATCAAACAATATGGGATTTCTTTTAAGTAAGTACCCATTAGCTGTTTTTGTATCAGGAACTGCTCATTACAGTATTAATAAAGCGGCAGATATTCTGGGAATAGGACGGAATAATATAAGAATTATAGAGGTAGACTCAAGGTTCAGAGCAGATTCAGATAAGCTAAGGAGTCAAATCAGAGATTGTATAGATAAAAAAATATCACCACTAGCCGTTATTGGAATTGCAGGAACAACAGAAGGAGGAGCAATAGATCCTATTCATGAACTTGTTGATTTGCGAACAGATATTGAAGAGACATTTAACGTTAGTTTCTGGTTGCATGTTGATTCTGCCTGGGGAGGTTATGTAAAAACAGTATTAGAGTTGAGTTGGCAGGAGAAATTTAATATTATACAGAATAAAATTTTATCTGTGTTTAGCGAAGATTTCCCTGATCTGAATATTAATAGTATCACAGATCTCTATGACAATTTCATATTGCAGTTTGATAAAATTATTAAATATAAAAAGAAGAGTGTTAGTGAGTTGTGTGAAGATGCATTAAAACAGACTAATGAGATAAACAAGGAGAATCAGGTATCTGCTTATACTTTAAATACAAAACGTGTTTACGACAATAACAGGTCTGAAAATATAGAAAAACTGGATAGTATTAAATCCGGAATAGAGCACTCTAAGGAGAGAATGGTTGATTTAATAGACTCTGAAGGTTATGATAATGCACTCAATTTGTTGAAAGAAGTTGTTAAGGAGCTGTCTGAGATAGATGGAGTTGAGTCTTATCTGGATAATTTTGAATTTGACATATCTCCGGAAGACAGGTTTATAGATATGTCTGAGTATATAAAGGATGAAATTACAATATCCTATAAAGGGTATAAGAAGACAAAAGAGATAGACTGTGGTGACAGAAATCTGGTAAGTTCATTTATGGCTTTTAAATATGCCGACTCAATAACTATTGATCCGCATAAACTTGGATATATTCAATATCCGTGTGGGGTAATAGCCTTTAAAAATGACAGAATCAGACACTTTCTTACCCAGAAGGCGCCATACATTACTTCATCTCATCATAATGCTATGTTGCATGTACCTCCTATGCATGTTAATGATGTTGATTTTGATAAACTATCAGATAAAAACCTGCCTTACGATGAGTATAAAGTTAGTATTGATGCTTTTGCACCGTTTATATTAGAAGGTTCAAAGCCTGGAGCTGTTGCGGCATCGTTATGGTTATCAAACAGGTGCATCCCGTTAAACAGACAGTATCATGGATCTATAATTAAGAATACTCTGTTGGCAACCAGAGAGCTTTATGAGTGGATGATTAACTGGAAGAGAGTGATGGCTGAAACAGGAGAGGATGCTATGTATGAGTTTCTGCCTGTTTCTCCAACACATCCCGATCTTAATGTGTTTTTATTTGCAGTTAAACCAAATAATCTCTCTAATCTGTACGATCTTAATAACCTTACAGGTTTGGTTTACGAGAACTATTCAATTCAGGCAGAGCTTGGAGATAAAGGGCATAGCTATTCTCATCCGTACTTCTTGTCAAAGACAATGTTCTCTTTACCAAACTATAGTTATAATTCGCTGGCTGATTTTTTTGAGAAGAACGGAATACAAAATTCAGAAGAGGATTATAAAAAAAATGGATTACTTGTACTTAGAGCAACATTAATGAATCCGTATATATATCCTTATAAGAAAAACCAAAAGTTAAATCTGATTAAGGAGTTTATAATTGATCTGCATAAAACATCTAACAAGTTGGCAAAAGATATAGTATTGGCACATAGTTACTGATTCAGATAGAAATAATAAGGTATTGTGATACTGAGGTGATATACAAACTTTGATTTATCAGAAACTTAAATCAACTGCCCACTATAGCAACTATTTTTTGTTACTTTTGGCAAAAAATAGTTTATGGCTACAGATAAGAGTGTGTTGTTGGGCATGAGCGGTGGTACAGATAGTTTTGTTACTGCACTGTTGCTTAAAGATGAGGGGTATCATGTTAAAGGAGTAACCTTTAAGATGTGGAGAAGCGGAGATAATAGCCATATAACACAGGCAGAAGAGCTTGCTGCCAGTATAGGCATTGAGCATAAGGTAATTGATATCTCAGATCATTTTGATAATACAATTGTATCACCTTTTGTTGATCAGTACCTTAACGGACGTACACCAAATCCATGTGCATATTGTAATCCGTTAATTAAATGGGATATGATGCTGTCGGTAGCAGATGAGATGGATTGCAGATATGTATCAACAGGTCACTATATACGTATAAAGGATTTTAACGGACTTAAATATATCTATAAGGGTATTGATCCGGTTAAGGATCAGTCATATTTTCTGTGGCGCCTGAATCAGAATGTGCTTAACAGGGCAATAACTCCACTTGGAGACTATACAAAAGAACAGGTTAGGAACATTGCACGTGAGAGAGGATACAGCGAGGTGGCAGGCAAGAAAGAGAGTATGGGAATATGCTTTTTGCAGGGACAGAATTACCGGGATTATATAGAGGCCAGGGTACCTGATTTTGCCAGCAGAGCTGTAAAAGGTGATGTTGTTAATGAGAGTGGAGAGATCATTGGAGAGCACAATGGTATTGTGAACTATACAGTAGGGCAGAAGCGTGATGTTAATTGTTTCGATGGCAGATCGAGATATGTTAAAAAGATAGATTCTGACAGGAATATTATTTTAGCTGGAAGTAAACAGGAACTGAATTGCATGGAATTTGTGGTAGATGATCTGTATGCTGCAAACGTAGATGAGCTTTCCGGTTCAAAAGCTTTTACAACTATTGTAAGAGGATTAGGGCTAAACCCTAAGGGTGATAGTTTCGTTATACATACTGAGGGAAACAGAGCAACAGTAAAGCTTACAAATCCGGCATGGGCAATGGCTCCGGGTCAGCCTGTAGCTTTTTACGATGGCGAACGTCTGGTTGGTGGCGGTGTTGCAGTTTAAAAGAGTTGTTAATATGGAAATTGTTAAGGGTAGTTTTTTTATATATAACGGAAATATTCTGTCGTCAGACAGGTTCGATGACAGATCGGTTGTTGGTAATGGAGCTGTTTATGAGGTATTCAGGGTAATTGATAGTAAACCTCTGTTTATTGAACAGCATACTGAACGGCTAAAAAATTCATTTAAAGCTATAGGTGAAAATTTGTGGGTGCATGATAGTGTTATATCTTCTGATATTAAGAGATTGATAGATTCTAACACTCTTGACATTGGTAATATTAAGATGGTTTTTCATACCGATAACAGCGATTATTATATATATGTAGTACCTCACAGGTACCCAACCAATAAGCAGTATAGCGATGGAGTTAAGGTTATTACATACGATGCGCTGCGTGAGAATCCGAATATAAAACTTGTAAACCGCGAGCTTAGAGAATCGGTTAACAGAAAGATAGCAGATGAGAGTGCATATGAGGCTCTGCTTGTAGATAATAGTGGTTACATAACAGAAGGTAGCAGGAGTAATGTATTCTTTATAATTAAAAATAAGGTATATACACCACCTGTTGAAGCTGTTTTACCCGGTATTACACGTGCGAATGTAATTATGCTGAGCAAAAAACTTGGCTTTAATGTTATTGAGGATAATATTAAAGCCATAGATATAATTCATGTTGACGCTATATTTATTACCGGAACATCGCCGGGTATACTCCCTGTGGTTATGGTTGATGACTATACATTCTCAACCCAGAGTATAAACCTTATGCGTTTAATGCAGAGCTACAGAGCCTTTGTTAAGGATTATATAAGCAGCAGATACTAATTATTTGGTTTTGGTCTGTTTTTCTTGTTCTGATTTTTGTTTCGGTTATTGTTCGGTTTACGCTTGAAGTATTTGCCTGTCCTCTTCTTTTTGGTTTTTACTCTCCACTCCGGACTATCGCCAATATGTTCAGGTGTAGGAAGCTTTAGTACCTCACGTTCTATAAGCGACTCTATCTCGGCAAATTTGTACATATCATCTTTACAGATCATTGTAATAGCAACACCTGTTGTAGCCGCTCTGGCAGTACGCCCTACACGGTGTACATATGCTTCAGAATCGTTAGGTACATCGTAGTTGATAATAAGGTTTATATCCTTTATATCTATTCCGCGGCTTATAACATCTGTAGCAATAAGTATTCTGATATGTTTTGCACCAAACTGCTTTAAAACCTCTTCTCTCTCATCCTGTTCCAGATCAGACGATATTCCCTCTACATCGTGATTTTTTCTTCGCAGGCTTCGTACAATAGACGATACCTTACTTTTTGTAGATGTAAATATAAGTATACTGTTATACTCTGGCTTATCTTTTATCAACTCGTGAATAAGAGCCATTTTATTATCTTCATCTATCAGATAGGCAACCTGAAGTACTCCTTCGGCTGGTTTAGACAGCTCAATTGTTATCTCCTCCGGTTTATTAAGAATAGATCTGGCAAGCTCTCTTATTTTAGGAGGCATTGTAGCACTAAACATCAGGGTTTGTCTCTTCTTAGGCAGGTAACTAACAATTTTCATTATATCGTCGTAGAAACCCATCTCAAGCATCTTATCAGCTTCATCAAGTATCAGGTGTTCCAGATGTTCCAGTTTAACGTAGCCCATGTTCAGATGTGCAATCATCTTTCCTGGTGTAGTAATAATAATATCACAATCGCCTGTAAGAGCACGTTTCTCCATGTCCCAATCAGAACCATCTCTACCACCATATACAGGCATTGATGTTGCAGGAACAAAGTATGAAAAACCCTGTATCTGCTGGTCTATCTGAACAGCAAGTTCTCGTATTGGCACAATAATAAGAGCCTTTACTCCATTTCCTGTGTTACTCTCGTTTAGTTTGTGAAGTATAGGCAGAGTAAAAGCAGCTGTTTTTCCAGTACCTGTCTGTGCACATGCTATAAGGTCTTTATCTTCAAGTATGGCCGGTATAGCTTTTTCCTGTATAGGAGAGGCATTCTCAAAACCCATATACGATATTGCCTCTAATATATTGTCATTAAGGTTAAATTCGGTAAATTTCATTAAATGTTGTCTCTTTCTTCAAAATCTCTGCAAAGATATCCTTTTTACGGAAGTATGATTAATAATATCTAATCTAACTAAATTTTTCTTAAAGATCAATTCTGGAGTAGAATATATCCTTGTATGAATCGCTTATCGGGATTATCATATCGTCAATGTATATTCTGTTCTTCTCAATTGTATCAATCTTATTAATTGATATTATGTATGATCTGTGTACCCTACAGAATAGTTTGTCAGGTAGTATCTCCTCAATATTTTTAAAGCTCATAAGCGTTAATATATTGCCCTTTGTTGTTACAATTTTCAGGTAATCTTTAAGTCCTTCAATGGCAATTATAGAGCAGAAGTCTATTTTAACAATCTTATGTTCAGACTTTACAAAAAAGTACTCTTTATCTGTTTTAGTCAGATTAATAATCTCAGGAGTCTCAGTTTTGTGTTGATTTTCTATAATATTCAGGGTTTTTGTTACAGCCTGAAAAAAGCGCTCAAACGCAAATGGTTTAAGCAGGTAATCAATTCCGTTAAGTTCGTATCCTTGTAGTGCATAATTATCATATGCAGTTGTAAATATTATAAATGGTTTGTTGTTAAGTATCTTAAGAAAATCAATTCCATTTAGGTCGGGCATCTGTATGTCGAGAAAGATTAGATCTACACTGTTTTCCTGTAGATATTTCAGAGCCTCTATTGCACTACAGAATGTTTTCTGAAGATTAACAAAGGTTGTTTTTTCGCAATAATCTTCAATAATATCTATTGCCAAAGGTTCATCATCAATTGCTATTGCATTTATCTTCATCTGTTTACTTCTGCTTTATATTGTAATGTTTGATATTACAATATACCTAATCTTTTGTTGCAATACTATTTATGTATTTGCTGTTTTGCGGCACCATTTAAAACTAATGTATTATAAGTCTAATATAAGTTTAACACTGTAGCTATTATCTGTTCCGTTAATGCTCAGTTTGTGTCTGTCTTTATAAAGTAACTCTAAACGGCGAGCAACATTTCGTAGGCCAATACCACCGCATCTGTCTTTTGATATGGTTTTTATCTCAGATATTTTATTGAATATCTCAAAGGTTATGTTTGTTGCTGTAATGTCTATATTTATATTAATCACATCCTCTTTTGGTCCATGCTTAAATGAGTTCTCTATAAATGGTATAAATATCATTGGTGCAATTTGTGCATCTGTGTTCTCTCCGGTAATATTGTAGTTTATCTTATCCGGGTTAGCATATCTGATCTTCTGTAGCTCTATATAGTTATTCAGATATTCCAGCTCTTTTGATATGTTTACATAATCCTCATTACTTTCATATAACATATATCGCATAATACCGGATAGTTTTAGTACCGATTCAGGTGCTTTATCAGATTTTTTATACACAAGTGAATATATGTTATTTAGTGTATTAAACAGAAAATGAGGATTTACCTGTGATCTTAGTAATGCAAGTTCGCTCTTAAGGTTTTGTTTTTCGAGATTATTCTTCAGTTTTTCATTTTTAAACCACTCTACAATAAATCTGGTAACAACACCAAGAAAAGCAAACATTCCGCAGTAGAATATATTTGATATTATATGTGGTATAAGATCCATATCCTTGAAAACAGGACCAATTATACGTTGATTGTATATACCGAACATAATCTCACCTATAACCATTTTTAAAATTATTACAGCTATAAGCATTAACACAGAGTACAAAACAAATATCAAGAAACTTCTCTTTTTTAATGCAGGTGTCATTACAAAAATATAGTACATATAGAATATTGTAACATTCACCAATGAGTTTGAAACAGAACGTATAATGCCCATTTTATCAAATGATACTCTTGTGTTAAGAAGAACCGGTGTTACTGTGAAAAATAGTATAAGTATAATCCAGCTTACGGCATGTATAAGTATCTCTGTTTTATTTATTTTCATATGTATAGATTTGCTTTTTAATGATCATATGGGACTCGCATAATTTAGTCATTCCCGCGTGTGAGAAAAGCCTTTACTCATGCTTAGTTTCATATGTTTGTTATTGTTTTTATTGTCTGTTAGAGCGGAGTCAGGAATTACACATTTGGATTCTGTATTTTGTGATAAATCTTTTTTTAATGCGATCCGACAATACATTTAATACTTAGAGTATAATGAATGCTTTGCTCATACTTTGTATCATTTATAAATCTATGACAATTCTATTAAAAAAGAGGTGATATATCAAGAATATCAGGTACTACTTAAAACGTTAATCTACCAATTGGCATAATTTATCTACGAATCGGGTGTGAGTCTGTTTGTCGATGAAATATTATGGTTGGTATATCGCTTTTTTATTACCTCTGATATGATCTTATACTTGCAGTGTAAATACGAACAAGTAATTATTAAACATACAAATTAATACTTATGAAAGATCTGATAATAGAAACCAAAGACCTCTACTACAATTTTGGGTCTAAGAATGTTTTAAGTGGCGTTTCGCTTGAGGTACCCCGAAACTCTATTTATGGTTTTATTGGTCCTAACGGAGCCGGAAAAACAACAACTATACGTGTTCTGCTTAGTCTGCTAAAAGTTCCAGGAAACAAGGTTAAAATATTTGGTAAAGATATCTCGCGTAAAAGAATAGATATTCTTAGCAGAGTAGGTGCTCTTATTGAGGAACCATCAGTATATAAACATCTTTCGGGTTACGATAATCTTAAGGTGCAGTGCAGATATCTGGGAATTGATAAGAAACGTATTGATGAGGTTTTGGCTATTACAGAGCTACTTGACGATAAAAACAGAAAGGTTAAAGAGTATTCACTTGGAATGCGTCAGAGATTGAGTATTGCATCGGTTCTGCTTAACGACCCTGAATTACTTATTCTTGATGAGCCTACAAACGGACTTGATCCGTCGGGAATACATGATATGCGCAGGCTTATGCTTAAGTTGTGTAAGGAGCATGGAAAGACAATATTTGTTTCGTCGCATCTGTTGTCGGAGCTTGAAAAGGTTGTTACACATATTGGTATAATTGATAATCGTAAGATCAGATTTCAGGGGAGTATTGAACAGCTTAAACGTCAGACATCAGACTATCTGGTTATAAGAACATCTGATAATACAGATGCACTTAAGAGAATTGTTGATCTTGGCTTTGCTGTTTCAGTAGCTGAAGATAAGAGTTTACGTGTTACTCCAAACTCTGATGCAAATGCCAATAAGATTAACAGACATCTTATAGAGAGTGGCATTGATGTGTATCATCTTGCCCATCATTCTGGCGATCTGGAGAATATATTTATGGACATTGTAGGTAAGTAGTCTTAATTAGAAAAAATTATAGTTATGAAGAGTATAGTTGTTGATTTATACAGAAGTTATATAGCCGATATATTAAAGTTTAAGAATTCGAAGGTTCTTTTTATTAGTGTGATTTCTCCGTTGTTTCTGGTAGCACTGTTTTTTACAATATTCCTTTTTAAAACGCCAAGTATTCTGGGTGAGAGTACAAACGGATGGACAATATTTATGGGATATGCATCAAATTCAGGTCTTGCATTCTTTTTCCCTCTGTTTATTATACTAATAACATCAATGATAAGCCGTGTTGAGTACGAAGCCAATGCATGGAAACAGATTTATGCTCTGCCAATAAGAAGGGGAGTAGTTTATGCATCAAAGATTATAATGACTATTACAATTGTAATGTTGAGCCTGATACTGTTTGGTGTGTTTTTTATGATTGCAGGAGAGGTTCTTGCACTTGTTTATCCGGAGAATTATGTAGAGACTGCTGATCTGTTCAGTAATATATCAAAGCTACTTATTATGAGTTTTGTTGCTTCGTTGGCATGGGTTGGTATACAGTTTTGGGCAACGTACCGTTGGAAAAATATGGTATTACCAATAGCGTTTGGAATTGTTGGATTTGTTGCCGGAGCAATACTTATAAAGTGGGAGTTCTCTATATATGTACCATTTACATACCTTCTGCAAGCAGCAGTATCAATAAAGGGTGAAACCTTTGATGTATTTGGAAACTATTTCTGGTACAGTCTGGCTTATTCGGCTCTGTTTATTCTGATAGGTTATGCTGAACTTAAACTTAAGAAGCGATTCTGATAGAGTAAAAACGATACAATTAAAAGAGTTTATAAAGTATATAAGTTAAATTAATTATTTATTAATCAGTGAATGATGAATGTAATTGATTTGTTTGGTTCAATTTAAGTTGATGAGGGTGTTAGGGAGACACCCTCATTTTATCTTTTTATACTGTTCTACTTTTTGTTAAAAGTCTCTGTACTTATCCAGTAGATATCAGAATTACCATTTTGGGGTTCATTAATAGCCTTATACATATCTTTTGTGTTGTATCTTTTTACTGTTTTGTCACTCTTTCTTGCCTGACTAAAGAAGAGGTATTTCCCGTCAGGCGTAATATATGGCGACAGAGCGTGTGATCCGGGATAGTTTATATTGTTCTTCAGCAATTCAGGTTCGCTCCATGTATCATTATCAGATCTGTAACTTATAACATAATCTGTTCTGCGGCTGGTGCTATCAGAGATATTTGTACATAGTATAATATACGATTCATCTGGTGATATACACGCATTGTACTGAGATTTGGTTCTGTTTATCTGCTCAGGAAGTCTTTCAGGTTCCTGATATTTGCCGTTAACCAGTTTTGATCTGTAAATATACTGCTCTCCGTTTGATAACTCTTTTGTAAAGTATAGTGTTCCGTTGTTTGTAACAGATGGAAAATACTCACCACCGTCTGTATTAACAGGAGTGCCGAGGTTATATGGTTCACTCCATCCGTTGTCTGTTTTATCACATACCCATATATTCTGATAGTACCATCCCTCTTTCTGCTCCATGCCTTCAGGTGCCCGTGTAGATAGAAACATTAATCTTTTTCCGTCCGGAGTTATGTGTGGTTCGGCATCAAAGTATTCTGTACTGCCAGAGAAACCCGCAACCTCAGGTTTACTCCATCTGTTATCTGTCAGCTTAGATGTAACAATAACCGAATAACTTCTTGACATTACGGAGTAGAATATCTCTGTTCCATCAGGACTAATTGTGAAGTCTCGTTCAAAGAGTCCTCTTGATACCAATCCTGGTGCAAATAGTTGCAGGGTTGTATCGGGTTTACTCATGCCCATATACTCTAATGAGCTATTCTGTTTTTTATTACTGCACGATACTATTGTAATAAAGCATGCTAAATAGAGAAGTAGTTGTCTCATGTGTCTGAATTAGTTTTTAAGGTCATATAAAACACACATAATTTAGTCTTATCTGTATGTCAGAAAACCTATGTTAATGTCTGTCTCTTTTATATACTGTGGTTAGACCACATTTTAACAAATAGGCTTAATTAAACATTACAATTTATATGAATTGAAGAATGAGAATGTTCTTTCACACACTCAGGAAATGGACATAAGAGAGGCTTTATCGCACACAAATATGATCTTAATGCTATTTTCTGACAAATAGAAAGAACTAGTGACGCAGTATTACCTTACCCTCTTTTACGCTCTTTATAAACATTGTTTGAGTACGTTTTCCTACACTGTATTTTAAAAGGATTTTAAAATCTTTGTTGCAGACCTTATCGGTTAATTTTGTCTCATACTTTGGTATTGCTACTATGGTATAAATCTCTCCCTTGTCTAGTTTTTTCAGAAGAGTAGTATTACCATTTGCAGTAATGTCAAATGCCATATTGTAGTATCCGTTATTACTGTATACAATAATCTCATTAATTGTTACATCATCTTTACATCTGTTCTCAATAGTTATTGTATATCTCTCTTTATTCTCAATACCTTCGCGTCCGGCAACAATAATTCTCTTTTCAGAGTCAATTAGTTTAAGAGAGCCGGAACATGAGGTTAATAGCAGTGTACAAATTATATAAACAGATACTTTTATTTGTCTCATCTATGTTCTGTTTTATGGTTACAGTTTAGTTTTTACAATTTTTCTGACCGATCTGTTTTCACCGTCAGACAACGATACAATATATACACCATTTACATATTCAGATATATCTACTGTTTTCTGAGTTCCATTCATTATATCGGTATAAACAACACCGCCAACAGAGTTGTATACAATTAAACTGTATTCGGTACTATTTTCCGGGATATTAATATTAAACAGACCATCTGTAGGCGAAGGATATATATTGAATATTATCTTATTACTGTTATTTATAGCATCAGTACCTCCTCCGTTATCTCCGTCTCCATTATCTCCATCGCCGGGTTTAAAATCACCGTTTGAGTCAGCTGCAATTGCAGTTTCCCATATGCCTCTGCCAAATGTTGCCGCTCTCAGCTTTCCGGCAGCATACAGAATCTCAAGGTCGTTAACAATAACGTTCGGAAGCCCGTTATTAAATGGTACCCATCCTGATGAGTTGCCATCTTTATAATATACACCAAGATCAGTACCTATATATAGCTCATTATCGCTTCCTGTTTCGTACACAATTTTGTTTACGGGTATATTGGGTAACGAACCTGTAATATTTGTCCATGTAGCACCAAAATCTATCGATTTGTACACCTTAGATCCGTCATTATAACCACCAAATGTAACATAAAACTCCTCAGGTCTTACAGCGTTAACAGCTATACTGGTTATATTTCCAGATGCTGGTTTTGTAATGGTAGACCATGTTTTACCATCATCTTTTGTCCCAAATAGTTCAAACCCTGATGAGCAGTATATATATTTAGTATCTGAAGGTGAAATAGCTATAACCTTTATACTACCGTTTGTAGGTGAAGCAAGCGATTGCCAGTTATCACCTTTATCTGTACTCTTATATATGTTTGAGAAACCACCAAATAGTGTAGCAGGATTTGTTGGGTGTATCTCAAGAGGCCAAACAAATGCGGCTCCGCTTGGTGTATTAATAACTGTTGAGGCGGTAGCCCATCCGTCAAGCGTTCTCTTCATAAAACCACTCTGGCTACAGGTATATGCAATCTTCTCGTCAGAGTAGTCCCATACGGTCTCAACACCGTCCGATCCGTAGTTTCTGTTATGCCATTTAGTACCGTCAAATTGTGTTATATCGTTATCCTGAGCTCCGCCCATTACCAGATTGCTGTTTTTGGGTGTAACTGCAAGTTTGTAGTATTGTGTAATTGCCAATCCATTCGACAGATCTTCCCAGTTGCTGTCCTGTGTTATATCGCCTTTAAACAGACCTCCATCGTTTGCAGAGAATAGTATTTTGTTACTTCCGGGCAGGAATTTAAGATCGTGATGATCTGAGTGAACATAGAAGAACGGACTGCCTGTTTCCCAATAACCATCCATATACTTCTCCCATGTAAGATTATTGCTGACTATTTTAGAACGCCATCCGTCAACACCTCCAAGAATCATTAGGTCTTTATTGTCAGGAGCAATAATTATTGTCTGATTATATCCACCCTGCGTGTCAAACTGTGCTGGTATAGTCATGTCGTTCCATGTTGTGCCACCATCTGTTGATTTGTATCCGTTACTGCTTCCTATGGCAACAATAATTTCAGGATCGTGTGCGGTAACTGCTATATCAATGCGGTTGGTCTCAAATGAGTCTCCTGTAATATCCTGCCATGTCTCCCCATTATCTGTTGATTTATATACATCACCCGATTGTGATGAGGCGTACATGATTGTTGTACTACCCGGTTTGTAAAGTATATCGTTAAAGAACTTTACAGTTGATTTCAGAGTCCATGTAGATCCTTTATTTGTTGATTTATATATACCATTAGATGTTGTTGCAAAGATATTGTTGCTGTTTGATGGATCTATAATTACATGAGCAACTTGTCTGGAATTAGTTACATCGTAGTTAAGTCCTGTTACAGACCATGTTTCGCCACCATCAACTGACTTGAATACACCAAGAGAGTTGTTGTGTTGTCCATCGTAGTCGCCTGTAGCTATATACATTATGTCGGTATTGTTTGCATCAATAGCAATATCTGAAACGCCAAGGTTTGGAACATTATTGCCTTTAGAAACCCATGTACTTCCTGCATCTGTTGACTTCCACAGACCACCTGCCGGGGTTCCTATCCATATAATATTTGAATTAGACGGATTAAACTCAAGTACATTTATTCTTCCTAAACCGGCATAGAATGACGATGTAGATTCTGGTATTGTTGAAGGACCAAGTGATATCCAGTTTTCAGAGGTTGTGCTTCTGTATTGATTTGTTTTATATTTGATATACTCATTATATGTGTGCATTGGGTTTTGAAAAACTCCGGTGCTTAAAACTCTGTTCTCCCAATAGTATTCCCATCGTTTGAATTGTTTATAAGCTCTGCTATAATTTTTTCTGTCAATACGTTTACTGTATGATCGTCCGTTAAAGTCATATCTTATATTGTCCTGTATTGTATTGAGCTTTAATCCATCAGCTTGCATCTTCTTCCAATCCTGAGCATTAATGCTACATATACTTGCTAAAATGTATATTGTAACAATACAAAATATTCTAACTATTGAGATCATATAATTAAATTTTATGTTTACATACAAGGTATTTAATATTTTTTGTTATATCAATAGTTATAATACAAAAAGAGTTATAAAAAATTGTTACAGAGTATACTTGATATGTATTGTTTTATATCATAATAACAGTACTTCATGCGTTTGTATAACTGCTGTAATTATGGAAGATTAAAAAAATAAGACCTGCACTTATACAGGTCTTAAATATCCTCTAGAATATCCAGAATCTATTTGCTACAGTATCGTTTTTATTGTTACTATTTTGCAATGTCCTGATTTTGTTAATTTTTATATACTTATTTGAGTTCTTGGTAAATGTCACATTCTTAACTATTCCATTGTGTAATATTGTTAAATCTATTTTTTCTGGACTAAGTATAATATCATCAAACTTGGGATTAACTTTGTTGTCGACCTTTAATATAATTACTTCATCCATTTTTAGAGCTTTGTTAATATCACTTTTGTTAAAAACTAAAGCATTTCCGTGTTTGGTAACAATGTGTTTAATAGATTTTATCTTTACTTTATGATAACTTGTTTTACTGTTATGTATGGTAAATCCTAATATACCAAACAGATATTCTGGATCAATGTTTTTTCTTCCTCTTATATATTTTGATATTATATGTTCTACATTTACAATAGAGTTAATCTCACTCAAAATATCATTACTGCTAAAACTCTTGTTGCTATATTTGTCTCTTAGTATCTTAATAATGTCAAAAAGATTCATCTTGCCGTTGCTGTTTTTTATAATCTCAATATCAAGCATCATTGCAACTAAGGCTCCTCTGTTATACACTGTTCCAAAATTTCTTCTTCCGTATCGTGAGTATATATCTTTGCTAAGTTTTGTTAACGATGCATTTCTGATACGAACAAAATCTCTCTTATTAATCTTTTCATAAGTATATTTTTTATACATCTCCTTTATAAATTCACTCTTTGTATAGTAACCTGATGTATATTTCATCTTTTGAGAAAGATATTCATTAACCCCTTCATAAAGCCATAAATGCTCATCGCTTTTTGGATTTTGATAATCAAAATTCTCAATTACATTACTTTTTACAACAAGAGGGAAATAACATGCATGCATAAACTCGTGAAGTGCCATTGAATAGAGAATGGAATAATTATGTTTGAATACCATATCTATATTAAAGGTATTTATTGAGTTATCTTTGTGCTCTAATGCACCAAATGTGGTATTGTTTTTAGTTGTATATATAAAGAAGGTATACTCTTTATTAGGATATTTTATATGTTTTGTAGCTATCTTAAGAGTTCTTTTTAAGTCTGTGTATATTGAATCAATTGGATTCTCTTCTAAAGTTGAAAAACTTACAATATTGAATGTTTTTGAGTTACATGTGAACTGTTTGGTTTTAACACCACTTTTATACATCATTAATGGTTTATCTAACAACTCATCGTAATTTGAAGCGTATAGTGTTAAGGTATTGTCATTATATTCTTTATGTTTTAATGTTGTATATGGTTTTAAACATTTAGGCTTCACAATCTCTATACAGTAAGGAGTTTTATCTGTATCTGTAAAGTAACCAATAATAGAGTTCCAGTTGAATACAAAAACGGAGTCTTTTATAGCAACTGCCCCATCTAGAGATAGAAAGTTTCTTTTGTTGAAGTATCTGTAGTACTCAAACGATGTGCATTGTGGAATATTAACCATATTCACATCTGTTTTTACTATATTATTACCTTCATTTGTTCTGAAATCTTTACAAGCAATTCCATAGTTTCTATAATCGTAGCTACCAGGTATAGATTTTGGGAAGTAGTAATATCCGGAGCTTTCTTTGTTGTTCCTAACCTCAATCCTTAGTTTTTTATCGGCTAGTTTTTTAAGGTTAATCTTAACATATATAGTATCTGAAGCTGATACAGATACAATACAACAGGTAATAAGGGTGAAAATAGCAAATAGGTGTCTCATTTTAATTTGTGTTTTGTGTTGAAAATAGATATGAATGATTTAATACAATTAAACCTTCAAACATTATATATAATGGCTATTGTTGATATTTATTGTATATACATGTATATTGTTATATTAATATTGTGTTTTACAATTTGAATTACCGGAACAATCAATAAGTTTATATTTTTGTAATAACTATTTAAGAAGCTCTTATAAAACGAAGCATGAGAATGATTATAAATGCGAGTTAATATGAGCCTTATAAACAAACTTAAACATATGCAAGCCTTTAGACACACACTACTTTTATTAATAATTATAATGTTACCGCAGCTGATATATGGTAAGGTTAATTCGCAATCAGATACAGATAATATTGCGAGTAAGGATTCCGTGCTTATAAAGAGTTATCTGAAAACCGGGATGAGATTAGAGAGTGTGAGTTTTGATTCTGCTATGCACTACTATAACTCAGCTCTGAATATTTCTGATAAAAACGGATGGACAGATGAGAGGGCAAAGGTGCTGATTAATATTGGATTTGCATACAGATATAGTTTGAATTCAAAAAAATGTGTTGATTACCTGTACAGAGGATTAGAGCTTTATAAAACTACAGAGAACGATAAGGGTATAGCAGATACCTACTATAATCTTGGTACATTTTATAGCCATTTTGAGGATTTTGCACAATCAATAACATGTTTTATCAGTGCTATTGATGTAAGTAAAAAACTTGGAGACAACAAACGTTTAGGTATGATATATAATAATCTTGGATTACAATACTACTATACCGGACAGTATGAGAAATCAAATATATATCAGTATAAAGCATTGGAATATAAAAAGATTATTAATGATGGGACAATAAATTTTACCTATCTGAATATTGGGCTTAATTATTATCAGCAGAAACGATATAACAGAAGTATAAAACATTATAAGGTTGCTCTTGAGCATACTAACAGGGATAAGGAGATAGGTGTTGTTGCTACAGCAAATAAAAATATTGCCGATGTATATGTTGATATGGGAAAATACGACTCAGCACTGTTGTATCTTGATAGCGTTTATACAATACATAAACAACGTGGTGATAATGTTTCAATAGCAAGATATTATAACAAAATAGGAGATATATATCTTAATAAGAACAATATTAATAAAGCCGAGAATAGTTACATTAAAGCTGTATCACTATTGTCGAATACCAATGTTAAACGCTCTCTGTTTTATTCATATTCTAATCTGGCACAACTAAACCTTGGTAAGATAGAGAAGGGTAGTGGCAGTAAAAAATTGTTTGCAGATAAAGCTTTATCTTATGCTTATAAAATGAAAATGCTTGCAGATAGCTCCGGATTTATGAATTGGAAAAAGGATAGCTATGAGATTCTATATAATCTGTACAGTATAAAAGGAGATAAGGATAATGCGCTTATATATGCAACCAGATTATTATCAGTTAAAGACTCATTAGCATCTGTTAACCGCGATAAGGTTGTTTCTGATTTACAGATAAAGTATGAAACACAACAAAAAGAGCAGCAGATAGACCAGCAGCGTAAGGATATAGATATACAAAAAAGTGTAATAGCACAGGAGAGAAAGATAAGAAGTATACTGATTATTGGTCTCTCTGTTCTTGTACTGTTAATGATAATAATATGTATACTTTATACACAAAAACAGAGAACAAACCAGAAACTCAGATTACTTTCGCAGTTTAAAGATGATATGTCGGGTATGATTGTGCATGATCTTAAAACACCATTAAGTACCATATTAAATGCAGATGTAATTGCTGACGGAGAAGAGCGAATTACTATTGTAAAGCAATCAGCATTGTCTATAAATAATCTTGTAGATAACATTCTTGATGTATATCGTTATAATAATGCCGATATAAAAATTTTATTATCAGATGTAAATATCTCGGATATCGTAAGTAAAGCAGTTAATCAGGTTGTACTATCGGCAAAACATAAGAGTATAAATCTACATGTAGAGATAAAAAGAGGATATATTATATCTGCTGATGCAGTAATATTAGAGAGAGTTCTGCTTAACCTATTATCAAATGCAATAAAATTTTCGCCGGTAGGTGGTAGTGTTCATATATGTGTTGAGATTGATGAGCCTGATTGTTTGGTTATATCAGTATCTGACAATGGAGAGGGTGTACCTGAGCATATGAGACTATCTGTATTTAACAGGTTTGTTCAGGGAGCAAATAGTATTGGCAGAAACCGCGGATCTGTTGGTTTAGGTCTTGCATTCTGTAAAATGGCAGTAGAGGCTCACAAAGGCGAAATTAGTGTTGATTCAGGAGAAAAAGGAGGAGCAAGGTTTATTATAAAACTTCTGGGTGTTATAAAAGAGAGTATAGATTACAACTCGTTAGTAATTGATACCGATACATATAAACTTAGTAGTTCAGATATTGAATACCTTAAACCTTTTTGTGATAAGCTGAAACATTATAAGATTTTTCAGATATGGGATATAAATACTATTATGAAAACAATAGATTGCAGTAATGATAATCTGAAAACATGGAGAAATAAGATAGATGAAGCCGTATACAGTGGTAACACTGATATGTATAATAGTCTTATAAACCTTGATTGATTTAAACAGTTTCTTATATTTTGTGAATATATATAATTATTTAGTATGTTGCATTACAGCAAAAACTATGATTGTTTTCAATTATTTTATAATAAATATTGACATTCTGCATGGAGAGTTATAGAATATTATTTGTAGATGATTCTATTGAAGAGATAAAGACAATGGTGTCGGTATTTGATACATATTTGCCTGATTATATTACATATCAGACAAATAATTCTATTAATGCTTTAGATATTGCTAAGGAGGTGAAAGCCGATCTTATTATCACTGATTGGGATATGCCGGGTATGTCAGGATTAGATTTGATTGATAATCTTAAGAGAAATAAAGAGACTAAAGATATACCTGTAATAATGTTAACCGGAGTAATGCTTACTCCTGATAATTTGCACAGAGCGCTTGATTCAGGAGCTGTTGATTATATACGTAAGCCAATAGAGCCTCTTGAACTGATAGCACGAACCAAATCGGCTCTTCTTACAACAAACTATTATAACCAGATAGTTAATCAAAAAGATCAGGAGATTACAGAGAGTTCGCTGTTTCTTGTAAAGAGTCATGAGTTTATATCAAAGGTATCAAAGAGATTGGAGAAGATAAATGATATTATTGATTCAGATCCTGACAGAGCAAAGAAGGAGCTTATTTCTGTAAGAAACCAGATTGAGAGAGGTGGTAATGAGGAGAGTTGGTACCGTTTTAATTTGTCGTTTTCAAGAGTACATAAAGAGTTTGACAGAAACCTAATAAAAAAGCATCCAAACCTGACTCAATCAGATATAAGACTATGTTCTTTTATAAGGCTTGGTATGTCAAACAAGGAGATAGCACTTGTACTAAATCAGTCAGCAGATAGTGTTAAGGTAACAAAGTACAGGCTTCGTAAGAAGGTACTCATCGATTCTGATATCAGTTTTGAAAACTATCTTACACAGTTCTGATATATATTCAAATCTCTGAATTTTTGTCAGAGGCAATCTGGTTTGTATATAACTTAGATATATATCGGTTTATAATAATACTTACCTCATTTGCTCTGTCAACTATTATAAAATGTCCACCTCCGGTTATTATATTAACATTATTTGATCGTCCGGGAGGAATCATTCTATCGTCAGATCCACTTATTTTTAATACACTTTTAAGCGGAGTTTTGTTGTTCCAGTTTACAAGCGCACCAACAGCCCATTTGGCAAATTCTAAATCTGTATCCTTGATTATGCTATTCAGCAAACTCTTACGGCTTGTACCAAACATCCTGTGTGTTATAATTTTTGGGGGCATTATAAACCTTTGTGGTATAATATTAAATAACCCTATACGTCCCATTAACTTCAGAAACGGACTAAGTTCATCTCTTGTTTCGGCAGATGATATCAGAATGGTTACCTTTGGCTTTAAACGTTTACTTATCTCGGTAGCAATAAAACCTCCAAAGCTTACACCAAGCAATCCAAAATCATCTTCTGGATTTATAACTTTAGATAATCTGACAGAGTAGTCAGATATAGACTCGTTTTGTATAGGTTTTATCCAGTTAACGGGAACAATCTCATAATTCAGTGACAGATACTTAAACACCCTTGTGTCAGCTCCTAATCCGCTAAAACAGTAAATCTTCATTTAACTAATATTTCTATATACACTTAGTCATTATTCTATATAAATATAGTAATATAATGATTGTAACGTTTGCATGATTGCTATTTGTTTGCTGATTGTGAAAAATTAAACTACTTTCTCTGTTTATGATGTCAAATACTAAATAGTGTTTTGTGTTATAGTGTTGTTAATTAGTTTGTTTGTGGTGTATTGTTGCTGCCTGTGTTCAGATTAAAAATACTCATTATTGAGTATTTTTTTTATTGTGTCAATTTACTTGTTTTATAGTCGTTAATTGTTTAACGGTTAAATAATTTTTATAAAAGAGATCTCAACCAATTACTTAATCAAAATTTAAAGAAATGAATAACCTTAACTTGTCAATAGAGAAAATAAAGTGTCTGCGAACCAGTATTGAGATAAGTCGTGATGAGATATACTGTGCCGGAGTTTTTATACCAATAACAGAGAGTCAGGATAATGTCTTACCCGATAATGGAGTGCGGTCATTTGTTACATCGGTAAGTAAATTTTCAGGAGGATATGAGAAGTTGCTCAAAGAGGATTTTGATTTCTCTTTTGGTGATGATTATATGTTAATACTCCATCTTATAGAGAAAGATGATGGCGAAATATATAACTGTTTTGCATCGGGCGAATGCACAAAAGAGATAGCAAATATAGATATATGGGAAAATCTTAAAAATATTGTTGTTAAAGAGGTTGGTAACATTGGTGTTTTGGGGATGTTAGATTATAAATCTGCATTGATGAAACTTGTAACAAAAGCTCTTCCCGGATTTTTTAAAGATCTGTTTATACAGGTTAAACGTGATGATATTCTTGAGGTAAAACGATTTACAAAAGCTAATTTAGCTGAGTTTGCAGATTCACCAAATGGAAAAACGTTTCTGTTTAAGAATGTGTTTGCAAAATATGAGGTAACAATTAAGCTTAATATTAGCTAGTTTTAGGTGTGGTTTATGTGGTCGTGACTATACTGTTCACGGCCACTTAAACATTTAAAACCTATTAACAATAAGCGATGTTGTACTCAGAATATTCAACTTCTTTATTATTCTTCGTCGGTGTGTATCAACAGTATGTTTGCTTATATATAGTGTTTCTGATATCTGAATACTTGACATACCTCTGCAAAGCATATCATATATTTCCCTCTCTCTTTTAGAAAGTGGTTTTATATTATGATTTACACTTTGGTATGTAAAGTTGTATATCTCTTCCTGTTTATAATAGAGTATAATGTTTATATCGTTGTCACTCTTTATATCTGTAATATTTGTACATATATTTTTGCATATAAAGTTAGATCTGCCTTTTTCAGGAAGTATAAGAAGAGAGTGCGATAAAATCTTTATATAACTGCCATCTGCAGTTTTAAGTCTGTAGTTTAACCTAAGTATATCAAATCCTGGATTATATTCTGATATAAGAATCTTACTGTATAATCTTTTTATATCTCCGGATATTATTAAACAGTCAGCAGGATGGATTAAAGATCTGAAAGTGCAGAATGTTACTTTACTACAGTCTATACCCGTTATTGTTTTAAAATTGTCAGACAGGTATACAATGCGTTTCTCTATAATATCTACTATATAGAAAAACTGATCTGGCAGATTCTCTCTGTATATTATAACCTCATTTGTAGAGATATTATTTGTGTATTTAGAAACGGTTTAAAATTCAACCCTCAGCTTTTTTATAGGTGAAATATGAAGACTAATTTCGTTAAATTCCATTTAAATGGAACCACCATTCGCATAAAATTAGCCTTATTGTGCTTTGTTTTTCATTGATAAAAAATTCCAAAAATAAATTTAAGCAGTTCCTTAATAATGTATGATCCAAAAAATACGATTACTTACTGTTTGTAGTGTCTATATTTAAACAGCACCCCAAATAATATCTGAAATATAGTTAAAAAGGTATAATATATAAAGAGTTAAATGGTAATGTAACGCATTTAACTCTTTATGTTATGATTTGAATGATAGCTTTATAATAGTCTGCTCAGTTCTGTCATTATATCTTGTGTACTGAACAATGGTTTAGAGCAACTATTATTGTAACATATATACGCTGCTGTTTTATTGGTAACAGACTTATCTTTAAGTGAAGGAACGTTCTCTGTTACACCACCGGTGAATATCAGACCCGGACTGTATATCTGCATTATATTGTTGCGCATCTCGTTTGCATCTTTGCCAATAATAGATATCTCTATTGGGGTAAATGCAGCATTTCCCAGAAGAATAGCCCAGTTAGCATAGTAAGCTCCTCCGTTAACTATTGTGTTCTCTACAATTGCAAGCATACGCATAGCCATATTATAATAGTTGTTATTTTTGTATATATACGATAGCTTAAACAGGTTATTAGCCATAACAGAGTTAGATCCGGGCACTACATTATCAGTTATATCCTGCTTTCTTGTAACTATCTCTTTATCATTGTCAGATGTAAAATAAAACAGTCCTGACTTTTTGCTGTAGAAGTGCTTTATACTGTATTCGGTTATTGTAAAAGCACTATCTATCCATTCCTGGTCAAATGTAACCTCATACAGCGATATAAACGCATCAACTATATTGGCATAATCATCAAGAAATGCATTTACTGTAATCTTTCCATCTTTATATATACGTTTAAGCTCTCCGTTACTATTAAGCATATTCTGTTTAATAAACAGAGCACATTTAAGAGCTGTATCAAGATATTCAGGTTTTGTTGTAGCCTTGTAGGCATCTGTATAAGCCTTTATTGTTAATGCATTCCATGATGTTATTATCTTGTCATCAACACCCGGTTTTGTGCGTCTGTTTCTTGCACTATATACCTTTTCTCTGAATTTATCTATAGCTTGTTTAAAAATATCCTTATCAAGATTGTTCTTCTCTGTAAACTGACTTATACTATCATATGCATGCAGAACATTGTTACCATGTTCCCAGTTACCTTCCTCTGTAATGTTAAAGTATCTGCATATAACATTTGTATGTTCTGGTTCCATAAAACCTGTTAATTTGCTCTTTTTCCATATATAGAACTTACCCTCTGTTCCTTCTGTATCTGCATCAAGCGATGAAAAAAACATACCGTCTCTGCTTAACATCTCTGTCTCAAAAAATTTTGTTGTCTGTTCAACAGTGTTAAGGTATTCGTTATTGCCTGTTACCTGATACATTTTGGCATACAGACTTATCAGTTGTGCATTATCGTAAAGCATCTTTTCAAAATGAGGAACCTTCCAGATATTATCTGTTGAGTAACGACAGAAACCACCTCCGATATGATCGTATATACCTCCTGCTGCCATTTTGGTAAGTGCGGTCTCTGCACCAAGAAGTGCTTTTGTATTGTTTGTATAGTATTGATATTGTAACAGGAACTCAATACCTATTGGCAACGGAAATTTTGGCGTGCTGTCAAAACCTCCGTTTGTAAAATCTATACTTTTTGAGTAAGTATCAAACAACGATCTGTAGTGACCTTTGCTTCTGTTTGCCGATATATTCTCTGGTGTCTCTATAATGTTAGTTGCGGTTATACCCTTTGCTAACTCGTTAGCCTGATCAACAATATTATCGGGTGTATTTTTATATATATCAATTATCTGTTGCATCAGAGCAAGCCAGTTCTCTTTAGGGAAGTATGTGGCTGCATAAAACGGTTTTCCGTCTGGCAGAGCAAATGCATTAAGAGGCCATCCGCCTCTGCCGGTTGTAAGATGTGCGGCATCCATATACACATTGTCTATATCCGGGCGCTCCTCTCTGTCTACCTTAATACATACAAAATGTTTGTTCATATACTCTGCAACACTGTTGTCTTCAAACGATTCATGTGCCATTACATGACACCAATGGCATGCTGAGTATCCGATACTTACAATTATTGGTTTATTATTATTTATAGCTTTGTCAAGAGCTTCGTTGCCCCATTCGTACCAATCTACAGGATTGTTCTCATGTTGTTTCAGGTATGGGCTATTTGCATATTGTAATCTGTTTTTGATAGTCATACTAGTTATAATTTTATCAGATAAACAGATTGGTAATTGTTATGTTCAGGATAGACTGATGCCTTAGCAGGCATATTGCAGCAAACATAAATCAGTTGTCTGTACTATTCATAATACAGACAACTGACATGTAGACTATATTAAAACAACGTATTTGCTGTCCTTCTCTTTTACCTCACCAATAATAGCCGCATTTGGATGTAATCCGGTCTGCATTATATCACTCAACAGACTATCTGCACTCTCTGCCGGAACCGATATAAGTAATCCTCCTGAGGTTTGTGCATCGTTAGCTAAAAGTAACCTGTTATATCTTACACTTTCTGTAACAGTAACCTTCTCCTCAATATACTCTCTGTTGCGGAATATTGCACCTGGTATACAACCATCGTCTAATAACTCCTCTGCATCAGGAAAAACCGGAATAGTTTCGCTATCTATTGTAACAGTTACATTACTTGCCTCAGCCATCTCAATAGTATGACCAAGCAGACCAAAACCGGTAATATCAGTACATGCATTTGCGTTATACTTCTGCATCAGTTCTGCCGCCTTTTTATTCAGTAGCTTCATCTGATCAAGAGCCTGCTGGTAGATACTGTTATCTACCATATCAAGTCTTTTTGCAGTTGTAATAACACCTGTACCTATAGGTTTAGTCAATATAAGTTTGTCGCCCGGTTTTGCTCCGGCATTTGTTATAAGTTTGTCAGGATGTACTGTGCCAACAACAGCAAGTCCGTACTTTGGCGGATAATCCTCTATTGTATGACCACCCAGAATTACAGCCCCGGCCTCAGTTGTTTTGGTCTGACCACCCTTTATTATATCGGCAAAAGCCTCTAACGGAATCTTCTCTGACGAAAACATCATAAGGTTAAGAGCCATAAGAGGTGTTCCGCCCATTGCATACACATCGCTAAGTGCATTTGCTGCTGCAATCTCGCCAAATTCATGCGGATCAGAACAGACAGGAGGAAAGAAATCTGTAGTATATATCAGTGCCGTTTCATCATTAAGTTTGTAAACCCCGGCATCATCATGTGTCTCTATATCAACCAATATGTTTGCATCATCCGGTTTGGGGATATGCTCAAGAATCTTAGAGAGTACCTTAGGTGGTATTTTAGCAGAACACCCTCCGTACTCTACGGTGGTCATAAGATCAAATTTATTATTATTGTCCATTTAATACGCTTTTATATTGTAATGTGTCTGTGCCATATACTGTTTCTGGTAAGTATATCAATAACCATCTCTACATTCTCTGTAGCTGTTGTAATGCTCATACCGCATTCTGCCGATATCTCTTTGGGTACAGGAACAACAGCATACTTAATATCTGTTTTGCCAAGTGTTCTGTCGCTCTTTATAGCATCTCTTGTAGTTCTGAAAACAAAATATTCTCTTCTATTCATTCTACTACATCTTTTATGGCACTGTACATATATTCAAGATCATCTTTAGTATGGAGCGGTGATAGTGATAATCTGCACGATCCTGTTTCGCCGGTTTTAAGATATTTGTGAGCAACAGGAGCACAGTGTAATCCTGATCTTGTCTCTATACCAAATCTGCTATATAACTCCGATGATAGCGTTGAACTGCTAATACTATTATGTGTTATAGAGAATAGTGACGATTGATTATCAGGATTATTGGCACAGATAACATTTAATCCCTCTATACTCTTTATCTTATCAATAATATCTATAACATCAGAGTGTGTATGGTTATATTCAAGAGGATTGTTAAGAGCAGCAAGAAGTCCTGCAAAGCCAACTATATTTGGAGTACCTGCCATAAACTTATCGGGAGCATAATCCGGCATATCTATCTCTTCTGAGTTACTTCCGGTACCACCCTCAATAAGTGTATCTACATTATCAGTGTCTTTTATATAAACACCTCCGGTTCCTGTTGGTCCGCCTATTGCTTTATGTCCGGTAAAAGCAGCAAAATCAATATCCCATAAGTCGCAGTTCAGATGCTCTTTTCCAACCGATTGTGCTCCATCAACCAACAGAGCAACATCAGGAGCAGCCTCTTTAATCTCTTTAATGGGCTGTATTAATCCGTTTACATTACTTACATGGTTAACAATTATAAGTCTGGTTTTAGAGGTAATCTGTTTACAGATATGTTCTGTATCTATTAAGCCATCACTATGTGCATGTAATACATCCCATGAAATATTGTTTCTGTCGGCAAAAGATTTCAACGGACGCATAACAGCATTGTGCTCTAAAGGGCTTACCAATACATGATCGCCACTTTTCAGAAAACCTTTTATTACAGTGTTAATTGCCTGAGTAGCATTATTACATAACACAATGTTCTCAGCCATATCTGTATGCAATAGTTCAGCCAGTTTATCTCTGGTATCCTCTACAATTGATGATGCATCAATACTACGTTTGTAGAATGATCTGCCATATGTTCCACCTATATTATCTATATAGTTACATATAGCTTCGGCAACACTTTTATGTTTCGGAAAAGAGGTGCTACTGTTATCAAAATATGTAAGGCGCTCTTTACCCATTACGGAATAACTATTTTAGCAGCTTTATCCATAATGTCAGATATAGTATACATATTTGATATTGTACCTACCTCAACCTTATCTTTAATATCATAAAAATCAACACATGTTCCGCAAACAATAATCTTAACACCACTGTTGTTTAACTCTTTTAATGCATCTGTAACACCAGAGTTTTGTGTAGTAAGTTTAACACCTGAGTTATAAAATATCACATGCGATGGTAATCTGTCCAGCTCTGATATTGTATTTATAAAAGCCTTTATAAGAATCTCTCCAAGTTCAGGATCACCTTCGCCCATCTTATTACTCTTTACTGTAATTACCGTATTACTTAACTCGTTCTTTTCCGGAACGGGGCAATACTCCTCTGTAATCTGCGGAGCTACAGTATCACCCGATGTATTAAACTTTATTCTGAACTCATTACCATCGCTCTCAGTATTAATCTCAATCTTCTGATCGTTCAGATAAGAACATACATTCTTAAATGCAATATCATTATCGCATATAACCTCAATATCTGTTCCCTTAGCTGCCTCTTTTATTGCTTTTCTTGTTAATATAAGTGGTTTAGGACATAACTGCCCTTTTGTATCTACAATCATACCATGAAGTTTTTTTGAAGATGCAAATTTAGTTTTTTTGATTTACAGAGAGCCGAAATTCGTTTTAAGAATTATCTATTATCCATTAATAGCGGGTTTGTAATTATAAATGGTTAGTGGTAAATTATTAATTCCGATCAAATTAACCATTTACAACTAATAATTACATTAACCAAAGCTGATGTTTGCTTTAGTATCATTATGCCAATACAGTATCGGGTTAGCTATAGCTTGTACCTCGCCAATTAACAACTAACCTGATATCTGTATATTCTGATAGATTTAGAGTATATTTTAATATATTTGCTTATAATATGCAGATCTCTTCTTTGTATATACTACAAAACAGACATAGTTGTAAGATAACAACAGAACAATAAACAGATTAATTTTGAATTAGATTTATAATGGAAAGACTCTACTCCGGACGAATAAAGATAGATGATACTGATGGATTCTCAATAGAAGTTCCACCAAAGCGAAATTTATTTGTAATAATACTCATTCTTATTTGGATAGTCGGGTGGGTAAAAGGGGAGTTGTTTGCTTTTGATATGTTAATAGAATCTTATGAAGATGGTTGTAAAAGTGATGATCTGCTTTTCTATATACTCTACATAATTGGATGGACAGTAGGAGGTCTGTTTGTTATAAGATCGTTGTTGTGGATTATTGCAGGTAAAGAGATTATAATTTTTAGTAAAGATCAACTTATAGTTTCTAAAAAAAGAGCTTTTTTGAGTCCTAAAGTTTATGATCTAAAAGAGATTAAAAATTTTGATTTAAATCCGGGTACAGATTCAGGTGATTTCTTTGGAGTGAGACATAATATGGACATGTTGAGAGTTGAAAGTAAAGGAATGTTTAAGTTTAATTACGGGAAAAAAACTATAAAAATTGCAAACGGGTTGGATGAAAATGAAGGGAGATTAATCTTGAATAAGATTAAAGAGAAGAACTTACTGAAAGGTGATTGATTTATAAACGTAAGTATCATTTAACCATTGAAAAACAGAGAATTGTATAAGATGAAAGATGATGAATCTTTGAATGGTATGTACAGTATTGAAAGCAATTGCAAATATTGTGGATGGGAGATTATTAATCTAAACTTGACGGTAGAACAAATAAAAGTTATTCAGAATCTGGTATCTCAGAACAGAAAACTACATGCAGTAAAAAAAATGATGGATGACTTTGGGATTAATCATGTTGATTCAAAAGGAATTGTCTCTCATTTGAATAAAGATTTTGGTATATGTCATAGATGTAGTTTTGATAAGTTAAAACATGAATATATTGAATGTCCGAAATGCAAATCATTTAATTATAATCTTAAACCAGATATTTAAAATGAGGAGAATTCATCGGATTTGAAGTCCAAAGTTGGTGCGAGTTTTAGTATCATTATGCCAATGCAGTTTCGGGTTAGCTTAACCATTCATAACTACAAATTCGCCTTACTCTAAGCGAAACAGATTTTACACAGACTCTATATTAATTAAAAACTATCAACAGATAATATTCTACACCTGATTACGCTAAGAGAGGCTAATATATTTACAGAGTTCGTTAGACCGAATCAAAGCTGGTGCGAGCTTTAGTATCATTATGCCAATACAGTATCGGGTTAGTTATAGCTTGCATCTCGCCAGAATTAACAATTTACCATTTACAATTAATCATTAACAACTATCTTAAATGAACAATTTTTGTTGAAAACTTTATTGTTTTTGTAACCCGCTGATAAGAAGTGGAAAGGTGTTTTTTACCGTATTGTTATATATTTTATACGTAAATAGTTTTAGGCATTTTGTCATTTTTATATGTGTCATATGGAGTTCTTTAATTAAATTGCACCTATATATTTGAAAACAAATATTCATATATATCGTTAAATATGTTGTAATTTATATTTTGATATAAGGATATTATTGGGGTGTTTGACAGTATTAAGACTTTTATTATGAATTTTAGAATTCCTTTACTTATAATTTTCATAACCATATCCACACTTTGTAATGCATCAACTATTGATTCGCTTAAAATAGCTGCTGATAAGACAAAAGGAAGAGAGAGAATAGATATCTTAAATAAGATTGCCAATAATTACAGACTTATAAATCAGGATTCAACACTAAAATATTCAGATATTGCCGTTAAGGAGTCGTTAAACCACCCATACATTGTTGGTGCCCTTGAGGGAATGCAGATAAAAGGAATAGCTCTTATGTATAAATTCAGGCTTGAGGAGGCCGAAGAGGTTATTCTAAGCTCAATTGATCTTGCACAGAGCGAAGGGTATATGCGCGATATCTACAAATCGTATAATATTCTTGGACTTATACAGTACCGGCAATCACGCGAAGATGAGGCGTTGGATAGTTATAAGAAGAGCATTGAGCTTGCCGATAAACTTAATGATTCGTTATACATGGCTTATGTATATAATAATATAGGACTGTTGAGTCTGAGACGATATCAGTATAATGAAGCTCTTATTAATTTCAGAAAAACAATTGATCTTTTGCGTGCTACAGGTAATGCACATCGTACCTCATCGCCACTAAATAATATTGGATTAATACACAACAGAAGTGAGGAGTACAGACTTGCTATAAAATATTACACAGAAGCATTAGAGGTGTTTACATTTGGCAATAATAAGATTGGTATTGTTCAGACACAGATAAATATAGGTAATGCTTATCATAAACTAACAGTGTTAGATTCTGCTAAAAACTATTATACAGATGCATTAAATATATCAAGAGATATAAATAACGAGCAACTTGAGTGCAGGGCTCTGTTTGCTCTTTCGCAACTATATCATTTAGAAAAGGATTATGTAGTAGCAAAACAGTATCTTGATGAAGCTTTGGTGATTGGTGAGACGTTGAATCTTAAAGATATTCTGCCTCCTGCATATGTAACAATGAGCGATATAGAGTTTCAGTTTGGCAATATAAAGAGAGCACTGGAATATAATGCAAAAGGAGAGGAGTTGGCAAAGTTATATAACGATCTGGAGACACAGAAAACCGCTGCCTCAAACTTTAGTGTTATGTATGAAAGTATGGGTAGTATTCATAAAGCCCTTGAATATTATAAGATAAATTTTGCGCTGCATGACTCTATAATGAGTGAGAATAACAAAAGAGACATTGCAGAGATTGAGGCAAAGTATAGTCTTAAAGAGAAGAGCAGAGAGAATCGTATACTAAAATCGGAGAATGAACTTAAAGGCTTAGAGGTAAGATATCAGCGTCATGCCCTCTACTACCTACTTGGTTTTTTTGTTGTTACAATAATATTTATTCTTGTACTGTATAACAGATTCCGTATTAAGCGCAGATCTAATATTGAGCTTGCTAAGATGAATGAGTTAATAAAGGTTCAGAATGAGAAGCTTGAACTATCTAATGCAACAAAGGATAAATTTTTCTCAATTATAGCACATGATCTTAAGAATCCGTTTGGATCTATATTGGCAATGACAGATCTGCTTGCAATACGTTATAAAGGCCTTACAAGCGATGTTGTATACAAAATGATAGTTGAGCTTAATAATGCATCAAGAAACACCTATAACCTTTTAGAAAACCTTTTATCGTGGGCAAGGTCGCAGAAAGGAGAGATTAAGGTAGTGCAGGAGAGGCTTAATGTGTATAATCTTATTGAGGAGAGTATGCTGCCATATGTTGCCAATGCTGCAAAGAAGAATATCAGTATAGTTAACAATGTAGACACAGATATATATGCCCATATAGATAAAAACACAATGAAAACCGTGTTTAGTAACCTTATTAATAATGCAATTAAGTTTACAGAGACAGATGGTGTTGTAGAGATGTTTTGTGAATGTATGAATAATACTGTTACTGTAAGCGTTAAAGACAATGGTATAGGTATGACTAAAGATGTAATTGATAGTATCTTCAGGATTGATAAAAACCAGAGTACAAAAGGGACCAATGAGGAGATGGGTACAGGCTTAGGACTTATACTTTGTAAAGAGTTTTCAGATAAAAACAACGTTAATATATCTGTTGAGAGTACCGTTGGCGAAGGCAGCAGATTTATACTTGTTATGCAGAAAGCAGAGAATGAATAGGTTAAACTAGATATAAAACTATGTGTTAACTAGAAGTTATACATAGATAAAATACATTCCTTTTCTCTCTGTACTTATGTATTTTTAATTCCTGTATGATTTATTTATGATAATTCTTCGTTTTATCTTTTAGGATTAATGCCTGATTTTGTATTAATTTTATGCAGAGGTGAGAATTGTTCTATAATGTGTGTTGATTTTTACCTGTCTTTGTAAACTGTTTGAAAATAAATATACTATGAAACTTAAATGTGTTAAAGCAGCTCTGTTGTTGCTGTCGGTTATTCTGTTTTTATCTTGTTCAGATAAGGAGTTTGTTATTGATTATAGGTTGATAAATAACCTTAAGGGTGATGTTAAGTCTGTTAACTCTAAATTGTATAATGCAGAGCTCAAATCAAGTGGTATTGAAAAGGGTTTGCAGATTAATAGTTTTTTATCTGAATATGTTGACAATACATTGGCACAATTGCATTTAATAAGAGGAGATTTTTATATTGAATTGACAAAGCAGGGGAAACTAAAATCGTTGAATCATTTTACAATGCAATATACATCAAAGATTGATAATGTATATGATGAGAATAATAATCTGATAAAGATGTTATCAGGGGCAAATCTTGAACATATTACAACTTATACTAATGATACAGATGGTAATTGTGTTGCAGACACAACCAGAGACATAAATGGTGACATAATAAATACTTCGAGGTATGTAACTGAAGATAGCAGAATTAAGGAAATTGCTACATATGATGCAGATAATAAGCTTAGATATAGGGTTGAATATGAATTTAACCGGAATTCATTAGTACAATCATTTAAGGGTGGTGATGGGAAATACCTTTTTAAGGTAAACTGCTCATATGATGGTGTTGTTCATGAGTTTTTTAGAGATGACAGAGAGAAATTTATCATAAACAGAGACGGAGATAATGTTATTGAGGAGATTAAAATTTATGATGATAATGAGCTTATTAAGAGGTTAGTTTTTGTTAATGATGATGGGAATATGAAGGAGTTAAAAATATATGGTGCTAATGAACGTGTAATTAACGAGTATAGCTTTAAGTATGAGTTTGACGATTACGGAAACTGGACAAAAAGGGTAGTTTATGTTGAAGATGTTCCTAAATATATAAATACAAGAGAGATAGAGTATTTTAAATAAAGTTATATAGTTTATTAAAACAGCAATGCTGGATAGTTGTCTGGCATTGCTGTTTTTTTATTATCAGAATAGTCTGTAACCAATTACGAATGATAATTTTTTGTAATCGGTGTTTTTGAATATATAGTCAGATAAAACCTCTCTGTTGGTGTGGTATTTTACCTCTAAGCTATATTTGTTGTTGTATACATATCCAATACCTAATCCGAAATTGACTCTGGTTGTTATATCGTAAGGGGTGTAGAGCTCGTATTTAATTTCAGAATCCAGATCCCAATCTTTTAGTAACGATAAACTTAATGATAACGCAGATTTTTTAGTCAGAAACATTTTGTATCTGGCACCTACAGATAACTCTATCGACTTATAATCTACATTTACACTCTGGTTTTTGAATGGTTTTTCTGTTTTGTACGATTGGTATACAGGCTCAACAATAACCGACCATTTGTTTTTGTTGAATGGTAAAACAAACTCAGCCTCGGCACCAATTCTAAAGCTAATCTCACTGTCCAGATCAATATTATCAGCGTTGTCGGTACCATGTGATATTGATAACGATGAGTGATCTATACCCGGTCTGATATTCAGATGAAACCACGATTCAGATATGTTACCGCTCTTCTTTTGCTCTTTCTCTTTGCCCGGATGAGCCTGATTGTTGTACTTATAGAATAGCGACGATAGTTTATCTATATTATACTTAAGCTTTTTTACATCTGTTTTGCTTATTCTATTTGATATTAACGATGTTGTAAGCTGCTGCTTATAGGTGTTGTTTGTAAGCATATCTCTGTTATGGTTAAGATATCTTTTGTATATAAGTGGCGTTATATTCATCTTCTCTGTTGTGTAGAAGAATCTCTTTGTATTACTATCAACGTATTGATATAGACAGGCTTTACCAGATACTATCTCTTTTAAGAATAGTGTCTCTTTTTTAAATACCGGAGCACTACCTTTTTTTAGTCTTGCAATATCATCGGTTGATCTGTCGATATTTACAGTGAAGCGTACATACTTAATGCCTGACAAACCAAACTCTTTTGCCGATTTTATACTGATTATCTCAGCCTCTGACTCGGTGTCTTTCTTAAACTCAAATTCATCAGGATTGCTTTTCCAGTCAATATTCTTAATTAATCCTGCTATTTTCTGATTGTTGTTTGATACGTAGTATCCTTTTTCGAATTGTATCTGTGCAAATATGTTTGCAGAGAGCATTAGCAGTAGAGTAATAATTAATTGTCTCTTCATTTGTTAGATTATTTTATATAGGTTTATAAATATGAGTTTCGATTATATAGGGGTTATTACATATTGTTAAATTTGGGCTGCTAATATATAATAAATTAACATACGGTCAACCAAACAGACGTAAAATATCTGTTGGTTGTTACTGGAGTAATGTAGTATATTGTAACCAGTTAAGCTAATGGTGGGGGTTAAAGCTTATCTAGAGAGAAGTTATATTTTGATATTGTGTCGATAATTTTTTTGACATTGTTGTTCTCAAGAATCTCTTTTGAGTATGATAATCCTATTTCGCGATAGTATTTAGGACCGTTGTATTTTTTTATTGAGAACCCGTTCCATGGTTTTGCAAGATGTTCTGGCAGGAATGTAATGCCTAAACCGGCAATGAGCAGGGTAAGAACCTCTGACTTTGTTGCACAGTTTGCAACGGTATTCCATTTATCGCCTTTTGAGCTTAATATAGAGAGGCATTGCTGATGTGCCTCACAAGGCGGACAGTGTATAAAAGGTTCCTCTTTCAGATTCTCAAGGTCTATTATCTCTCTTTCGGCAAATTTATGGTTATCTGGTATACATAGTACATAATCCTCTTTTACAATTGGCATAAACAGGTGCTCTTCAAATTTCCACTCTCTTATAAGCAGATTAAAATCGCACTCCCTGCTTATAGATCTTATGTCCAGATCAATGTTCTCTACAGTGTCTGATATCAGTTTAATTAGTTTGCTCTTTAAATTAACCGGCAAATCCTGAGCTATACCAATGCATATTTTGTTTCTGAACAGGCTCTTTTTAAATATATCCGGTATTGATGATAGTTCGCCCAGAATTCTTTTAGCAATAGGGTAGAGGTAGTGTGCTTCCTCTTTTATTTCAACACCTCGTTTTGTTCTTGTAAACAGGCTTTTCCCGATCTCATCTTCTAACTGCTTAATACCATTAGATATGTTTGGTTGCGAGACAAAACATTGCTCAGCTGCTCTGGTAAGGTTTCTCTGTTCGTAAACGGCGGTAAAGAAACGTAATAGTCGGGTATCCATAATTATTTGTTATGATTAGCATACGAAAATAGTATTTTGAACCATTTTATCAAAGCTATAACTTTGTAATATCAGTTAATTAAGTATTTATAACTATTAAATAAAAATATTATGAAAAATTATGATAAACCATTAGTTGTTATTACCGGAGCCAGCTCTGGTATTGGAGCTGCTGCTGCAAAGTTATTCTCTTCTAAAGGTCATCCGTTGCTTTTAATTGCCAGACGTGTTGAACGTTTAGAGGAGATGAATCTGCCTGATACAATGTGCAGGAAGGTTGATGTTGTTAACAGAGAGGCATTTGTTGACGCAATTAAAGAGGCTGAGGGTGTTTATGGTAAGGTAGATTGTATTATTAATAATGCCGGGGTAATGTTGCTTGGCGATGTTGCCACACAAGATCCTGAGGAGTGGAGACGTATGTATGATGTAAATATAATTGGTTTACTTAACGGAATGCAGGCTGTGTTGCCATCTATGAAAGAGAGACAGTGCGGAACAATAATTAATGTAAGTTCAATTGCCGGGCGTAAAACATTCCCTGATCATGCAGCATATGTAGGTACAAAGTTTGGTGTACACTCAATTACAGAGAATGTAAGAGAAGAGGTTGCTGCATATAATGTTAGATTGGTTACTATTGCACCGGGTGCTGTTGAGACTGAGTTGTTGAGCCATACAACATCTGATGCAATTAAAGATGGCTATGAGGCGTGGAAAAAGGATATGGGAGGTGTTGTAAAAGCTGATGAGGTTGCAGATGCAATGTGGTTTGCCTATAGTCAGCCTCAGAATCTGAATATACGTGAGATTGTTATGGCTGCCACAAAACAGCAACCATAGTTTTGTACATAGCGCATGACTGTTTTACATATTTGCTTGTGTGTATATTTTAATTGACTATTTATTTACCGGATTGGTGATATAAAAACATAATAGACGTTTATTGGAACATTATTTTTGTAATTGCGTAACAATATGTAGAGATTGGAAGAAGCATATTAACAAAATACACGCGGTTATGAATGACTATAATACAGTGATGAATATATGGATATATTCATCTGATAAGGAGGAGGCTGTTATGTTGACCAAGCAGATTAGACTGCCGTATGTTCCGTTTATTGGGCAGGGTATGAGGTTTGCAGATAAGATAACGTCGTATGTTTATTATGTTACTGATATTGTCTGGGATGTTGACAGAGAACTGTTTATTCTTGAATCTGACAACTCTAATCAGCTTCCGGATGTTAGTCTTGAGATAAAAGCAGAGTATATAAAAAATGATGGGTTTACAGAGTCTACCCGTAAGGTATTTATGACATAAGTGTTTATTAATAATAGTGCGCATTGGATTATAGCCATAATACGCCACTGTTTGTACAATTGTCTGTATAACTATTTACAGGGCATTTGTTACATGTAGTGGGAATTTAGCACTGAATATTGCCATGTGCATATTGTGTAACTTTCGTTGTGTAATTAATTAGAATCCCGGTATATCCGGGATTCTGTGTTTGTTTTATAGTCTGATTATACAGATGTTATGTTGTTACAAGTTTATTGTAATTCTTTACCGCAGTGTGGACATGTATTCTCTTTTTTTGATGATAGTTTGTCTATAAAACCTGAGCTTATAATTCCTGTAGGCAATGCTACCAAACCAATACCCATAATAGCAATAATTCCTGCTATTAATTTGCCTGCTGCTGTTATAGGATATATATCACCGTAACCTACAGTTGTTAATGTTGCTACCGACCACCAAAAACAGTTGAGTATATTTGAGAATTGTTCTGGTTGTGCCTCTGCCTCAAAATAGTGGATAAGAAAAGAGGCTATAAGCAGCATTATTGATGTTACAAATACTGTTGTTAGTAGTTCCGATTTTTTCTCTTTAATTACATTCCATATTAGGTATAGTGATCTGTTGTATCTGTTTATTTTGAGTATTCTGAGGAAACGTAGTAGTCTTAATAATCGCAGAAACCTTAAATCCATCGCAAAAATGAATGGCATATAGAATGGGGCAATAGCTAAAAGGTCTATAATGCCGTATGGCGAGCAGATGAATTTTATAGCAGATTTTAATCTTGATGATGATGGGTGCGTTATGTCTGATACATATATCCGTATCAGATATTCAATAGTAAATATTATGACTGATGTTATCTCAAAGTATTCAATTTCGTCTCTCCATATATTACCTATATAAGGAATTGATTCAATGATAATAGCGATAATGTTTAACACTATTAACCCCATTATTGTATAGTCAAATATTATGTTTATGTGTGATCCGTGTTTGCCTTTTTGTACAAGGTTAAGTGCTTTTGTCTTATCCATAGTTATCTGCTTTTAATAAGCCTCTGTAGAGTGCTACTACAGAGGCTTAAGTATATAGAGTTATTAGTTTCTCAGTTGTACTATTTATTTATAGCTTTTAATATTCTGTCCTCTTTTATTAATACATCTTTCATTAGTAGCTGATAAGGCAGTTGGTTGTGTCTTGAGTTCTTAAAGCCATCAAGAATTTTAATAAGTGATGCTGCTGATATCAACGATATATTTATCTCAAATTCAAGTTCGCAATCGTATACAAAGTCATCGCTGAAATCAGGTGCAATAAGTAGCGATTTAACTACATTATAACCTCTCTCTTTAGCCATCTCTGTATATGCTTTTATCTGTCTCGATACAGAGCTGAACTTATTGTAACCACTATCTTTTGATGTTTTACACTCTATAATAATCAGATTGTTATTGCCCAGATTTAACAGAAGATCAATCTTGTTTTTATTGTTATTTATCTCCTTTTTTAGTTTCTCGTCAACATTAAAGCCAAGTTTAGAGAATATAGTTCTTGTTATATCCTCAAATTTTAGCCCTAATTCACTCTCTTTAATATGTAGTCCGTTGCTTTTTAATCCAACAATATCTCTGTATCCTATAAATTCGTAGTTCTCAATGTACAGGTTATCGGCATCTTTATATGCATCTAATGTGTTTATAATCAAATCGCCTCTCGATTTTATCTCCTTTGTGGTTATGAATCGTTTAAGAGCATCAGATGGTATCAGATCAAGTATATCGCGTGGTTTTATATTATAGTCCAGCAAGCTCTGGCTGTCAAGCGAGTTATCATCCTGCATCTCAAATTGCGACTGTATACGTTTTTTCATATCAGGTATTGTATCGTATAGTTCGCGCAGCATCTTGTCGTAACCATCAACCGATATGCCTACCTTATCGTCTTGTTCAATTGTATCAAAGTATTTTATCATATTTTTTACCTTATCGTCAAGTGTAGCCCCTTTAAGAGTTACATCTATTTTTAGGTTGTTTTCCCATATATCGTTAAGGTATCTTTTTTTGTCCGATTGCGATGTACCCTCTTTATGTATATCGTAACTCAGAAGATTGGATATTGATATACCATCGTTTATTATTCGTTTTATCTTACCCTCGTAGTTAAGCTCTTTTATATTTATATTGTGCTTACGGCATATCTGATTCAGTTGTGGCTCTCTGAACGATTTCAGTATACGTCTGTAATATTTATCCGCTATCTCTTTATCTCTTACATATCTTAAAAGGCGTACAATCTCATCAGGGATATATAGTTCGTTATTTTTTCTTGAGTAGAAGATAAGCCCTATATTGCGTAACAGGTTTATAATACTATCGATATTTAGTTTGTTTGGCGGAATTATAAGATAGTTAATCAGTTTAACCTCCTCCTGCGATAGTTCAAGCTTTGCAGCAAGAGTTAATAGTATAGATAGTTCATCATCTGTTATCTTCTCCTCTCTGTTGTTCTCAATATCGTTTGTGTATGCCTTTTTTACACATGCCATATATATGTTGTAATCTCTTATACGCTCTTTGTCAATAGACGATCTGTCTGACTCTATCTCTTTTGCAAGTTGCTTTGTTTTTTTTGTAATTGAGGCTAACTCCTTCTCATACAGATAAGCAAACCAATCGCGATTAATTATTGCATTTCCATCTCTGCTTATAATATCAATAAGAATGTCAATCTGCGAGGTGATGTTTAGAAATTCCGCTTTAATAATATCAGAGAACTCCTTTGTTACCAGGCTAAACACTTTACTGATATTTATATTGTCTGCACTCTTAAGATCGTTATTATTTTCAGACAATATTTTGTCTATCTCTTTTGCGTTACATGGCGACGATGTAATGATGTTGTCAATTATTTTCAGAAAAGAGTTTTTCTCAAGAGAATTTACTTTGTCAAGTATTCGCTCCAGTTTCATAATTTAATTTTTGGTTAATAATTGGTTGTACTAACCTGAGTATGGTTTTGCTAAATGAAATGGGACGATTTTGCAGTTTTATGTGGTTGGCAATTTAGTAAAAAAAATAAATATGTAACGGTACGGGACAGTTAAATGTTGAGTCTGTTTATATATGTTTAATTGCATATGATGGTAAATGATATATAAACAGAAGGTTTGTTTGTGGTCGGTTATAAAAAATACAGATAACCGACCTTGTTTTTTAACGGTATGTGTGAGATTTAATATATTGGTGTATGTGTTACAATAAAGTGTAGAGAATATCCATTACATTTTCTGTCCCACTTAATTTGAGTTATGTTGCTCCATGGCACCATTGTTTTATGTCCTTGATGATAACAACTTGCGTGTTGCACTGTTACATAGTTATCTGTTTCGTTAACTAATCTTACCAGTGTAGATACACCGGCTCTTGTTGTCTCTATAATAGGTTTCTGAGGGTTGTTTATATCTTCAGTTATTGGAGCCGTATCTTTTTTAATATGGTTACGCACATACTCTCTGAGTTCTTCAACCCTTTCTTTAGTAATTGTTTCTGTTGTCATGATATTTAGTATTTATTGGTAAATAATTGATAATAAATCTGTAACAATATAATTATTGTTTTCCGTAAATAAAATAACATAAACAGTTAATAGCGTTTGTCTTATAGATTATTATGTGCTTTTATGTTTACTTCTGGTACATTGCAATACTAAACCAATTGTTTTTATCGGTGAATATTTTTGCGGTATTTAGCCCTGCCATATTACCTATCTTTTTTATATGCTCTTCGTTATATTTATTTGAGTTTTCTGTATGTATGGTTTCGTCCTTTTTTATGTATATAGACTCTTTAACAGATTCAATATCAATAAGCATATCTTTTGTAGCTTTAAGATACATCTCAATTCGCTCCTTTTTTGGATTATATATAGCCTGATGATTAAACTCATCCGGATTAAAGTTTGCACCGGCTATATTGTTTACCACGTTCAGAATATTTTTACTGAACTCTGCTGTAATGTTTTTATTATCGTTATATGCCTTCTCAATAATATTGTGCTCTTTTATCATATCAAAACCTAATAGTAACTTGTCGCCGCTATTCATCTGCTCTGATAATCTGCTCATAAATTTAGAACATTCGCGCTCGTTAAGGTTTCCGATGGTACTACCAAAAAAGCATATGATCTTCTGTTTGTTGCTTGTTACTATATCTGATTGGTTTATGAAATCGGCAATTATACCTGTTACTTTTAGTTGAGGAAAGTTTGTTTTAAGTGTATTAAGAGACTTTTTTATTGCCGATTCACTTATATCTACAGCAGTATATTCAACCTTACGCAACTGTTCTTTCGGAATTTGTTGTATAAGTAGTTCTATTTTTGTGTGATCTCCACTGCCAAGTTCTATAATGTTTACACCATTATAGTTATTACATATCTTATTTCCTATTGATGCAATAATACTCTTCTCGGTTCTTGTAGGATAGTACTCTTCAAGTTTTGTTATCTCTTCAAATAGTTCAGAACCACGTTTGTCATAGAAGAATTTTGGTAATATATACCGGCGTTTATTGTTTAAGCCATTATATATCTCGCTAATAATAATTTTGCTACTGATCTCATTCAGCCTGTTTATTATTGTAAGACCTTTACTCTTTACAGTTATATTATTTTCTATCTCCATATCAGGTTTTTTGTATGTCTAAATTCGTGTTTTAGAGGTCGTATATGACTTGCATTTGTAATCATTTTAGTTTGTGAGAAAACAGTTACTCATACTTTGTCTTATAGATTAATCTTCTATAATCTCAACACCTTTCCAGAAAGCTATATATCCTTTTATTCTATGAGCTTTAAGTTTTGGCTCAGGATAGTACCATGCTGCTTCAGGGTTCTCTTTGCCATCAACAACTATATCGTAGTAAGATGCTACACCTTTCCATGGACATGTTGTTTGAAAACTACTCTTTTTCAGATATTCCATATTTACGGAGTCTACCGGAAAGTAGTGGTTAAACTCTATTACAATTGTATCGTTACTCCGGGCAATTACAGTGTTATTCCATATTGCTTTCATATGTCTAAATTTGTTTTTAAATAGGTCATATGGAACTCGCATTTTAGTCTCTTTCGTATGTGGGAAAGGTATTTCCAATGCTCGTTTCATCTGTTTATTCTTTCTTTTTAATGGTCAGATGGAACTCCGCATAATAATCATTCTCGTGTGTGAAAATTCTTTCTCATGCTTCGTTTCATATGTTAAATTTGTTTTTAATAGGTCATATGGAACTCGCATTTTAGTCACTCTCGTATGTGGGGAAAGTATTTCCAATGTTCGTCTCATCTGTCTATATTTTTTTATCTCTATAAGTGTCAGTTTGAGAGGAGTTGGAAAATACACATTTTAACACTGCTCAAACTGACAAAATTATTACTATACCTCTAACTTAATATCTATTGGTACACCTGTTTCATATGGGTTTTCAGGATTGTTACTCCACTCGAACCAACCACCATCGTAAACCGAAACATTTGGCCATCCCATTAACCATGCATTATAGAATGCCTCACTACCACGCCATCCGGTTCCGCAATAGAAAGCAAGATGTTTATCTGGTGTAATACCTTGTTCTCTCCATATATCCTCAACCTCATGATACTCTCTTATTGTGTGATCAGGATTCCTGTAGTTCTCCATATGATATGCATCTGATCCGCAATTACCAAAGATTACACCTGGTATTCTACCGCACTTTTTTATATAGTTGTAACCACTTACTTCGCCTATATATTCCGGCCAGCTTCGTACACAAATCAGATCAGATCTTTGATCTTTTATCATTTCGCGAGCCTTATCTGTATCTACAATTATTTCAGGGTGCGATGGTATTCTTGCGCCAAAATCTTTTACAGGAATTTTCTGTACATCGTCTGTATCTATCCTGAAACCACTATCTTTCCACGACTGAAAACCTCCATTAAGTACTCTTACATCTTTTACACCAGCGTACATCATAATCATAGCACAGCGTATTGCCCCAATATGTCCGGCTGCACTGCCCGGAAAACTATCGTTATTGTCAGGATACATAAATTTGCCATACAGAATTACGGTTGTATCAGAGCTGATACCGTGACGTTCAAGTGCATCTTTTAACTCTACTGCCGATCTCCTGTTCCATGTTTCAGGCGATTCAAGTTCAAGTGTATCTATATCTATTGCACCGGGTATATGTCCTGACAGATATGCATCTCTGTTTCTGTAATGTGCATGACATATTACGGTTTTTGCGCCGTAGTGTAGTGGCGGACTTTTTTTATTTATAACATCGTTTACCCAATCGGCATGAACAAGTCTGTTGTATCTCTTAAGCTTATTCATAGGTAACGTCTTATCAAATGTCCACTCATCAATAAACTTTTTGTATATCATGATATTGTTATATCCGGCTTTTTCAAAATATTTGCCAACAGATTCCGAATCCTCTGGTTTATAGCCGTATATTATTATATTATCGCTCTTTTTTAGATTCTTTGACTGAACCATCTCAATCCAATCCATATATCTTGTCCATTTAAGAGGTAACGATTTTGCACCTCTTATATGTCCTCCTCTGTTTTCGTGGTTTAATCTCCATCCGTTATATGCATCAGATGGTCTTATATCAATTACTTTTGTTGTTGTATCATTGAGTATGTTAAATAACTCAGAGGTTAAAATTTCAGGAAAATTACTCATGCTCGTTTATGTTATAATGTTTTGTTTTTATACTCTGTAATCATCTCTTTAACAGTTTTGTGTTTTCGTCCGGTAATCTTTTTAAAATCAGATTTTACGTTAAAGTGGTTTTGTCTGATAGATTCATATATACCACCAATTATACTGCCTACAAAACTGCCTAGAGACTCTTTCCGGGATTTCATATACTCTTCAGGAGTTATATCTACAAAAGACAAGGAAGTATTATATACACTGTTTATCTGCTGTGCAAGCTCAGCTTGTGTTACAGGAGATCCTGTGAGATTATAGATTTTATTTATGTGGTTTTTACTGATGGCAATTTTACTATATGCATATGCAAGTTCGTCTCTGCTTGTATATGAAACAATACCATCGCCTGCACAGTTTATTATTGCACCATCTTTTATATAGTGTGGAATATACTCAAGATCAGGATCTATATATAGTCCGTTTCTGCATATCGTATATGGTATTCCGGAATCAATAATATCCTTCTCAGTTTGTCTGTTACTCTTAACAACATTGCTAAACATGGTCTTGTCCTGATTACCAATAATGCTTGAGTATATAATGCGTTTAATATTTCTGAATTTTGCAGCCTTAATAATGTTCCGGTGCTGTTCTATTCGTTCATCAGGTTCCGACGAAGATGATATGATAATCAATTTCTCTACACCGTCAAGTGCTTTAATAAAGTCTTCTTGTTTGTTGTAATCTCCTTTTCTAACATCTAAACTGTCAAGGTGTGGGGCACCAGTATTTCGTGCAATTGCTACAATATTTTCTACACCTGTTTCTGCTATAAGTTCTCTAATTATTGCCTTTCCGAGTTTCCCGCTTGCCGCTGTAACAGCTATTTTCATGTTCAGTCTATTTGTAGTTATAACTAATTGTATATAGTATTAAGTTATAAAATATAGAGATAGATTAAAAATTTTAAGGGCTTTATTTTGATATTAAATTGGGATTAACTAGTTATAACAGAGTGCTGAAGTGTATAAATAAGTAACACGCAGTATTGCTGCTGCGTGTTACGTGTAATTATTAAATACTTAAAGAGATAATGATATTTTAGTTATGTTTATTTTGTATTAATGAGAAACAACCAGATCTATCTTATCTTCTATATTCTGTCTGCGCGATGTGCGATATAGTGCATGTGCATTTATATCCTCAATTACAGTATCAAGTTCTCTTGCAATATTAATAGCTTCTGTATCCTCACTATTTCTTGTAATATTATTTATATAACGACACATATCTGTTATTGTATCTTTAATAGACATTGCAGAGCTCTTTATCTCTAATGATAGGTTGTTTGCAGTGAGGATTGTCTCATTTCTCCTGAGCAGCTCACTATATGCATTTCTTAGCTCATTAAACAGATCGCCTGCACCTATTGCATATAAAGCATCTTTTAACATTATATTATTATCAATTGATGATATAAAAGTGTTCAGAGTGTCGTGGTGTATGTTTTTACCAGTGGTTAACTCTTTTGTATTTACTTTATTTACAACACTTAATAACATAGATGCATTTGTTCTGTAATCGTTGTTTAATCGCACTGTGCATGCCATTATATGATGATTAAGGCATCGCCAGGCGTCATTTACATCTTTATCGATACGCGAAATTTCATCGGCCATAAGCGCAGATTTAAGACTGTTTCTGTAACTTCCAAGGTTTTTCAGATGCGGAGTAATGCGGTTCTTAAATACAGAAAGTTGGTTGTTGTAACTTTCATGTTTGCCAATGATTTCAGTAACTTTAGATCCTAGTGTTTGATAATCAGAAAGAACCAGTAGGTAGAATTTTGTTTTTTGTAACATATGGTTTATTTATAGTTTTCACACTATAAGGTATAAAGCTTTGCGTTACATGTCAAGTAAATGATTATTTTTTTTACTATAAAGGTTAAATTACTTCATTATTATGAGAACAATATTAGTATGTATTATACGTTTCTATACAAGATAAAAGTATACTATCTGCCTGATTAAATTAATGTTAAATAAAATATCTGCCAAAATGAGACAATATCTATTGATACTGATAACTTTTACTGTTTTAATATCTTCATGTAATTATAAAAATTTTGATGAGAATAGTGATAAATATGCTGGAGCAAGTTATGAAATTCCAATAGCAGAGAGGTCTTCAGTACCAAATCCACCACCAATACCACCTCCAACATTAGGAGAGAGTAAACATACTGCTATTAAGAAGATAATTAAGGATGGTAATATGAGTATAGAGGTTACGGACTTGCAGAACTCAAAGAAAAGAGTTGATTCTTTAGTTAAGTTATATAATGGTTATTACGCAAAGGAGAGTCTGAATAATTACCGGAGAACAATATCTTATAATCTTAAGATACGTGTGCCGAACAATAATTTTGAAAAACTTGTTGCAGATGTAGAGAAAGGTAAAGGAAAGATAAATAGTAAAGAGATTGATGCCCGTGATGTTACCGATGAGTTTATTGATGTAGAGACACGTCTGAATAATAAGAGAAGTTATCTAAAGCGTTATAATGAATTGCTTAACAAGGCAAAGACAATAAAGGATATTGTTCAGATTGAGGATAAAATTAGTGAAATTGAGGAAGAGATTGAGAGTTCTGTTGCCCGGTTAAAGTATCTGAATGATCAGGTAGATTATAGCACATTAACCCTTAATATATCATCTGAGGTTGATGAAAAAGATAGTAATAAAGATGGATTTTTGTCTGAGTTGATTGACTCGTTAGAAAAGGGATGGACAGGGTTTGTTTTGTTTTTAATTATCCTTGTCAGGTTATGGCCAATGTTTTTAATAGCTATGGCTGTTATATATATAGTAAGGAGAGCAAGAAGAAAGCGAAGAGAGAAACAGAAAAGACAGTAGTAATTGATAAATGAAGCCTTTGCAAATATTTTGCAGAGGCTTTTTTTAATAATTATAACAGAGCATACATTGATACATAAATATTAATATATTTGCGGTAACCTAACTAAACCCCATACAATGATTATTAACCGCAAAATATTATACATAATGATTTTTAGAAGTGTTTCTGTCAGAGTATTAGGTCTGGTAGTTGTATTGGCAGGACTATATTCATGTAGTTCAAAGAATACTATGGCAACAAATTTTGTAGCAAGAATGGAGGTAAAGGAGCCTATACCGGGAGTGTGCAATAATGCAAATGTTATTGCAATATTACCATTTCCGGGAAATGGACAGGTAAAAGCAAAACCAAACATTACAGAGCAACAGATTACAGACAAGTTGAACAAAGATGTACAGTTTTTAAAGGATAAACCATCATATAACGATAAGGGAATGGTATCTGTTATTGTAAATTGTAAAGGGCAGATGGTGAGATGTGAGATTGATAATAAGACCCAAAGTCCGGAACTGGACAGTCAGATTGTTGCTGTATTTTCTGAGTTAACAGAATGGAGTGCTGCAACAATAAAGGGTCAGCATGTAGATAGTGTAGTACTGTATAGTTTTGAGATAGTTAATGGAAAGATTGTCCTGTAATGTAAACGGGATATGATGTAATATTTAATAATAGCGAATTATGTTGGATAGATTGTTTTTGAGTAAGTTAAGTAAAAAAGGTAAAGTAGCTTATTGGGTAGGACAAATTGTGCTTATTGGTATTTGGGCTCTATATCTGTTCGGGATAGCTGACTATTCTCTTGAAGAGGAGGGTAGGAATATGCTTGTTTTTGGTTTAATAGCTATAGTTATTGTTTGGGGTATTGTGTGTGTTATAGTATGGAAGAAAACAGATGAAGATTGTAAGGTTATTTCAGATGAGAATAACCAATAATTGAAAGAAAAATATTATGATTGAAAAGATATTAAAAGCTAAGCACTGGTTAATTTTTACAATTATTATAGGAATTCCTTTTATTGGGAATCCTATGTTTATGCATACAATTGGAATGAGTGACAATCCTCTTATTGGGGTATTAGTATTTCCGATAATATTTGTACTATCAATAGTAGGTGTATATAGTTGGGTATGGTCTGTAGCAATAGGATTACAAAAATATGTTCCTTCTGAGGTGAAACTAAAGGTGAACAGATTTAAGGTCTTTTTTATGATACCTTTAGTATACATATTACTGATTGTAATTACAGTGTTGTTTGCTGTATTTTCAGAAGATTTTAACCCTATGATTTTTTTAGCAGTAGTTCCTCTGCATCTGTTCTCAATGTTTTGTATGTTCCATAATATATACTTTGTGGCAAAGACTCTGAGAACGGTAGAACTACAACGCCAGATTAGATCTGATAATTACATTGGAGAGCTTTTCTTAGTATGGTTTTTACCTATAGGAATTTGGTTTATACAACCAAGAATAAACAGAATTGTAGAAGAGCGAGAACCTCCTGTTTTATAGAGTATATGATTATACCACAACTTTTGCACGAAATTTGAAGTTGGTTAATTACTTAAATGGTAATTAAAATGAATAGTAGAATAGGAGTAGCATTGGTTGTGGTGTTTATATTGCTGTTACAAAGTTGCATTGTAAGCAGAACAGAAAGACCTAAACTTACGGGATATGTAGTAGATTCTGACTCTCATAAACCTGTTGTTGGATGTAAAGTGGGTGATGTATATACTGACACTGTTGGTTATTATCAGTTAAAAGAGAAAAGATATACCGAATTTGCTTTTCCCGGAATGGAGGCTCCTCCGTTAAATATTTACGAAATTGTTACAAAAAGAGACTATGTAAACGATACTATAATGGTTTTTAGCCCTTACGGAGGTGGTTCTGGTAAAGGAGCCCACTTGAATATTGATACAATATTTCTTAAAAAGAGAGTTCAGTTAAAAAAGTATAATCATTAGGGTGTGTTTTATAAAAACATTACATTTAGGTAGATTATCTTTAATAGTTGATATCTGTTATTTGGGTGTAAATATATGAATATGAGTAAGTCTAATGATTTTGCAACTGCATCAATGGCAATCAGAAGACCTGTAGAGGAGGTGTTTAAAGCCTTTACAGATCCGGAAATAACTACAAATTTCTGGTATAGTAGTAGTGATGGTTTTATTAAGGAGGGAGCTAAGCTTAATTGGAAATGGGATCTTTATGGCTTTACAATACCTGTAAAGGTATTAGATGTTAAACCTAACCGTAAAATTGTAATTGAGTGGGGAGAGGGTAAATATCTCTCTAATCTGATGTGGGAGTTTAAGGAGTTAAACAATGAGATTACCTATGTTAGTATTACAAACTATAACCTGCAGGGTGATGGTAGTATATTAACAGATATTATAAGGGATTCAACCAGCGGACTGGCATTTGTTCTTGCAGGCCTGAAGGCTTGGCTTGAGCATGGAGTGAGATTAAATTTATCTGAAGATAAATACCCTAAAGAGTTAACTGATTTAAAAAACGAATAGAATAATGGCATATTTTATATACAATAATAAGAAGGTGTATTACAAAGTAACAGGAGAAGGAGAGCCTTTAATGTTGTTGCACGGAAACTCTGTATCTTCAAAACTGTTTATCTCTGTAATTAAACTCTACAAAAGAGATTATAAGCTAATTCTTATAGACTTTCCCGGGCATGGTAAATCTGAGCGGGTAGACAGGTTTGAGACAGATTTTTGGTTCTATAATTCAGAGGTATGTATGGCTCTTTTAGATGAACTGAAGATTGATAAGATTAACGTAGTTGGTACCAGTGGTGGTGCACTTGTAGGAATAAATATGGCACTGGAATATCCTGACAGAGTAAACTTTCTGATAGCAGACAGCTTTGAGGGGGAGTATCCTTTACCTTCGTTTACTGATACAATTGAGGTAGACAGAGAGCGTGATAAGAAGAAATTTGCCCCCAGAATATTCTGGTTTATGTGCCATGGATTTGGTTGGCGTAAGGTTGTTGATCTTGATACAGAGGTGAATATTGAATTTGCCAAACTTGGTAGATCGTTTTTTCATAAACCTATATCTGAATTAAAGGTACCAACAATTTTAACCGGTAGTAAGAAAGATGAGTATTGTGACCACCTTGAATCTATATATAATGGTTTGCATAAAAAGAATGATGGTTTGAACATACATATGTTTGATAGTGGTGGTCATCCTGCAATGTTATCTAATAAGACAGAGTTTTTTGATATCGTAAAATCAAATGTGAAAAGTATACATTAAATAAGAATTTGATTATACGAAAAAGGGTTGACGCTATACTTACCTGTATTAAGATCCAACGTTTGTAGATTAGAGCTACTCCTCTCATTGTTGTTTTGTACATTGCGGGCAAATTACAATATATATGAGAGAGTACAATTTGGCATCTAGATTATTGTTATGCGTTGTTTGCATAATGATATTTTCGGTTACCGCAAAAGCAAAGGATAAGAGTAGTTACAGTAAATGTATAACTATAAAGGTGTTTGATACAAATATTGGAGAGTATGAAATTCCTCATCTGTTTGTTGAGAGATATATTAACAGAGGACTTGACGAATGGAATAAAAAAAGTGAGTTTGAGACAGAGACTGATTTTAAAGCCAGAGTTAATGTAAATACAACAAAAAAACATAAAGAGAAGCTCATTAATCAGGCTCTTGAAATAATAGAGGATAAATATATTAGAAATCACAGTAATAGCAATTATACTGTAGGAGCTTACAATCCTTATAAAGAGTGCTTTCAGATTAAATTTCAGTGGTTTGACCCAATATATGTAAATGTACCAAAAAGTAAAGCCAAAAGATTCAGAAATTATAGTACCCGTATATACATAGATAGTGTAAGATTCAGTTGGGAATCTGGTAAGCTGTTCTTTAAATACCTTGAGTTATATAATGCAATGACTAAGGAGTCTTATATATATAGACGTAGTAAAGCTGTTACCATATCTGTAACTGAGGTAAACAGTAACGATTCTGATATAAAAAATATAGAGGTAAAACAGATTGATAATAAAGTAAAAATAACCTATACACAGGCTTCTGACATACCGCTATTGGTTTCTGTATATATCTCATCAAACGGAGGCAACAATTTTGCAAAGCAACCATTAATATATCTTCAGGGCGATATTGGAGATGTAACTCCTGGTAATAATAAAGAGATTGTTTGGACTCCACTGGCTGAGGATAACAAATACTATGGAGATAACTATGTGTTTAGGATTACTACCAGAAACCCTATGAGTAGTTTTATTGATAAACGAGACGGCCGTGAGTACAAAACAGTGCAGATTGGTGAACAGATATGGATGGCTGAGAATCTTGCTTATCTGCCCGGAAATGCTTTCTCTGAAAAAAACAGTTATGGTTACGGTGTTTGGGGATATAATGGGAATAGAGTGAGAGAGGCAAAAAAGCAGAATGAGTACAAAGAGTTAGGTGTTTTGTATAACTACAAAATAGCACAGAATATATGTCCTGAGGGGTGGCATTTGCCATCAGTTGAAGAGTGGAGTGAGTTGGAGCAAACTTTGGATATATCAGACAGAGAGCCGGAAAGAGAAAATTATAGTAATAGTTTTATAGGACGATGGCTAAAGAGTAAACAAGGTTGGAAATCGAGATATCTTATTGGCTTAGGAAGTAATGAATCCGGATTTAATGCAAAGGCTGGTGGTTTTAGCTCATATGATGACGATAACGGAGAACTGGATTTTGCAAATGTCAGGTATACCGGATATTGGTGGTGTAAAGGCAAGAGTTACGATAGAGGCTTTGAGAGGTACTACGGAAATACATTTATGCTCTTTAATAGTATGGACAGATTATTCAGAAGTAAAAGAGATGTTAACAACGGACAGAGTGTACGTTGTGTGAAGAGTAAAGATTGATTCAACCTTATATTGATAAGGTTAAGTTGCATATTATCATGTTGTTTAAAAGTGTATACTATGAGAAATATATTATTAGGGTTAATATTGGGGGTAATTGTATTTGGTTGTGGACAAAAGAAGAGATCAAGAAAGGAACTGATTGAGGCTGACAGGATAGAGTTGAATGGTGCTATTGATTGTTATAGTGTGAACAGATATAAATTTTTTAAGATATGTCTCAGAGCCAGCAGGGTTCAAGATACCTCAGAGATACAGTACAAGCAGTTTTGGAATAAAACAGATAAAGCTCTTAAAATAATTAAAGATGTTGAGTTTGATGAATCATTATCTGTAACTGATGCAATTAATCTGTATAGTGTTTATAATGACGTGAGTGATCATATAAATAGTACTGATGAGGATGTTTTTCCTCTTGTTACAGAGGCAATATCATTTATATATGCAGACTCAACAGATAATATTAAACCATTATTAAAAGGCGATGAAAAAGTTGCTTATCAATGTATTGAGCATGCTGTATTGAGCTTGATAGCATCTGTTAGTTTCGGAAATGATGTGTCTCTATATGAGATATCAAAAACTAATGCAGATATAATGAAAGATAGTGAAACAAAGGCTCTGTTTAATAATTTTAGAGCATTCATGTATCTGCGAAACAACCTATTTTACTTATCAGAGGATGCGTTTAGTAATAATATTAACTGGTTGAATAGTAACTCATCTGTATTATTACCACTAACAAAGAGATATTTTAAGTGGGATGGAGCAGACAATAAACAGGTTTTTGATGCATTTCACTCTATTCAATATCTCGGAAGAGGTCTTTCCAGATTATTAATGACCGACAGCAATGATAATGAGCTTGGATTTAATGATCTTGAAATCTTTTTGAAGGATGCTGATAAATTAAAACTACAATCAGAATTAGTTTGGTCAATTGAGGCATACCTTTATCTGCATCGCAATAAGTCAGATGAAGCTATTGAATCGTTAAAGAGACTTCATTCAAGCAATTTACTGGGGACAGAAGAGAAAGAAGTTGTAGCTGAATCTATAAAGTATATAGAGAAGAGAGAGTCTGGCAGGGTATTTAATTCTATATATGATAAGGTGTTTATTACAAAAATAGCAACAAAATATATAGTTTCTGTTTTAGGTAAAATTGATTGGTATGAGATTCTTAAAGAGAATGATATACCTGATGCTAATGAGATTTTGGTTATGCTTAAATCAATCGAGAGAATAAATAATCAGATTGATAGACTGTCTGGTAATGAAACATTAGAACAAGTTACAGATGACATAAAAGATAAAGGTGAAGATTTGCTAGATAAGGCAAAGGATCTTTTTTAAGAATGAAATGTAAAAATTAAACAGTGGAAAGTAATTATATAAAAATGCGAAATTTTGTGCTGATAATAGTACTGCTATTTAGTGTAAACAGTCCGTATGCATGTGGTAATGAAAAAATGGAAAAGGCTGTATTATATATCTTTAATACAATAAAGAATGTTGATAATACCAATGCAGAAGAGTATTCACATATGTTTGTATCTATTGATGATATAGAGTATATATTAAACAACGATAATGTAATAAAGAGTAAAGATATACCTATTTATAAGGTGCGTAAATACCTTACTGGTGTTGCAAATGATGCTCACGGGTTTTATAATACTATGCTGCAATCTAAAAGTGATCTTCAGAGTGAGCATAGAGTTGACTGGAATAAAATGAAACTTGTAGGTTACTATTGTGTAAAGGCTCCGGAGGGAGATATATATAACGGGCGATTGGTGTTTAGTATAGACGGAAAGAAATTCAATGTAAAGATTAAATTCATATATGCAGGCGAGACGTATAAAGCAACTACAATTAAATCATATATCTCTTCTGAAGAGATTAATACTGAATTTGCTGGTATATACAGGTTTAACTCTAATATTCAGATAGGTGCAAATAAACCTGATGTAATAACAGATGAGTTTTTTAAAGAGCTTAAAAATAATGATGCAAATGGTGCAGAATTTGTACTGAAAAAATACAGAGAGTGTAGTTATAATAATTTGGGATTTGATCTGACAAAGTTTTCTGATGAAGTAGGAGATTATATATCATATAAAACAATATCAAATAACTTAGTTAACGATACATTAACTAATAGTTCATTCAATGTAAAGTTTCAGCAAATGGACTGTAAACTTAACATACAGTATGTAAAGCAAAACAGTAGCTGGTTAGTTAATGACTATAGTTTAGAGTATGATAAAGCAGCATTTGATAATATAAAACATAAAAGAGTTCAGGAAGAGAAAAAAAAGAGAGAACTGGCAGAGCAAAAGCAAAAGTTAATAGAAGAGCAGAACAAAAAGAGTGTTCCTGTTGGAGCAGATAGTATTTCTGTTATTACAGCATCGTTTTTTAATGCTTTAGAGAACAACAATCCTGAAAAAGCAATATCGGAATTTAATAAATACACTGAATTTAAAACACCTGAAACAGACTCTGAGTTTATAGATATTTTTAATAAATCAGGCGATTATGTTGGTTATTATATGTCTGGTAAGATGTACTTTGGTGATAAAAACAGTGTAGAGTATAACTTCTCAATGTGTTTTAAGAAGATGATATGTGAGATTGACATGTCGTTAATAAGAAGAGATGGTAAATGGTTTGTGAATAACTATTACATAAAGTATGATTACGATCTGTTGCAGAAAATAAATAATAATGATGCGCCTACAGTGTATAACTATAATAATTCTGTTAACGGAAATAGTAGTGTGGAAGCATATTGTGCAGCTGAAATAATATGGCATTTAAAAGATAACCCTGAGATTAAAGACTATAATTTTGACCTTGAACAATCTGCATTGTGCAACAAAAAACAGTACTTCTCTATGAAAGTTGATGGCTCAGCAAGTCAGTTATGGAGTATTGATAAAAAAAGTAAAGTGAAACATTTGCTGGGTCAAAAGAGCTATTCTGGTATAGAGAAGAAGGCAAAATCTGAATTGAAAATTGCTAAGTATGCCGAACAAGGAGCATACTATTCAAGAGGTGTTAAAGAGTTGGTTAGTATGCATAACAGATTATATTTTACATATAATACTGGTAAGGCATCAAATCGTCTTTTGCAGTATAGCCCAAGTGGAAATATAAAACCTATAGATGGTGTTACATCTGTTCAGAGTATTAAACCATGGGGAGACAATCTGGTTATGGAAGGAGTATCTGATAATGGTACCGAAGGACTGTTTTTACTTGATTCCAACGGAGCATTTAAAAACAGGTTTGAGTATGAGATTGATTTTCCGGCACTGTATGATATAGCCGTTATTGATACAATGGTACAGATGTTTACGGAGAAGATTGTATATCAGCTATACAAAAAAGAACTGTTAAGGCGATTCAAATTTCCTGATACCCTGAGGATAATACATACTGTTAATATAGATAAAGGTCTGTTTATAGAGACACAGAGAGTAAAACTAAAGAATGGCAGACAGGTACAAAATGCTATAAGAGATTACTTTATACAAGAGTCGTTAACAACAATTATAGATTGTAGAAATCTGCCGGTGTATATGCGAGGTGTTAACCCTGTAAATATTAACTCTGTAAACGGAACAATATACTTTAATCTGGAATCGGATAATGGGAAAAAGCAGACGTTATATTACAAAAACTTTGAAGAGTATGGAAATATAACAGATAAATTTAATAAGCATAATCTTGATACAAAAGATGTTCTTACAGATATAAACGGAAATCTTCTGATAAAAAGAGAGATTAGTCATGATAGTAAATCATATAATATACTTCAGTTGTACGATATAAAAAATGACGTTATTAAAAACGTTGGGATAGAAGGGAGCCCAGTTGGAGTAAATATATATTCCGGTAGTTTTTTATACAATGGTTACGTATATTTTATTGGTAGTTACGGTACCTTCAGAAACTGTTTGTTAAGATATAATGGTGTTGACGATCCGGAGAAGATAGAGGTAGTTAGATGAAACGAAGCATGAGAATGGTCATTCACACACACGGAGATGATTATAATGCGGAGTTCCATCTGGCAAATGAAAAGCAATTATAAACAGATGATAATAAGGAATATTATAATAGTATGTGGTATGCTATTATGTATAACAGTTGGCAGCAGAGTAACCTTTGCTGCTAATTGTTGTAATAAGCCATTCTGTAGTCTTAATAGTGATACTATAAATGATAAATTATCTGATCCGGTTTTTATTGAGGATTGGGAGCCATATAAAAAATATACCAATAAGCAGATATCATCTTTTTACAGAGTAGTATTAAACAGATTGTATTGCAATAACAACATCGATAGTATATCTGATTCAGAGTTTGCAGACAGATTAAGTATCTATTCAGATACAATAACTAATATAGATATTGGAGAGTATATACATTACTTTATCTCTGCAAAACAAGGCGTTCCAAAGGAGAGCAAAAGATGGGGTTTCGCAGATTTGTCCGGAGGTTATCTTTATGAGTTGTGGGATTGTTATACGCTTCCTTTTGATACATACTTACCTGAATCGGTAAAGTGGATCAGAAACAATATGTTACCATCGTATAGTACTGTGTTAAAAGGGCTTTCTTACAATGATATCTACAACAGAACCTTCAGAGATATTGTACGATTATCGTATTGCTGTTTACAATCTCTTATAGAGAATAATATAGATAATTTAGCAGTTGAATATATAACCTCTGTTTATTGCAGTAATATTGCTGATATTGATTATATTAAATCGAATTATCCTCTGCCAGAAGAGTATAGGAGATATAACAAATCAGCAACCAGAAACTACCATATTATTATCGGATTCTGGTTGAAGAGATATATTGATGGCTCTTTTATAGAGTTTACCAGAATGTTGGAAACTATTCTTATTAATTATGACAGAGACTGGTTTATAGAGCAAAATGGTACCAGTATATTTAACAAAGCGGAACATATTGTGCACTCTGCAAGTTATATAAAACGTCAACCATGTATAAATGATTGGTTACCAGATATGTCTCCATGGGTTATACATAAAGGCGTAATTGTTGGGTACAAAGGAAAACCTGAAAAAGGGATATTAAATATCCCTGTAAGAATAAACGGAATTAAGATTATTGGAATAGGAGAGAATGATAAAAATTCATCAGGTGTGTTTCAGCGTAAAAATATTTGCAGTCTGACACTATCTGATTCAATTGAGTTTATAGCTCCTTATACATTTGCAGATAATAAACTTAGACACGTTGAACTACCAACTAAGCTAAGTGTTGTTGAAACCGGAGTTTTTTATAACAACAAATTAGATAGTATTGGTTTTGCAAAACAGTCTGCCATTAAAGAGATAAAACCAGGTGCATTTTCAAACAACAGGATAAGAAGTTTGCAAATGCCTGATAGTTTAAAGATAATTTCATACGTCTCATTTGCACATAATATATTAGATAGTATCTATATTCCAGCAGGAGTAGAGCAGATAAAATATGGCGCATTCATCAATAACAATATCAGAAAGCTGATATTTGCAGATAACTGTAATCTTGAAGTAATAAATCATAGTGCTTTTCAGAACAACAATATTACATATGTTGAGATACCTGCCTCTGTCAGGATTATTTCAAACGGAGCTTTTAATAATAATCCTTTAGATAGTATTACGTTTTTTACAGATAAGTTGGAATGTTTTTATCTGCCTGATAATAAAAGAGTGACACAGCATGGTTTGTGGTTAACGCCTTCTGGGATAAAAAGATCAGTTGCAGAGAAATGTACAGAAAAGGGGTTGTATATATACCGTATAGAAAATCGGTAAATGTTGTATATATAACCTGAACTATGAATTTTAAACTACCAATAACATCTTGTTAATATTGTGTTCGAACTATTATTAATAGGTATAAAAAACTATTTTTAGCAGATCTTAATACTAATATTATTACAGATGAAACGAAGCATGAATGACAGTCTTTTTCTTACATGAGAGACTAAATTGTGCGAGTTCCATTTGGTAACTATAAAACAATTATAAACATATGAAGCATCGGGTGGTTGTTATACACGGATATACAGCATCGTCGCAGGCAAATTGGTTTCCTCATTTTAAAGATGAACTCAAGAGTGATAACATTGATGTAATAATACCAGACATGCCTGACTCTTGTAAACCTCAATGCAATGAGTGGTTGAAACATATAGAGAGCTCTATAGGTGAACCTGATGAGAATACAATACTCATAGGCCATAGTTTAGGATGTGTTACTCTGTTGAACTATCTTAATGAGAAAAGAACTGAATCAGTTAAGGCTGTTTTTCTTATATCCGGTTTTACAGAAAACACACCTATCTCTGAATTAGCAGAATTTGTAAAGCCTGTAATTGACTATAACTATATAAAGAGTATTACCTCTGATATTGTTGCCATATCTGCTGTTGACGATGATATTGTACCGTATGAATACTCTAAAGAGATGGCAGAGAGATTAGATGCACCATTTATACTATTGGATGGTGGGAAACACTTTATAGATCGTGATGGATTTACAGAGTTTACACTGTTGGTTAATAAGGTTAAAGCTTTAATATTTTAATGAGCATTTAACACAGTGTATAACCAGAGTTGACGATCTGTTGAAACGAGGCATGAGAATAGTTATTCGCACACACGAGAAACGCGCATAAGAAAGACTTTGCTGGTATACAAAGACAATCTTAATGCAAGTTCTATCTGGCAAAAAAAATGATTATTACAGATAAATGATTATAATAGTTGTTACATCTGACAAATAAGTGAATTAGTATGAAAATTACAGTAGGTACGGTATGTTTTATCTTTAACAAGGATAATAATAAGATCTTGTTACTTAAACGGGCATTTGAACCAATGCAAAATATGGTAACAGGTGTTGGTGGTAAAACACATTTTAATGAGGATATTAAAGCGTCGTGTATTCGTGAGGTTAAGGAGGAGACAGGTTTTGATGTTACTGATCTGAAATTACACGGTGTAATAAAGACACTGCTTAACGGATACGATAGTTCTTGGATTCTATCGGTATATAGCACCGATAACTATAGTGGTAACCTGATTGATTGCCCTGAAGGTGAATTAACATGGGTTGATATAGATGCTGTTTATGATGAAAACCTGATAGGATTTATACGTGATATTATGCAGGCTGTATTAGAGAACCGTGTAATAGAGGGTACTATAGAGCATGATATAAAGGGAAAAGTTATAAATAAGGTATTAGATGAAGTTGTTTTATAAGTAACAAAAGACACAATATTTTACCGAAGAGTTTAACGATATAGATTCATATATCCTTAAACTCTTTTTTGTACTTGTACCAATTGTATTATCCTTTGTGTTGGATTACACAAAATAAAAATATGATTGTAAGAGTTTTGTATATATGTCTAATTATATGCATTTTTATATGTAAATATTATATTAACTAGCATTTATGAAACTTAGCATGATTACTGGATCATGTTAATTCTACGTAACCATAAGAAACAAATTTAGATATATGAAACGAAGCATGAGAAAGAATTTTCACACACACGAGGATTATTATAATGCGGAGTTCCATATGACCTCTTAAAGACAAATTTAGACATATGAAAAAAATACTATTAGGATTGATTGTTGTAATGCCGTTGTTGGTTTGTGGACAAAATAATGTAAACTCCATTGAGTTAACTGATATTGAGAAAAAAAATCTGCTTGGGTTAGTTACAGATCTGTTCAATTATGATGTTGAAATGTCGTTTAATATTACTGTTAAGGATATTCAGAGTTCATTTAGTAAAATACCTGATAGTAAGAGGTTTGATAGATTTTACTTATCGGAACTAATGAGTAAGAGCAAAGAGGATACTTTAAATCCTATTCTTTTGTGTAATATTGGTACATATTATTCCAAAAAGAATAATATTCCGTTAGCAAATGAGTATTATTCAAGATCATTAAGAAATTTGGATGTTAAATATTGCGATAATGATAGCTCCTTTTTTTATTCATATAGAGGCATTCTAAAATCTAATTTGGGAGATTCAAGTGCATTTGACGATTTTGATCGGGCTATATCTATAAATCCTAACGACTCTATATCATTGCATTTTTATCCAATGTTATTGTTGTCAAGAGGAGATTTGCTTAAATCAAAAGAGGTGATAAAGAAATTATTTACAAAAAATCAGATAAGAGCTTCAATTGCATATGTTTATCTATCAGTGATAGAGGCGCTTGTTGGCATGAGTGATATTGTTAAACAGAGATTAGATAACCCGGAGTATGATTATAAAAGTGAGTATATAAATAAGGATTATAATGAGATTATTGACTATACATTGCTTGACAGCTATTTGAGAGAATATAAAGGAAATTTAGAGATAGAGAATTGCAGAATCATGGCAGAATTGTTTGGACTATTTTGTAAAATACCTCTTTTTGATACTGATAGTGATAATAGAATTATTATAAATTACACTAATACAGAAAAAAAGAGAATAGATAGTTTGATTTCGGAGTTACTTAAAATGCAAAAGAAAGGAGTAATGAATGAATATACTTTAAATAAATGCTTGGGTATTTCATATTTTATGATTGAAGAATGGGATAAATCTATGACTTATTATAAAAAGGCTATAGATGTTTTTCCAGACAAAAAAGAGAGTGATGATTTTAATAGAGATGAATGTTATAAGGCTATTTTAGCAGTAAATTATCAGAGAAAAGATACTGTTGAAATTAGAAAGATACTCTACTCAAAGATATATTCTGAAATTGATTTAGAGGATACTGCAGATGAATTTTCACTTTTGGCTATTCACTATTTCAGAAATGGTAATCTGAGAAAGGCAGAAGAGTATTGCAAAAAGGTAAGAGATATTGATCCAAATAATTTTAATGCCTTAAGGCTTTTATCTCACTTAAACTTTGTAAAAGGATCAGATATGCTTACCGAATACTATGGAGAGAGTGCAGGAAGGTATGTTAGAAATGATAATGATGCATATAATCTGTTGTTGCAATTTGCTGTATATTTTATATATAATGGAGATTTTAAAAGTGCTGCAGAGAAGCTTAAAATGGCAAAAAATATTAATAATAAAGGGTTAATATATGATAAGTTGCAAAAAATTATAGGGGATGCATAATAGAGCAGAGCTGTTATGAGTCTGGATAAAAGTTAAGAAACTGTTTAAATTTATCCCTCAGTTTTATATATGAAACGAAGCATGAGAATGATTATAAATGCAAGTTCCATCTGGTAAATAAAGAACAAATTAAACAGTTTCTAATATGACTGGAGATTAACAAAGATTTATCTACCTTTAATATCTAAATAGATAATGCACATATGAGTAATTACAAACAAGAGATACATAATCTTTTCCCTTTTTTAGAAGCTGAAGATATTGATGAACTACTGGCAATATCAAAAATTACTACGTTAAAAGTTGGTGATAAACTAGCTAATCAGGGAGAGGTTAATGCAAATATGCATCTTATCCTTAAAGGACTGCTAAGGTCATATGTAATTACATCATCAGGAGAGGAGCGTACAGTATTTATTGCAAAGTCTAAAATGAGAATAGCATCATTTAACTCAATTCTGCATAATTTACCATCAGAGGTTACTATAGAGGCTATTGAAGAGTCTGATGTTTTGGTTGTAAATAGTAACATATTTCAGAAGGTTATAAAATCAGAGTCAACATTACGACTATTAGAGAAACAGGGAGTCAGAAACCTTTTTGCCGACGCTGTTGAGAGGCTCCATTTCTTTACAGTACTATCTCCTGAGGAGCGATTTATACAATTCAGAGATAAACATCCTGATCTGCTTCAGCGCGTACCACAGAAGTATCTTGCCTCTTATTTAGGAATCACCACAGTATCTCTATCCAGAATAAAAGCACGGGTTGCAAAAAAAATGTAAGAAAAGTCGAAATTAACTTTTGTTATTTCTGAGCTCGTAATTACCCGCTTATTTTGCTAATGAAAATTATTACTAATTATTTATTAGCCAACAGGGAATATGGAGCGAACAGAACATATAGAGAAACAGATAAAACTTGATATAAGTGTTGAGAACTATGTAAAGAGTGATGCTTTACTGGTAAAATCAACAACTGATTCAAAAATATCTCATAACATTGCTGATTTGGCAAAACGCTACGGAGATGGTCCTCCAAAGTTCTATCCTGAAACCTTTGAGTTGATGATAGATACAGCTAAGCTTGTGAAGAAGGGTTATGAAGATATTTCTGATAATCCGGCAGAACCACTTACAGAAATATCAATTGAAGAGTTAGAGAAACTTGTAAGCTACTCAAAATCGTTAGGAGTAAATGATATTGGCTTTACAGAGGTAGATCCTAAGCTGATATTTAAGAACCGTGCAATCTTACACAAAAATGCCATTGTAATTACAATGGAGATGGATTATGAGCAGATAGCATTAGCACCATCGCGCGAGACCGGACACGAGGTACATTTTACATACAATAAGCTTGGGCAAATATCAAATAAAATTGCTGAATATCTGCGTAAAAGAGGTTTTAATGCACAAGCCGGTGCAGCACTTGGAGGCGATGTTGATTATAAACATCTTGCCGAAAAAGCTAATATGGGAGCCATTGGAAATCATGGGTTACTTATATCTCCAAAGGTTGGCCCCAGACAACGAATTACCGCTATATATACAAGCATAGAAAATCTTCCGGTAAAAGCTGATAACCCACACAAATGGATAAAGGAGTTCTGCAGAGGCTGTCAGATTTGTGCTAAACGTTGTCCCGCAAATGCCATAGTAGGATTAGATAAAGCAAAAGAAAATCAGGAGTATATAGAGTTACCAAAATGCGCTAAATCGTTTGCAAACTCTTTTGGCTGTTCGGTTTGTATTAAGGAGTGTCTTTTTAACAAATCAGATTATGGTAAGATCTACAAATTGTACCAAAGAAAGCTTGCTAATTAGCGAAACAGCAGAGAGTAACGTTTTAAACAATCATATTAAATATGGCAAAACAAGCATGATAATTATTGAATTATGTGAGTTCTGTCTGATAAAATAATAGAGGAATATAAAAATGAAAGCAGCAGTAGTATACTTTTCAGGAACAGGAAACACATACAGAGTAGGAGAACTATTTAAAACATATCTTGAGGATCTCAACTATCAGGTTGATATGGTAGATATTACAAAAAGTGATAATGCTCTTAAAAATTATGATCTGTTTATTGCAGGTACGCCAACACAGAATGCAGTATCTACATTTAATCTTAATGAATTTATACGCAGATATATATCTAAAAAAGATAACCCAAAAGCAAGTTTTATTACATATGTTACACATAGTTGGGGTATTGCATACGGGCATCTTACCATAAGAGATTTTGTGCAAAAACGAGGATTCAAAGTTATGGGTGCAAGAGCTTTTCAGGCTCCTAATAATTTCTATATGTTCAGGAAAGAGCATCCTAAGTTTAATAATGAGAGATTTAATGCAGCTTTAGAAGATATAAACCAATTGGTTAAGCAGATTATAGATGCTTTTATTACAGGTAATGTAATAATTGATAAGAGATCTGAATACAGAAAAACCATGAAATATCTATATGCTAAAATTAATAAAGCAACAATGTTGTCCAGACTTGCAAAGCTAATGATGAAGGTAGATCATGATAAGTGTACAGGCTGTGGTGTGTGCGTTAAAAAATGTTCAAACGGAAATATAAAGCTTACAGATGGCAAGATAGAGTTTTTGACACAATGTGTTGCATGTGCCCGTTGTATGCATGTATGCCCTAAAAATGCTTATCTGCTTAATGGCGAAGCGTTTGAACAGTATGAGGGAATAAGAAAACCTATAGCAGAGATTATACAAGCATAGATAAATAACAGACATATAATAATATAAATTTTAGAAAGATGAAGACAATTGTAATAACAGGAACCAGTTCGGGTATTGGAAAAGCAACAGTTAAACATTTTGCTGCAAATGGTTGGAGAGTAGCAGCCACAATGCGAAACCCGGAGAGAGAGACAGAGTTAAACCAGTTAGAGAATGTAGTACTATATTCGCTTGATGTTACAAATGAGGACTCTGTGAGCAGAGCAACAGAGCAGATAGTTAATGATTTTGGAAAAATAGATGTTGTAGTGAATAATGCGGGTTACGATTTGTTGGGAGCATTTGAGGCGGCATCTACAGAACAGATTCAGCGACAATTTGATGTAAATGTATTTGGATTGATGAATGTTACACGGGCGTTTCTACCTCATTTCAGAGCAAACAGAGACGGAATGTTTGTGAATATATCATCGCTTAGCGGATTGGTTACATTACCATTTAATAGTCTGTACCATGCAAGTAAATGGGCTATTGAGGGCTTCTCAGAGTCGTTAACATATGAATTGGAATCGTTAGGTATTCAGGTTAAATTAATAGAGCCGGGACCTGTTACAACACAATTTTATGGTACATCTTTAGATGTAACTAAAAAAGATGGTCTTACAGACTATAACGATAAGTTGGCTACGTTTAATAAAAACAAATCGGCTGCTGCATCGGGTAGTATGATGCCTGAACAGCTTGGAGAAGCCATATATAGTGCCGTAACTGACGGAAAACCACAACTACGCTACATTGTTGGTGAAACCGCAAATAAATTGGTTGGTATGCGTAAAGAGAAAGGAGAGGAGTTCTTTTTTAACGCAATGAAACAGTTTCTGTCATAATTGCTAATTACATATATAATATGATACTCTGCCAAAATTTAGTTTAGGTGGAGTATCTTATTTTTAAGTCAACGAATTGTTTTTTTTGTTTAAAACTAAACATCTGATATATAACAATATTACTGTTTTATTACCTTTATTGATATCCTACAACAGTGTTTGACAGATAGTACTGAATACAATATAAAACAACACCCCGGAATATATAATTGAGGTAAAGTTGCAGTGCAGGCGAATGGTTTTTTATAAATTTTAAAATTGATAAAATGGAAAATCAAGATCAAGTAATGAGTATGCCCAGAATAGGCGATCCTGCACCGGAATTTAGAGCAGTTACAACACAGGGAGAGATAAACTTTCCTTCTGATTACATTGGCAAATGGGCTATACTTTTTAGTCATCCTGCCGATTTTACGCCTGTATGCACATCTGAGTTTATGACATTTGCACATTTAGAGAAACAGTTTAATGATGCAAATTGTGAACTCATAGGTTTATCTATTGATGGTTTGTACAGTCATATTGCATGGCTGCGTACAATTAAAGAGAAGATAGAGTACAAAGGGATGAAAGATATTGAGGTAACATTTCCTTTAATTGAGGATATTAAAATGGATGTTGCTAAAAAATATGGAATGATACAACCAAATGAGGACTCAACAAAAGCCGTTAGGGCAGTATTTTTTGTAGATCCAAGAGGTATTATTCGTACAATAATATACTATCCGCTTAGCTTGGGAAGAAATTTTGACGAGTTATATCGTGTACTTATTGCCTTGCAAACAGCTGATGAGTTTGGTATAGCAACACCTGCTGATTGGCGACCTGGTGATGATGTAATAATTGGTCCGGCAGGATCTTGCGGTACGGCAAAAGAGAGAATGGAGGATGGCGATATTGATTGTAAAGACTGGTTTTTCTGTACAAAAAAACTGGATAAAGATATAGTGCTTGATAAGATATTAAAGAAGAAATAAAAATATACATATATCTGTGTAAAACAATGAGTGTTACAAATAGATACTGTATCACTTATTGTTTTTTTATGTGTCTTTATACTCAATTATATATGTTGTCTGTATGTAGTTTTCTTACAAGAATACTATAATTGAAGAAAACTAAACATTGTTATATGTAATATTGTTTCTATATTGTTGGGTAATTTTAAAGTACAGTCACAATTTCAACCTGTTAAATGATAATAACATCTAAAAAATAAGTTATGAAATCAAAAATCTTAACACTCGTAGTTGTATCACTACTGTTTTCTGTAAATATCAGTGCTCAATGTATTAACGGAACAAAAAGTTATCCACTATACAAAGCCGGAGCTCAACTTGTAGACAAATTCGATAATCAAGGACTTGAGATTGTAAGAATAGAGTATGACCTTGTATTCTCATCTAAAGAGTCGTTCAGAAATCTTACTTCAGATTGGGAGTACTCTATTATGGCATTTGCCGATAATGGCGTTAAAGATTTGAATATAAAGTTGTATGAGTACGATAAATTGCTTGATAAGTGGAAAATGGTTGCAGAGGATGACTCTACCGAACCACATGCTCTTTTAACATATAAGCCATCTGTAACAGCTCTGTATAAGGTTGAGATTATTGTTAAAGAATTTTATGAAGGATATAATGTTGCCAGATATGGGTTAATATACTTGCATGAGTAATTTATTGTATTATTCAAGAATTACATAAATTATAAGCCTGATTTTGATATTGGGCTTTTCTGTTTTTTAATCATATAAACGGGTTAAAAATAAATCCTTGAACCATAAAACTGAATATGTATAGAAAAATATCTACAACCCTGTTTTTATCTATCTTATTTTTTGTAACTGCTTTCGGACAGTTTGATAAAACTACCTCTTATGATAAACTTGAATCTTTAGCGGGTAATTTATGTATATGATGATGATTAAATTACACGTGCTAAATATTACCCTTAAAAATAAAACTATGAGAAAAATATGTGTTTTAATCCTGATTTTTTCAGGAGCATTGCGTTTATATGCAAACCCTATTGCAATGCCAAGTGTTGAGATTTCTGAACTCTATTTTGATGAATATGGTAAATGGAAACTGGAGTTGTATTATCGGTTTTATGACAAGTCGCCTGCTATTGATAGTATATATATTAGTTCAATGACGGATTTAATAAAACTACCCCGATATAAATTTAAAGAGAAATCGGGTCTGTTGGTTATTACACCAGATAGCCTTGATAGGGAATTTAATATAAACAGATTTGCTGATACAATTAAGGTTACTACATATGCAATGGGACCTATAGACGATATTTTGATATTCGGGAAGTTAGCAGGAGCCAGTATTGGTTATCCCAGAAAGGGGCAATCTATTAGTAAATATTATAGTTTTGTTAAAGATAAATCGCCTACAATTGGATATGCTAATGATACAACAGGAATGTGTGGTACAGTTAAAGGTGTTGTTTACAATGAAAATGATGAACCTGTTAAGAACAGAACACTGGGATTAGATAACTTTTTTAACACATCTGAGAATGGAGAATACTCAACACGGGTCTTTGCAAGACCATCATCATACTGGCGAGTTAAGTATAAAACTATATTAAAATCAACCAGTTCTGCATTGGTAAATAGAGTTAATTATGTAATGGAGCCTGATTCTATTATTGAGTTAGATATATATTTAGCTGAAGAATTATCTACAGAGGTTAATAATCAGGATATTGAGGATTCTGCAATATCTGTATATCCTAATCCGGTTAAGATAAATCAGGAATTATATGTAGATATAGATTTGCCAATAATAACCTCTGATATCTGGATTGAAATAGTAGATTTAAGAGGTGCAATTATCGCAAAAAGAAGAGTTAAAGAACACCATAGTTCATTGACTGCTCCGGCAGATGCCGGGTTCTATATTGTAAAGATAATACTATCATCAAATATTATATCGTTGAATAAAATTGTTGTAAATGAATAAACTGGTACTAGTACTCTTTTTAATAATTCCTATAAATATATTTGGGCAGGATAGATTAGAGTTTGTTAAAGAAAGTATTGATTTTAATATTGATAATAAAAGATTCTCTGTTAATGGTATCTACAGCTTCTTTAATAATTCGTCAAAATTTATTACTCAAACTATTATGTTCCCTTTTGCTAAAAACACAGACTCTATAAATGTTAAACGCATATATAACCTTACATACTCAGAGTGTATTGGTTTTAGCAGGAAAGATAATGCTATAGTTTTTAAGATATCTGTTTTACCCAAAGATACTGTAATGGTAAATATTGCATATTCTCAAAAAACTGTAACAGAGAATATATATGTGTTAAAATCAACTAAAACATGGGGTAATCCATTAATAAATGCCAACTACTCGTTAACAGTAAATACATCTGTAAATGTTGATAGTCTTTCATTAAAACCTGATTTATTCAGGAATAGTGTATATCATTGGCAAATAGATAGCTTTTATCCTGATGATGATTTTAAGGTGTATATTAAATAATCTGTAGCTAAAGGTTTTTGAAGATAGAATACCTGTTATAAGCTGATAATGGCTTGTTTGTAAATATAACATATTGGAATATATATTAAGTTGACATTTTTAGACTACCAGTTGCTTTCTCCTATTAATATTTTTGTCATTAACACTTTGTAAAGTGTAATAGGTTATTAATTAACTAATATGATATTATGGGAAAGACAAAAAATGTAATGAAGATTGTTCTGGCAGTATTAAGATGGATAACTGTTCCTCTGTTTACTCTGTTATTGACTGTGATAGCAATTATATTATTCACCAGAGGGCTGGAATCATTTGCTCTGTCTGTTATTTGCGGAGTCTCTATATCTGCTATTATCTGGGGTACAATCTATATATTCTACAAAAAGGTAAAAAATCCGGTTATTACCGGGATGTCAATAGTAACCCTTTTGTTAGTTATTTTATTTGCAGAAAGACTTGATGAAAACCCGACTCCAAAACCTGCTCCTGAAGGTAAGGTTATTGAGTACTGGAAACTATCAACAGGTTCCAGACTTGGTTATGTTAAGTATCTGCCTGAAACAGATAATGGCAAGGCGCCAATTCTGTATATGCATGGAGGCCCGGGAGCAAGTACAGCATTCGGATTTAATCTGGCAAAGCTGTTGGCAGAAAGTGGATATACAGTATATACATTTGATCAGGCTGGTGTAGGATACTCTGATAATATTCCAGCAAAGGAGTATGGAATGATACGTTCAATTGAAGATATTGAGGCGATAAGAGAGACAATTGGAGTACCGAAAATTACAATTATAGGGCATAGTTTTGGTGGAGTATTGGCTGCTGCATATATGACTAAATATGATAAGAATGTTGATGCCGCTATACTAATGGCTCCGGGTGGTTATGGAAATAAGGAGATATTATTAGCTCCAAATATAACCGATTTGCAGGATGGTACTCCGGGTAAACCAGCTCTTAAAAGTATGCCAATTCGTCTTGTTTGTGCTATGGTTTTAAACTCATTAGGAGCAACACCCTCTGTTGTTGAGGATATCTTTAGCCAACAACAGGCCAAAAAGTATGTAGAAGATAATCTTGATTTAGATAGATTTGCCAGAGGTTGTTACTGTATTGGTAAAACTCCAAAAGAGGTTCATCCCTATATGAAATATATTAATATGAATCTGATAGTAAATATATTTACTACAGAATCTATGAGGAACTATACAAATCAGGAAGACCTAACCAAAATAGAGACACCTGTATTGATACTTCGCGGTGAGTGTGATTACATCTCTGTTGAAGCGGTAAATAACTATCATAAAAAACTTCCGGATTCAAGGCTGGTACACCTTAAAGGGTTTGGACACGATATTATGCAGGAGGGAGCTCCATTAAACAATATTATTGAATTTTTAAATACAGAATCACTATAGGTTGAAATATTAAATTCCGCTATCGTATCACATGTAACCTGCTCAGAGCTATTTTAGTTCGGGTGGGTTATTTTTCTTTGAGCGTGTTAATGTATTTATAACGCAATTGTATTAATATAAGATAACAAACTGTAAACTTCTCTTCCTATATTTACGCTGTAAAACAGATAATAAAGTTGAGAAGTATATTTAAGATATCGTTTAAGGGAGAAACAGAGGAGCTTTCAAACAAAAAAGTGTTAGAGAACTTTAAAGAGAATCTTACAGAAACATATTGTGATCATATCATTATTAAATCAGATAATGAGTTGATTGTTAGGAATGATTTTTTTCGATTCTTATCACGTAGAACTAATAATATATGGAGCAATGTAAAGGAGGCGAAAGTTATAATATGTGATGATAAGGTTCTGAAAAAAAGAGTAGTGGTGTACTCTATTGATTTTACAAGACTTATTACGTCGTTAGTATTAGCCCATACTATTATTATATCTGCTTTATTAATTATTCTTGATTCTGAGAGTTATATAATTATTGCATTTTTACCTTTGCTTATGCTGATAGTCAGTAGTGTCTCTTTTTTTATTACTTTATTGGAACACAGATCTGTGTTCAGGCGTACGTTAAAATATGGTACTGATTATACCGGAAATTATGACTGGGAAACAATTATTAAGAACAAATCAGATAGAGAGCTAAAGGATATTATTACAGGCAGAAAGCATTTGCCTGTTGCTGTTAGAAAACTAGCAGAATCAGAAATGAAAAACAGAGGTAAGAGAAACAATTAAAGTGAATATTGATACCTTAGTAACCCTTAATAAACACTATCTACAGCTACCAAGAGCTTAAAATTACTTATATTTGGCGCCTAAAATAAGCTAACAAAATAATGATTAAAGAGAACTCCTTTTCACCTAAACTAACAGATAAATCAGATTCAGAGGTTCAGTACTATATAGATAATAAAGATCAGTTTCATGAAGAGGCTGTATTAGCTGCAATATGGGAACTTGAACGCAGAGGGATATTATCTGAAGAATCTGAAAAAATAGAAGAAGATATAAATGAGAAGATACAATCTGAAACAGTTGATATAGAAGATATGCTCGGGATACCTGTAAATACCGTTTCTCCGGGAATACGTTTTGTACACTTTCTGATTGATGAATTTATTATTCAACTCTTTATTCTTCTTATAAACTTTATCCCTTTTGTACAGGTAAACCAGCTTCTGGCATTTATATTATATCCGGTTTACTATATCTTCTTTGAGTATTACTATCAGCGTACTCCGGGTAAATTAATATCATCTACAATAGTTACAGATAAACATGGTGATAAACCTGGGTTTAAAGCGGTGGTTTTAAGATCATTTGCAAGACTTGTTCCTTTTGAACCATTAAGCTGTTTAGGTACAGTAAGTTGGGGTTGGCACGATAGATGGACTGAAACATATGTTATCCCCAAGAGTAGTTTACCCTTGTTTAGAGAGAAAATAGGTAATGATAGTCAGGATATAACCACAAGAAAGTTTGGTATAAGGGGCTATGCTATTATTGCAGTTTTTGTGGCTATTATTGCCGGAGGTTCAATTTATACAAATTATAGAGCAGATTATCTTGCAGAACAGAATTCGGAGCTAATTAAACAGCTGGACTCAAAAGACCGTAGCTATATCCTGGGTATATGGGATACGCATGATGCAGAAACGGAGATGCTTAATTTTATATCAGCTCACGTAGTTATTTCAGGAAAAAGAAATCTGAATTATGAGATAAATGGTAGAATATTAACCATAACCGATAACAATGAGTATGTAAAGAGCTTTGTTATTACTGATTCATCATCAGCAATGTTTAAGCTGATTGATATAGATAATCCATATCAGGAGATTGTATGGAAGAAGCAACAATAATCAGAAACTATTTGAATTTTATATCAATGAAAAACCTTTTAATAGTACTTATACCAATATTCTGTATATCATCGTGCATTGCACAAAGCTCAATACAGTATCACCTGATAAATGAAAAGCCTTATGAACCGCAAGGATTGAGAGCAACAGCAGATGGTAAAGAGTATATCCTGATAAATGCAGATGAAGAGATATGTATGGGAATAGAGCAGGTAACAGACTTTAATAACGATGGATATAAAGATGCATTAATAAGAGTAATTAACGCTTGTGGAGGTAACGGAGCAGGAGATAGTTATATGCTATTCTGTTTTGACGGAGAAAAGTTCAGAAGAACAAAAAGCGTTGGTTATGATTGGGACGGTATAGAGGTTATAAAAACCGGAGAAGATTACAGGTTTATTATACAGACTACTAATGCAGGGGTTGGTAATACAGATATGTGCAGTGATAAAGAGGAGACCTACAGCCTTAAAGAATATAAACTTGAGCTTGTGAACGTTGTTGAACAGAATAAGCTTAATGCGGTTAAAGAGATAAAATCAAGCGACTTTATAGGCAAGAGTGACGAGGAACAACACCTCTACTATGATCTGGATGGAGATGGTAAGACTGATAAAATAACCTGCTCATATTGGGAGAGATGGTGTAGCCTTTTTAATCTGAAGATATCTTTTGGTAACGGAAAATCATATGATATTAGTGGTACACCAAAAAGAGTTGGTGTTCTGAAAACAAAAACCAATAACGTGTATGATCTGGTTTTTGATTGTGATAAAATTGTGAAGTGGAATGGATCTGAATATATAAATGGCGAATAACTATATTCAAAAGTGTGTTATTCAGATATGTATAGTTGTTGCATAATTAAAAATTAAGTACAAATTATACAGATATGTCTGTGTTGTTTATATTGTCATAATATCAGATAGTTACAGCCTGTTCCTGGTTGGGTAAACAATAATGCTTCAATATACTAAAAAAATAAGCTCATCGATAAAAAGATGAGATAGAGTGTACGTTTACAAAAAAATAATTATACATTTGCGCTGCTTTTGGTGATCAGATTATTTACGATAATCTGATTAGAGGGAATTCGGTGAAAATCCGAAACAGTACCCGCTACTGTAATCTCTATATTGTGTAACAACAATATTAGTTCTCACCAATCTAAAGCCCACTGTTTGTTTAAACACAAATGGGAAGGGGGTGAGAATAGAGTAAGTCAGGAAACCTGCCATAGGCTTTTATAATTTATTGCTTCCGGGAAAAGAAGTGAGTAAAAGTTCGGTTTATTCTGAATATTTTTATTTGGTGTTCCAGGATGCGTTAGTAATATTTTACTTATGCATAGATTTTTTATGGTATTGCTCATACAGGTACTCTGTATGTCGGTGTTTGGACAAAAGGTTATTTTGCAAGGCAGAGTAACAGATAAAACTACTAAGGCAACAGTTGCTTTTGCAAATGTATACTTAGATAGTGCTTTAATATCTACATATAGTAACTCAGAAGGTAACTATATGTTTAATAATTTATTAAAGAAGAAATATACTCTGGCTGTATCACATATTGGTTATAAAGATTTCAGAAAAGATATAGATATTAAATCCGGGACAAATATTGTTGATATTCAGTTAGATCCCGAAACGGTTGATATGTTACCTGTTGTTGTAACAGGAACCGGATCTCGTCACAGAATTCAGGATGTTCCGGTACAAACAGAGATAATTACAAAAAAGGATATTGCGGAGTTATCAGGTAGAAATGTTGAGGAGGTGATATCTACACTGTCATCATCAATAGATTACACCTCCAGTTCAATGGGGTCCAACATAAAAATTAATGGTCTGGGTAAAGACTATGTTTTGATCCTTGTAAACGGAAAACGTCTTACCGGAAGCGTTGGAGGATATGCGGATCTTAGCCGTATAAATACTGATGATATAGAACAGATTGAGATTGTTAAGGGAGCATCCTCTACACTGTATGGCTCTGATGCTATTGCAGGTGTAATAAATATCATAACAAAGAGAAAGAAACAGAATGTATCTGTAAGTAATAGTAGTTATGTTGGTGGATACGGGCATTTTAAGCAATTAAATACAATACACTTTAACAGAAATAAACTATCTGCAAAAACCTCATTTAACTATAAAAAGAAGGATGGTTATCAGTTAAATACTCTTAAATACAATAATAAATGGAAGAGTAACCATAACCTGCCTTATCTGGTAGAGACAGACTACAGACCTGTAAATAAAACTAAAGCTTATACAATAAGCCAGTTTATAGAGTATGATATTAACAGTAAAATTAGTGTAAATGCTAATGCCTCATGGTATGAGAAGCGGTTATATTTTCCGTTTAAGGCACAAATGCACAACTACTATTATAATAACAGAACATTCTCTTTAGGAGGAAGATATAAGTTAAAAAACAAAAACTATATAGAGGTTAGTGCAGATTACGGTACATATCTGTACTATATGGAGTTTCCTTATAAATACAATAAAACATTTACCCCAACAGATAGAAAAACCTTTTATCCTGGCGACAGATTTAAGAATTCGGAACAGACAGATATCAATATACTTACAAAAGGTGAATTTAATATAAACAGCAAAAACAGATTGATAGCTGGAGTTGATGTAACAGGACAGTACTTGCAGGCACAGTATCGTTTAACAGAACCTGATGTAAAGGCATATTCATACTCCGTATATCTGCAAGATGAGTATAAAATATCTGAGCGTTTTAATCTGGTGGGAGGATTGAGAGCTATCTACCACGATAGATCTGGCTTTACACTTACACCAAAGTTTACTGCAATGTACAAACAAAATGCGTTTACATACAGATTAACATATTCTAATGGGTATAAAACGCCAACACTAAAAGAGCTGTACTACTATTATGAGAGTTTCAGAATGGGTACCTATACGCTTTATCTTGGTAATACTGAACTTAAACCTCAGAAATCTAACTATATATCATTGTCAACAGAATACGTAAAAGGTAAATTCCGTACCGGAGTAAACCTGTATCTGAACAGTATAAACAATATGATATCTTATCTTATTATACCCACATCATATGACGATAGACGAAGGGGAATAGAGGAGACAAAAAAGAGATACAATATAGATAAGGCAAGAAACATTGGATTTGACTGGCACTTTAGCCTTTATCCTGTAAATAACATTTTGGTTAGCGGAGGATATAGTTACGTAGATGCCAGAAATGTAACTCAGGATATCAGGCTTAACGGGGTATCAGAACATAGTGCCACCTTTAAAACTGCATGGCGAAAAGATTTTACTGGTTACAAACTTAATATATCGTTATCCGGAGTATATAAATCAGACAGATTTTATCTGGAAGAGGATATGGAACACTCATATGCAAAGCCATATCAGTTATGGAAAATTACTACAAAACATAAGATAAAGAGTGTTAAAATAGTTGACCTTACACTTACAGCCGGAGTAGACAATATATTCGATTATGTTGATGACAGCCCATATGGCTCGCACTACGGAACTCTTAATCCGGGTATAACTCTGTTTGCAGGAGTTAACGTAAAGTTTGGCAAAAAAAAGAGATAGATTCAGTTCTAAATATTAAACATTTAAATTAAAATTTTCACTATGAAGTTCATTAAAAAAAGTGTACTTGTGCTTGCTACAGCAGGACTTGTATTATCAGCATGTAAAAAAGAAGACCCTAAGGATGAGTTTACTTTAGGAAATAAAGAGGGTATTCTACTTGTTACATTCGGATCATCATTTCCGGATCCTCAGACAACATTTAAAAAAATTGATACTGAGGCAAAAGCAAAATTTGCAGGCGAAGAGATTCGTTGGGGATATACATCAGATATTATTCTTAACAAATTGCGTCAGGGAAATGGCGAAGGTTCACTTAAAGGAGTTGTAATAGATAATAATACACCTGAGGAGGCTCTTGAGCTAATGGTAAAAGATGGTTACTCAAAGTTTAATGTACAGTCGTTGCACGTTATTCCGGGTGAGGAGTTTGACGAAACTGTTGAAGCACTGGAAGCCTTTGAGAAGAAATATAAAGGAGTACATTTTAACATTGGTCGTCCGCTATTGGATACAGATGCCGATCTTAAAGCTGTTGCTGTAGTATTAGCCGATAAATTTGCAGCAGAGGTAAAAGAGGGACCTGTATGTTTTATGGGACACGGTACTCCACATAAAGCAGATGCACAGTACCTGAAACTACAAACAGAACTACAGAAGATTAATCCAAACTTCTTTGTTGGTACAGTAGAGGGTATAAGCTTTGATGCAGGTAAAACATCAATTGGCGGAATTATTACAAAACTTAATGCTTTATCGCCAAAACCAACAAAGATTACAATCACTCCTCTTATGTCTATTGCCGGAGATCATGCAAATAACGATATGAACGGAGATACAGGAGAAACAGATCCAAATGAGCAATCGTGGAGAGAGCGTCTTGAGGCTGAAGGTTATGTTGTAACTGATATAATGAAAGGTCTTGGAGACTACAAAGAGATTAACGCTATCTGGTTAAAACACCTTGAGGTAGCAAAACAATAATATCAGCTTATAGGTAATATGTATATTTTTTGAGGAGAGACTTTATCTCTCCTCAATTTAAAGATTAAGAAGCTGTTTAGAATTTATCCTTCAGTTTTTTTATATGAAAATATGAAGCCTGATTTCTTTAAATTCCATTTAAATGGAACCACCATTCGCATGAAATTTGCCTCATTATGCTTCAATTTGCATTGATAAAAAATTCAAAAAACAAATTTAAACAACTTCTAAGGAACAGACATTTATTTAATTATATCATGCGTAAAATATTAATGTTGCTATTTACTGCTGTTTTTACAATGGGTTTAGCACAGGCACAAGAGAAGTATAGTATATCGGGTAAAGTTATTAATAACAATAACCAGCCTCAGATAGGAGCCAGCGTCTATTTAAATGGTACAACAATAGGTACAGCTACTGACAATAACGGAGAGTTTATTATAAAAAATATTAAAGCCGGTAATTATGAGCTTTGTGTATCGTATCTGGGCTATAAACGATATCGTAAAAATATAAATCTGGACAAAACAATAACCGATTTATCTATAACCATGGAGGAGTCTGAAGGAACACTTGGCGAGATTGTGGTTACCGGTACAGGAACACCTCATCACCTTAAAACGGCTCCGGTTCCAACAGAGCTTGTAACAGGAAAAATGGTTGAGCGTATTGCTGCTCCTGACTTTGAAAATCTTATGGGAACTATAAGTCCGTCATTTGATTTCTCACCCGGAACAATGGGATCTTTTATGCAACTTAATGGTTTAGGAAACGATTTTATTGTTATCCTTATTAATGGTCGTCGTGTTTATGGCGATATGGGAGGTCTTAACGACTTAGGACGTATAGATCCTAATAATATAGAGCGTATAGAGGTGGTTAAAGGTGCTTCGTCATCGTTATATGGTTCTGATGCTATTGCTGGTGTAATAAATATCATAACCAAAAAATCTGTTAGTAAGTTCTCTGTAACAAACAGTACACAGTACTCAAACTATAACACATTACAGCAGACAAACAACATACAGTTTAATACAAGATTTATTTCCGGACAAACCACATTTTCGCAGAAACAATCAGACGGATGGCAGAATAGCAAATTTGAGATTAGTAAGAAAGGTAAACTTACAGAGACAGATGCTAAAACTCAGAATGCATATGTAAACAGAAACATACGTCAGGATCTGGATTTCAGAATAACTGATAAGCTAAATATATATGCGGGAGGATCATTCTATATAAATGACAAAATGGTACCGGTTGAGGTTAAAAAATATGGTTACTATTTTGAAGATCTTAGTTATAATATCGGAGCAAAATATCTGATATCTAAAAAGTCAAATATAAAGGTTGACTATGCATCTGATGACTATAAATACTACTATAAGTATAATCAGGATGATAAGAAAGGAGCATTTAAGAAGAATGATCTTTCGTTGAATAATGAGCAGAGACGTCAGGATGTAAATATAAGATGGATCAACAAACTGAATAAAAAACAGACTATTACTGCCGGAGCAGAACTTGTTAACGAGATGTATGTCTCAGAAGGTCGTTTAGAAGGTGGTAAGGTTGATGTAAATACCTGGTCGTTATATGCTCAGGATGAGATAACACTATTTGACGATCTGCTTATTACAGCAGGAGTAAGGGCTGTTAAGCACGATAATTTTGGATTTATAGCAACACCAAAACTATCTCTGCTATACAAGCTTAAGAATATAAACCTGAGAGGAACGTATTCAGGAGGATTTAAAGCACCAACGCTTAAAGAGCAATACTACTTCTATCAGAAAAGAAGCACACTATATTTAGGTAATGTTGATCTTGATCCGCAGAAATCTAACTACTATAGTGTTGGAGTTGATTATCACAACAACTGGTTAAACATTAATATTAATGGTTACCAGAACGATGTTAAAGGATTAATAGCCTATAAAACAATAAATACACTACCGGGTGATGCTGCAAATGGCGTAAAAACACGTCGTCAGCACTATAATATAGATGATGCACGTACACGCGGTATTGATATAATGGTTGATGCTAAATTACCGTATGGTTTCACTATTGGAGGAGGATATAGTTATGTAGACGCACAGAACCTTACAGAAGATATTCGTTTAGAATATGTTGCTCAGAACTATGCTAATATACGTGCCGGATACTTTCATCGTTGGAATAAGTACAGATTAAATGTACAACTTCTTGGTAGATTGCAGGATGAGAAATTCTTTGATGATGACAAAGGAAATGCTAAAGCATATCAGCTTTGGAAACTTACAACCAATCATGATTTTGCTGAGTTCTACGGAATGAATGTAACGGCAATTGCTGGTATCGATAATATATTTGATTATGTAGATGACAGTCCATACGGTTCGCACTATGGAACAATTAATCCGGGGCGCACATTCTTTATCGGACTAAATATAAAGTTTAATAGTTTGTAATAATCTGTAAATTTGTATACATATTCAGCGTTATGTAGAGGCCTGGTTTTTACCATGCCTCTACTTTGGTATTATATGATTTCAAAAAAACAGTTATGATAATAAATAATATAAACCTCATTAAAGGTTTAGTAATCATTTTGATAGTGCCCTTTCTGATAATGTCTTGTGGAGGCAAAACATCTGTAAAAGAATCGGGCGTAGTTGTAGAGCAGCAATACTCAAAAGGTTTTAGTATAACAGATTATAACAATAAGAAGGTAATAACCATTTACAATCCTAAGAACAAAGCAAATATATTAGGACAATTTACCCTTTTACCCGAAGATTATAGCGGAAAATTAAAAGCCAATGAGATAAAGGTGCCGTGTAAACGAATAATATGTTTAAGCTCAACACAACTTGCATACATTATAGAGCTTGATGCTATAGATAATGTTGCCGGTATAAATAGCAGCAGACATCTGTTTAATAAAACTGTTAAAGCTAAGGTTGAGCAAGGAACCATTCTTAAGGTAGGGAAAGAGGGTGTGTTTAATACAGAGGTAATTGCAGCAATTAATCCTGATGTAATATTTGTATCACCATTCAAATCGGGAGGATATGATGCTCTTCGCAATCTTGGTATTCCTCTTGTGCCTATGGCGGCATATTCAGAACAGTTGCCTTTAGGGCGTGCTGAGTGGATAAAGTTTATGTCTGTTTTTGTAGATAGAGAACATAAAGCAGATTCGCTGTTTAATACCGTAGCTGATAGATACAACGAACTTAAGAGATTAACGGCAACAGTTCAGAACAGGCCAACTGTATTGAGTGGAAAAATGAAGGGTGGTGGCTCATGGTATGTTGCCGGGGGCGATAGCTTTTTTGCACATATGTTTACCGATGCAGGAGCTGATTATATTGTAAAGAATAATAAATCGGCAGCAGTACCTATGGATTATGAATCGGTATACGCTATGGGACATGATGCCGACTATTGGAGATTGCTTACCAGCTCGCCAGAAGGATTTAATAAAAGAACTCTTGAAGCAGAAGATCAGCGTTATACAGATTTTAAGGCATATAAAACAGGAAATATTCTGGTATGTAATCTGCGTGAGGTACCATACAGAGAGGAGTCTTGTATAAAACCCCATATATTACTTGCCGATTATATACACCATTTTCATAGTAATCTGCTACCAGACTATAAACCAAAATACTGGACTAAAATAGATGAGTAATATTAGTGAATCAATAAAAAATAGTACAAGTATAAACCTTGTAGGAGCTTCAATTTTAGTGCTGATACTCTTCCTGCTTAACCTTGTTTTCGGGTCAATTAATATTCCGTTTAAAGCAGTTATTGAGGTTTTCTCAGGTGCTGATACCGATAATATAGTATGGTCAAACATACTTCTGCGTACACGACTTCCGCAAGCCTTGGTTGCATTGGGTGCAGGTGTGGGTTTGAGTATCTCAGGGTTACTAATGCAGACACTATTCAGAAATCCTTTGGCAGGGCCCTCTGTGTTGGGGATATCCTCAGGAGCTAGTCTGGGGGTTGGTTTTGTTGTGCTTGTAGCAGGAGGTTTCTTTGGCTTCTCAATGAGTAGTTTAGGTATAATCGGCGATTTTGCTATTCTTATTGCAGCATTCTCCGGATCGTTAGGAATACTGTTTGTAATACTTCTTATTGCAAAAAAGACAAAAGGTACACTATCTGTGCTTATTATGGGGGTTATGATAGGTTATCTGAGTAGCTCAGTGGTAGGTATGATGAAATTCTATAGCCTTGAGGAAGATGTGCATACATATGTAATATGGGGATTAGGAAGCTTTAGCAGAATGTCGTTACCAAGAGCGCAACTATTTTTGCTACTAACTATAGTGCCATCAGTTATATGTATTCTGCTTGCAAAGTGGCTTAACCTTTTATCTATGGGCGATAACTATGCACGTAGTCTGGGTTTAAAGATAGAGCGCGCACGGTTTATAACAATATTGCTTTCTGGAATACTTACAGCAACAGTTACCGCTTTTTGTGGGCCTATTGTTTTTATTGGTATGGCAGTGCCTCATATGGCAAAAATGATCTCAAAAACATCAAACCATCTGATATTGATATCTACAACCGGAATATTGGGAGCAGCCACAGCTCTTTTATGCAACCTGATAGCTCGTTTACCGGGCTTTGACAGTGCTTTGCCAATTAACTCTGTTACAGCATTTATTGGTGCACCTGTAGTAATATCGGTAATACTAAAACGCAGAAGAGATAACCTGCCTGATAATTAGAGTGGAATAATTGACAGATAATAGAATGACAGAATCAATTAAACTTGAGAAGTTAGATATAGGATATTTAAGCTCAAAAAGCAGCAAGAAGGTTGCTTGTAATCTGTTTGCAAACCTTAACAGAAGAGAGATGACATGCCTGCTTGGTCCTAACGGAACAGGAAAGAGTACATTAATAAAAACTATATGCGGGTTTCTTAAACCTGTGTCAGGTACTGTATCTATAAACGGGCAAAACACAACCCAGCTTGACGAGAAGGAGATGGCAAAGCATGTAGCTATAGTTCTCACAGACAAAATAATGCTTCCGAATGCCACAGTATATGAGCTAGTAATGTATGGTCGCAGCCCGTATACAAACTTCCTGGGCAGATTATCAGCAGAGGATAAAGAGATAATAAACAGATCTATAGAGATGTGTGGGATAGCACATAAAAAGAGTGCTCTTTTATCTACACTAAGCGACGGAGAGAGACAGAAAGCTACCATTGCAAAAGCGCTGGCACAGGATACACCAATAATTATACTGGATGAACCTACCGCTTTTCTCGATCTCCCTGCACGTGTTGAGATAATGCATCTGCTGCGTAGTTTGGCTTCAGATACCGGGAAATCTGTTCTTATGTCTACACACGATCTTGATCTGGCTCTGCAAATGTCTGATGAGTTGTGGTTATTGCAAAAAGATTGTCTTATATCCGGAACACCGGAAGATCTGGTTTTACAGAATGCATTTCAGCCAATGTTTAATAATGGCAGTATAGAGTTTGATAATAAAACCGGACTATTTAAAGTGGCATATGACTATAGTGTAACTGTCCCTGTAAAAGGTCATGGATTTAAATATACACTATTGCGCAGAGCACTTATGCGTAAAGGAATTAAACCTGTAAAGGCTATTGAAACAGATTGTGTATATATAGAAATTGCCGAGAACACTAATGACGGTTTTGTTGTATGGAACAGAGATCAGATTATGTTAAAAACTAATAGTGTAGGAGAGGTAATAAAACAGATTATAGATGTAACACCTATGTTGTTATCTGCTGATAATAGAGCAACACTTGTTATGAATTAGTTGCTATAATGTATTGTTTAACCATAATTTGAAAATATTAGCATATAGTGAGATAATATCTGATTTTCTGCTATATATTTGTTTTAACATTAGGTAAACTTAAAACAATATAAAATGAGCAAATCAATCTTTATATCAATATTACTCTCAATAGTATTGTGTTCTTGTGCTAATAAAGACAATGAACCTGCAGATTTTAGTGTACTTCCCGTACTTGAGATAACAAGTATTGTTAAGACAAACGATAACCATTTTGATATATCGTTAACAGATAATAAATCAGGTAAATATGTCACCTTGATTGATAACAATACTGTATCTGATATGAATCTGAAAAAGGGAGACAAAATTAAAATATCAGGAGACTATGCCGAATCTTATCCGGTACAGATACTAAGGGTAACTAAGGTAAAGAAGGTGGAAAATTAAAGATATTACCTCCGAAGCTGTTTAAATTTGTTCTTGAATTCTGCTATAAAGAAACTGAAGAGTAAATTTTAAACAGCTTATTACTATAAAACCTGTTGTATTACAGTATTATCTCATGCTTTATTATAGTAAGTTACTTCTTGCTACTAAGATTGTTGTGTTTCTCTGTTACCTGTTATTGTATGTTATTTTAGCCTGAACAATATTTTTTTTGAGAGGCTATATATTTACCACTTATTTAAAAATACCGTTCTCCACAAACTCAGAGTAGCCATTCATTAAATATCACAAATTAAGTTATTCAATTTTTATATTCTTGTAGTTAGTATACTGTTTATCTCTATCTCCATAATTTATATATTGAGATAGAGATAAACGTATTCTGCAATATTATAGACTAACAAAATTAGTGGTAGCCATGAGTAACGAATTATCAGAACAATTAGTGATTGCCGTAAAAAACGGTAGTAGTACAGATTATAATAACTTAATTAATAACGGGGCAGATGTGAATTACAAAAAGGATGGTAGGTATATCATTCATTATGCATCAGAGTATGACAATTTTTTGCATGAACTTATTAAGTATAGAGGCGTTGATTTTGAGGTTGAGGACGATTTTAAGAATACACCATTTATTACTCACTGTAGAGCAGAAAACAAGTATAGCATAGGTTTATTTAAAGAGATTGGTGCAAATCTTGATGCTCAAAATAGCGAAGGAAAGACAGGTCTTCACTACTTAATAGAGGACAGATATAACTCTATGTACAGTATTACAAGAGGTAAAAGTAGTCCAAACCCTAATATAAAAGATAATGAAGGGAATACCCCTTTGATATATCTTGCTAAAAGGCCCCATGGCGAAGTGAAATCTAAGTTTAAAAGCTTGGTAACTATGGGTGTAGATTTAACTATTACAGATAAAGATGGTAACACACCACTACATATTGTATTAAAATATCTATTACAAAACAGGGTTAAAAGTTGGTCTACACAGGGTACTAATTCTGGTAGAAATGTACAATATAAAATTAAAAACGGGCTATTTACATACCACTCTAATGGAGTAAAGAGCAGATTTCCGGTTTCGGATCAGGAATATTGCGCAGGTGAAGATTGGTCGCCTGAAGGTCTGGATATATACTATAGTGGTATTGATTTAGCATTGTCTCTTATAAAGGCAGGAGCTGATTTAAATGCAGCAGATGAGAATGGTAATACACCTCTGTTATTGGCTTGTGAATTAGGCGAGCCAAGAATTATAAGGGGTATGCTGAAAGAGGATGTTCATTTAACTGCAACTAATAATAATGGTGAAACGGTACTGCACAAAGCAGCAATAAGTGAGCGTATTGATGGATTTAAGGTTATTATAAAGGTTATAAAAAATATAAACTATGATCAACTTGATAACTTTGGATGGTCTGTTATACATCATCTTGCAACAAAAGAGGATAGTGTTGATATCCTTAAAGAGTTACAGAAGAAAAAGGTGAATTGTAGTATAAAATCTACTAAACAAAAAGATGATTACCAGTCAGGTATAACTGCTTTAGAAATAGCCGAAAAAAATCAGATTAATAGTATTATTACATATTTAGAAGAAGATAAGAGCGAGTATACAACTCAAGAGATAATTCAGGCTATATATAATGGTGAGTATGCAAAGGTTGATAAGTACTTGAAAAATGGTGGATCACCTGAGTTGAATGATAATAAAAGCAACTCTTTTGTATCATTTGCAGTTTACGGAGAGAGGCTGGAAGTACTGGAGCTTTTATTGAAAAATGGCGCTGATGTAAACGGAAAAGATGAAAACGGTAATATCTTGTTAAGATGTGTTGCTCAATTGGCAGGAAAAGGACCCGGAGCATCAACGTTTATTGATGAATACATGGAATCTGTTAAGATGGCAAGAGTTATTCTGCAATATGATATCAATTTGAGGTTAACAAGAGAAGGTTCTGAACAAGGTGCTTTAAGGATAGCCTCTGATTGTAGTACAGAGATAACAAAAGATATTGTGAATGCACTTGTTAAAAGATATCCGGATTATAAGGATATTATTAATATGAAAGATTCTGAAGGTTTTACAGCAATGCATTGTGCTGCCAGAAGTGGTGATCTTGATAGGGTCAAGGTTTTGGTAGAGAATGGTGCTGATGTTAACCTGGCTGAAGATTATGGGTTTATTCCAATTCACGAAGCTATTATTGCGGGTAAGTTTGATGTAGTGAGGTATCTAATTGAGAATGGAGCCGATCTTAATCATAAAATATCAAGTGGTTATAGCAGTTATATTTCTGGCGATAATGCATTAGATATTGCGAAGAAAAGCAGAAACAGAGATATTGAAAAAGTAGTTGAAAAATCATTAAACTAAAGGTAGTTGTCTGACCTAACTACTATAGTTGACAAATTATTTTAGATATTAAAATTAAGTTATGACAGTAAGTGATTTTATACAAAGCGTTATAATTGATAATCAGAAAAGGATAGTAATTACCTTTGGCGAAGCTGTTGGTAATCCTGAAGAGATGAAGGATGAATTTATAAAACTCACAGAAGATTCGCTAAAAGAAGAGTATATAAGTTCCGAATTTAAGGATAATATGCAGATTATTACCGTAAAAGAAGGCACCGAAGAGAAGAACAGAGAGTTGATAGAGAACGAACATGTAAATGGTGCAAAGGTTGCTATCTCAACCATAAATTTGCAAAGAGGCGGTATAATGTTTAGTTAGTTATGTAAACTAACAATACAATATCCTAAACTACCTGAGATAAGTTCTGTTTTGTCTCAGGTAGTTTTGTATTATAATACTATAACCTGTATATCTACGATACGATAATTAAATAATAACCATTTATAAAGCCAGACATGCACTTCATGCTTTTGAAGCAGCAATTCACTAAAAGTGTACTATTAGTATAATGTAATTTCTCATATTCATATCTTACAATATTAAAATAATAGGAAATGAGAAGAGCTTTAATACTACTGATATCATCAGTTATTGTAATGTCAGCATGTAAAAGAGAGGTTAAGTGTAAGAAGGAGATAAAGCCGTATGTAAACTTCTTGAATAGTGATCAGAAAGATGCTAAGGATTATATACTTGATCTGTTTGAGGAAAATGATCTGGTTATAATATGTGAACGCGAACACAGAGAGAATACACAGTATAAATTTCTTAAGGATCTGATATCTGATCCCCGATTCATAAAAAATGTTGGTAACCTCTTTACAGAGGTTGGTATGCGAAGTCTCAATCCGGAATTGAATCAATTCTTACATGCAGAGAACATACCAGATAGTATCCGAAATACAAAAATTATAGATTTTCAACGATATGGATCTTATCATGCAATATGGGAGAAGTATAATTTCTACGATATGGTTAATGGTATTTACGAAATTAACCAAGATATTAAAGAGTCTGAGAAGATTAACTTTTACCCAACAGATGTGGTATTGAATTATGACTCGTTAAGTGTTGATTACCTGAAGAGGTTTTGGAACAATAAAGTTGTATACCGCGATAGGTTAATGGCAGACTATATTATTGAGAACTTTGAGAGTATAAAAGCATCTGACAGTAACAGAAAAAAGGCTCTTGTAATTATGAATTTCCGTCATAGCTTTAATAACAACTTTAAAGATGCTAAAGGTCGCGGTTTTGATAATGTAGGCAGATACCTGTTTGATGAGTACGATGGCAAAATAGCTAATGTTCTTATAAACCCACTTGGATTTGCTGATCGTAAATCTGATGTTGATATTTTATGGGCACCATTACAGGACGGAAGATGGGATGCGGCATTTATAGCATCAGACAAAAACAATATTGGTTTTGACTTTAAAGAATCGCCATTTGGTAACGATAGATTTGATTTTTGGTCATTTACACCCCATAACTATAAATATCAGGACATATTTACCGGATTTGTATATTATGAGACTCCTGAAAATTTCCAGATTATTACAGGTGTTGATGGATTGGTAGATAACTCATTTTTAAAAGAGTATAAAGAGAGAGTAGATGTGTGGACAAAAGCTGTAGGAAATATATTTGAGTATGAAACTAATGATAGTTTGATATTTGAGAAGTATAACAAGAAGAACAGATACAAAAAAGAGGGTATTGATAGCATATCATTACAGATAAACAGTTGGTTAATAAAATAGAAACCCGGTTATAGTTATCAATTGTTAGTTGTTAATTATTAATTTCGATCATCTACAACTAACAATTGATTATTAAGCATTATTTTTGTGAGGTGAGTTCTATATTAGGAACAACAATAACCTTGCAACGTTTGAAGAGACGAGGATATATTCCTTTAACAGAGATGTATCAAATAGTTTCAAAACCAACAAACAGAGACTCTCTATTTAACCAAACACATTGTGTTTAATTATCTATTTACCTGTTTCTTATAATTTAAAGAACCGCCGTATACGAGATCCGTACGTACGGTGGTACTTCGACATAACTCAGTAGAACTGTGAGAGGCGCAACGTGGGCTCTATAGCTCACGTCCGTCTACTCGATTGGCATTTCGTTATTTTTTATTTACTGTTTCAAATAACTTAACAGCGGATAATATATCTATAATTAATTTATTATTTTCGATTTTATTAAATAGTTAAATACTGTATTGAAGATGACTTCACCTATAATTAAGGGGCTTGCAAAACCAATTCACATAAAGCATCTAATTCTTTTGGGCAATGCCTTTATAAATACTCAAGGATTCTTTGTAATTCTCTTTCCACTGCGGAGATATGTTAAGTTTTTTTTGTAAGAAAGATATATTGTTCAAAGCACTAGCTAATTCTGGTAAATATTTTCTTGGATTTTCCTTGGCCAGATCTCTATAAATTTTTACGGCTTCTTCCAGATTTATTAATGCCAGTGGAAATTCATTCAATTCCTTATGCAATATAGCCAAACTAGTTAAGCTCGATGCAACATTAGATAAGTTGTTTTTGGGGTTTTCCTTGACTAGGTCTCTATAAATTTTTACGGCTTCTTCTATGTTTTCTATTGCTTTTGGATATTTATTTACAAGTGCATATAAGCGCCCCAAATTGTTCAAAGTTTCAGCTACTTTAGGCAAATATGTTCGTGAATTTTCTTTAACAAGTTTTCTTCTTACCATTAATGCTTCTTCTAAGTTTTCCAATGCCTGTGAATATTCTCCCAATTTGTCTTGGATACAAGACAAATTATACAAGCAATCGGCTACTTTAGGTAAATATGTTCGTGGATTTTCCTTGGAAAGATCTCTATAAATTGTTAAGGCTTCTTCTAGTTTTTTTAATACTTGTGGATAATCATTTAAATTGTATTCCAAATTTGCCAAATTGTACAAAGTTTGTGCTAATTCAGGCAGATTGGCTCTTGGATTAATTTTAACAAGTTCTCTATTTATTTTCAATGCTTCTTCATAATACTTTAATGCTTTTGGATATTCATTTAAATCAGATTGCAAAATTGCCAAATTATTCAAAATCGATGTAATATCAGATAAATAGATTTTTGGGGTTTCTTCAGCAAGTTTTCTTCTTATCTTTAATGCTTCTTCATAATTCTTTAATGCTTCTGGATATTCATTAAGATCGGATTGCAAATTTGCAAAATTGTATAAAGTTAGTGCTAATTCTGGCAGATTGGCTTCTGGATTAGCATTGACAAGTTCTCTATTTATTTTCAACGCTTCTTCGTATTTCTCGTATGCCTGTGGAAATTCATTTAGATCTCTTTGTAAATTTGCCAAACTGATTAAACTCTCTGCAACATCCGATAAATATATTCTTGGGTTTTCTTTAGCAAGTTTTCTTCTTATCTTTAACGCTTCTTCAATATTTTCACATGCCTTTTGAAATTCTTTTAGTTGTCTTTGAAGAACACCCAAATTATGTAAACTTACCGCCAGTTCAGGCGAATAGGTTCTTGGATTTTCTTCTGCAAGTTTTCTTCTTATCTTCAACGCTTCATTATAATACTCCAATGCTTGTGGGATTTTTTTTTGATGCTTTTTTATAATACCCAAACTATTCAAGCTCTCTGCAACATCAGATAAATAGATTCTTGGGTTTTCTTTGGCAAGTTTTCTTCTTATCTCTAGCGCTTCTTCAATGTTTTCGAATGCCTTTTGAAGTTCCTTTAGATATCTTTGACAAACACCCAAACTATGTAAACTTGCCGCCAACTTAGACGAATAGGATCTTGGGTTTTCTTTGGCAAGTTTTCTTCTTATCTTTAATGCTTCTTTGAATTTTTCTGATGCTTGTGGGTATTCGTTTAAACTCACATGTAATATTGCTAAATTATTCAAAGTAGTTGCTACTTCAGGCATATAAACTCTTGGATTCTCTATTGCATAGTTTTTAAAAATTGACAATGCTTCTTTATATTCAAGAATTGCTTTATTAATAAAATTAAACCGTTGTAAATAAAATGCGAAATTAAAATGATTTACGGCAGATGGTTCAATAATAACTAATTCAGTGTAAAATTGAATTGCCTCATTATATGAAAACAATGTCATTGAATTTTTAATCAATTCTTTTAATAGATTGACTTTGTTGTATTTTTCTCTATTAACGTAGTTCTCATAAATGTGTAATAAATTTTTAGAATCGTTAGTTTCAATAGTGATTTTAATATTCTCTAAAATTTCGGCAAAAGAAACCTCCCCATGAGACCTTAAAGTTTCAATTTCAATAGTTAACTCACTAGTTCTTTTAAAAATATTTTCAGTGACAATTAGAAGAATTTCCATATTGACTAGTGAAATTTCTTTTTTTTTATACCAATTTTGTATATTAGTAAAAACCTTTTCTTTCCCCTTGTTAAACTGTAATTTAGATATTTGAATTTCTAAATCACGAGGGTCAATTTTATATGATTCAATTAAAGTCATAAGATCTTTATTTGCATCTCGAAATTCTGTTATTATTTCAGAACCAGTTTCAGGTTGATATAGTATACTTTTAACTACATCAGTTGAAATTGTATAAATAAACCCTGCAAAACCTATTAAGCCAAAAACTACTGATAATTTGCTTGGCAATGACCATTTTTTCCATTGTTTCTTTTTGGGAATAAGGCTCATGTTATATATTACTAATTGATTTATAAAAATTAAATATTAATCAACAAATGTTTAGGTGAATATAATGAATGCCAACGGTAAATTGTATGAGTAGTGGCAGATTGCGTGGTAGTTTCCTGTCAAACCGCTACGCAGTTTGAGCGGGTTAAAAACCTTGAAATTTATCATTCCGCCTGCCATTACTTATACAAAATGTTGTGGGTAGTTTTTTCAAGATTTTCATTATAGAATTCTTTAAATTTCGAATCAGTTTCAATAAGCGTTCTATATTTCTGAATCTCAAAATCTACATTAGCTATTTTATCTCTATTAAATTCAATTTCTTTATCTCGTTTTGATTTAAGATTAGAAAAATATGATAAGAAAACACCAGTGGCTAAACCTATGGCACCCAATATAATTTCGAAATTAAAATCAAATGAAATATTGTTTTTTACAAAATTTAATTGTGAGAATAAAATTAGTGCTGATACTACTGAAATTATACTTGATATTGCTAAGTATCTATTTCGATTCTCCTTATTGCGTTTTTCAATAGCATTTCGACTCAATTCTTTTTTCTTTTCTTCTAACTCATTTAAGCTTTGCAGAATCTCAGTAAACCAATTTCCTATTGTTTCATTTTCATATTCTTCTATTTTCTTTTCGAATTGTTTGAAAATTATTTTTGTAATTCTTAAAATCGCTAATCCAAAAGCAGAATCTTTATTTTTTATGCTTGGCACATTTCCCAATGCAAAAGATGCACGTACATTCCAATCAAAAGGAATAGGAGATAAGTTTGGGAATAATGTTCCACCAACAACTTTGCTATAAATTTTTCTTTCTTCGTCAGCAAGTTTGTTAAATAGTTGCCATGTATTTTTATTTGTTAAAATGTTTCCAATTTGCAGATATAATACTCTTATTGCAGCAGAACTTATAGAATCTGCTTCTAAAACTATTAGATTTTTATCTGCAATCTTTACACACAATTTATTTAAATCAGAATATCCTGCTTGAGTATCAAGGATTATTATATCATAATCTTCTTTGGTGCTTTTATGAAACTTTTCAAGATTTGTAATATCCTCAATTTTAGTGTCAGAGGTATCAGTTGTAGAAGGTATAAAATCAAATAATTTTTCTACACGTAAAATTTCTTCCTTTTGACTTGACTTGTTGCAAATTGAATGAAGTGATTTGATAGATTTTTTTTCATCTTCAAGTTCATTCTCATAGAAATATGTAGCGCCGTGTGTAGCAACGTCACAATCAATTAGCAAAACTTTAAAACCAAGTTCAGATAAAATCTTTGTCATGCTTAGAGCAATTATGGTTTTACCTGAACCACCTTTGCCACTAATGATATTTAATGTTTTTATTTTCATAATATCTGAATTTAGTTTTTATCATTTGGATTACTTGTATCGCCTCCTTTACCGCTTATGTCATCGTCATCGTCATCTTTTGATGGAGGTAACAATCCTAAGCCACCTCCCTTTCCTTTTCCAAGAATATTGTCAATAATGTCCTCCCCATTTTTATCCCAAACATCCTCAGCTCTAAGCTGCAAAGTCTGGTCAAATACTTTTCTTGCTTGAATAACTTTAATCGTTTCTTTGTGTAGAGCTTTTAGTTCCTGCTCAAGAACTGCAAGTCGAGTGTCTTTGTCAATTGTAATTGAAGAATGTGTTTTAATAATATCACGATATGGGGCATAACCTATCATAAAGATACCTCGATTAAATAGACAATTAACTCTAGGTTCATCAAATCTCATCCATAAATATGTACTATTCTGAGATTCACAAACATACTTAACATTTAAACTTGTCCTTTTCCAATTTTTGTTTCTATTTAGAAGGTTTTCAAGAAGAATACTACTACTTTCAAAAAGTTCTTTACGTATTAGGTTGGAGCGAAGAAATGCAATAGAAACTTTTGCAACGAAGTCAATATCTGTTTTAAACTTCGAAAGCTCTTTAGTTTTTAGCAAATCTCGAAGAAATTTACTTTTACTATAAAAAATTACTTTCTTATAAGATTTGTCATTTTGTAAGGTTCTAATTTCAGAGTCTGTCAGCATATAGTATTTAGTTTAATTACTTGGTTCTTTGTTTTTAAAATTACCCACAACTAATTTATAAGTGCACTAGTTCACTTATTTCTCTTATATCTTTTATAAAAGGTGCACAATACATGCCGTATAGGGATGTATTGTGCACCTTTATTAATTAACCAGTGTCAATAATTTCATATGTCTAAATTTGTTTTTTAAAGGTCATATGGAACTCGCATAACTTAGTCATCTCGTGTGTGAAAAACTCTTTCTCATGCTTCGTTTCATCTGTTTGTAATTGTTTTTCATTTGCCAGATGGAACTCGCATTTATAATCATCGTCGTGTGTGTGAATGACTATTCTCATGCTTTGTTTCATCTAAAGGGTTATCTGTTTTACTACAATACTTTCCACTTTGAACAGAAACTATATCTCCGCTCAGATATTTTATATCAGATTGTGTAAATAGTGTTAGCATTATAGTTTGGTTTTCGGTTATAAATATACAAAATAATAATATATGTACTACGTTTATCGTATTGTTTTACATAAAAGCAGGCAGGTATATTCATTTTGGATTGTAAACTGAATGTTGTTTCGTGTTATGACTTAATTATAAATGGTTAGGGATTTTGCGAGGTAAGAGCTATAAGCTAAAGCTCGCACCAACTTTGTATAGCCACGGGATAGCAGTTTATTAAGAGGTTGATTAAATAGAAATACAAATTGTATATATCGTTGAGCCAGGTTCTTGAACTTGGCTTTTGCTAAGTTGTTTCTGTTTCAAACTCGATACAAGCTCTGTAACGCCACGAAGTGGCAGCTTATAGCAGCCAGATGCAACGCATCTGGTATTTAATAAAAGTATTCAGACGTGCTGAAAGCACAGCTTAAATTGTTGCATAACGTCTCAGCCTTAAATCCGACCAAATACGAGGATTTAGTCTAACGGAACAGCATACTCTTGGAGCAGAACCAGAAATGAGGAACGAATTCATGAACGCCTTATTAAATTAATTAATCTGTGAATAATGGGAGGTTGGGCAGTAGCTCAGAGTCCTATATTAGGAACAACAATAACCTTGCAACGTTTGAAGAGACGAGGATATATCCCTTTAATAGAGATGTATGAAATACATTTCTTCGAAAGGAAGGGGCAAAGCCAGCGTACGTACGGTGGTACTTCAACATAACTCAGTAGAACTGTGAAAGTCGCAACGTGGGCTCTATAGCTCACGTCCGTCTACTCGATTGGCGGTAGTATTCTACTTCTTCTCTATGAGTTCTTTCAACTCTGTTTTACTAGGTAATATCGTTTGATATTTACTAGCAAAAATCTGTTTATTATTCTCCGGCAAAGTTATCTCTACTAATGTGTCATTTTTGCTTTTGCATAATACTATTCCAATTGTACTATTCTCATGTTCGAGCTTTACAAATCTATCATAGTAGTTAACATACATTTGCATTTGTCCAAGGTCTTGATGAGTTATTTCTCCTATTTTTAAATCAATTAGGACAAAGCTCTGTAATATTCGATTGTAAAATACTAAATCAACTCTAAAATGTTTATCATCAAATGTAAATCGTTTTTGTCGACCAATAAATGCATAACCTTTTCCCAGTTCTAAAAGAAAATGTTCGAGTTTATCAATTATCCCCTGTTCAAGTTCGCTTTCTGAATAACGTTCTTTTTCAGGTAAACCTATAAATTCTAATACATATGGATCTTTTAGAGAATCTGTTGCTGACTCCAAAACTAATCCTTTTTCTGAAAGCTTCTTTACTCCTTGTTTATCTCGACTGAGTACTAACCTCTCATACAAAGCTGAATCATATTGACGTTGTAATTCTCGTAAACTCCATTGGTTTTCTATTGCTTCAATTTCATAAAATTTACGTTCTTGTTCATTATCAATCCTCATCAGTTTGATATAATGAGACCAACTTAATTTGAATTCCGCAGACAGTGTCTGCGCTTTTGAATAATTCAAATAAAATTGCCTCATTTGTTCTAAGTTCCTTTGAGAAAAACCTTTCCCGAATTCTTTAGTTAATCTTTCCGACAACTCTTTTAAAATATATTTACCATATTTGGCTCGTTCTTCTCCTCCTTGTTCTTCTTCAACAATGACTTTTCCTATATCAAAATAGGTTTGCACCATTGTCGTGTTTATTGTATTTACAACCGTATTTCTAGCTTGCCTTAACAGTTTTGATATTCGCTTGTAGAATACATTTGATTCTATTTTTTTAAAATCTGACATAATTAATATCTTTATCACAAAGATAGTTTATTTGACTAAGAGTCATGTAACTTATTCGCACATATTACCGCCAACTAATTTATAAGTGCACTGGTGCACTTATTTCTCTTATATCTTTCATAAAAGCTACACAATACATCCCTATACGGCATGTATTGTGCAGCTTTATTAATTGACCTGTGTCAATAATTTCATATGTCTAAATTTGTTTTTTAAAGGTCATATGGAACTCGCATAATTTAGTCATTCCCGTGTGTGAAAACTTTCTCTCATGCTTCGTTTCATCTGTTTATAATTGTTTTTTATTTGTCAGATGGAACTTGCATTTATAATCATTCTCGTGTGTGTGAGAACTTTTCTCATGCTTCGTTTTATCTAAAGGGTTATCTGTTTTACTACAATACTCTTCCCTCTGAACAGAAACTATATCTCCGTTCAGATGTTTTATGTCAGATTGTGTAAATAGTGTTAGCATTATAGTTTGGTTTTCGGTTGTAAATATACAAAATAATAATATATATGCAACGTTTACAGTATGCTTTACATAAAAGCAGGCAGGTATATTTATTTGGGGTTGTAAACTGAATGTTGTTTCGTGTTATGACTTAATTATAAATGGTTAGGTATTTTGCGAGGTACGAGCTATAGCCAGTTTGATACTGTATTGGCATAATGATCCTAAAGCTCGCACCAGCTTTGTGACGCCACGAGGTGACAGCTTATAACAGCCAGATGCAACGCATCAGGTGTTTAATAAAAGTATTCAGTCGTGCTGAAAGCACAGCTTAAATTATTGCATAACGTCTCAGCCTTAAATCCGACTAGTCTAACGGAACAGTATACTCTTGGAGCAGAACCAGAAATGAGGAACGAATTCATGAACGCCTTATTAAATTAATTAATCTGTGAATAATGAGAGGTTGGGCAGTAGCTCAGAGTCCTATATTAGGAACAACAATAACCTTGCAACGCTTGAAGAGACGAGGATATATTCCTTTAATAGAGATGTATCAAATAGTTTCAAAACCAACAAACAGAGACTCTCTATTTAACCAAATACATTGTGTTTAATTATCTATTTACCTGTTTCTTATAATTTAAAGAACCGCCTTATATGTTCCTGAGAAAAGAGATGTATGAAATACATTTCTTCGAAAGGAAGGGGCAAAGCCAGCGTACGTACTGTGGTACTTCAACATAACTCAGTAGAACTGTGAGAGGTGCAACGTGTGCTCTATAGCTCACGTCCGTCTACTCGATTATGCGCTTTATTTTATATTTTCCAATGCTTTTTCAACATCCATAATAGATGTCGTTATTGATATGATTTTACTCTCTTTGTCGATTATTATGTACTGTGGTATAGCAACAATTTCAAATGATTTTATGAATTTACTATCAAATCCCTTAGTACCAACATATAGATGTTTACCTTTAGGTTTGTATTTCTGGATAGTTTTATACCATTTATTTTGATTGTCATCCGCACATACAGACACGAAATGAATATTTTTATTTATTGAATACTTATCAATTAAACTATTCCATTTTGGAAACGTGGCAACACAGTTACTACACCAACTTGCCCAAACATCAATAATTAAAAGTTCATTCTCAAAATCAGATAATTTATATATTTCACCATATTCATCGTACAATTCAAAATCAGGTGCGTTTACTCCGGGAGATAATTTTACCAAAAGTTTATTTGTTTCATGAAGTTTATAATCTAATATGTCTAGATAAGGTCCTGCAAATTCATGTTTACGGAGATTTTCTATTACTATCTGAAATTCATAAACATTTAGTTTTCCTTTAAATATTTTAGCTGTTTCAACTAAATAATCGACAAAGACTATTTGTAACTATTCAGTAGGTTGATATTTTGCAATTAAAGTCAATGCTTCAAAAGGATTCTTTGAATTTTTGATTGCAGTATCAATAATAGATCTCATAATAGCAAAAGAAGTAGCACCCTGAAATGATTTAAAAAATCC
>JAOARD010000072.1 GCA_025210735.1 Bacteroidales bacterium
ACCATTCAAAGTCCACTGATATACATTATCGTCTCTTGTAAGAGAGAACTCCATATTAAGAGCATCACCTGAGTTAAGTATCTCATCGCTATCTGCACCTAAAGCTTTCTGTGGAGCACATATAAACTTAAAATCAGGATTTCCTGGAACCTGACCATCTATATATTTGGTTCTATCCTTCAGATGATCATTTAACGGAATAAGATCTTTAAATGATAGTCGGTTATTATCTACACGTACCAATTCAGCCCTATTGTTAATTCTGCTATAATAAGCCCCATCCGCAATATGGTCTAGTGGCAAATCAGTGATCTCATTATTATGCAAACACAATTGAATTAAACCGCTATAAACATCACTACCATATGGTTCTCCCCATATCTCCTCATAAGGTTTCAGAAACGATGTAAGGTTATTATGATCTAACCATATTTTACCATTATAGAAGCTCTTCATAGGGAACAATATATATGGCGTAACCTTTGTTATTTTATTCCAACTAAGATATATATCAAAATAAGAACCATGACCATAATTTAAATCATATATACCATTTTCAACATCTATCATAAAGTTATCAGGTACAACTCCTTCAAGGTTATTGTTACGTAAATCAAATAGTCTTATTTGACCATATGTAGATGAAGCGGTTTTAACATAAGGGATTTCTGTTCTCTTTTTAAGGATATTGAGATCATTAAACTTCCAGTTTTCTCCATTACAACTATCCTTAAAATTCTGAAAAGCATTTATCTGATTTTTGGGAATACTTTGTGCTTTTATATTTGACACAAACATCAAAAAGCTAAAAAGCAATAATAGTCTATTTACTCTCATAGTATACATTTTAATTAATTATATAATCGGCTTCTACTATCAGTATGGTTTGAGTAGTTATTTTGCAATGTTATTAACAACATGTCGCTATAGTAACATGATACAAACATATTGCATAGATTTTACAAAAAATTAAAAGAGTGTATTCAATACGTAAGCAATAATACCTAGTTTTCTCAAAATGCTGAAAATGTGTAATCAATAAGTAAGCATTATGGTAACAAATAATTAGCACAGATACTTTTTTTGCTATATTTCCAACTCTATTTTAGCAAACATTTAGTTAAGTTAAATCAAACGATTATTTTCGCAAAAAATATCATTATGGGGAAATATTATAAATTTTTAGTTATACTGTTATTATGTATGTCTAATATTAAACACAGCACTGCTGAGATAATGCAAAACTCTGCTTATAAAGATTCAATTGTGCTTGTTGATAATAATAAAGAGACAGCAATGTTTCTTAGAGAAAAAGCACTACAGTATTCGCTAATAAACAAACCTGCTGAGGCAATTGAATATATACAGAGAGCTATTGAGATAAACCATGAAGCCGGTGATAGTCTGAACCTAGGTATTGATTACAACTATAAAGGTAAAATATTTGAAAGACAGGAGCTATTCAGAGAATCTGCTGTGTTTTACTCTAAATCATATAAACTATTAAAAGATCTGTCAGATTCTATAGCATGGGAAAGCCTAAAGCTGCACATTGTTGTAAGCAACAAAGGTGGTATATCGGCAAACAATAACTCACTGTTTTATATGGCTGAGGATCATCTTAAATACAGCTATAACAAACGTAAACACGCCGAACTGATGAATGTTAAAGCTGTTATACATGTAAAAACCGGACAGTTTAAACAGGCTATAAAACTCCTTGATTCAGCTATAATTATAAACAGAGAGCTGAATAATAAGACAAAACTCTCTATAAATTATACCAACAAAGGAGGCGCATACTACAATATGAAGAATATAGATTCTGCGCAGAAATATCTTCAGTTAGGATACAACACAGCATATAAAGAGAAAACTGCTGAACAGATAGTCCGTAATGCTATTAACCTTGCCGCTATAATGCAACTAAAACGTAGATACGATAAGGCTCTGAATATCTATAATGAGATACTATCTACCAGACATAACGAGATGGGCTTTGAGACAAGAGCATCGTTGTTCTTTAATATATCAAGCGTATATTCAAGAAAAGGTGACTGGAACATGGCCACACAGTATCTTGACTCAGCATCAGTAAATGCTAAAAGATGCTTTAATTACAAACTTCTTGTTACAATTTATAATTACAAAGCATCTATAGAGGCCAGAAGTAAAGATTTTAATAAAGCTTATGTATTCAGGTCGATATCAAGCAATTACAAAGACAGCCTAAAACATGTTGAGCTCTCAAATGCCATGACAAATGCGGAATGGAGCAGAAAACTAATTGAGCACGAAAGAAAACTTGAGAATCAGAGAAGCGACAAACTAAAAAAATATAAGAGCGCAAACAAAATATTATACTGGATATCTATACCAGCAATATTATTTCTGATTATACTACTTATATATGTAGCTATTATCAGGAAAAAGTATACTAAAACTAAAAACATATCTATAAACTACGAGAACAGATTAAACCAATATAAAACAGACTTACAGGATACAACCGAAAAGTATGAAGCTACGTCGTCTCTGAACAATTCGCTTACAAACGATCTGTCCAGAACACTATTTCTTATTCAGGAGTGCAGATCTATACTGTCTGAATTCCTTAAACGTATAAAGAAAGAGAGTCACTTTAGCAGTATTGTGACCGATATTGAAACTAAGATAAGAGGATTTAACGACCTTGCCAACGAGTCTGATCTAATTAACGACAATTACAATAACAGAACCATTGATCTTAAAAATAAGATTACACAACGATATCAGAACCTCTCTAAGAGTGATCTTAAGTTATGTCTGCTATTAAAGTTACAATACTCTGTTAAAGAGATAGCTGTTTACAACAATACAACTACAAAAAGTGTAGAGGTATCAAGATACAGACTACGAAAGAAACTTGGCTATGAAGATTTGAATACATTTATTAGTGATTTGAATAAAATATAGAGGCCTTTATTACACAACCTCTATATCGTTATTATTAACGAAAAAAATCTCTTATTCCCATTTATACTAGGTACAACAGATTGCTTATTAGGAGTAATCTGTTGCTAAATATGGAACTTCTTTTTCAACTTCCTTTTTACTCATCTCCCACTCCTCTTTCATTAAAGCTTTGAACTCTAAGAATCCCATATCAGAATTGGGAACAAATGGCTCTATTTTATTATCAGATATATAGTCAAAAAACTCATAATGATCTGTATCTTCATTACCATACCTGTAGCATTGTATGGTAATACATGTAGGTCCGTCATTATATGGGTTCTTAAGTTGATGTACCTGATTCAATCCGGGAGATAACCATGTTACGCTGTCTTTACCAAATACCCTTTCTGCAAAAGGTGTTGTATGGTCAGGAGATAACATTGCAAATAGACTAACTTTAATTTGACCGCTCAAAACACGTATTATTGCATTTGCACCAGCATGGTTATGTATCGGAGAGTAGTGTCCCGGAGGCCATATCTCCATTACATATGGTATTCCCGGAGAGTTTCCCTGATCAACACCAAGTGTAATACGTAAATATGTTTCTTCTTCATTACAGCTTCCAAATTCACAAGCCTTTTCTTTAAGCTTGTTATAACACCATCCTTCAGGATTACGTATACTCTCCTCAATTGCAGCAACAAAATCCGGAAAATCTGGTGTATTTAACTGAAAATTTGTTCCGGATATATTTCCATATAATACCTGACATGCTGTAGTAAGATTTTCTGGTACTGTTGCATTAATTAATGCTACATCAGTCATTGTTATTTTATCCGTTTCAACAATTAATAGAGGCGGCTCTATAGTTATAGGATCTCTCCACACCTCTATGCTATTAGCAGCATGGTTAGAGATTATCTCAACCTCTTGAACACTATTTACCCATAAATAATCACTTTCTGAATTAAACTTATAGTCAAATAGTTCTGTATTCAGCCTCATCTCTCCTTTTCCATAACTTATTCTAAGGTTATTACTATCTATACTAAACCAGTAAACACAATCTTTATCATTATCTATTCCTCTCTCTGGTTTCGTAAAAACCGGTATATCAATCCATCTATCATTCCTTTTTTCCGATAAAAAAACTCCTTCATCAGTTACCATCAACTTTATACCTCTACCTGAATCTACAGGATCGTTAATTACCCACGCAAAATCTTCCTTAGTTTTAAGAGTTACTGGTACAGTACCCTGGCCTCTAATAATGAGAGATACAATACATTTCTGTTCTTTTTCGCTATAACTATTATTAGTCAGTTTCTTCATTCTGGGTATGCCATTCTTCCTGCTTCTTCTTACAATTTTATTGCCCATTTGTCTATCTATTTTACATTATTATATATACACAAGTTAGTTACAATCATATTCAAATCATATTTCATGGTATTTCACAACATAATGTGTTCAGCCATAAATCATCACTTTCAGAATTGTATTTTACAAAGCTTATAAAACACTATTTTTCAATACAAGCACAACTTAATCTTCATGTTTAACCTTCAGTTTTTATTATATCTTTGCGCTCAAACATTAAGGTTTTAATGAAAAGATATAGCAAGGCAGAAAATGCACTAGTAAACAGATTACATAGTAATGTTGGAAAGGCTATACATAAGTATAATCTTATAAATAGCGGCGACAGAATCCTGATTGGAGTATCGGGTGGAAAAGATTCACTTGGTTTATTAAAAATTCTTGGTGAGAGAAGAAGATACAGCAAAATAAATTTTGATATAATTGCGGTTCATATAAATGTACTTGAATTAGAATACGAGGCAGACAGGGAGTATCTGAATAACATATGCGATAATCTTAATATAGAGATAATATACCGTGATATTAATGTTGACTTTGAAGCAGAGAGCAATAAACCAGCCTGTTTCAGATGTTCGTGGCACCGGCGTGTGGCTCTGTTTGATCTGGCTAAAGAGTTAAATTGTAACAAACTGGCTCTGGGGCACCATATGGACGATGCTCTGGAGACTCTGGTTATGAATATGATGTATCAGGCAACAATGAGTAGTCTGCCTGCTAAACTAGCTATGTTTAATGGTGATCTTGACATTATAAGACCCCTTATATTGTTAACAGATAACGAGATGAAGGAGTATTGCAGAATTAACAACTTTAAGCTTGAGAATAAAAACTGTAAATATGAGGATCTTACAAAACGTAAAGCCACATCAAAAATAATTGATAACATGACAGGTGGGAATAAACAACTAAAAGTAAATATGTTCAGATCTATGAGTAAGGTACAGGATGAATATCTGCCATAAATATCAGTATGGCTCATCGTACCATCGTGTAAGGCGCGATGTTTCTGATATCAATTTAGGACACTGCTCTGTAGGCAAAATAGCTTTTCGCTCAACCGGGCATCCGCACACATTACATATAAATGACTCTGATGCACCAGAAAGAGTATAAGCTATGCCTTTTGCTAACCCTAAATCAGGACATTTCTTGCAATAACCTATTCTCTTATTATAAACACTGTTACTCACCCTTCCGAAACCAAAGGCAGCCCATCTTAATAATGATTTAACACCCTTTATTATAAGACGATACTGAGGTTCAGGACTTTTCTTAATTGTACATAACTCTTTATCAATAATATCCTGAATATAAGCATGATTATTCCTGTTAGCAATCAACGTGTTAAGAAACACGGTATCAGACAATGCTCTGTGTATTAAGCTATCTGGTAATTTATCAGAATCAATATATAGTGCATCTGATAATAGCCTCTTAAATCTTAAAACCATATTATTTATGTAATGCGTTTTCATAAAAAGGAAGCTATCAGAACAGATATTAAACACCAATAGATATAAAACTTACTGATTTTAAACCTTGTTAAAACAGCATAGCAAACTACCCTAACAGCTTCCTGAAAAAGATTACATCATTGATGTCATCTTCACTCCTTTTTCCTTAAGCATTGGCTCAACAAGTTCATTAATCTTTGAGTTGATAACCGAACATGGTGCATACCAAGGACTATCTACACACTGTAATGACAGGTTATGATTAGTCGGGTTGTAATTCCATGCAATAGTAAAACCTTTTTCTGTCTGTTTACCACTATCAGAATTAATAGTAATACCAAGTTCTGCATGAACCTTAGCTTTCATCTTTTCCCAGATATCCTGCGTTACACCATTGTAACTTAGCTTTGCACAAGCTCCCATAATTATAAATATTAGTTAATAATTAAATAAGTTATCTGAAATTAGTAAAGCTGAGTCTAATATAATATTTCAACATATTTCACTAAACACAGCTTAACAAAACGTTCTTTATCATCATGTTACTAATAACTTACTGTATTGCCTGCTGCCAAATAGAATGTATACTTACTTCTGTGTATTCTATTGTATATAGTTCTTACATCAACTTTTGCAAACATACTCAACAGGTCTGACGATGTTACATACCCATACCTATCAGGAAACAGTGCATATTTAAGAACTTCGCCCGCAGGATGACTTCTGATAGCATGTGGTAATAAACAATTTTCTGTAGTCCCTGATTTATTAATATTACTCTTTATACCTGTTAAACACTCAAGCAGTATAATACCCCAGGCATATATATCACTATACTCAGCAACACCACTCTCTTGTATTATATCGGGAGCAATATAACGTGGCGTTCCCTGTTTGCATCTGTTTTTGTGTATATTACAATCAAACTTTGATTGTATAAACTCACTACTACCAAAATCTATCAGTTTAACTATACCATCAGTTATCAGTATATTATCAGGCTTAATATCATTATGTACAACACCTTCAGAGTGGATATAACATATTGTACATAGCAGTTGAAACATTATACTCTTCAGATTTGTATATGATATATCTCTGTTTAACATCATGTTTGCTAAACATAACCCTTTAATATATTCAAACACTGCAAAGGTTTTGCATCCCGATAACTCTCCGTATCCCAATAGTTTTACAATACCGTTATTATCAAGTCTGGAACATACTTCTATCTCTCTATTCAAACTCAAACAATTAGCTACCTTACAATACTTAACAGCAACATTGTCGCCATTTTTTATATTAAAGGCTCCATATATCCTTCCAAATCCTCCTTCACTAATCTTATTTATAAGATAAAAGTCTTTAATATCATACAACTTTGTTTCCATCTGTTTATAATTGCTTTCAATAATCATTCAGAGCTTGCATGATTTAGTAATACTCTTCAATTTCATGCTCATGATTACCTCATTTTAAAATAGTTCTGGTTCAAACATATTTAAATCACGCACACCTCTCCGTTACTGAGAATACACTTACCCTCTTTCATTACAACAAAGTTATTGTGTGCAAATCTCAACTCTCCACTTCTACGCTCAATTATATTCGAAAACTTAAATCCAAAAGGTTTTAATCCTATAAGCTGTTTACGCAGCCTATATATCAGTAGATTAAGATAATATACATCAACATTCTTACAACACTCCTTTGACAAATCTTCAATAATCAGATCAACACTACACCATCCCTGATCATCAATATTATATCTGTTTTTAATATCTCTGTATTTGCCTCTTGCCAGAGCCAGAAGCAGATAATTGTGTACCCTGTCTCCCAGATCCATAACCATATTATTAAGAACAATCTTAACATTTATATGCTCCTCATCAGGGCTAAGTGTAAAACAGAAACATGAATCCTTAACCGATGATCCATAATCTATTGTTTCATCAAACACCTCATTCTCTATATATTTCCAGCTCTCATTATTAAATTTGTAGATATGATTATTCTCAAGCTTAATAATTGTATCCTCAACTGAAGCATTCCACACACCTTCTGAAGTATAGAAAAAAGAGATATCAGGATGATCTTCACTTGGTAAAGCATGACAAGAGATTAATTGCAAAAATTTACACTTATCTGTAACAGAAACAAGATAACTTGAAGGAGGTTTTATATCATCTAAACACCACTCAATACTTCTGTCTGCACAAAACCTTATTTTATCACCAAACTTAAGTTTTAAGTTATCCATATGTATCAATTGATTATTTACAAACGAACCGTTTCTACTATGATCTTTAAAATACCACACCCCTTCTTTCCAGTATATAGTAGCATGTTGTCTTGATACATCTTCATTACATATATAAGTATTTACTCCATATATATTCCGACCGAACATATGTTGAGATTGGAGTAAAACAAGCTCTCCAGTTTCAATATTTTTAAGAATAGCCATTAATAAATTAGTTAACAATACCTATACTTATTAAATATAATAATAATTTTGATCTGTTTATAATTTTTTTTTAGTTATCAGATGTAATTTCGCATTAAGATTGTTTCTGAGTACAGGTAAAATCCTTCTTATATTCGTTTTGTCTTAACAATATAATAACAAGCAGTTTTGTCTGTTCTGTACTCATATTACAAAACATAGTACTTACTGTTTCTGATAAAAAGTTATATTTGCACACTCAACAACAAATGCACTAATGAAGCTTCAAAGGCTAACAGAGAATATATGGTATCTGCCATCTGATAAAAGCAAAGACAGACCAGTACTTGGATATATAGACGGTAAACACCCGATAATAATTGATGCCGGAAATTCAGAAGCTCATGCAGAGATGTTTATCAATGAGTTAAAGAGTAACAATCTTAAGCATCCGGAAAAGGTAATTATTACGCACTGGCACTGGGATCATGTATTTGGTATCCATAGAATTAATGCAAAAACTATAACAACTACAGAAACAGCCGAGAAACTAAAATACCTGTCTGAACTAAAATGGAGTAACAATGATATAGATAACAGGGTTAAAACAGGCGAAGAGATAGAGTTCTGCAGGGAGTATATACTAAAAGAGTTACCTGATAACAACAGGGTAATAAATATTAAACATGCCGATAATACCTTTGATAAGGTATACAAAGGAGATACAAATAATATTAAATATCAGGTAGAATGTATAGATTGTGACCACTCTGAAGACTCATGTATTATAATAGCAGAAGATGAAGGAGTCCTGTTTCTTGGTGATTCGCTATATATGAATCTTCATACAAAAGAGTGGACATATACAGTGGAGAAACTAATTCCGTATCTAAAAAAACTGCTAAGTTATAATGCTGAACACTACATTGCATCGCACCAACCACCTCTGTTAAGAAGAGATATAGAGTGTATGTTAGCCACTGCCGAACAGGTATATGAGCTTATAAAGAAGCATGGCTACAACAAACAACTCATCAGCAATAATATAAACCATGACCATAAAAACTATTCAACCGATTTTGCATCAGATATTATAGATGGATTTATAAATAACCATAACTTAGTTGTTAATGATTAATTATCAGCTATTAACAACCTCAATTTTATAGCTATAAAGCCCCGTTTATCAGATTTTACAAGGTATTTGAGCCTCATCAATCAACCTCCAATATTCTCTACATCTAAAATCCAGAATTAACAATTTGTATAAGATATCTACGGCTTTATATAGTCCGGTTTATCATGTTCCCCATTGCTATTGTTTGTTACTAAAAGTAGTTTCTCATTATTTATCATTAATAGCCACAACTAAACAACAAATCTTACAAACAATTGGTGCAATATTATAACAAATATTAAATATATGCGTAAAAGATAGTGTTGTGCCTAAAACATACTGCACTACCAATACAAACATTTATATAAAAGATAGTTATGAGAAATATAATATACCTGTTAGTTACTTTAATTACATGCAGCTACACATATGCACAAACAGATCTTAATAACCTTACAGCATTCCTTAAAACACAAAATCAGTTGCCTAAGGATTATGTTATAGAGCTGTTTAAAACAAACGATATAGTTATTATTGGCGAAAGAGATCATAGAGATACAACACAATATGATGTATTGATTGATATAATCTCTGATCCGTATTTCATTAATAATGTTGGTCATATTTACACAGAGGTAGGTGTTATAAATATGTCAGAAAATGTGAACAAAGTACTTAAAGGAAAATACAATAGCTGTCAGGAATTTGACAAAGAGTTTACAAAAATGTACAGAGACATGGACTATAACCCGATATGGGAGAAGTACAATATGTACAAATTTATGAGGGCTATATATAAAATAAACAGTAAAACAGATAAAAAGATAACCATTACACTTATTGATAACGAATTTAATTGGGAAGGTATAACAGCAAGAGAGTACAGATACTTTAAAAATGGTTTGCGCAGAAATTACCACTACAGAGATAGTATATTGGCTTATAACTTTATGGATAGTTACGAGATACAAAAGCCTGTAAATGCAAGAAAAAAAGCCCTTGTTATAATAAGCAGACCACATGCTGTAAAGATGGATATGATGTATAACAACAACATTATTAAGAGTACAGGAAGTTATATATACGATAAATATTGCGACAATGTAAAGGTAGTTCTGTTTAACTGGTACAAATGGATGCCTCCGGGATGGTTTGACTGGATGCCTGAAAGAAAATATGAGCTTACTGCCGATGGAAAATGGGATGCTGCTTTTGAGTTAACCAATAATACACCTGTTGCATTTAATATTGCAAGCACTCCTTTTGGCAAAACAGTATTTGACTATAACTACGAGCAGTTAATCCAGTTTCAGGATGTCGCAGATGGTATAATGTACTACAAACCATTCTATAAGTTTGTTGCTACAAAAGGTATCCCAAACATAATAGATAATGATTTTGAGGATGAATTACTCCGCAGAGTACTGCTATTCAACGGACGCAACGGACTTGGCGATGCATATAAGAGGTTATTCTCTAAACGCTATAAAAAGGTGTACAGAGAATATTATAACACAGTAACGTATAACGAATGTGTAGACTATAACCAATTAAAAAAGCAGATGAACATATGGCTATCTGACAAATATTCCAATTCTGAAGATGCTAAAATTGCAATTAAAGAGATTGATTAATACCATAGGAACAGTAAAATTCAGCCGTATGCAACAAATTATTCAGACTATTTGTACAGATATGTCTATGTATCTAAAATTGATAATAACTGTGACTATCTTTTGCACGATCAATCTATTTTCTACAAGCAGGAATATCACATACAACATCATTGTAATATTATCACGTTGAGCGGACTAGAAATATTACAAATCCGCTCAACGTAAAATACATTACCTGCAACTGATACTATTTAAGTATCTTTTCTAATTTTTTGTATAACTCTTCACCATCCAGACCACGGCCAATAATAATACCATTCTCATCTATCAGAAAATTATCTGGTATTCCATTAACTCCATAAATTAACGAAGCCTCATTTCCTTGTCCTTTTAAATCACTGACATGTATCCAGCTCAAGCCATCCTTTTCAATTGCCTTCACCCAATTATCTTTATCCTCGTCCAGAGAAACTGCAAAAATCTCAAATCCTTTTGAGTTAAACTGAGTATAAGTTTTTACAAGAGCAGGATTTTCATGACGACAAGGACCACACCATGAAGCCCAGAACTCTAAAAGGACTGCTTTTCCTTTAATATCTGAAAGTTTCTGTATATCTCCTTTTGAATCTTCCATCTGAAAGTCTACAAACTTATCTCCAATTTTAGGCTCTTTGTTTAACTCTATGTATCTGAGTATTTGTTTACCATACTCTGTATCTTTATTATCCTGCGAAAATTTCTCGTAAAGTTCTTCTGTTTTCTCTTTTCCCCAGGTTGTGGTATAAACAGATAACAAGTATACACTAACCAGTGAATTAGGATTCTCTTTTATGAAGTTCTGATAAATCTCCACTTCTCTTTTTTCCAGTAACATGTATTGCGCTCTTAAAAAATCCATCTGTTCTCTTGTCATTGTCTCGCTGTACGAATCCTCTAAAGCTATTATTTCATCACGTACAGGTTTTAGCTGTTCTGATAAAACATTATTCTCTGTTTGTGTTTTGCAACCCGTTATTACAGCATCTCTAAATTCCGTTTTACCGGCATCAAAAGTCATTTCACTGTTTTCAACCCAAAAAGCTCTGTAGTTTGAGAAGTCCTTATTATGCAACCATACCTGAACTGGCGACGATGGTAATTTAGTGTTAAACACAAACAAATTATTCTCAATTGTGGTTGAGTCTATTATCTCATTTTTGTGGGCTAAATATAATACAGTACCATTTTCAAACCCATTTGTAGTTCCTCTAAGAGAGAACTCATTTTTCTGATTTTCATTACAGGCAACAGCCAATAAAACAGTTAATCCTAATAGTAATTTTTTCATATGTCTAAATTTGTTTTTTAAAGGTCATATGGAACTCGCATAATTTAGTAATTCCCGTGTGTTAGAAAAGTCTTTACTTATGCTCGTTTCATTTATTTATATTGTTTTACAGGTTATATTAATATCACATTTACAGCTAATTCTGTGCTCTACAACTCCTATACAGCCTTATTTAGTAGCCATAAGCAGTACTGTTATATACATCTTCATAATTTATATTATCTACTATAGCGTTAAACCAAGCCGGATGTAATAAAATAGAGAATCTTTTTACTTTAAAAGGGTACTCCTTATTTGCTTCTACCCACTCTGAATCATCATCTTTCCAGTATTCAAAGTTTGATTTCACTCTATCTACCCACCAGCAATCTCTGTATTTATCAGAAAAATCAGTATCATCTAACTCTATAACTATCTCTTCACTCTCTTTAATACCCCAAATAAAACCTTCATCTCCATCAAATTCTAAACTATCCTCTCCATACTCTATTCGCTCTGGATATTCAGGATATAGGTTTCCTCTTTTTGAGTTAAACCAATTTTTAATTGTACGTTCTGAATCTGATCCTTCACTTTGTAAATCGTTTAAGACCCTTATCATGAACTCTCTGTATACAACTGAATTAATCCCCAGACCACGATGATTAGGAAATGCTATAATACCATCATGATCCTGAGCCAACTCTATATCTAATTCGTGAACAGGTAATACTTTAAAATCTTTTACATTTAAGTCCCCTAAAATATTATTCCAAATTAAATGTAAAGGGTGAATCAAATAGGATATATTATTTGCACTATAACTATCTCTCAATTTTTTAAACTCATCACCATATTCGTTTATTAACGGAAGAAAAAGATCATCACCTCTCAAAACATGATTCTCTTTCAATATCTCCAAAAACCTATTATAAGTCAAATCCCATGGAGATTCTGTTTTATCCAGTTTTATTGACAATAAATCAATATACTCCTGATAATCAAAATCTAATTCTGGCATCTCAAAACAATAATCAACCAACTCATTAGTCGTTATTGTTTTCTTATCTATACTGTTAACCTTTACTCTGAATATATTTGCAGCCATTTCTGTTTTATTATTACTTATAATTTGCACCATCATTAAGAAGCTCAGTAACATTCTAATTATTAGCAGTGCTTATTGCTTTCTTTTTACTACCTAAATTTTATTGATAGTATTAATTATTCCAACTCAAAAATACTATCATCAATTTTTCCGTTCAGTTCATACTTAATGTTATTACTAATCATAATATCTTCTCCAATAATATTCTTTGATGATTTAATCAACCTTACTCCATCTACAATTTCAGTTTCTAATACTTCCGTTATAAACCCATCTGAAACAATCTGAAACATCACAAAACCATCCTTTTTTATAAGGTAATTAACCTTCTCTATATTAGTAGTAATCTCAATATTGTACAATTTATTTCCATCAACCACAGTATCATTTTTCAATACCATATTATATCCAAGTTGTTTAAAATAAGTTTCCGGAAATATAAGTGACATCTGACTAAACCTTTCAATATCACCTTTATTCATAAATTCAACTCCTTTAGGAGATTTAATAATACCAGCATCACCATTCATTATATAGATAACTTTCTCATTATTGGGATACTCAATTTCTGAATATACTTTATCGGGATATTTTAATTTGGCAATACTTTTTATCTCACCAAATTTTGTTTTAACAATGTCTGTATTTGAATAAGTTCTAACATTTCTAACTGTCTCATAATCGCCAAATGTTTCAATATATTTTGTCCAGACTTCATCTACCGTTAATCTTTTGTCTTTGTTTGCTGAACATGACGTTAGAATTACAATTATCGAAATAAATATTACGCTTTTCATTTTTCTGTTTCCACTACTATTACTCATAATATATTGCAACTATTTACCTACTCATTTCTTTGATAATTCTTTTAAACGCACCCATTGTTCCGTCATGAATTGTTCTTTCAACAGGTGGAGGCATCATATAAGAGTTTCCACTATATGTATTGTGTGTTGTAGATATCTGGAGCTCTCCCATATTATTATATAGTTTCATCTCAACTTCTGTATCAAAGTTTTGCATAATTGGTGCATAATAGACAGAATAAGTTACATGAATAAATTTTAATCTTGTAATTATTATTCCATCCAAGTTATTTTTAACACACTGTTCAACAATCTGTTCTCTACTCACATTATCAAATGACAAACTAGCATTTATTTCTTTGCCATTTATTAGCTCATTCTTATTAAATGCTTCTTTCATAGTTAAACAGTATAGTTCTTCTGTTTTTGGTTGAATTTGATTCAATGTAGTATCCCAGTCAAGCTTTGTAAAGCCCAGATCCTTCAAATTAATAGCCTTATCTACTTTATAAATTGTTCTTGTTCCAACAGCAGCACAAGAGTTTAGTATAAAAAAGATAATTATCAGCTTCGATGCATTTATAAAAAGTTGTTTTATTGTCATTGTTTTATCAAAAAAGGAGTCTCTGTTTCGTTTCTCTTTTGAAGATGAGATTAATTCTGTACCTGTCATTTATATTATTTTTTCCGATTATGTATCTAATTCTTATCATAAAACTAAGTCTATCAAATCTGTATCGTTATTAATCACCATCTACTTGTTATTGGGTTCAATTATAACTTCTCTCTTAATATTATGTCCAGGTTTTAGCCAGGTTCTATGATAATAAACAGTTGTGTTAAACTCATTAGCTACTAATTTACCAATCTCTTTTATCTCTGCACGTTTAATTTCTGATTTAGTAATAGAAATTCCAAGGTTGCATCCATCAGGAACCGTATCATCCCATTCCTGAAGAGTTCCTGTTTCATAAGGTCTACTAACATTTATATGTAAATAATCCTTTTCTGACTCTCCCCATTCAGTTTCATTTTCACAATCAAAAACAAACTCTGGCAGTTCAAACAAAACAGAAATTCTATTACAAAAATCTATTAAGCTTAGCTCACTATATAATGCTAAATGTTCCATTCTAATTAGTTTATATAATACTCCTACTCAAGAGTATTCTTAGTACAGATAAGTTGAAACAAATCAATATCCTTGAGTTTCAAACTATAATATATTCTCTTATCTTTTATCTACTGAAATACTTTGTCTTAACTTTTATACCATTAAAGGTACCAACCGAATATGGTTCCTTTGATTTCAGAAAATCATATATTACTTTATCTATACCTGTATTATCTTCACTATAAGATCTGTGGTTAATTACTCGTCCTGTTGTATCAATTACTACTTCACAGTTTACAGGATTATTAATTGATAAATCGTTTATAAATACCTCATAGTCTAAAATGTAATATTCTGCACCAATTGCTAAATAAGGTATATTTCTTTCATCAGCACTAAATTCAATATCATTTATATCTGGTCTCGATCTTAAAAATTCTATATCTTCAGATCTGAATAAAGCGTATTTTCTTGTCAACTTACATCCATTAGTAGAGTAGTTGCCGGTACTATCTATATTTGCAAATATTATCCAGTTCTCATTTTCTCTTAAGAATATATCTAAGTCCCTAAAGTACCTGATAGTGTCCCCATTAGTAACTTCATAATAATCCTCCGGAGTACTATATACTGTGAATGTTGAGATACTATCGCCTCTGAAAACTTCATCTATCTCAATACTAACCTTATACCGTTCTCTTTCTAAAGAGAATACTCGTTTAACTTTACCAGCCAAAACTACATCAGAGCTGAAATAATCATTTTGAACACTTACTGGTTTGCAACATGCAGTTCCTTTTACTGAAATTACACATATAAATAAAAGTACAATTACAATACTACTGTTTCTATTTCCAGATACCGATAAATTATATAATACAGGCATTATTGTTTAGTTAGATCATAAATATAGAAAACTATAAACAACACACAATGCAAAATACAAGCTATTTATCATAGCTACATAAGCCTATTTTCATCATTTACAGCATTAGGCTATTAATAAACAAATGGATATACATTATATTTATATAAACATCTTACTGTTAGGTTCTGTTTCATCTGTTTATAATTGTTTCTTTATTGCCAGATGGAACTCGCATTTATAATCATTTCCGTGTGTAAGAAAATAGTTGCTCATGCTTCGTTTCATCTTCTTTTCTCTGATGAGGTGATTTTTTGTGCATAGATATTAATTTATTTTAATCGAATTAATATAATTCAATACATATTGTTCTCCCGGGCCAAAAAAGCAAACTCCAATAGTTCTATTATTCATTGATATAATAAATGAGTATGCTATAATAGGTTCTTCACAATCATTAATATGTTTTATATATTTAGATTCAATGTATTTAAAGTCTTTACAAAATCTCATTCTGGAGCCGAAATAATAGGTTGAGTCAGGCTTTGGTTCAGTACAAGAGGTTGATCTTTGATTACCAATCAATGACCAATATACCATACTATCAATCTCTACATAAGGTTTTATTTCAGACACGTTAATAAATCTAGCTGGATTTACTGTATCTACCAGAAAAATGCCTTCTGTGAAACTCGACATTTTATTGCGTAACACCTCATCTGTGTTTTGGTTAATATATTCTCTTATTATTCCCTCTTTTTCAATTTTATATTCCCAAGGTATCTTTATAGTTGTATTAATTGATTTTAGATCCATCTCCTGTAAAGCAGTTTTTTTCCTACAACTCGAAATTGTTATCAGAATCAATATTATATATGCAAATCTTGTTACTCTAATTCTAATCATATTTTGTTTAATCATTACTTAATACTACAACTACTCCTTCACTATAACTTTAATATTATCTACTGTTTTATTTGAGAAATCGTCAATGGCTGTAAAAATCATATCAAACTCACCTGCCTCATCTGGTGTCAAGGTTAAGATCATCTTCTCCGAATTAAATTTAGCCCAATCAAAGCCTCTGTTGTTAAAAAGAATACTTAATTCTTCACTGTCAATATCCTTAAAATAATCTGCTGGAATTGGCAATATCATCTCCTCTCCAACTTTTACTATCTTTGGTAGAATTGGTTTAAAAACAAATGGCTTAAATACCTTATTAGTATTTACCCAGTAAATATCAGACTCAGCATATCCTTTATCGTCAAAAATCTGCTTTGTAAAAAACAGAAATTTATTGTCTACTGACACAAATGGTCTCCTCTCCCAATCAGTAGTATTAATTGCAGAATCAAGCAGTGTCGGTTTAGCCCAATTACCCTTAAAATCCCTGTAACTAATAAACAGATCTGGTCCATTCTCATTTGTTGCATACCTGCTAAAAATAATGTAACTCTCATCTGGTGCAACAAATATGCTCTCTTCATCACGAACAGTACATATTGAGTCTAATCGTTTTGCATCCCTGTACTCTCCTTTATTTAATGAGGTACAGTAGAGGTCAGCTAATCCGTTTCCATCTCTGTTTGATGAAAAATAGATAGTATTATTCAGAGTTAAACAGGCTGTTGATTCTCTTGTAAGTGTACTTACCGGGCTTTTTACCTTTTCAGGCTGCTCCCATTGATTATCCCCCCTCTTCAGCATCCAGATATCCGTCAGATAATTACTGGTATCAGGTCGGCTTTGTGCATAAAGCAGATATGCTCCATCTGGTGAGAAGTATGGCAAAAAAGCACTCTCATCTCTTAATGGTTCAAAAACTCCGGGTGTTGTCCACCTATCTCTGCTTTTCTTAGAGTAGTAGATTGTACCACTAAAGTCTCCTTTATTAAAAATTCCGAACGCTAACTCCTGTGAATTTGGCGTAAATGATATCCCGTGCTCAAACCTTCCTTTTACTGAGATAATGTCCTTAGCAAATATCTCCGGAGTATTTCCCGGCTCCTCTTGTCCAAAATAGTCTACGGTTAAGTTATCTGCATTACAACTCATCAATACAACAATGAATACAAAAGGGAGTATTTTTTTAATCATAGTTTTATGTTTTTAGTATAGTTTTTTATACAAGCTTCTCAATCTCATTACTAATCCAAAGGCCTGACTCTCTGGATTTATCAAATCCAATCCACGAACTGTTTTTTGTAATATTTGATGCTTGACACCACCAGAAGCCACTCTTTTTTTGTTTGCTTCTCAGATAATCCTGAGCAACAGAACACCTGTCATCATTAAGTAACTGATTACTGTTTAAAAGCCTTAGTATCTCTATAATGTTTATTTTCCAGGTAAAAGGGTATGTAAGCTTTGTTATCTCTTTTGTTACAGGTCTGTTATCTGACGTTCTAAGAAAGACTTTTTGATTTAAAATATAGTCTAATCCATTGCTCAGCTTTACCTCTAAATCGTTATCAGTTTTGTAATAGTCAGAGTGTTTAAAGTCACTAAGTGCAATCATTGATTTTACCAAACCGATATAACAAGGAGTGCTTTTCATACAACCTCCATATTTTTTCAAGCCAGCTCCTTTCCAGTCGCATTTTTCACCTCTCTTTACGTTTTGGTATCTCTTAATCCAGTTAATTCCTGCATCTATCTTATCCTTATCAGGATAGTTTAACTTTATCAGAATACTTGTAATCATCCCATTGTAACACGCAAGCAGATAGTCATTTTTACCATTCAACGAGAATCCATCACCGGTAAATGTATAATTAATCAACTTCTCAACCCATTCTGCAACTATCGGATTATTATTAGAGAATGGTATTTCAGACAACTGCGTAAGTCGCCATAATAAGTTGAGGACACTAAAATCAAAATCTGTCAGTAGTTGTTTATACAAATCAGAGTTGTTCAGATACTGCTCTGCTTCTACAAAACTATTAATCTCATTATTCTGAAATTTAATTTTAAGTTCTAATGCTCTATCCATTTTGTTTTTTCTCTACTCCAAATCTTAATACTGTTTTTAGTTTTTCAGGAACAGTTTTTCTTGCATCAGTTAAATATATCTCCTTATGAACTTTTGATAATCGCTTTAATCCCTTTTCAGTAGCAAAATCCTCCATAATCTTAAAGCTTTCGGGTTCATTATCGTAACTCCCTGAATGCAACATCTGAATACAACACCCCTCTTCAATCACCTCAAAATTAACCGAGTCCAATAATCTATGTGGTTTCTTTTTCTCTGTTAGTTTCAATATCTTATCAAAGAAATCCTGATCTACAAAATCAGGTTGTCTTATCATTAAGGTAAAAACCAGATCATCCTTATTTAGTGTTCCTGAATAACTCTTCTTTGAATTCTCATTAATATCCCAAATCCCCTCAAGAGGATACACAGCATATTCAAAATATCCGTCAGGCTCAATTCCATTCTTGTAACTCATTCTAACGGCATATGATAATGAGTACAAAACCTCTATATATTCCGAAAAACCACTACTATTAGGGTTTCCTTCACCTTTAATAGTAAAATATCTGAACTCAGGAATATTTACTACTTCAGGTTTGTTCTTTGGCAGATAAATTTCTTTCTCTTTCTTCCTCCACTCATGTTTCATTATTATCTATTTTTATTCTATTTAAACCTAACCGGATACATCATTTTAACTCTTACAACTTTTCCCTTTAGTTTCCCCGGTTCCCACTTCTTCATTAAGTTTATCACCTTTAATGCCTCTTCATCAAATTCAGGACAAAGTTTACTTAACAAGCTTACGTTACTTATAGCTCCATTTTTTTCTACAATAAACGATACATAAACATTTCCCTGGCAATCTATTTCAGTATCAGGAAATCTCAGATTTTTTTGAATAAAATCCTTTTCGTCTTTGTATATTCTACTGTCCAGAATAAGTTTAGGTTTTTCATCTACAATAATAAATGCAGTAGTATCCTCTTTTGCCAATTTGTTCTTTAAAACAGAGTCTATTTCTGATTGCGATTTCATTGATATTTTAACATCTGAAATCACTCCATTTTTAACCATACACAAGAAGCTGCCTGAATAAATTGAGTAGTCTGGAGACTCTTCGCATTCATTATCATTATAGTCTAGAAACTCACCATAATGTGTATTGATACTTGATGAGTACCAAAATGCAAAAACGCCTTTATCACTTAACTGATCTTTATTAAAGAAGATACTCAAATCAAACTCTCTTACCTCATTATACCCATCAGTATCATTTTCTAACTTTATCAGATAAAGGCTATCATTTATCACTTTCCATGTACCATGATAACCTCTATAACAAACAGTTGTCTGCCAAGGAAATTTATCACTCAATTTACTATCTAATACTACATTTTCTGCTCTGTATTTTTCTAACGGAAAATCATTTATAACTAAAGTATCGCCATTATAGATTAATGTTTCTCCAACCTGTGGTGTTGCAAAAAGATAAGATGGGAGTATCAGAAGTATGAAAATAATTAATTGCCTCATATGTCTGTTATAATTATGATTATTCTACTCTCTTTCGGTTTACAGTTTTACCATTTTTAATTTCCGTTTGCTCAATTAAGACCCCATACTCATCGTATTTGTATTCAATTCTATGACCAAGTTCTCCTGAGCTAAAACCTTCTTTAGAAATTAAATTATTTCTCTCGTCATATTCATAAACATATCGATGCCAAATTACGCCTTTATAATCCTGAACCTGTTCAAGAATTATTAGTTCATTTTCATTGTAAACTTCAGTTCTTGGACCAAAAATTGCATGACTCATATGAATATTAGTTCTAACAAGTTTGGTTAGTTTGTTATTATTGTCGTAATACCTTATAGTCTGGATGCTTGTTGAATCATTATAAGTAGTATCTGCATACAAAATCTGTTTTAACCTTTTCTCAATAGTAATAGAAATATCAAGCAAATCTTGTTGTAAATGTGCTTGGTAAAATGATATGAATAAAATTAAATGTATGAATTTCATTATTCTTATATAACTGTTTTTCCACTCTTCCAGTCAATCCTGGTAATATAATTATCCCAAGTCAGACTGAAATCACTGAATGAGAATTTCCAATCCAACCAGACGCTTGAATCTTTGTAATCAATGAGCCCACCCAAACAAAACGTATTACTATCACTCAATTTGTTCTGCATAATCACCAAGTTTAGCCCAATCTATTGTTAAGATTAAAGAGTCCTGACTTCTCTGAATCTTATCAAGATGAGAATCATGGAGACTTAATCTATCTATATCTTCAAACACCTCTTCCTTCATAACCCGTTGTATATCACAAAATTACAATTGCTGAGTTATGAAAAGATTCTACAACTCTATTATGAAGATTATTTTCATACAGAATAGCGGTAACTCTCCTGTTACTGTTTTTTGGTTCTGATAGTTTAAATGATACTGGCATTATTGTTTAGTTAGATCCTAAATATAGGCACAATAAAACAACAGACAATATAAAGTATAGGTTATTTACGCTACATCATCTATTTACGCGAAGAAACTCTTATGACTACGAAGAGGGCACTTTGATTTTCACCAGTCCCAATCAAATTTTGAGCATAGAAAAAAAGGAAATATCTCTACAACCTATCTAAGCGATTTATAAAAAAAGGAAACAGGAATAAGCGGAAGAGAGCATATTCATAGGTTTGTAATTGAGAAAGCAAAAACGAACCTGCTAAATTCCAATGAACCTATAAATCAAATTGCATATAATTTGGGTTTTGAATACCCCTCACATTTCAATAAATTATTTAAAGCTCACACCGGTATGAGCCCTAAGGAGTACAGGGTTTTAAATTGAAGAAACAGTCAATAGTATGTATAGTTCATTTCAGGTTTGTTTATAAAATCCTAATTGACTAAACAATAATATATAATTATCAAGCTTTCGACCTTTCTATATTATTCGTAAATTTAATAATGCCAAACAAATAGGTGTGAATTTACAAACAATACTCTATGAACAGCGAAATCATTATTTATCAGGCAAATGAATTATCTTCAAAAATTGAAGTACGTATTGACAATGATACAGTTTGGGTAAATCGTAAGCAGTTATCATTATTGTTTAACAGAGATGTAAAAACCATTGGTAAACATATCAACAATATTTTTTCTGAGGAAGAACTTGTAAAGGAAGTGGTTGTCGCAAAATTTGCGACAACCACTCAACACGGGGCTATTACAGGTAAAACGCAAACTAAAAACATTGAGTTCTATAATTTAGATGTGATTATTTCCGTTGGTTATCGCGTAAAATCAAAACAAGGCACCCAATTCCGAATATGGGCAAACAAAATTTTAAAGGATCATTTGCTGAAAGGATATTCTGTAAACAGGCGTATTGACAGGATTGAGGACAAAGTTGATTCGTTATCGGATAAGGTTAACAGTATTGATTTGCAAATAAACACCTCACTCCCTCCCAAACAAGGAATCTTTTTCGAAGGCCAGATATTTGACGCATATGCTTTTGTTTGCAATATTGTTAAACAGGCCAAAGAATCTATAATTCTTATCGACAATTATGTTGATGAATCGGTATTAACTCTTTTATCTAAACGAGCCAGTGGAGTTGAAACTACCATATTTACTAAACTTACAAAGCAATTACGACTTGATCTTGAAAAACATAATAAACAGTATCCTGAAATAGTTGTAAAAGAACTGAACAAATCTCATGACCGTTTTATAATTATAGACAAAGAAATTCTATTCCATTTTGGTGCCAGCCTTAAAGATCTGGCCAAAAAGTGGTTTGCTTTTTCTAAAATGGAGATGAATACATCAGAAATTTTGGAAAAACTCAAAAACAGTTCAGAATAACTATTTATCTGTTTCGTCATTTTAAATCAAATCAATAACATCTGAATTGTCACACCCCTCTTATGTGCCTATTAATGTTTCTCTGAATTCTTATAGTTTAAATGATACTGGCATTATTGTTTAGTTAGAATGTTGCATTTGTCAGTTGAATTCTGCAATGAAATTATGCCAGCACCTGTATAGCAACTGGCATTTTTAATTATCTATTTCAGGTTCAATTGCCATGAAACACCAAACCTATCCTCAACAAATGCAAACTTTTTACTGAATCCGTAATTATCAAGAGGCATCATCACTTTTCCTCCTTCAGACAGTTTTTCAAAAGCATTAACAATCTGTTCTTCGGTGTCAATATCTACAAATATTGAAACTGCCGGGGTAAAAGACCAATCGTGTTTAATATAACTATCGCTACACATAAATGGACTTCCGTTTAATAAGAACCTTGCTACTTTTATTGTACCAACCTTTTCTGTTTCGCCCTCCTGATAACGTTGTATATCAACAATTTTTGAGTTATCAAACAAACTTACATAAAAGTTCATTGCCTCTTCTGCGTTCTCTTCCTGAAATGTTAAAAAGCTAACTATTTGACTATTACAATTGAGCTTATTTTTATCAATTGTATTTAAAAGGCTATCAACTTTATGCTGCATTTGATTTAACTCTTCCGTTAACTTCTCCTCTGTCTTTAAACTGGTACAACTAACAAATGGAATCCCAAGAATCATAAGTATTATTATTCGTCTCATAAGTAATAGTTATAAAATTTCTACAATCTGTATATGATTACCACAGGTATCGTTAAAAACAGCAATTTTAGCAGTTCCCATCTCTGTTGGTTTCACACTAAATACAACTCCTAAATCTGTTAATCTCTCATACTCTTTCTGCACATCTTCCACATCAAACTGTGTGTATGGTAAACCTGCATCAAAAAGAGCCTTCTGATAAATTTTTGCCGGTTCAAAATCTTTTGGCGAAGGCTCCAATAATAGTTCCGGACCATCCTGCTCTTCACCAGAAACCAAAGTCAACCATCTATTCCCATCACCCACAGGAATATCAATTTTCTTTACAAAATTTAATTTCTCCGTATAAAACTCAAGTGCCTTTGCTTGATTCTCTACCGGGATACTTACAAGTTTAATTTTCATAATTTTAAATTTTATTGTGTTTTGACAGTGCAAAGATTTAAAATCGTTATCAAACAAATTTATCGAAAATTGCGCTTTTGATATGTCCTTGGAGTAAACCCCGTTTTTCTTTTGAATAAAGTACTGAACGAGCTTAAGCTTTCAAATCCTACCTCATAACAAGCTTCCGAAACAGATAATCCGTTTTTAATATACTCTTTGGCTTTCTCTATTCTCTTATTAATCAGATACTGATTTGGAGTCTGACCATAATATCTCTTAAACAGCCTTAACAGGTGGTATTTTGAAACAAAACGGATACGCGAAAAGAGATCCAGATTCAGATTCTCCTTAAAGTTATTGTTCATATAGTTCCTCAATCCAATAACCGTATCTATCTGCCATTGATTAGAGTAACAATCATCCTTAACCTGTAATATCTCTCTCTTATAAAGATTCATCCATCTGAATATAAAAGTATTCATAAATATTTAACCAACTAACTCTTTTTATGACGAATAACAATAACTATCCTATTATTGTTTTCTGGTTCTTAAGTTTAATTGTATAAGTTAAATAACTTAACTACGACATAAAGTACTGACTATCTATCACTATAGTTGAATTGGTTTATAAGCCAAGCATTTGGCTACTATCTCCTCAACAGTTGGATTATAATCTTTTAAATCATTCTTTCTTGCATTATAGTTCTCAGGATAAAACAACAGGTTTGAACCATCAGGATGAGGTACATTTTCATCAAATAAATCAGACAACAGATCTATCTCCTCATCTGTTCCTTCAGCATTATATATTTTAATCCCTATCTCAATCAATTCTTCACGTGTCATACATATTAATTCTTATATAATACTGTTTACTTCCTGACTTTTGGCAGAACATTCTCCCTCTCCAAGAAACCATCTTTACTTGTTAGGTATAAATAATAATCTGCCAATCCGTATTGACGATTAATATCTATTTTTAACTCTATAAATTTCATGTTGTCTGCATCAGTCACCAATTTATATCTCATGGTTTTTATTATCCCTTTATCAACAACCTGAAATAGACTAAAGCTTGATACCTTTCCTATAGTAACAGGAATCATTGCATAAGCCTCATTATACATCTCTGTGTAATGCATTATTCTACCATGAACTAATGGTGTCATATAGTCCTTATTCAAAAGATATCTGGCACCTTTCTCATGTTTAATTGAGGTTAAAATATCTTTCACAATTACACTACCTCTATTCTTTAGTTTGGGATCAAGATCTTCTAAAGGTATCTTTTTATACTCTCTGGTTCCGCACGATACAATAATAAAAAGCCCAATAACTATAGCTACCGAAGCTTTAACCGAAAATATTTGTCTGAGTTTTTCCATAAGTTATAACTATTTTTACTTGGTATATAATAATGATACGGACTCAACGCTGTAAGTCCTAAAATAAATACTAATACTTTATTGCTTCTACCTTCATACTTCTATCACCTTTTGGGGTATGAAGAGTAATCTCATCACCAACTCTCTTGTTTTGCAGAACCTTTGCAATAGGCGATAAAAAAGAGACCTTATTTGCCGATATATTAGCCTCATCAACACCTACTATTTGGTATTTACACTCACAACCCTCATCTATCTTGTATAGTGTTACTGTTGCTCCGAAATGAATCTCATTCTGAGGTTGATCAGATAGTTCAACTAATTTTGCTGAATTTACCCGCTCATCTAATAAACGTAACTTAGTTTTAATGTAGTTTATCTGAATACGATTATCCTCAGTAGACAGTTGTTGCAGATTTACCAGCTCTTTCCGTAACAAAACCTGTTCCTGCTTAAGTTCCTTCAGACCAAATGGTGTAACATAATTTGTAACCCCATTTGGCAAGTGTGCTCTTGGTGCTACCAAAGGTATCTCCTCCTGATCTCCTTCTTTTACAAAACCTCTACTCATATAATCCTTTCAATTACATATCATTAAACTATCACAATAATAATAAATACCTCCAAATAAACATATATAATATTTACAAACTTTATGTGATAACCTTTACATACACCTTCTTATTTTCTTAAATTTTTAAAATCAATAATTTCAGGTTCATTCATTCCATCGTAACGCCAGATACAGTTCTTATTTTCAGCGTTGTTACCTATAAAATAGAGATACCCTTTATAACGAAAAGTTGAGCAATTTTTATTTATCTCCATAGGTTTTCCGTTAGAAGTAATATCTTTAAATTCCTTGGTTTTAGGGTTATAACTTTTTAGAATATATAACCACTTAGTACTACTACTCTCTTTTTTAATAACTACCTTCTTACCGACTATTAAATTCCCTTGAAATTCCGTAATAAGGTCTTCTACCTTAATATCATTTCTGTTAAATTCTTCTGTTACATCGCCAAACTCCTGTTTATTTTTATAATATAGTACTTTAGTATCCGACTGTGATACTGTTCTTGCACTAAAATAAACAGTATTGTTTATCGATTTAAAATCATCTTTTATTTCAACGGCATGCATATATTCCGGTAATTTAGACGGATCTTCTATCACCCTATAATCTTTCTCAATACGTAAAAATGTACGATTTATATTTTCAACCATAAAAACACCTTCTTCTATTTGTGCCCAACCGGTAATCCTCATTTTCTCAGGAAAATTCCAGGACATAGCTTTTCCATCAGGTTGAACAATATAAGGAAATCCACCTGATGTAATACAAGCAATACTATCTATTACAGGCATGCAATGACTGTAACCATAAGGTGTACCATCTTGCCTGAAATTAGGATAACCGGTATTACACTCTAGTATCAATTTCGGTTTTTTATTGCTATCAACAGTATATAAACCACTTACATCATTATCGTTTGTGGCGGTGTAAATTAACCCTTGGTTATTCCATGTAGTAATACTGTATACTTTGGTTACACCATCTACCACTATTGGACCTTGCTTTTGGTCATATTCATATAATCTGTTTGATATGCGCCCATTACTGTACGAAAGGTATAGCTTATCCTTAGCTATTGCAAATGAACTAACTCCTCTTACTCTGTTACCATATTCATCACCTATGTCAAATTTCAATTCCGATTTAGCTTGCGCTTCCATTGCCTCAGATTCTGTATGGTCAATGAGCTTTTTAAAAGTAGTGTCCCCATCAAACCTCCACAACTGATTGAAGTAACGTCTACCATCAATTATCAGATACATATCTCCCTTAAATTCTACAGCCTTCTTAATAAAAACGCCATAATCGGTTCTTTCATTATTGATTAAAAAACCATAGCGTTTTGCATTTTCCTGAGATAATGCTGATATATGAGGTTTAGAAGCAGGTGGTGGAGGTGGTAATAATACCTTGCTACTGGTAGTCTCCTCTACAAATACTGTTTCCTCTGTAAAAGACACTTCTTTACACTCTTTAATATCTTGTTTGTTTTTTTTTGATTTATTTAATACCGAGCAACTACTTAATATAAGTAAGCAAATTGCTGCAAACAATATACCTTTTTGCATCTGTTTATTTTTTCTTTTTTAATGATGAAGTTGAACTAGCGTTATAATCATTTTTTGCGTACAATGTAAAATCTTCATCATACAGCTTTTATGTATTATACTCTTATGTATTAAAGTGTTTTTCAATCCCGTAGCTAAGGTTTACAGGCATCCCTTTTTTATTAACCAGTATCTTTAATTACAGATATCCTATCATAGTTAATATTCATGCTATTTTTATGATCAATAACAGCACCCCTGATTTTACAGATTTCAAATTCTGAAAATTTATATAATACCGACATTCCTGTTTAGTTTGTCCTCAAATCTACAAATAATAAAACAGTCAATAATTATACAATATGTGCTATTTATAATACATTACGCCCCTGTTTACGGTATTAAACTGTCATTATTTGTAAACAGAATAGTGCACCTACTTTATAACAATTCCTATAGTTGTACATTGTTATAATCTATTTTTCCAGTACCCTTAACCATCTCTTCATTGTATTAAGCTTGTCAAGTTCAGGCTCGCTATTTAGCTGATATTCTATACTATTAAAACACGTTTTTACTTTGCCTGTTCCGTAATTTAGTGCAAACCAAAATACAATCTCTTCACAGCTTTTATTCCAGTTACTAATAATTCGGGTTACTAGTTCGTATAGATTTAATGCAGATTTTGGTTTTATTTCGGTTAAAATTCTGCATGCAATTTCCTGCTCCTGAAATCCGTTATTGTCATCCTCTATTAATAATACAACTCCCTCAATAATCAATTCGTCCGGAACTTTTGCAAGTAGTTTAATAAACTGCCTGACTCTTAAATCTCCAATTGAGTTATACTTATTAACTGAGGTTTCAATTCCGCTCTTTATATCCAGCGGTGTCTTCGGAAATATCATATTATTTAACCTATATCAATCATTCTCAAAAATTCAAACAGAACTAACTTTTCATAGCCTTATAAATTCTATTTTTAACAGAGTTAGCTGTACTCAAAATATCTTTATCAACCTTACGACCTAAATCAATAGGTATTGAGCTTCTTATTATAAAGCACTCTTTTTTTTCTCCTGAACTGGTTCCTATATACATCATTCCATACTTCTGATTCGGTTTTTTTGTAAAGATAATCTCACAGAATAGTGATCTTATTTCATTAAATGATATTATCTCACTTTTAAATAAATCTCTTACAACTACATATTTCTTTTTCTTATCAACCTGAAACACCCCTGAATGAGGCTTATACAACCCGGCTACTAATAAATATAAGAAAAACAGAACTAACCCCATTCCCACAACTGCTAACAACCAAAAATCATAGTCAGAAATACTATCTGCATCAAAACGAATTATTGATATGTATAAAAACATCCCTCCTAATGCTAGTCCCAAAAGATAAAATAGAACTGAGATTAGATCACTAATCCCATAAATATAGTGTACTTGTAAGTCATCTTTTCTATCTATCAACTTATACTTCCCAATCCTCTCCTTCATTATGTAAAACACTTTTAAATTAAATATGAATACTTTTCATAAATCTATTACATGTTGCAAAAAGTTATTTATTCAATCAGATACCATGAATCATAATTTGTCCAGCGTATTTCGCCAACTTTCATAATATCAACCTTGTCTTTCTCTTTTATAATCCACTTTTCTTCTTTCTTGATATAAACATCATATTTTGAAAGTATTATTCCTTTATTATCACAGCTCTCAATTAACCTAACCTGTAAAGTAAATTCAGAAGAATCTTTAGCTGTTACAATTCCTTTTGCAAAACACAAATCATCAATCCATTTATCTTCTTGTGCTTTTGAAATAAATTCATATGGATAATCAAACTCAACAGTATCGTTAACACTAAACTTTTCAAACTCTTTTCTCTTTCTATTAATCCTATCTACTTTACACTTTTCCATATACAACTTATACTGATCAATTTGTTCTTCAATCCTAATATCGCTATTATTTAAAAACCTATGAAAAGAGGTTGAAATAATACCCGACATACCATCAGGATGATTAACTCCTAAGTCATGAAAATATTTGGCAATCTCTGAATCTCCTTTCCATAATCCCCAACTATTTCTAATTCTTCTTCCTTCGCCAAAATGCAACTCTGCAATAGCTTCATCTTCATGCTTAAACCTGAATACATCCTTGTCCTCTTCACTCCATTTGCAATCAAGATAATTTAATGCATCTTCCAAATCTTTTGGAAGATAGTTGCCTGAGTATTTATCACAATCAACCTGTGCAAACATCGAAGTCGAAAATAGTGTCAGTATTATTATTAGTTTGAGTGTCATATTAGTTTTTTATGGGTAATAGCAAACTGCATATGTAGTGTAAATTATCTTATAATTTCATGCAAAAAACACAAAATCTGAACAGATTATAGTTCTTAAAATCAACACCTAGTCATCTATTGATTTACAACATTAAACACTGCTGTTTATTGTATTTATATCTTTTAACATATCCACTACTGTTTTCATGTTCTCAGACTTTACCGGTTTAAGTGTTCTTAGTATGATATACCTATCTATAATTTCAATATGCATGTCGCGATGTTGTTTTACTGCCTTTAAAAAATTAAGATCTATATTCTTTCTCACCTTCTCTTCATCATCAGAAACCATGTAATATTTTCTGCTGAACTCCTTATCCTCTTTAAAATCAATATCAACAGAGTTAATTAATTCCATCAGTTTATCTCTGAAACTCTCAGGTCTTATGTAGGTATGACCAATATCAAACTTTAAAGAGGTTATTCCTACTAATTCGCAATCTACATTTTTAATTACCCTGGTACTCTTACTGCCTACATGTTCCTGAAATGAGTTAAATGTAAGTAACACCAAATGCGTATTATACACATTATTAGGTATAATAAACGACGATAGCAGAGTAACCTTTTCATAGCTTTTTATATTTGAGAACTGCGATAATATCTTAATTATCTTTGATTCATCACTTTTTCCGGTCTTAAGTGTTACTATCCCTAGTTTCTCAAAACCATCTCTGAGATTTTCAATAGTATCTTCGTAAGATTGACTTTCTGAATAACAAAATGTTCTGTATATATTTGACATACTCTTATAATTTATTTTATATCGTTTTATTATTGGAATTTCTGTTTATTCTATCTTATTTCTACAACCCTTTATGACTGTCCTGTAATTGTATAATATATTTAATTATAGCACTAACCACAATGCTCAATACTTTTGTTGCACATCACATCTCATTCAAAATTTCAATTAATTATCGGCATAATCCACAATCTGCATTTTTTCATCGGTTTGTAGCTATTATGTTTTCTATCTCTTCAATTATGGTTTTACGGTCAAATTCCGATACCATTATAATTTTCTTAATTCTAAGTAACTCTTTTGACGTCAAGTCATATTTTGATTTTAACCAACTAAAAGATTTTGATTCGTTTTTAATATCTGTAACTCGTAAATAAATTTCAGTTAACTCTTCTTCTTTTTCCTTAAGTGTTTCTAAGTCAGAAAAAGTCAACATTTCAATTTCTTTAGTTCCTTTATCAATTGTAAATCCACATGCACCACCAGCTAGTGGAGGTTCTTCAGGAACCTTTCCGTTGAGTGCCACAAAAACAAAGTCATAATAGTATTTCCAAACAAACTCTCTTTGTTCTCCAACCCTAAACTTAAATCCGGGTAAAACTTCACCAAATGATTCAACATAACCCTGTGCTATCTTTTCATATTCCTGCATTCGTTTATCTGTTGTTAAAGTAGCTATTTACACCTTAATTACCACCATATGCTTTATACCAGTTTCCTTTTATATGTTCCCATCTAAAAATGTAATTATCTGTAAAATGAATCCTGTTATTCCCACCAAATATATCTTTCTCCTCTAACTTAAAAGGAGAGTATAAAATTCCATTATTATCATCAAGGAATCCTTTGGCTATAAAATAAAACTGACCATCTCTGTTTCTATCAATTATCACAGCATTTGTTGATCTCACAATCATAATAAAAGCATCAAGTTCCGGTTTAGTCATATTAATACTATCCAATAATTTAGGGGTTAATTCATCTTTGTCTGTATTTACAACCATATAGTTAATGGACAGCTTACTGAGATAACAGATAAAATAACAATTAATAACTTAACACTACACTGTTGCATAATTTAACCTGAGGTATATATCTGTTTCTGAGCTTGTATTATAAGACTCAAAGGAACTCCTGCTTTCATCTTCTCTACTTTTGCATGACTCATTGATATATCGTTGGGGCTCTCAATGAACCTATGCAGATTAAAACCACTATTCATAAGTCCCATAATAATGCTTGATAAAGTATGCACAAACCAATATTGTGGCTCCGATTCGTAATCTGTATTACCAATATAATCCAAACTACCAGTCTCTACAATTGGCTCAGAATAGAAGTAAGAATCAACAATTCTAAGCCTATCATCTATATCGGAATTATCAAAGGGTAACATCTCAGAAAATGGATGTATTTCATGTATTAAAACACAGCCTCCTTGCCTTAATAATCTGTTACAGATACCAAAAAACAGATTTAAATCAGGGAGCCAACCCAAACAACCTGCTGTAACATGAACTATATCAAAACTATTATTGTAGTCGTCTGATAATTCATATATATCACTGCAAATAAATTCACAATCTATATCAAACTGCTCAGACCGTCTTTTGCCCTCCTCAATAGCAAGCTCAGATATATCAATCCCCATACACCTTCCGGCACCCATTCTTTTTAAGGATAATAACTCGCTTCCATTGTTACAGCATAAATGAACTATATCCTTTCCTTTAATTGATATCTCATCTAAAACTTTAATCAACTCCTTATCTGTCTGAACAGTCGCGTTATGATCTGAGAATAACTTATCTAACTGTTCCGATGCTGCTGCTTTATGCAATGGAGCAACCTGATTCCATGCCTTTTTATTAGCAGATGTTATTTTCTTTATATCTGATTTATTCATTGTGTCTGTTAAAAGTTCGTTCTTCTTTGGTTTATTTTGAATGACTCGTGACTATTGACGGTATAAAACATTGCATATTTTAAACCACAATTATTCATCAGTTTTTTGAAATTTTAAAATATAATTATCATTAACGACAGTAAATAAATCATTGTCGTTAAAACTTTTCTGCCCTGAATAGTCAAAAGGTCCTTGAATTATTTCAATAGAAATATTATCAGTATCACCAATATTTCGTACTAGAAAGATTTCGTAGTGTCTTTTTAGTTTTTCTCCCTGAATTACTTCATTTGCTGATATGTGAAATGCATTTTCCCAACCTACAACTTTAACTTCGACGTACCTTGGGTATTTCGCTTCATTTGGAATGTATTCAATGTCATATCCTAAACCATTTTTGCCATCAGAATTAACACCTGCCAATTTTGCATATTCTGAAACCCATTTAATGCTTTCTTTATTTTTTATAAAATACAATAGATGTTTGTATACTAACCACTCTCCAATAAATCCTAGTTCCTCAGTAGGTTGCTTTAATCTCTTTTGATTTTTTGGATGCGAACTTGTTTGACTTTTACCAGTTGAACTGCCATTTTTAACTTTTTTAATTTTAATCTTAGAAAGATTTGTTTGAAACGCTTCATGGTTTTCTAACTGATTAAACAAGTCCCCGATGTCTTCATAAAGGAAATCCGAGTCACCTATTTTTATTCTTTTTTTTGCAATTCTTTTTCCTTGTCCTTTGTTCTCTTCGTCTGTTTTCGGAATCCAATTTTTTAAATTTTCCACTAGTGTTTGAATTTCATTTTCAAAATATAACAAGCTTTCAAATTCCAAATTTTCGTTTATAAATAAGTTTGCAAGTTCTTTTGTGATATTTTGACCTTCTGCTTTTGCTTCAAATATGTTTTTATTTTTTGAGTATATTTTTTCAAAATCAAAATTGAAATCCTGTAAAGTATTAATATTAAATTCTTCTCTTATTTGAATAAGTAAATCTTCTTCAACATTATAACTAATCTCATTATAAAAGTTACCTTTTAAAGAATCATAATGAAGAAGAGTTTTTAAAAAATCCTTTTTGTCTTTGTCGGAATTTAGAAACTGTGAATATAAAACTTGTTTGAACTCTTTACGCTTAGCTTCTTTTATTCTTTTCAGTTCAAGTTCATATAAATCGGTAAGTACAATTGAAGGATAAACGTATTTATTGAAATCTGCTAAAAATAATTTGGATTTTTTTAATAATTCAACAATCAGTCTTAATGAATTTTCTTCATTGTAGTTTTCATAATTCATCAGCTCATATAAAGCTGAAATAGTGCCACTTAAATTTGGAAATAATCTTTTAAGTTCGAATAGTAAAGCTTCGTCAGTTAAATTTCCCCTATGAACTTTCTTTGTTGGGAAACATTTAATGAATGATAACCAGAATTGAATCTTTGGGTCATTTACAATTCCTAATTTATTTTTGGCATTAACTAGCTTTTCAAGTGTCTCATCATCCAATTCGGAACGAATAATATCATCCCTACCAGAAGCAGATTTTGAGAATAGCTCTCTTATTTGTTGTCTTTGCGCATCAACATCAATTAAGGCAGAAAAAGCTTCGGCTATGGTAGAACAAAAGTTAACGTCTTCTTTTAACTTCCTTTCATCATCAATATAAGTCGGAGTTCTAATGTATACCGTTCTATTTTTTGACAAATAGAGATATTCATAAAATGATAAACTAAACTCGGACTTTTCCTTTTCTTTCTCAAGTAAGACACTTAAATCAGTTACTAATTTGAATTTAACATCTTTAATTAGACTTTTTTCTTTGCCCGTTGTATCTAAATCTTGCCTAAAAACATATATATATGGTTTAAATGATTCTATTTCCTGCTCAAATTTAGCATTTAAGTGGTGTTGCGATGGAGTACTTCCCAACGTAAGTTTTAATCCTTTCAAAGGTTTTACACCAAAAATTTTTTCTATTTTTTCTTGACTTCTTCGTCTCTCTATTTCAATTGTGTGGAATTGATTTATAATACTTTCACCATATCTTTTATTATCAACATAAAATACAGAATCATTATTCTCATAACTGTACTGTCCTTGTTTTTTACAAAATACTTTACCACAAGAAATAAAATCTTTGTATTCAACTTCAGTAACATTCAATTTTTTTTCTTCGTAGTTTACTGCCAATTCTCGATATAATGTTTTAGCTTTTCTACCGTCAGAATCAATTTCAGGAAGCTTATTTAATATTGAATAGAGAATCTTTGTTTCAAATGAAGATATAGTTTTATTGACACCTATTATATTTAATAGATAGTCTACTTTATCTGGATTGATTTTATTGATTTTTAAAACTAAGGCATCGTAATTTATTTTTGGTTTTTCAATTAATGGACTAAATTCCGATGTGATTGTAGCAGATGTAGTACATAAATTTGGTGACTGAATAACCCCACTATTTGTATTTAGCCATTTGAAATTTAAAAGTTTCCATTTAATAAAATTTGGAATCTGTTTGCCAGTTATTTCTCGGTCATATGAGCCATTCCCAAAATTCGCACCGATTCTACTACTTATCGGTTCACAATCTATTTCAAGTAATTTGTAAATGTCATTATCACTACATAGCCATGCAATTATTGTCTCACAGTTGTTTTTACTTAATATATTCTCAAAATCATCAATAGTCTGAACAGTTACTTGACCGTAATAGCTCAAAGAATTACGAAATTGAATAAAGTTATTAAAGTGTCTATCCCGTCCAATCTTATTTTTATAATCAAATTTTTTGAATGCATATTCTGCGAAATCAGTAGTTTCTTTTTTTCGAATCTTTCTAGGCAATTCAGCAATTCCAATCCATTTAAAATAGGCTTTCAAATCATCACTATTCAAATCACCTAAACCAAATTCTGAAGGTCTAGCAAGTAATTTCGATTTGTCATATTTAAAAATCTGGTCAGAAATATTATTTCCATAGTATTTACCAAAATATAAACTATTAGCATTTCCAATTTTTTTGTTAGAAGAAATAACAGGTATATTAATACCTGATGAGAGAGTAGATTGCTCATTATTCCCCAATTCATTTTTGAATAATTGAAATAAAAAAGTATGTAATTCTACTACATCTTTTTTCTCAATTTTCTCTATTGAGTTAAAATGTTTAATAAGTGTTTCAGCAATTTCTATAAATGAATAGTTTTTTATTCCAAATGCATCCAATTTAGTTAGAAGTGCCTCAACATTGTCAATAGTTAGTTCTAATAATAATGCATTTACGAGGTCTTGATTGAGAAAACTAATGTTTAAAGATTTAGGTAATTTAAATTCGATTTTATTTTGAGGCTGAATAAAGATATTTGAACTCCAATTAATAACGTTCATTTCAGAATCTATAAAGAACTCGTCCAATTCCGATGTTTTTATTGTATTTGAGTTTAATTCTTTTCTGTATGGCTCATACTCTAAAAAATAGCAAATAAGTTTAGCTAAAACGGGTATTTCAATATTAAGAACTCTTTCAGAAATTATAGAAATGAATTTACTTACAGTATAGTGGAAGAGTGAAAAAGTTTTTAAAAAAGATATAACAGATTCATCCTCGCAAATCGGCATAAGGTTTGAAACATCATCGCCTTTAACAATCGAAGCTACAGGTGAATCATAAAAAACTGGGTTATCTTTATATGATATATATATATCATTTATACTTGGAAAAACATTGCTTGCTTTAATCTTTTCAATTAGCAATTCTTTAAAATTAAATTTCTGTAAAACACTATCAATCTTTTCAAAATCAATATTTAGAATTTTTAATGGCAAATAATTCACTTCTCCATTTTTCGATATTTCCAGAGCGGTTTCAATTAACAACTCTGAAAGTTCACCTGTCAAAAATTCATTATGTCCTTCGGTATCATTAACTAATTGATTTCGGTCTTGGGTAAGTTCAAAAGTCCCATGCAATAGTGCAGGAAATGGAAATCTAACTTCCGTTTTAAAGTAACTAAACAACACATTTTCAGTATCATTTAGTTCATTATTCCAGGCAATTGATAATTCAAAATTTTTCTCTTTGTGTACGCCCTTTCTTCTTTTAACTTTCCAAGTTTTCGTTTCTGTGCTGCCCTGTAAAGTATTTATACTTTCTACTGTTACTTCCTTTTTAAATTTATCTGCGTAACTTTTTTTGTAAGTAATTTTTCTTTTTGGACTATCAATTTCGATGATTTCAATATGGTTCAAAAATATAAGAGTCTCTTTATTTATAACAGAGAAAATTTGTGATTGAACCTCTTCTATTATGTTTTTCTTTAGCTTTATTGATATTGTTGTATCAAAATTATTTTCAAAAATATTTTCTCCATTTAATAACTTTGGTACTCGCAGTGTAGCTATTGGGTATTTTACTTTGCTATTTTGTTTTAGAAAAGTAGAAATCTCTGGTGATTTCGTTGTTAAATCTCCCAAAAAAGATTTAGCTAGTGTTCCAGAAAAAGCCAATTTAGTTTCTCCACTACTAATTATCACTTCGTCTGCCCAACTAAGTATTGAACGAAATCCCAATCCCTTTTGTCCAATTTTATTTTGCAGCAAAGTTTTAGAACTCAGATTACTGTATATAATTGAACGAAACCCATCTTCATTGAATGGTTCTCCGTTGTTCGAAATTGTGAGAAAATTGTCATCAAGTTTAATTAAAACTTTTTTCTCTTTTGCAATTTCAGATGCATCGTCAGCATTTTGAAGCATTTCAAGAAGTTGTCTACCATTATATGCTTCAATGTTTTGTTTCTCAATATTGTAGTGTTCTAATATATATGCTGGGGATGAGATATAGTCGTCCCTTCTTTTCTCTAATTCTTTTTCAATAAAAGTATTTAAGTCATTCATTTTATAGTAGTAATATCAGATAAAAAGATTCTTTGATTGGGTAAAATAAAGGCTCTTTTGGCTACCAAGCAGTAACTCGTGCATTGGATTCGTCAAATATGCATGAATATGCTATGGGATTTCATTTCAATTATTTATTTTGTAGCAAATTACTCTTCTTAAATTCCAATCTCGTCCACAACAATTAGTATCAGCCAATTTATAATCATCTCAATACATTCATTTTACCTATATCCTCTAAAGATTCATTAACTATAATCCGCTGATTATCTTTATTACGTGTAACAACTCTGATGTTACAGTTTTCTGGTTCTGGTAGGTTATATAGCTCTTGCATTACTGTTTAGTTTAGACAATAAATATAGGCACAATAAAATAGTATACAATATAAAGTACAAACTATTTACACAATACACCTTGTTATTATGTTGTATTACGTTAATGCTACTTACGTTTAAATCTGTAGTCAAAAACATATACCTTTAATTATTAATTGACCTAATGAGGTAAGACGAATAGAAAAATAGAAGTAGTAAATCCTGAACCTTATGAAGGTTAATTTATCTTTTTATTATAATAAGGCACAATATGAGTTCGCTTAAAAACATACCACTACGAGTTACAACCATTTAATTATTACCATTATGCATATTTTACATATAAATATTGTTACCCACAGTATTTTATTATCTCTTTCGCTTCCTCAATCATCTCCTCAAATGTTGCAATAAATTCATTACAACGTTTTCGCGAATTTTTACTGTTCTTATTTACATATCCTGCACGCTTTCCTAAGAATTCAAAACTATCATTATATTCCCAACACAAATCCCAATCACACCCCTCAACATCAGGTAATCCGACTTTCAGAAATGCATATTCATTTGTCTTAAATGTAGCTCGTCCTATTTTTATTTTTTTCAGCTTGTCGAGATGCAAAATCGGCAATAAAGCAGGGTGTTCTGTTCTATTGATTATAAAACCCAAAGAAAAAACCTCTAGATTCGGAAGTCCCTTTAAAAACTCAAAATTTTCTATTGGTTGCTTCCAATCAATCGTTCCGTCAATATGTAAATACCTTAAACTTTTTAATCCTGCAAGTTCACTAAAATCGGATACCCTACGAATATTCTCAAAATGCAACGATTTAAGTTTAGTCAATCTTTGTAAAGGTTTTAAATCCGAAAAACCTGAAACATATTCAAGTATTACCTCTTCTAAATTAATTAAGTCTCCGATAAACTCAATGTCGGTTGCTCTAAAGAAAGTTACTCTTAATCTTTTCAGGTTTGTTAACTTACAGATTGCCTTAACTTGTTCTCTGCAGGGGTTATGAAGTGTTAGTTCTTCAAGATTTGAGCAATCAAAAACCTGCTCCCAATGCTCCTTGCTTTGACTCTTACTTAGAGTAAGGATCTTTACATTATCTTTATCTGCAATTACAGAATCTGCAATAAAAGCAAATCTTTCTCTATTAGGTATTATAGTCCAATAATCGTCTGCTCTATCCAAAAAGTCTCCAAAATGATGTTTCATTATCTTTGATTCCTATACTGTATGTTCTTATTGTATAATAGCAAGTTATATAAGCTATGGCATATCGCATGGTAGTTTCATGTCAGGTTATTCCAACCTTTTTTACAGGTAGTTAATACTCGCAAACCATTAAAACCTGAAGCAATATACCATATATTAACGTTTCGCTATTCTTTTTAACTCACACCTGCAACTCGTATTATAATATTATATTCTATGACAAAAAGCAATATGCAATTTTCCTTTATCTATCATTTTACTCTCATCTTTTTTAGAAACATGATTTCTCATCGTTAATATTGTTATGTGTTCTTAAGGCTTAACCCTAACTAATCATAAATACACTGGTGCACTTATTTCTCCTATATATTTGTATAATCTGCTGATTCTTTTTATGACAAGTAACAATCCTGTTACAGTTTTCCGGTTCTGGTAGGTTATATAGCTCTTGCATTACTGTTTAGTTTAGACAATAAATATAGGCACAATAAAATAGTATACAATATAAAGTACAAACTATTTACACAATACACCTTGTTATTATGTTCTATTACGTTAATGTTATTGACGTTTAAATCTGTAGTCAAAAACATATCCCAGTCCAATACTAAACTCACTGAAAGTATTCTGATTATAATACCTTATAAAGGTCTGAATCTGCTTAAAATTCCTCAACAAATCCACCTGATATTCAGCTTTACCGGCATAGATATTTGCTTTACCAATTAAAGTGGCGTTTATGGGTTTACCTATTCCAAATCCAAGGCCCAATACACCTCCTGATTTGTTAGAGTTCTTTGTATCATGTCCTGTAACAGCCATATTTGAATAACCAAGTATCAGCTTCAGATATGGTATTCCAAAAACTCTGTGCGAAAAGTTCAGGTCTGTCTCAAAACTATTTACGGAGGAGTTATAATCTTTGCCAAACTCTACCTGTTTGTAATTCCATGCAATATCAAGATCCAAGTTACATTTAACCACAAGATGCTTTATCGCAATCTGAGTCTGAAACAGGTAATTGTCATTAAAATCAGTCTGATAGCTGACAGTGGGCTGCACTACAGCCTGATTAAGAAATGCAGGAAAGGAGATAAAGAACTCTCCTCCAACAGGGTTATTTATCAATCCGCTTTGTATATACAAACCTATCTTCTGAGAATCGAACCAATCTACGTGACAATAAGGTTTTAGCATGATTTTAATATGTTCCTGATTACCCACTTCTATCTCCTTAGTCAAGTGACCCAGAGCAGAAATTACCAAGATTGAATTAGCATCAGAAACAGACAAGTTAAATTTCCCATCCTGATCTGTTGAGGTTCCGTTTTGGGTTCCTTTCTCAACAATATTCACACCGGGAAGTGGCACTTTATCAGATTTAGATAAAACAATTCCACTAACCATTAATTGACCTGATGAGACAAGGTGAATAGAAAAAAACAGAAGCAGTAAAACCGGAATCCTATACATGTTAACTTATCTTTTTAATATAATATGGTAAAACAATTCAACTACGGGGAGTACGTTCTTTATAAATAAACTCTCCCCATTCTGAATTAGTCAAATTGCAAGTTTGGCAATACCATTTTTATGCTCTTAATATTTCTCAAAACAACACTTCAAATTTCAGCCTCTTGCAAAGCGTTGATTATCTAAATCACTATAATACAAAGTGTAAAATGCATTAAACCGGCATTTTACACTTTGTGCCGTTTTTATTACTGCTACTCACATACCGGAATCATAATGGCTTTCAAATCCGGATCTTTCATATCCCTGTCCAAAGGGTATATTGGTCTTACAACTCTTTTATAATTCAGGCGTTCCAGATTCTGATCAACCCCACCCGGTGTTAGAGCCATTATCCAGTCTGCCCGCATATTATACAGTTCCGGAACCAAATAACCAATCTTAACCACCAATATATCAGCCTCACGTGGTTTCAGCCCGAGATTAGTAAAATCTTTCTCGTAATGATATGGTTTACGTCTCTTTGTTACTATCACAGAAACACTTCCTGTTTTTACTACAACCTCCGTTTCTGCATGTTTATCTCCATGTTTAATAGCCAGAACTGTTCCTGACAGTAATATTGGAGGTGAATAACGGTTATCAATCATTGCCCCCACATACTCCTCAACCTTACCTCCAACTCCTGCTTCAATAGCTTTTTCTACAAATTTTGGTCCGGGTATAGAGGCATATATAAGCGACGTCCCATTCTCTTTCTTAAACTCCGGACGTTTCAGAATTTCATTTAGAGTCCATGTAACATCACCTGCACCACCGGCAGTAGGATTGTCTCCCATGTCGCTAATTATAAATGGTTGCTTAGTACTATTAATTGCTTTATCTAAACATTCATCCAAATCTGCTACAGGCGCTACAAATTCAAATTCATCTCTAACATCCCAAAAGTGTTTTGCTAACTTCTCAGCCGTGGCTTTAACCTTAACCTCATCATCGCCAGTAACCATAACTGCTGCACGGTTTCGCTCTTCATCTGCCCATGCATAACCTACCCAAATAGAAGCATCTAATACTCCCTCCTGAGCCGTTGCCGGAGCTACCTTAGCATACAGACTCTTTCCCGGTTCAACCCGTGTACTGGTCTTTTCACCAGGCAATAGAATAGGTACAGGTATCCATGCTTTATATTTTGGTTTACCTTTTCCATTCTCTATTCTTTCCAAAAGAGTTTCAATAGCTCTGTGTTTAGACTCCATTGCATCCTCGTGTGGAGCAAGTCGGTAACATGTAATGAGATCCAGATTTTTTGCTAACCGCTCTGAAACATTTCCGTGCAGATCCATACATGTAGAGATAATTGTTTTTTTGCCTATTACCGCTCTTATACGCTCAACATAATCAGCTTCAGGATCATCCAGACCTTCTACACTCATGGCTCCGTGTAACTCCAGATACATTGCATCGTACGGTAGATTCTCCTTTAACTTTTCAAGTGTTTGGTTAACCAACGATTCATAAGCCTTGCGCGAAACAATACCTCCCGGAATAGCTTTAGCTTTTAGTGTCGGAAACCATTGAGCTCTTTTAAGGTTTTCTGATCCCTCTTGCAGAATAGGGTAATAGTTCAGAACATCTGTTCCGTAAAGGGTATGAAACGCCTCTTTGTGTGTTACTGCAGGCGAAAAAGTACTTGATTCTATAGCAAGTCCGGCCACTGCAATTCTGGGTAATTTCTCCTTTGGCTGGCAACCAAATATTAAAACCGAGATAGTTAATAGTGTAATAAATTTATTCATAATGTTTATAATTGTTTTTTAGTTATAAGATTTAACTCGTATTATAATCATCTTTGTGTGTGAGAAAAGTCTTTGCTCGTACTTAGTTTCATACTAATTTTAGGATATGGAATTAAATTACACATCATTTGTTAGATGCTAAATGAACAATTGGGAAGTTGTAATTTTAATTCTTTAATATACTTTTTAGGAATATTGTTTGGGTAGCATTTAATAACTTTTAAGTTTTTTAGTTTAATTATTGATTTAGGAAGTGAATTTAATTGGTTACGTTGAACTTCCAGCCACTCTAACTTTTTCAAATTACCAATAGAATTCGGAAGGCTTTGTAGTTGATTTTCTCTAATGTACAGAGAAACCAGGCTTTCTAAATTCCCAAAAGTTTCAGGTAAACTAATTATCTTATTTCTCTTAACTGCCAAATATTTTAAGTTTTTAAGATTTTCAATAGATTCAGGTATGGTAACTAGTTCATTGGATTCTAAATCCAAACTTACCAAACTTTTAATTTTCGTAATAGAGTTTGGAAATTTGGCAAACTTATTCATACTCAAATCTATTGTTTTCAAACTCATTAATCCATCAACAGATTCAGGAAATGAAGACAAATTATTTTCTCTCAATTCCAATTTTGCTAATTTTGATAAGGCGCCTATAGATTCGGGTAGAACTGTAAGATTGGAATAGTTGAGCAAAAAAGTTTTTAGGTTGTGTAATCTTCCAATTGAGTCAGGTAGTTTATTCAGATTATTTCCATTTAAATTGAGATATTCTAAGTTCCGCAATTCAGCAATTGATTCATCAATTTCACACAATCCACATAATGCCATTTCCAAACGCTTCAAGCTTTTAATTTGATTGATACTAATTGGATAAGTTTGAAACTTATTTCTAGTTAAAAATAACAACTCAAGTTTATCTAATTTACTTATCGATTCAGGTAATTCTTTTAATCGATTATTAGACAGATCAAACCATACAAGGTTACTAAGTATATAAATTGAATCTGGTAAGCTTTCTAAATTATTGTTCTTTAGATGTAAACTAGTTAAATTTTTAAACTTTAATATAGATTCAGGGAATTGTGATAAATTCTCGTTATTTAATACTAAATTATACACATCGTTAGGATTCTTTAAAGCTTCATCCAAAGAGTAATATACTTTATCTTCTTGGGCAAAAGAATATATATTACTAAACATTAATAATATAAAGATTGCATTTTTCATTTATTTAAAATTGTTTTTTAGTTATAAGATTTAACTCGCATTATAATCATCTTCGTGTGTGAGAAAGTCTTTGCTCGTGCTTAGTTTCATTTTAGTATACAGATTAAAATTACACATAACAGTTTGGTTTAACTACATTTTAATTCAGTTTAGATTTTGTTAGCTGCTGGTTTTTCTATTCTAAAATTTTCAGGACTATCAATTGGTATTACAAAATCTAACCCATAAGGATAATTCAAATCTGTTGTCAGTCTAACATTTTCTTTCTCAAGACTAACGTATGTAGGATTATTCATAGTTGATAAATGAATAATCCATTTAAATAAACCTGTTTTCTTAACCCTCAAAGCAACGAATCCTGTTCCTCCCCAGTCTGTCTCTCCTGCTATAACAACAAACTCTTTGTTCTTGTCTTCCATTACAGGATATATTTCACTCCATCCATTTTTCAGAATCTTTTCAATACTATCTGCTATTCCAACAAAAAAACCATCTGTCGAGTCCCCGCCAATAGATACATAGGAATTATCTTCATAGAAGATTGCGTCTTCTATCAAACATTCAAATTGGTCTTCTGAAATTCTTAGTGCTTTCATTCTGTTTTGTTCGTAGTTAACTTTTATGCATGTTGTTGTAGCGGATTTAGGGGCATAGTTCCTGCCATAACCAATACAAAAAAATTTACTCCTTATTCAGTGATATTTTTTCTACTTCCCCACTTGGTCTAATAATAGTATAGAATAGTTTATTTGGCTGTTCAACATTATCAAATTCAAAAATCAAATCTCCATTATTGCTATTTCTATAACCTGTTTTAGCAAAAAAAATTGACTCTGAAAAAGGAATCAATTCCTTTGATCCAAAATATAGTTTTCCATCTTTTATTGATACTTTGTAACCTTTATAATTTCCGGTAAGTGTTACAGATGGGGTTACCTTTTCGCTGTTTAGTAGTGCTTTATAATACTTCGAGTACCAACCTAAATAAGTTTGTTTATTGTGGGATAAAGAATCATTTGTAAGCCATTTATCAATTAATAAACTTTGAATTTTATAAACAGCTAGTTTTGGATCAATATTAATGTCGGGTTGCACGCCTTTTTGCTCCCAATTATCGTTAGTAACAGGAGATAATACTCTTCCTGAAGGAATAAATGCAATGAAACCATGAGCTAAAGCCTCATCATCACCTGAATGTGCACCTCCAAAAGATGGCTTACCTACTATAGTTGCTTTTTTATAAGCTTGCATTGCATAAGGGAGAGCTTCTGCTGCCGAACCTGTATGTTTATTGATAATTATATAGAGGGGCTTGTCGGATCTTCTTTCACCCGGAATGTCAAATAAATTCCATTCTTGAGTTAACTCATCATTTTTTCTATTATAGTTAGTGAGCAACATCTTTTCATCGCTTTGTTCAAAAAAATAACTAGCAAGAAATTGTCCCATCTTACCGCTACCTCCCGGATTCTCTCTTAAATCAATTATATATGCATCACTATGTTTTAAAAACTCCATTGCAGCCGCAGCTACTTTAAACGCTTCTTCATTTTCATAGAATCCTGATATTTTTAAATAGCCAATATTTCCATTGAGAATTTTCACCTCTTTAAATCCATAATTTTTAACCCTTAAACCGTTTTCATTATCCACCTCTTCAGTCTTTGATTTTATTGGATTAATAAGTTCTTGAAATAAAGATGGATCATATAAAAATTGTAAATGAGCATCGTTAGCCAAATTGGCTAAAAGCACATTTACCTCTTTTAAAAAAACCTCAATATCTTTTGAAAACTTAGCCTTTTTCAAAGCTTTAGACATTTCTATCGCTTTATCTTCAAACACATAAGCTTCCTCCAAATTTGAAGCTAGTTTATTAATAATTTCTTTTTGCTGACTTTTAGTAAGGGTATTTTCTTCTTGTCCGAATAGACTAATTGTTTGCAAGAGTAAACCTAAAAAGAGTATGAGCTTTAATTGTTTCATAAATAGTACTTTCTATATGTTTTTTTTTAAAATTGTTTACAACTAATATAAACTCATCAGTGCACTTATCTCTATTATAAACTCTAGAAATAAATTAACTATAATCTACTGATTACTTTTATTGTTAGCAATAATATTTATTCTGGTTCTGATAGTTTATATGATTCTGACATTACTGTTTAGTTACACTTTAAATATAGGCATAAGAAACTGTTTAAAATTTATCCTTCAGTTTTTTTATGAAAATATGAGTTCCTATTAAGTTTAATTTGCCCTGTGTGCAGAGAGTACTTTTTTTACCTCATCAGCATTTTTCAGATGCTCCATGTTTCCCAGATTCAGATCGTATGTAATGTTGTTGAGGTGTGGTAAAAAACCGATTGTACCATCCCTGCTCTGTTCTAAAATCACTGTATCATAAATATTCTCACAACAACTAGATGTAGATCGTAATACAGTGTTGCCATCTTCATCAACATCTTCAATAGTTCCGTAAACCCTAACCTCTCCGCTTTGAATTATAACCAGCTCTTTACTTCCGTTTTTGTCTACATCGTAATAAAACAGGCTCTCGATAATGGTATTATATACCCCCACTCCTCCTAAATCGTTGTATGTTATAAGAATATAATTCTTACCATCACCTACAGGTTGAAACACCATTAAACTTATCGATTTATTCTCATTGCATATTGAACAATCATCTACAAAAGTCATAATCTTTTTACCCTTAGAGGTATCTCCCCAATAACCTTCCAGTACTGGATGTAACTCTGCCATATTGTAATTATCTGTCAGGTGTCGGTATACAAAATCATTTGCCGTCTCATTTGGTAATCGCTCAAATAAGTATTTATCAGGCTGACCAAATGAGGCTGTAAAGATTGTTAAGAGTGGTACTATTATTAAAAATTTCATACTTATTAATTGTTTTTTATTGTCTGATAAAACTCGTATTAAATATCTAATATACAACCGGAATGCTATCTCCTATTTTCCTTTTAACCAGAGAATCAATATATTCCAAACTTCTCCTTCATAACTCTGTTTTCCTGTTTAATTCTAATACTCAAAGGAATCAGGTATAAAGGGAAACCTATGCACAATGCATACCATGAATTACACATTAAAGCTACTGCAATTAGTTCAGGAATAATATTCAGAAAGTAATTAGGATGTTTAAAATTTCTGAACAAGAAGCTGGTAACCAACTTGTGCTTGGGAGCTATAATAAGTTTAACTGTCCAAATATCTTTCAAAGAAAATATCACTATCAATAATATAAAGTATGAGAAAAGCCATAAGCCAATCCCTATATATGTATATTGATTTATTTCATTACCATACCCTTCACATAAACAGACTATGTAATACAATATATGAAAAACAGTTAATAACAGGCTATTTAATTTACCATATTCAACAGCACCATTAAGCTTCAGCTTTTTTTCATTATATATTGACTTAAAAAGGGTAATAATCCTAATTAGGAATAGTCCCGATACAATATAAGTAACAATCATTTTCAGGTTAGATTTAATTTATACACAGAAACTGTTTAAGATTTATCCATCAGTTCTTTATATAAAAATTCATTAGCTATAATCTACTGACTCTATATAACAAACAACAGTCCTGTTACAGTTTCTGGTTCTGATAGTTAACATGTAATATAATATTGCAGAGTATTGTCTCCTTTTTTAATTGGCACTTCTGCTATACGGAACTAACTCGTAGTTTTTATAAATAGTTCGGGCATAGTTATCGTTAATTTCTAACTCCTTGCATACTGCCTTACACTTTTTATAGCATGTAATTGCCTTTTCTCTCTCGCCAATAAGATCGTAACAGAAGCCAAGATTTCTGTAGTAGAATGTTTTAACAAACCAATGATCAGATTGTGGTACCTCATTAAGTTTATCAGAAACAGATTGAAGAGTTGCTATTGCTTTTTCGTAATCTCTGTTCAGAAACTGAATCCAGCCTTTTTCAAAATGCAGATAAACAGAGTTTGGGTTGTACTTCTCCCACTCGTCGATTATTGGTTCTGTTTTAACTATATCTTCAGCAGAAATTATATCTGGATCATCGTCCATACCCATTCCGTGAATAAGCGGTACCAATGCACCATGATACATAAGATCTATAGCAGAAGAGTCTGATGCCTCATAATAGTTCTTTGCAAGGCTCTTCTCAAGAAAATCCTTTATATTATCTGACTCTTTTATCTCCTTTAATGGTAATATATTGGCAAAATCTACAACGTTCAGATCCTCCCTTTCAGATAGTTTTATATCAAAATAGTGTTTATGCTCACATCCGGTAAATACTACTATTCGTTTCCCCGGATTCTTTAATATTGCACTATCAATAAGTTCCAACATCTTAGAGTTTCTGCTCTCATAATTCAGATTCATAAAGCTATCGCCATAAACCGACATAGATATACTGTACATCTGCCTCACAAATTCATTACACACTTTACCATTATAAAACTCATAACCACGGTTGTTCTCTCTCCACACATTATTCCAACCACCATATTTACGCTTAAAACGTTGCATAACAGAGTCCGATTCTACCAACTCTTTTATTCTTTTTTCTTTGTCTTTATACTCTTCCGATTCAAGAAACCTTTTCTTCTCTGCTCTGTCTGTTTTAGCCCACCAATCAATTGGATATACCTCTTTATTGTTCTCAAAACCATACATAGAGGCAATCATCATCTCATACAGATACGATCGCTTTCTGAAATATGACGGAGGTATCTCAACACATATTACATCCGGCTCATATGTGCCAAGGATATTTACAATATCTTTAAATGTGTAGTTGGGGTTTGTTGAGTGACTGGCATGTATGGTACCTACAACAAGCACCTCTGTCTTCTCATTTTTTGAGTTACATGAAAATAGTCCTGTAAGAATCAACAGGATAACAATATAGTTTTTCATCTTCATTTTTAAGGGTTTTAGATTGATAAATATAATTAGCTTAAAGTTTGCTACAAGTTAACGTATAAAAACCTAATTACCAATAGTAAAACATACACAGACCGTTCCTTTGTTATACAGAACGTTTATCCCCCTTTAATTTGACAAATGAAACCCGAAATGTTGTAATTTTTATGTTACTTATGTGTAAGAAATATATTATAAATATGTTGTAATTAGCCCTATGATGCTGATTTAGCATATTGTTTGGGGCTCATTCCTGTTTTCTTCTTAAATAGTTTGCTAAAACTCTGACGCTGCTCAAACCCTAAATCATATGCTATCTCACTTATCGAATTTGAAGAGCTTAATAACAGGCTTTTTGCTTTTTCAATAAGAAAGTAATGAATATGATCAATAGCACTTTTGCCCGTTTCCTGTTTCAGTAAATCGCCCAGATAGTTAGATGATAAGTGTAACTGATTTGCACAGTATTTTACTGTTGGCAATCCGTTTAGTTTCACCTTTTCCGATTCAAAATAATCAAACAGTATCTTTTCAAACCTCGATACAACTCCTTTATTATGGTGGCTACGTGTAATAAACTGTCTGCCATAAAAACGGTTACAGTAATTCAACAGAACCTCTATATTAGAGCTAATTAAATCGTGGCTGTAGTGATCAATATTGCTAAACTCATCCTGAATTGTTTGAATAACCGAATAGATAGTGTTTTTCTCTGCATCTGACAGATGCAGCGATTCGTTCATATTGTATGAGAAGAAGGTGTACTCCTTGATCTTATCATTCAATGAACCGGAGCGTATTAAATCAGGATGAAAATATAGCCCCCAACCCTCTATAAAGGCATCTTTCTCGATATCTGTTACAATACTCAACTGCTCAGGAGCCATACATAAAAGCGAAGCCTCAGAAAAATCATAATCTTTTCGTCCGTAAATAACACCTGCTCCTTTAACCTTTTTCAGAGCTATGGAATAAAAGCCAAAGATTTTGCGTGTACCGGTTTTAATACGTTGCAGATCTATTTTTGAGAAATCTATCAGTGTAATTAAGGGGTGTGACGGTTTATCCGGATACCCATAAAACTCATGAAGTTTACTTACTGAATTTATCTTAACCGTCTCTGCCATATATCTTTTCTTTAAATAGTAAATTTAATACTTTCTTAAAACTATTTTACCTGTTTATAATTGTTTTTGTGCTAGTAAAACATTTCTCTACTTAGTTCATAAGAAGGAGATCAAGTCAGGTACCATTCTGGCACCTGATCTGTATCCTCTTCAATCATATATTAAATTAAAATGGTTTGTTACACTTTTTATTTTTATCTGTTATGCTTTCTCCAGTATTTCTGCAATTGTATCTACCGAATAGTTTTTATCCATTCCCCAAGTTTTAGCCAAAACAAAAGCATTTTCTGCCAAATCGCGGATAGCTGTTTTAGGAATATTTGCCTCAGCCAGACAGATTGGTGTTCCTATTTTCTTATACCACTCTTCCAGCTTTTGTATGCCATTTTCAATTCCCTCTGTGTTAAATACATTTTTAGCAAAACGCTCGTAACGTTCTGGTCGTTGATTATTATGCCATCTCATCCAGGCAGGGAATACAGCAGACAAACCAGCACCATGTGGCACATTAAACAGTGCCGATAAAGCATGTTCAATCATATGCGTATCAAAAGAGTGCCCCTCAACTCCTACAAAGGTATTGCCATTAAGTGCCATGGTTGAAGCCCAGGCAAATTCAGCACGAGCATTATAATTATCTGAATCAATCAATAAACTATCTGTTGTAGTAATAACTGTTCTTAAGATATTTTCAATCAACACTTGTGTAGATTCCGGTATATATGATGCCGTAAAATACAGATCGAGACAATGAGCAAAAATATCGGCAGCAGAGTAGGCCAAATAGTCTTTACCAACGGTTGCCATCAAATCAGGATTAATAACAGAAACCTTTGGATAGAGATGTGGAGACATAATAGCTAATTTCTCCTTAGTCTCATCGTTCATCACTACACCACCTGCATTCATTTCACTGCCTGTTGCAGCTAATGTAAGTACTGAAAATACCGGTAGAGCAGCTTCAGCATTAGCTTTGTTTATAAAGAAATCCCAGACATTGCCACCATAAACAGCACCGGCAGCAACAGCTTTGCAAGTATCAAGTACAGATCCTCCCCCAACAGCAAGTACAGCATCTGCTTTTTCTGCTTTAGCAAGTAAAATTGCCTCATTCACTTTACTAAGCAAAGGGTTACTTACAACTCCTCCAATCTCAAGCCACTGAATATTATTATTTTCTAACGAAGCTGTTACCCGATTAAACAACCCCTCTTTTTTTATTCGCTCAGATCCGTAAACAATCAGAACCTTTTGTAAACCAAAATCTGAGATATAATTACCAATGTTATTCTCCTTCTCTTTTCCAAACTCAATTCTTGTTGGATTATAAAATGTAAAATCCTTCATCTGTTTATAATTGTTTTTTATTTATTACATTATTCCCAAATAGAATTTGATGTATAAGGGCCTCCCGGTACTTCAAAGAATTTACCCTCTACATATCTACGATCCATATTCAGCGAAGCCATATTCAGCATCTCTTCATCGGTAAGCTCAACTTTTGCAGCATCTAAGTTCTGCTTAAGGCGTTGTGCATTCACCGATTTTGGAATAACAGAAATTCCACGCTGCACTCCGTAAGCCAGAATCATTTGAGCTACAGAAATCCCTTTTGCATTGGCTAAAGATGTTATCAGTGTATCCTCTAAAAGAACCGGATCATCATCTCTCCTTACCACTTCCGGGCGATCAGATGAGCCCAGAGGAGAGTAAGCCATAACATGAATTGACTGAGACTTACAGTATTCTACCAATTCATTTTGTTGCAGATAAGGATGAAGCTCAACCTGATTCAGCTCCGGTCTGATCTCTGCAACCTCAATCAAATCTTTTAATTTATTAACCGAGAAATTACATACACCTATATTACGTGTTAATCCTTCTTTCACGGCTTGCTCCATACCTTTCCATGTATCAGATACAGGCTGCTCTTCTAAAGAGAGAAATTCGTCAGCTTCTGAAGCATACGACACACCTTTTTTCTGAGCTATCGGCCAGTGAATCAGATATAGGTCTAAATAATCGAGCTGTAGATCTGCTAAGGTCTCCTTAAGAGCAGGAATTACGTTGTCTTTTCCATGATTACAGTTCCACAATTTAGAGGTAATCCAAAGCTCTTCACGTTTTACAACACCTTCTTCCATCAACTCATTCAGAGCTTTACCTATCTCCTCTTCGTTACCATAGATAGCAGCACAATCAATATGTCTGTATCCTATTTTTACAGCCTCTTTTACTGCTTCATATACCTCACTAGGCGACGATTTCCATGTTCCTAAACCCAGAACAGGCATTTGATCACTGTTTTTGTATGTTAACTTTTGCATATGTTTATAATTTTTGAGATACTAAACCATGAACTAAGAAATCTCTTTTAAATCTCACCGCCCTAATCATGAGATTAAGGCTATGAGATTTAATTAAGAAGAGTCTTATCCTACAAAATTTGGCTGACCATTTGAAGCCATAGTTCCACCATCAACAGGTAGTATTGCCCCTGTAATCATGCTTGCATCATCGCTTAAAAGAAATGCAATTGGTCCGGCTATCTCTTCTGGTTTGGCTGCTCTACCCAATGGCATACGGTTTCTGATCTTAGCCATCATCTCTTCACTTTCGGTTACAAATGTGGCCATATCGGTATCTGTTAAAGCAGGAGCCACACCATTAATACGCACATTTTTAGGTCCCAGTTCAAGGGCTAATGATCGTGTAAAATTACTCACCGCACCCTTTGATGCACAGTAAGGGCTAAAACCCCAATCGCCACGTTCGCCAGATACAGAAGAGACATTAACAATTGCCCCGCCCACTTTCTCCAGATGCTCTATTGCAAGATTAATAGTATTGAAAACACCATCAACATTAATAGACATAACTGTTTTCCAATCTTCAACACTTACCTGACCTATTGGACCACCAATAGCTACTGCCGCATTATTAACCAGGCCATCTAAACGACCAAACTTCTCAAGATGAGTATCTATAAGTTTCTGAACATCCTCACGATTAGTTACATCACCTTGTACTGCAAGGGTCTGATCTGGTTGCCCTATTTCTGCCAGTACCTCATCTAGTTTTTCTTTTCTGCGTCCTGAAATGGTTACCGACCAACCATCTTGTACAAGTCTTTTTGCTGTAGCAGCACCCACACCTGTGCCACCTCCTGTAATAATTGCTGATTTTTTAATTTCTGACATCTTTTCTACTTTTTATTTATTAAACATTAATCCTCTATTAACTCTTTAGAGTTCTGCTTTTTTACCCATCATTAAACATTCTATGAAATTTTGAATTGGCTAGAAATATTCAATCATCTCTTCTTTACCTGTCTCTATTTTATGAATCTCTGATAGCAAGCTGTTAGCTAAACCAGAAGCACCAATTCTCATATATCTGCTATTCAGCCATTCCGTTTTTAAATTGTTATGGCAGATTGCATAAAACTCTATTACATCTTTTGCTGTATTAATTCCTCCTGATGGTTTAAAACCAACCACTTTACCTGCTCTTTCATGATACTCTCTAATAGCTTTAGTCATGATATGGGCGGCTTCTAATGTGGCATTAACTGATACTTTACCCGTTGATGTTTTTATAAAATCTGCTCCGGCCTCCATTGCAATAACAGATGCTGTTCTTATGTTTGTGGCTGTTGTTAATTCTCCAGTTTCTAAAATAACTTTCACCTTTTTATCACCACAAGCATTTTTTTGGGCAACAATATCATCAAAAACTCTTTGATAATCTTTTTCTAAAAACGATGCCATTGGTAACACTATATCAATCTCATCAGCTCCACTTTTTGCAACCAATTCGCACTCTTTTAACTTAACTTCAATAAATGATTGCGACGATGGAAAAGCGCCCGCCACAGAGGTTATATTAACCCCTTCTGTTTTTAAATTCTCTTTTAATACTGGCACCATATTAGGATAAACCACAATTGTAGCAACATTGGGTATATCAAACGTATTATGAAAGTTATTTACCTTTTTGGCAAACCTTTTTATTCGTTCACGTGTATCGGTAGAATTTAATGTGGTTAATTCAATAAACGAGAAATTCTTTTTCAGATTCTCAACCGTATATAATGAATCATAGTTTGAAGCTATGATATCTTCCGTTTGTTTTTTTATATCCTCATCATTCAATAACAGATTATATGATTTCAAAATCTTCAGAATATCTTTACTCATGCCTCTTATATGTTTATTGTTTTGTTATCTAACTATCAATTCAATTAAGTTTAATACCTTGTCCGTTCAAGCAAAGCGAAAACATTGTCAGTTTGAGTGAAGCCAAAAACATTGTCAGTTTGAGCGGAGCCGAAAACATTGTCAGTTTGAGCGAAGCCGAAAACACACACATTTCGACTACGCTCAATGTGACAAAACGCCTTTGCTCAATGCGCTAGAAACGACTCCGCTAAACATGTCAAAAAACACTTAACTCGCTATACAAAAGTAGATTAAAAGAAACCTTTATACGAAGTCATTTTACGGAAATAGGAAGTCGTATTACTGGTTTGTAATTAATCTTGCAGTGTACTTATTCCTCCTGATAATTATCTTCTCCTTTTTGCAATGTAACCACCCGATAAACTACACCCTATTCGTTTTTCAGGTCAATATTCTGTGGGAATAGTTCATGCAGCTTTGTTATTTTCTGATCTGCAATTTTATCGAGAACGGTACTGAGCCATTTGAAAGGATCTATATTGTGCATCTTGCATGTTCCGAAAAATGTATAGAACATAGCAGAACGTTGAGCTCCTTCATGAGAACCGGCAAACAGATAGTTTTTGCGCCCTAAAGCATTAGGTCTA
>JAOARD010000073.1 GCA_025210735.1 Bacteroidales bacterium
GGTTTTAGTGTTAACTTCAAAAAGTAAGCAATCTCTTAGCATAATTGATAGGAAACGATTGTAACAAGAATTAAAACTATAATACAAATAATGTAAGAATGTGCTATAAACGTTAATTCTTTATATTTAGCTGAAAAGCTATTAATTGCTTATTCAATACTTTTTTCAATAGCAAAAAAAGTATTCAAAAATGCCACCGCCACACAAAATATCTTAATATCTCTTTATGTTCAAGTCCCCAGATGCTAGTTCGAGCTGGTAGCTCGGACTGAACCCGCTTAAATATAGAAGATATTCTGATTGATGGTAACAATTCTACATACCTACAACATATAATCAATTTGTTTACAGTATACTAAACATCAAATCTTATACGCTTAAACTTTAAGCTGTCTTTTCAGGACGCCTTCTTCCATATTCATTTAACCCGATGTGTTACATCGGATTAAACAAGCTGGGATTTCAGCCCGTCATTGTAGAACGGTTGACATCCATACATTTTACCTGTTACAGCTGCTTACTAAGACATGAATCCACTTAACTATTAGAAATATTCCAATTGATGTAATACATACAAGGATATCATTCATTCCGCCACGAAGTGGCAGCTTACCTAGCCCTATGCAACGCGTAGGGCGATAGGATTAAAAGAACAAGCGCACTGAAAGTGCAGGTTAAAACAAGATATATACTAATTACCCATCCACCCCTCCTAGTAGGGGAGTTTATTGTAACACAATATATTACGGATATTAACACATATAACTGTAAGCTAAACAGAGAAACCTTTATTTAATTTATAAGCAAGCAAAAGCGTAATGAGATTCAGAATAGACAGCAATTAAACTGTTATAAAGTATGTTTTTTATAACATAACACTTTGTAGATAGGTATATCTTTTATAGTTTCGGGATTTCTAAATACAATATATTAAATAACAATATTTATTATCAATAAACTAACCCAAAGAGTAGGTACTTATGCCATTCTGAAAAAACATATTTTATGAGTAACTCAAAAATCCTAAACATTGATCTTAATGAGGAGTACAAGATCAAAATAGAGAGTCCTTCTGAGCTAAATGACTCTTTCTTTGCTGATATATACAGACAAGCAGGAGAAGCAGCAAATGACATACTTGATAAATCATACGAAAAAAATAATCCTGCTCAAGATGATACTAGAAAAGATAGTATCAAATACTTTAAAAGACAAAATGAAGAGTATAATAATATAATAGCTTTCTGTGGTGACAGAGGTACCGGAAAGAGCTCTGCAATGCTTAGCTTTGCTAACAGCTTGAATCAGATAAAAAAATGTAAAAACATCTACAAAGATACAGCTCTGGAAAATTACCAATTCTTTCATATAGAAGTCATTGATCCATCTATGTTTGAGGTAAAGGAAAGTATATTCGAAGTAATCCTTGCTCAACTATTCTCCTCTTTTGAGAACAAATTAAAGGATAATAATCATGATGGTAATCATGAAGAGAGAAGGAAGATTCTTGAACTATTTGAAAAGGTATATGATAATCTAAAAACAATACAGAAAAATGGAGAGAAGTATAATGGAGAGGCTCTTGAAACATTGAGTAAACTATCGTGTGGGGCAAATCTTCGTAACAACTTCAACAATCTTATTAAGAATTATCTTGATTATCTTAAGAAGGATAAAGACAGTAAAGCATGTCTAATAATCCCGATAGATGACTTTGATCTGAATATAAAGGCTGTTGCAGATATGGCTGAACAGATACGCAAATATCTTATGATACCAAAGGTTATTATATTAATGGCAGCGGATATAAGACAGTTATCTGATGCAAAAGAGCAGAGCGTTCGTAAAGATTTTAAAACTCTGATTGATGCTAACTCTATGTCTGAGACTCCAAAATCCATTACTGCAAAGTATTTACTAAAACTCATTCCTGACAAAAGAAGATTAACATTACCTTTTACAACAAAAAAGGATTCTAAAATATCACTTTACGATGGTACAAATAATGAAATATGTAACAGCGAAAATATTCAGGATTTATTTTTAAAATTATGCTATACTAATTATCACATATTATTTGTAAAACCAGAGACTGGTACTCATCCAATTATTCCAGGAAATATAAGAGAATTAATTGAATGGCTCATATTTCTGAACATAACCTACGATAATAAATTAGTTGCTTTAGATTATTTCAATGATAGGTTTGTAAATGTATATTGCGAAAATTATCTATCAAAAGAAGATCTTAATATTATATATTTAATAAACGAAACCACATCTGACAGATTTCACAAAACTATAATTGAAGAGATAGTGGCTCTGTTTAAAAAGAATGACTTTTCTATAGAAAAAGAACATATTAATATTGTTGGTAATGATGATTCTGAATTAATTAATGAGTTTAAAGAGATTATCAACAGAGGTAATTATGCTTACAATATATCATTAGGCGATATTCTTCTATTTCTTGATATTGTAGAAAGATATCATAGTACTGATAGGTTTAAGAAATTAATTTTTGCTATAAGAACGTTAATAACAATTAGATTAAAGAAAGGTATTCTAAAAGATGATGATAATTTAAAATTTAACTCAATTGTTGCTGGTAATATATTAAATTCTAAAAGAGTTCAACTATTACCAAAAAATAGAACCCATTTTAAATTTTCCTATGAAGGAATACAGGTTGACAATTTTAAACTGAACGATATTCTTAAATCCAGTTTTCAGAAAGTGAATAATGACAAATTACACTATGTTGACATGGCTGAACTTCTTCATTATTTTGTTTCAAGAATTGGCGGTAATGAAAATTACAGAAAAGAAAGTGCTAAATTCTACGATCAGAAAATAAATAGATGGGGGTCTAAACAGCAACATGCATTCTTCGATTTGCTATCACCTATTTACTACTTAGAGAATACAAAAACTGTTTCAGAAAGAATTCATAATATATATAACGAAAAAGACGATAGTCTATTTTCTGAATACATTCAGAACTTCATTAAAGAAAACTATAAACATAGTTTTCCATTTGAAAGCGTAGAGCTAATAGAGTATATCTTTAATGACTTCGACAACGACTATAAAGAAAAAATTGAAAATATAACGTCTCTGTTTAGTCAACCATATAAAGGTATCATTGATAAGTTCGATTATTTCAAAAAACATCATACATTCTACAATATAGACATTGAAGGTTACTTTAAAACAAGTCCTATTCTTGAGATATTTTTCAATGATTCATTCAGGTCTAAATCAAAAATTGACAGTAATTTTGAAGAGAATGCTCTTATTAATTCATTATTAGATTCTATTAAAAAGTATAGTGACGAAATTCATATAAAATCTCCAATAGTTAAAAAACTTAACGACAATAGTATTTACTTAAATATTCTCGATGAAATCCATAAAGATTTCGATGAAAATAAATCTAAAAAGGATAGTATTTACCTTGATATTTCAAGCAGTTTAGACAGTTTAAAACAAACTCTAACAAAAAATCCTAAAAAAGGAACAACTTTTAGCAGTTATATAAAGAAAATAATACCAAAGCTCACTAAGACATACCAACAAGCAATAGCTTACGACCATTTATCGTCTGCTATTAACAGAAATATTGATAAAAATAAGTTTTACTCTCATAATGAACAATTAAATTTTATTAATAGTATTGAAAGTTATCTTAAACATCAAGAAAATAAAAATGAATTTATAACAGAAAGCTCCGATGAATAACCTAAGAGCATCCATTGATGTACTATTCAGAAAGATATCTCCAGACAAAGTATTCAAAGAGTTTTTTGAGCCGTTAAATAGCAGGATTTTATGTGAATATATTTGGCGGGACAAAACATCTGCTTACAGGATATTTGATGAGTTATTACACTACTCGCATGATGAGATTCACAATATATGGAACAAAATAGATGAGGATTGGGCAAAAGATAGAGAGACTGACAAAAGATCTGTATTTGGTTTACTTTATGAATTCGCTAAAGAGGTTCTTATTCAGGATGGTAATAGCGTTTGTGTAGATTTTAAGGATCTGTTGCGATGGAGAGAGTTATCACTGTTAGTTGGAGAGGATCTGCTTACAACATGTTTTCTATCTCAACGCGACAGGGTTTCACGACATAAACGATCGTTCTTTTCATGGAGTCCTATACTCACAACTAATAATTACAGGTTAAAACAGCTACTCAAAAAGGGTACTGCAGAGAATCACTTTCATCTGGGTGGATCAGCCCCGCACTCTGATATCAGTTGGATTGCCCTTATGAACAGTATTACAGACAGAAAAGGTCAGTTCAAGGATTTCCTGAAAAAGGGTAAACTGTCTCCGACTGTTAGTTATAGCGAGAAGTGTGAGAACTCAGAGTTATATATACTTACTATAAAAGCTTGTTATATAAGGTTACTTCTGTTTTACAAACTAAATAAATTAAAAACAGATTCTAATATATTCGATAACAACGTAATTAGCAGACTGCTTAAACCGGATTCAAATAGCAGGGATAGTCTTGATATAATTACTAAAACAGCTGAGATACAAAGGTATATTAACAGCACCAAACATATACATGGTAAGAGACTATCTGATGACAAGTTCTCTGTAATACCAGATTACTGTATAAGCAAGAGTACAGACGTCTCTAATATTAATGGAAATGTAATGCTTAATGGCGAACGCCAATTTATGTATAAATGCTTCAGAGCTTATTTTAGTAATGATAAAGATTTTATGCCTTATGCAGATCTGTTCTATTCTTACATACTGATAAAGTCAAAGTTCAGAGAGGAGATGATACAGCTAAATAAAAATGTTGGCTTTGCCAATTTTGCAAACTATCAGGACAGGAAGGATGTGTTTGTTAAAAACAGCGCTAATATATATAGGTTTGCAATAACAAATATGGCTGTAAATGTCAGTTGTAAGAATCAGGCAATACAATCAATTGAGGCACGTGTAAAACCTAAATCCAGTAAAGAAAGTAATATATCAACAATACGTGCTTTAGATAACACTGTTAGATCCGAGATATTCTCAAATATATCAAATAACAGGTTTGATACATTTGCTGAGAGATATAATAATGATAAATCAGATACAGAGTCTGATAAACACTTTTATGTTACACACTTTATAAAAAAGGGTGATAAGGATAAGAATGGTAAGTTATCTGACGATATCTTCTCTATGAGATGCAGAGATATGGTAACCAGAAAGGGCACAGAGGATGAAGCTAGAGCGATAATAAGGCTGCGCAGTAGTTTGAGCAGAACAGCTCAAAGAATACGGGGTATAGATGCAGCCTCATCGGAACTGGATTGCAGACCGGAAGCCTTTGCTCAGGCATACAGGTATATAAAGTATCACAGACTGAATGGTGAACTTGATCATTTAAGAGAGAAAAAGAATATGCCTGTTTTAAGAGCTACATTCCATGCCGGAGAGGATTTTTATGATATTGTTGATGGTTTACGGGCAATTGATGAAGCTATAAAGTTCCTTAATCTGGATGATGGAGACAGACTTGGACACGCTATTGCATTAGGTCTGAATGTAAGGGACTATTATGAGAGTAAACATTATGATCTTATGTTGCCTAAGCAGTGGCATCTGGATAATATTGTATGGCTGATATCACGCATAAATAAGTATAATCTGCATCAGTACTCAACACATACAAATCTGTTAAAGAATCAGTTCTATAATCTGTTTAATGAGATATATGATATTGATGATCTGTCTGGTGTAACACCTGATCTCTATTATGAGGCATGGAAACTAAGGGGTGATGATCCGTATATGTACCGATCGGGCAAATATATAGAGTATAAGAATACAGATTTCTGGCAGCGATGTGCAAAGAATGAGTTATATCCCGGAAAACGTGTAAACAGGAACGATAATATTGTAAATAAACTTTATTATCACTACCACTTTAATGCAAAAGTTAAGAAGAGTGGATATGAGATGAAACGTTTTGTTGTAGAGCAGGATTATATAAATATTGTTACCGATGTTCAGCGTTGCTATCAGAGAGATATTGCCGAGAGGCATATTGGTATAGAGACAAATCCATCATCGAATTATCTGATTGGTACCTTTAAGCGTTATGATAAACACCCAATTCTACAGTTCTTTAATCTTGGTTTAGAGAGCAACTATGAGAAGATTGATAACTGCCCGCAGTTGTTTGTATCTATCAATACAGATGATCAGGGTGTGTTTAATACTTATCTTGAGAATGAGTATGCGCTAATGGCTTTGGCTTTGGAGAAGATGAAGGATGAAAAAGGAAACAGGTTATATAAACCTGCAATGATATATGATTGGTTAGATCGTATTCGCCAAATGGGTCTGGAGATGAGTTTTGGGCACGATTAATGTTTTTTAGAATCATATAAAGAAGGGCATTGTTAGTTTTAACATCGCCCTTCTTTTATAAATAACCTTATCTCTTAAATCAGACTGAATCCTCTTAACTATTGAAGATATTCAGATTGATGTAGAATAACCAAACATCCATTTAACACATAACCAGTTTGTTTACAACATACTAAACATCAAATTTTATACGCTTAAACTTTAAGCTGTCCTTTCAGGACGCCTTCTTCCGTATTCATTTAACCCGATGTGTTACATCGGGTTAAATAACCTGGGCTTTCAGCCCGTTGTGTAAAGGCTCTGTTTATGATTTCTCTTCTTTATTAAATGGCCAAAGAATTGCAACTGCAGGTGAATAGAACATTAACCAGAATCCAGAAATAACCCTTACTCCTCTATACTCTATTCTGTTATATTCACTCTCCGTAATCTCTTTAATTATCTCAGCTCCATTCTTTATAAAGTACCTGTCGCCTGTAATAACAGCTGAATATCCATTCATATTATCACTGAAATCAATATAAATTGATAGTCCAAAATGAATTATGTTATAAAAGAAAAAACATGCTGCCATTATAGCAAGAAATCTAGGGCTATCTTTTAATGCAACTCCATAAAAAGGTCCTGCATTTAACTTACGAATATTTTCATAACTAAACTCAGGTTTCTTATTTAGCAGTATAATTGCCTGTCTGAACACCACAAATATGCCTATAGTAAGTAACCATGTTATTATACCATCGATATATACCCCTAAAATATTAGCTATATGAATAATAAAGCCAACTATTAACCCTATAACTGCTAAACCAAAAAATATCTTTCTCATAAATGTTTTGTATATGTACGTTATTTTTTTGAATATTTTAACCAAAGATCAAGCTCTATCTCTGATAAGCATCTGCTTTCTGCATTAAATTCAAACATAAAATCATAGGTACTCGTAATCCTTTTGCCTTTTCGTTTTATAATATCAAATCTGATATCTTTCAATGATTTCGTTATTATCTTATCCAGATATTTACAATCACAATCTGAGTCAGTACATACAACATCTTTAATACAACCATTCTTTCCTATTTTTATATAAAAATTGCCAGAGCAGCTACTATTAATCTCAGACCAATCTATAGACTCTTTCAGTTTATTGTATAGTGTTACTCTTGTTTTGTGATAATTAAACCTGTTGATACCTTCAGGAGTGTCATAATAGTTAACGTGCTTCTTAAACCGTTTTACAATGCCCTTTTTAATCTTGTAGCTATAGGCAAACTCTTTATTATAAACATTAAACTCCCTGCCAAAAGGGCAGTATAATTTATTGCTAAACCAGTAGGCAAACACTCTGCCATTCTTATATCTATTACCAAACATTGTACTCATATCTGCTTTTGCTGTGTCCTCTCTTAAACCTGTGTATGAGTAACAGTCAAGAATATCTGTCAGAAAAAGACTATCATTCTGTATTGTCCAAAAAGCGACATAGTCTCTATAGCACGCAGTATAGTTACACCCTGATGTACCGGGAATTGTTCTATCACCAACCTCATTAAGATAGGTTTCAAGAGGAAATCCCTCATAATCCATCATCATATTATCTAAATATAGTGTATCACTATTTATTACTAATATGTCTGATATCTGGTCACATCCGTATGATATATCCGTATTCCGAATTAACAGGATAAATATCACAGACAATAGTACTGTAGTTTTTTTCATTGATCTTTGTATATATACTAACTCAACTCGTCGCGTACCTCCATCAGGGCAAAGCCAAGCAGGTTTAGTCCGCGCCATTTTAAGGGGTTTTTAACATGTTCGTTATCTGCTGCAAGACCTATTCCCCATATTGCATCAACGGGGCTTGCCTCAACAATTACTTTATCTTTTGTAGATAGTATAAACTCTTTAAGCTGGCTGTTTTGCGAAAATTTTGCAGCATTACCTCTCTTTACAATATCGTATCTGTTGGCTACCCATACATCTTCATTAAAACCTTTTACCTCTCTTCCGTACTGTTTGGTTTGTTTAGACGATGTTGCATTAATTATCTTCTCAAGTGTAACTGAATCGTTAAATAGTCGCGCTTTTTCTGCCATCATATAGTGTTCTGCAGAGAAGTATTTTATATTATCTATTGTAAATTCAGATTGCCACCACTGACTAAAACAACTTACTCCTATCTCTCCGTCTTTTCTCTTCTGGTGTCCCCAGAAGAATATGTATTTTGGTTTTCTACCTGACCTAAAGTCCTCTTTTAGTTTATCTATATTGTATTTCATTTGTTTTCTATTACTTTATTATCTATCTAGATGTTAGTTTCAGCAGAGTCAATAACTACATATTTCGACTCCGCCCAATATGACAAAAATGACTACACTAAATGTGACAAAATACACTCAATACTACAGCCAATAAATTCATTTATAAAACTACTTCCAGTTCTCTTTTATGTAGTCTGGTACTGTCCACGGAAGAGTGTCAACAAGAATTGCTTTTCGCGGATCATCTGAGCTGTATATGATTTTCTCTCTTAACTCATCTTCAAGTTTATGTGTATTATGCGTTTTTGCTGTTACTCTGTGTTCTTTACCTTTACTGTCAATATATTTGAATATGTACTTATACACCTTTTCTTCGTTTATCTCAGTTGAGGTAGCAATCTTATCCACAAGGTCACCATCTGTTAAAACACCACGGTTTATTATGCTCATCTTCTTATTTCCTCTAATGATATTTAAGATTATCCATACAGAGCCTATAATGAGTGGTATTAATCCTAATAGGGATAATAAATAACCTCCCGGATTATTTGTCATTCCTTTTATTCTATTTATTTCCGGTCTCTCTTTATAGTACTCTATCTCAACCTCTGCTCCTTTTTCATATACATATCCGTCAAAATACGATACCCAACTATATTGTCCTTCGGGCGAGAAGAAGGTGTATTCGTAACCATATACATCTGTTTCATTTACTGATATGTTTGTCTCAAACACATCGGTTATCTTTCCTTTTCCTATTGCTGCATCATCGTTAAGATATATTATCTCTCCAAAATCAATATCCTGAAAAATACTTTCAGCAATTGGAAATCCTATAATTGCAGTAACTACTGCTATAACACCAAAGTATCCGTTCAGGTAAATAGCAAATTTTTCAAAAAGAGGGAGTCGTTTTCTCATTTCTATCGGGTTTAAATTTTTAATTCTTTATGTATTTTATCTGTTCTGATCAGCTTTAATAACAACCGTTTTCGCCCACATATCGCCTAAACGCTGACTTTTGTCGTTACTCTTAACCACAATAATACCTACAATGCCAAAAAACGATATATCAACAAAATCTAACAGGTGCCTTTTTAGTGATTGTCCGAATGAAATACGTTGATGTTTTCCGTTGTAGTTGTTTATCATGTATGAATCAGGTACAGATATTGGCATAAGTCCTACTATTCCGTTACCAATAGTGGCTCCGAGAAGTTGTTCTGTTACTACTGTTAACAGAAACCATAATATTACAGGAACAAGTATCTGCGATCCGCTAAGTACAAATCCTCCGGATGTATCTTCTAATCCAAATGCCGATGCATAAACGTATGTTAATCCGTATATGGCAATGTAATCTATTAATGCAGCAGCAATCCGTTTTCCAATAAATGGTTTTGTGGTAAAGTGTTCTGAGTTATCTGTATTCATATCTGTCTGTTTTTAGCCACTGCCTTTTATTTGTTGGTGGTTATTAGTTCAGGTTGTTTGTTAGGGCAGACAAATATATTGTTTTTATGAATACATAAGGAATCTCAAATAGCGAAAAATACCCACCCCTAGCCTCTCCAAGGAGGGGAGTTTATTGTAGTATAATGTATTACGAACACTCAATCACAAGTTATTTAACCAATCTCATAATTCACTGAACCACTTTAACAATTGAAGATATTCTGATTGATGTAGAACAATTACACATATAACCAACTTATTTACATCATAATAAACATCAAACTTTATATGCTTAAACTTTAAGCTGTCCTTTCAGGACGTCTTCTTACGTATTCATTTAACCCAATGTGTTACATCGGGTTAAATAACTTGGACTTTCAGCCCGTTATGGTAAAGCCATCTCTTAGCTTAGTTGATGGTAAAAGTTATATGAATATAATTATTGATTAAGGTAGTATCTGTCAATAAACATGTCTCGCTTTGAGTAGAGCGATTAACACCCACCCCTATCCCCTCCAAGGAGGGGAGTTTATTGTAACATAATGCATTGCGAATATAACCACCTGAATTACCCTGTAAACAATTTTTTCATTTCCGAGGTAGTATTATACAGTAACACATCCATCATCTCCTAAGCTAATTCCAGCTGCCAGCTCGGACTGAACCCGCTTAACTATTAGAGATATTCCAATTGATGTAGAATTATCTTACACACTAACAACATATAACCAATTTGTTTACAGTATACTAAACATCAAATTTTATACGCTTAAACTTTAAGCTGTCCTTTCAGGACGCCTTATCCCATACTCATCTAACCCGATGTGTTACATCGGGTTAAATAACCTGGGCTTTCAGCCCGTCATTGTAGAACGGTTGACATCCATACATTTTATCTGTTACAGCTGCTTACTAAGACATGAACCCGTTTAACTATTAAAGATATCTATATCGCCACGAAGTGGCAGCTTACCCAGCCCTATGCAACGCGTAGGGCAGTCTGATCAGAAGAACAAGCGCACTGAAAGTGCAGGTTAAAAATAAGATCCATCCATATTTACCCACCCCAACCCCTCCAAGGAGGGGAGTTCATTGTAAAGTAATGCATTACGAATATAACCACCTGAATTTTCCAGTAAACAATTTTTTTAATTCCGAGGTAGTATTATGCAGTAACTCACCCATTAACACGAAGGAACTCTCCTCCCCGGAGGAGACACAGAGGTGGGTAATTGTTTACGAACAGTTATAAAGAAACTCAAACAGGCTATTACTCATGTAAATCAATTAATTTTATCTCAAAATAATTCAAAAACGTCTTTTCTCTATTAAACTCACCATTTGAATCTCGGTTAAAAAAGATTGCATTTTTATCTCTATCAATAATTAATGTATCAGGAATAAAATCATTATCATATGGCTTATCAATAAAGAATATAGTATCTCTCTTTATATGATATTTACCATTACATATCCTTTCAAAAAATAAAATCCCGGATACTGTTGTCTCAAAACAACCATTCTCTCTGAATTCTATATCTATTCTGCTTAAATCATCAATAAGAGCAATATCGAGTACTTTTTTAGATCTAAAAACATCTGTTGTATAAAGTATACATAAGGCTATCCCAAAAAATGCCAACAGATGTATATAGAACATGAATTTTATTTTCCTTAATCCTTTATCTATTAACCATGTTATGGTTGTAATCAAGGTTATTAAAAATAGAATTGATACAAAAAACAATAATATCAAATGTATTTGCAATGGCATAATCAATCCAAAAAGATATTCTATTGGTATCAATAGAAGTATACCAGTTACGGACAAAGCAGATAGATACTCCATTACAATTTGCCCTATATTTTTACTTTTATTCATTAATAGTAGTGATTCTAAATCATTATACAAATTACAAAGTTCCGCACTAAGCCCACCGAATTACATATGTTGAACAATTATTATACATTCCTAACATATTATAAATATGTTTACAGTATACTAAACATCAAATTTTATACGCTTAAACTTTAAGCTGTCCTTTCAGGACGCCTTATTCCATACTCATCTAACCCGATGTGCTACATCGGGTTAGATAACCTGGGCTTTCAGCCCGTTATGATAAAGTGATCTCTTAGCGTAGTTGATGGCAAAAGTTATATGTATGTAGTTAATTGGTTAAGGTAGTATCTGTCAATAAACATGTCTCGCTTTGAGTAGAGCGATTAACACCCACCCCTATCCCCTCCAAGGAGGGGAGTTTATTGTAGTATAATGTATTACGCTAACTCAACCTCAAATTATTTAACCAATCTTATAATTAAATTAGAGGTAATTTTTAATAAACTAATACCTTTAGCAAGTTTTAGGATGTTATTAGTCTTCTAATACTTTTACCAGTTGGTCTGTTACTTTGTCTAAGGTAAAGTTGTTTAGCATACGTTGTCTGCCGTTTTCGCCATACTGTTTACATTTATCGGCATCGGATATCAGCTCTGCTATTTTGTTTCCCATATTTGTGGTATCAAAAGCCTCAGATACTATTCCGGTTTTATCATTAATTATAACCTCCTCTGAGCAATTACCTGTAAATGCTATGCATGGTAGTTTTCGACTCATTGCTTCAAGTAGTACATTAGCAAATCCCTCCTGACGCGATGGCATAAATAGCGCTGAGTAGTTGTGCATAATAGCGGGGATGTTGTTACAGAAACCCAGTAACTTAACGTTTTTTCCGAGGTTATTATCTGATATTAGCTGCTTAAGTTGCTCCTCCTCTTTTCCTGTACCGTATATGTGCAGTTCAGCATCCGGCAGTTTATCTGCTACAGTTGCAAAGGTTTCTATACCAAGGTCTACCCCTTTTTCGTGCGATAGTCTGGCTGCAATAATTACTTTTTTAGATTTGTAGTCAGGTTCTGTAATATCGTTAACCGGGTTTATACCGTTGTGCACAAGGTTAACATTCTCTTTTGGTACCAGATTAATAAACGATCCTGTTGTAGCGGCAGAGTTTGCCACACAGTGTGTAACACACTTTTGCACAAGATATCTGTTACGTCTGTTATCTTTTATAGGTATAATTATTCCTCTGCGATATATTATGCGCTCAATATTCAGTTTTTTTGCGAGTTTTGCTACTGTTTTAAGCTCTCTTGAGCTGTTAAGGATAACAGCATCGGGTCTCTCTTTTTTTAGAGTATCTGCAATTTTTTTAAGTTTAACCGGGTTAAGGAATGTACGGTTAGTAACATTAAACTGATGATACCTGAATGTGGTTTTATCTTTTAGTTTACTCTCTCTGTTTACAAAAAAGAGTATATCATATCCTCGTTTTGCCAGTTCCTGCGATGATATATGGCACCAGTTTTCGCCACCACCCCAGCTCTTTGAGAAGTTTACAAACAGTATCTTCTTACCCATTATTTTGTTATATTTTATTTTGAGTCTTAAAAAAGCAAAGGTATCAATTATGTTTATCCAATAACTATTGGGGTGGCATAATCTACATCAACAGTAAAAACATCTTTAAGTGGTATGTATTTGTAATATGCCAGAAATGCCCGTATTGTTCCGGCGTGTGCAAATATTATGTAATCTTTTTCAGGTGTTATTACATTATGAATAAAGTTTACCACTCTCTGGTATTGCTGCATATATGATTCGCCTCCGGGTACAGTTATTCGTACAAAGTCGTTAAACCAGGCTGCTGACTCTTTTCTATTGTTGAATATATTGTTCCATGTATCGCCTTCCCAATCACCAAAGTTCAGCTCTACAAGGCGTTTGTCTGTAATAAAATTGTTGTCCACAACAGCTTGTGCAAGTATTGTGCACCGTTTAAGCGGACTACTATATATTATTTTATTATCCGTATTCAGCTGTGCTTTTAATCTTGCAATATATTCTGATATATCTGCCACAGGCATAACATCGGAGATACCGTAACAGGTTCCTTTTGGTACATCAACGGGGGTGTGTCTTATAAGTGTTATTGCCATATTGCCACAATTGTTATTAACGATGTAAGATATGTAATCTGCTGTATTGTTCCAAGGCAATCGCCTGTATAGCCACCTATACGACGTTTAAAGTAGATAAACAACAGGAACCATACAACAACTACGGATATTGTTGGTATCCAAAGTAGTTTTATATATGGTACAAGAATGGCTACAAGTGGTATAAGTGCAAACAGAAACGATGACAACTTCATTGGTTTTGCAACATCTGCGGCACGTGATGTACTGTCGTTTATACGGGCATATTTCCCTACAAATACTGTTAATGCTGACATTGTTCTGCTAACAACATGTGCAAACATAAACAGCAGTATAATACTGTAAACTGGTATTGATATAATTGTTGCATATTCGGTTATAAAGAATAGTATAAGTGCTATTGTTCCGTATGCTCCTATGTGGCTATCCTTCATTATTGTAAGTATCTGCTCTTTTTTCCATCCTCCTCCAAAGCCATCTGCTACATCTGCAAGTCCATCGTTATGCAGTGCTCCGGTAATCATTACGTTAAAAACCATTGTGAGTATTACTGCAATATTGTATGGCAGAATAGCGTCTAACCCAATAATCAGGTATCCTGACATAAGGGCAATTAACAGCCCTATTACCGGGAAGTATATTATTGCTCTGTTCACTATCTCCGGTTTGTACTGAAATATATGAGGCAGCGGAATACGTGTAAAGTATAGTATTGATGCAAAGAGTATCTCTATTTGTCGTTTTATAAATTTCATCCGTCTAATTTTACCTTTCAAAGGTTATATGGAACTCGCATTTATAATCATTTTCGTGTGTGAGAAAATTATTAGTTAATGCTCGTTTCATCTGTTCATAATATTTTAGTTATCATCCTAATTGTCAATCCGAACGGGAGCCACAAACAACACATTTCGACTTCGCTCAATGTGACAAATACATGCAATACTTTTAATAATTTAAATGTATGTTTATAGCTTAATCATAATAGTTCCATATGTCTTAATTGGTTTACAATTGGTCTATTTTTCTAAACAGAGTTATTCTATTTTAGTTTATTAACATCTATATGTTTGTAGTAAACAAATTTATGATCAGGCAGTAGTTCCGGATATAGTATTTTTATGTAATCGGCAAGAATATGGTGTGGGTTTACCGGACCATTCTCCCAATATGCATTTGCTCCATTATCAGATACAGCTTTTATATTTGAGTATATCTTATTCATACGCCACGGTCTGGTGCGGGAGTTAAATGTTTTCTCTCTCTGTAAACCTGACGGAAATATCTCGCCCATTGCATTTGTAAGCCATACATCGGCTTTTGATGAGGCTAATAGTACAGCCTCTCTCTTTAATGATACAGATCCTGTTCCTTCAACATTATCAAATATGTATCGTCCTCCTGCATCGTTAAGCAACACTGCCATATAGCTTTTGTTTCCGGGCGCATACCATAATCCGCGGTATATACCTCCGCTCATAACCTCTCTGGGTTTCTCTATTGTGCTAACAAGTTTTGCTAATGTATTGTATTGCGTTACAGTAGATTCAAAGTATCTGTTTGCCTGTTCTATTTTTCCGGTAAACAGAGCCATAAGTTTTATCCATTCAGCACGTCCTAACGGGTGTTGCTCAAGGTACGAGAACATATATATTACAGGCAACGATGCTCCTGTTATCTTCCTGTTCTGCGATTTGCTATCGCGCCATCCGGGCATAAACACAACCTCTGAACCTGAGGTTAGCAGTGTCTCAACACGAATATCATGACTCTCTCCAACTGTTTTAATAGTCCCAGACTTAGATTTGTTGTATACAGATCTGTTGTAGATGTAAGTCGGATTATCAATTGCTGATATATTATCGATACACTCAAGTGCCTCTGCCATTCCAACAAATGGCGATGATAACAGAGCCATTCTCTTTATCGGTATCTTTATATCTAATCTGTTTTTGCGATACTTCTCATCTTTAATAAGGGTATACTGTTCAAATACAGGATTATCTTTACTATACGGGTTTAGTATTTTTACTATATATCCATTGTGAGTCTTCTCTATAGTAAATCCTTTTGCATATCTGTTTTGTATTGTCTGTGCGCCAGATAGTGTAAATATCAATATTGTAATGGCAACCAGCAGTATCTTTCTCATTGTTTCTTAAGGCTTCGTGAGTTTACTTATCTCCTTTTATATGCATTGGTATTCCTGATACCATAAATGTTACCTTATCGGCTTTTGATGCGATGTATTGGTTCATCCATCCTTGCAGATCTGTAAATTTTCTGCCAACTGCTGTCTCGGCATGCATCCCCATTCCTATCTCGTTACTAACAACAAGAACATTTGTATCTATTAAAGCGAATTTGTCCCACTCCTCTTTTGCATATTTAAGAGAAACATCGGTATCCATATCGCACTTCATGAATATGTTTGTAAGCCACAGTGTAATGCAATCGAGAACTACAGTACGCCCCTGCACATTACAGCTGCTTATATTTATCTGCTCCTCAATGTTTGTCCACTCCTCACCTCTGTCGTCCTTATGACGGCGTACACGATCTTTAAAATCTTCGTCCCATATTTTGGCTGTAGCAAGGTATACAGGGTTATCTGAATTACTAAGCGCCGTATTCTGGGCAAAGGAGCTCTTTCCTGATCGCTGTCCTCCGGTTATAAGGTGTATCTGTGCCATATTCAAATGTTTTTATCTGTTCTAATATAAAATCAACTCTGTTGTTGACTGATGTTTTTGGCAGGATTATAATATCAAATCCTAATTCAGTATATGTGTCGTATAGTGTTTTTCCTATCTGCTGCGCGTATTCCGGTTTCTCCGGACGTTGTGGGTCGTTAATATAGATATTGTCCCAAAACGGTGTATAGAATACAATTGTACGGTTATCTCTGTGGTAGTTTACAAGGTTATTGAGTTCTGTAATCATCTCTACCGATCTGAACCGGAGATATGCCATAAGGTCGGGTGCTGCTCTGTCAAAGAATACCAGTTTACCTCTGTTTCCGGCATACTGTATCTCCATTTTAGCTATTACCTGACGTGCATATTCGTTAATATCATCCCACGGAAATGCTCTGCCGCCAATCTGTTGCTGATTTGATATTACCTCACGTGATATCTCATTATTACAAACATAACCCAGTTGCTTAAGTCGGTTTATAATAGATGTTTTACCTGTTCCCGGCGCACCTGTTATTATAATGTTTGTAACCATATGTATTCTTCTGTTTTTAGTATAGTTTGTACCTCAATATCTATAGTACAAATATAAAAAAACTGAACAGGGAATGTTCAGTAAAAACATGTCCGGAGGTGTCGACTTCTCCGGACAAGTTATGGCAGTAATTATTTACGCTTTTCTGATGCAATATTATTTGCGAAAAATCCCAGGTCATACTCTTTTATAAGAGTTCCATTAGGGTTATAGCGTAACATTTTGGCAGCTCCACCATTTGAGTTGGTAAAGCCTATAATATTTCCGTTTTCAGGGTTAACATTAAACCCGTAAAAATCTTTATTTATAAGTGCCGATGTACTGATAGATGTAGATGTTACTCCCATCTCAAATACTCCTGTAAAACCAAATCCTCCACCTATAAGGAACTTTGTTCCATCGTTTGAAAGATGAAGGTTTGCAGGGTGCTTATCATCGTATAGCTTTATTTTAGCTGCTACTGTATTTGATGATGCATCAATCATAACAAGATAACTCGGCTCATTTCCTATTGGATTCCAGCTTGAATCGTAAAGTGTTTTTCCTTTACAAAGAACTGCAATCTTATCGTTTGTTTTTACAAGTGCAATTGGAGCAAAACACTCAGTATCTACAGTTTTTACAACTGTAAATGTTTTTGTATCGATAACAGAAACTGTTTTGCTATCAGCATATCCGCCACTGTTTGCTACATATACAAAATCGCCAGATTTAACCATTCGCTCAGCACCGGCACCAACCTGTATTGTTTTTGTAACAGTATTACTTGTAAGGCTTACAACATGTACCTCTCCGTTGTTTCCCCATGCTGAAACAAGTACAGTATTGTCGTCAAGCTTAAGTGTATATCGTGGTTGTTTAATGCTCTCAATCTGATAAATCTGCTTCATATCTGTTGAGTTAGCAATAACAACTTTGTTTGACCCGTTAACGCAGATAACTGCTTTATCGTTAACAATAGTCATAGATTGTACAACATCGCCAAGTGGAGTTCCTCCATTAGCGTTTTTAAATACCTCGTTAACAACCTTATCCTTCTCTTTGTCATAAAAACTTATAGAACCATTTCCTTTCTGAAATTGTCCTTCGTTTGTTATATAAAAGCCTTTAAGTTTTACTTTATTATCATCATTATCGTCGTCTTTTTTACAACCCGACAAAACAAAAGACATTGCCAGTGCAATAGTCAGTAATCTCAAAATCCCCTTTTTCATCTGTTTATTCTTTCTTTTTAATGGTCAGATGGAACTCCGCATAATAATCATTCTCGTGTGTGTGAAAATTCTTTCTCATGCTTCGTTTCATCTGTTTACAAGTGTTATGTATCTATTTAAAATTCAAATCCTAATCCAAATCTGTAGTTAACCGGAAATTGTGCATAGTATTCACGTATCTCGTAATCGGTATTCCATACATTGTTTACCGATGCAGTTATATTTACATTCCCGCCTAATAATTTAACTTTTGCTCCGGCCTTTATATTGCCAAGACTGTATGCATCTAGTGTATTTTTATTATCTATAAATGTATATCGTTCGCCCACAAACCTGTGTGAGTACGACAGATAGTATCTGTTATATGCAACCTCAAGTGCAGTAACTCCTGAGTGCAACGGCGTATAGGCTGTAATATTCCCATTATGTTCACTTTCTGAATCAGATAATTCCGGTCTTGTATAGTTGTATGACATTCTTAGTGCCATATTAATAAGACCTATACTTGTCTCCAATCTTGCACCTAGTTCGGCTCCGGAGGTTTTAACCCTTTTATAGTTAACAGGAGTCCATACAGACGTAGCATTACTGCCTCCTTTTCTGGTCTCCTTCCATATTATCATATCTTCAAGATCGCTGTAGTAGCCTGTAGCATCAATCTTTACATCTATATCGCCTACCATACGTGCAAAGCTAAGCGTGAAATCGCCACTGTAACCTCTCTCCGGTTTAAGATCAGGATTCCCAATTGCTCCCGGACCTGCCCAGTATATATCATTAAGATCAGGCACTTTATAGTTACGGGCAAATTTAGCCTTAAGTACAAAAGCATTGGCAACTCTTGACTTTAGCTGTAACGAATATATTAGTGGTGTAAAGTCATTACGCACATACCCTTCACGAATATTTATTGCTGCTGTATGTTTTTTATTGTTTGTTGTGTATTTGTAGTTTGCTGCAATATATGTCTCGTTATAACCATCGGCATTTGGCAATTTTCCTGAGTTTATCCAGTAACCACGGGTCTCCAGTAGAAATCCAAGTACACTGTTCCTCTCAAATTCATGATATAGTTTTACCTTAAAGTCGTTTGTAAGTGTTTTGTGTGTATCATCAGTAAGGATTGATGGTTTATTATATCGCATACGTGTATGCATAACCATATTTGCAATATCTAACTGCCATCTGTTAAGTGGCTGTTTATACTCCGCAATAAAACGTACATCGTCCTCCTCTACAAACTCCTCGTAGTTATCAGGCACTACATTTATTATCTGCTGAGCAACTTCTCTGTATGAGTTCTGAACCCACAAAAAGGTATTCAGCTTTGCTCTTTCGCCCAGTTTAAATGAGTTGTTCTGCGCAAAACCCAGCTGATTATATGCAGAGTTTTGCATTGTCATCTCCCGTTTAAGGAAATCGTACTTATTGGTAAATGTAAAGTTATTCTCCGCGCTCTGTTTATTTACAGATATGTTTGATGCAACCTTTGAATTACTATATGCAACTTTTGCTCCGAACTGATATGTATCAAAACTTCCTATGCCGGAATATACCTTGCCAAATAGTCCTTTTTCAAACTTCAGCGAGTTATTCATCTCAACAATTCCACCTATAGCTCCAGATCCGCCAAGAGCACCTTCGCCACCAAAATGGAGTTTAACCTGATCAACAAAAACAGCAGGTATTGTAAACAGGTTTGTTTCGCCACTCATTGGTGGTTGTATATTAAATCCGTTCCATAGTATAGCTGTTCTGTCGGCAGCTGCACCTCTCATTCTGATTGTAGACAATCCGCTTGTACCATAGTTTAGTATGTTTACAAGAGCCTCCTGTTCAAGAACAGCATCTATCTTATTTGATGAATATTTATCAAGATCTACAGAGCTTATCTTCTGTATCTTCTCGCCTACCGAAAACTTATTTAGTCTAGATGCAACTACAGATACTGTCTTCATATTTATTGTAGTATCAGTTATCTGTCCGTATACAGATTGACCATATACAGATGCTATTACCAAAAACAAATATTTTACTAACCGATACATTAAATAAATAATTAAAATTTACACTTTTAACTACTCTTGCATCTCGGACTTTTTAAAGGAATATGTTGCAACATGTGTCTGTTATGCATTGCCTTTTCACCGAAAGCTATGAATAATTGTAACAGATTTTGGCAGGTCTTCTGACTTATCTCAACTCTGGAGAGCCTTCCCATCATGTAAAATACAGACAGTGGCTATTAGATTCTCCGGTTTACTTACGAGATTTACAGCAGCGGGAACTGTTCAGGACTCTCACCTGATTCCCTTTTAAAAACATTACACTTAATAAGTGTGTTGTTTACCTAAATCTGAGGCAAATATAATACTTAATTATTTAATATATGAGTCTGATAAAATTATTTTGTCAACACAGACTATTAACTTCTTAAATACTATTATATAGTACATTAAACCCTGAATATATTTTACAAAAGCTACATTTAGGGTTCTTTAATCAGCAATGTACTGTACAGGAGCCGTTAGCTGTCTCTATCTGAAATGTAGTATGTGGTATCTTAAATTTACTATTCATCTCATACTGTAGTAGCGATAAAAAATCGTCGTCGGGCATTCTCTCTACAACAACATGTGCAGTAAGTGCAACCTGTGTTGTACTCATAGCCCATATATGAAAGTCATGAATATCAACTACATTATCTTTTGACAGTATATACTCCCTTACTTTATTCACATCAATATTTCTTGGTACAGCATCAAGTGCCAGATTAACGGAATCTACAAACAGTCGACATGTACCCCACATTATTACGGCAATAATTATAAAACTCATAACCGGATCAACCCAATACCATCCGGTATTAATAATAATAATTCCGGCAATTACCACTCCTAACGATACAGCTGCATCTGCTGCCATATGCAGGAATGCTCCTTTTATATTCAAATCCTCTTTCTGACCCTTTATAAACATTATTGCGGTAATGGTATTTATAACAACTCCTATTAATGCCACAATAATTATCTGGTTTCCTGCAACAGGATCGGGATTAGCAAACTTTCCGGCGGCATCCCAACCAATAGCTCCTACAGCACCAAACAGAAGCATTGCATTAAGTACCGATATTAATATTGTTGTCTTCTTATATCCAAATGTATATCTGCCTCGTGGTTTCTTTTTTGCAACCCACATTGCAAACCATGCAAACACAAGCCCTAAAACATCTCCGGCATTATGCCCGGCATCTGCCAAAAGAGCCGATGAGTTTGCAAGAAGCCCGTAGAATATCTCTACACCTACAAAAATGAGGTTTAACCCTATACCAACTGCAAATGCTCTGTTGTAGTTTGATGTAGTATGTCCGTGACTATGATCATGTGAATGACTATGATGATTTCCCATATTATGATAAGATTTAATTTGTTAACGTATCTGCTTTAAAATAGTTTATTTGATACCACAAATGTATTTAACCTTTGATGCAACCAGATTGCATTGTTTGCTTTTCAGCTACCTGTAAAAAGAGTATATTTACTTAGAAACTGCTCTGCACTTTCCTGTTCAACGAGCAGTTATTATGGTTTATCGAAAAAGTTTCTGGTTGCGTGATTTATTAACGAAACTTGCAGTGAACCAAAAAACAGTAAGTTATGAGACATTTAAAAATTATTCTGATTCTAGCAGTAGTAATACTATCGGTTACAGCTTGTAATATAAACTCGTTATATCCTCTGTTTTCAGAAGATGAGCCAACAGTTAAAGTTGATGGTTTACTAGGAGAGTATAGCGACGATGAGGTCAGCTTTAAATTTACTCTGGTTGACACATTAAGTATTAAAACTTCTAAGAATAAAATGTTTCCGGATTACAGATCTAAAGAAGAATCGGCCTTTTACGCCATTGATATAGAACACAAAGGCGAAGAGGTGATATATTCCGGCAGGGTAGGTAAAATTAATGATGATTACTATATAAATCTTTTACCTAAAAAGTATGAGATTAAGAATGGTTTTCTGAACATAAACCTTACTCCTATGAATACCTTTGCTAAGCTTGATGTATATAAGGATAGTATAAGATTATCGTTCATAGACTTTGAGTGGTTTGGCAAAGCTATTGAGAAATCGAAGGTACGACTAAAGTATCGGGAGATAAATGATGTAGTTTTACTTCTGTCTGAAACAAAAGATCTGAAACGTTTTGTTGCTAAATATGGCGATGAGGCATTTACTGAGGATATGGTACTATACAGAAAGAAGAGAGATAATAATGAAAAGCAAAACAATTAATATAGTATTACGTGTATTGCAGCACCTCGCATTTTGGGGTGTTGCATTTGTTGCTCTGGTAAATATATTTACAATCGGGTTTGATATAAAGAAGATTGATTATATATATACTGCTCTGTTTATTGGCACAATAGTATGGGGTATATATATAAACCTGTTTATTCTTATTCCGAAACTACTGAGAGGGTGGTTAATTCTGTTATATATTGTTTTAATATCGGGTACAGTAGCTTTAACAGCCTATGCCAATGAGATGTTCTTTATGCACTTGTCAGATTATCTTTTGCCGGGATACTATTTTATCTCATACTATGAATTCTCGTCAATAGTACTGTTTTCGGCGTCGTTATTTGCAATTACAACACTGCTTAAGTTATCAAAATCGTGGTTTGCAACGCTTGAGAGAGACAAACAGATAGCACAGATTAATGCAGAGAAACGTGCCGTTGAGTTATCATCTTTAAAGGAGCAGATACATCCTCACTTTCTGTTTAACACACTAAACGGAATATACTCTCAGGCACTTGATAACTCAAAAGAGACACCAAACTCGGTTCTGTTACTCTCTGAGATGCTGCGTTACATGATTTATGAGGCTAATGAGGATTTTATCACATTAAAAAAGGAGATTGATTATGTTAAACGATTTGTTTCTCTATTAAAACAGAAGACAGATTATCCTGAAAGGGTTACAATAAATGTAGATGGTTATTCTGATGATATAAAGATTGCTCCACTACTGTTCTCGCCATTAATAGACAATGCTTATAAACACGGTTTAATGCGCGATATCAGACACTCATATGTTAATATTGATATATTAATAGCCGATAATGAAGTTGTTACATTTACTATAGAAAACAATCTGAGTAACAATACAGATAAAAAACAGAATAGTTTTGGAGGTATTGGTCTGAATAATCTTACACAACGATTAAAGTTTATTTACCCGAACCGACATACCTTTAATATAGATAGCAGTAACAACTCTTTTAAGGTTGAGATGACTATTAATACAAACGCAGATTAGATATGATTAGATACATTGTTGTTGATGACGAACCTCTTGCCAGAGGTGTGGTAAAAAGATTTGCTGCTGAGATACCTGAACTTACCATGCTCAGTGAGTTTAATAATGCAACCGAGGCTATTGAGTATATAGATAACAACTGTGTTGATCTGATATTTCTGGATATCAATATGCCTGAGGTATCCGGTATAAATATGTTAAAGTCGTTACCTAATCCGCCAAAGGTTATATTTACCACAGCATATCCTGAGTTTGCAGTTGATGGCTTTGAACTTAATGCTGTTGATTATCTTGTAAAACCATTCTCATTTGAGCGATTCAGCAAAGCTATCAGCAAGGTTCCAGAAACATGCGATAACAGTACCGAACAGGATAACTACATCTTTATAAAGGTTGACAAGAAACTTATTAAAGTTGACAAGGATAGTATATGCCATATTCAGGCTGTTGGCGACTATATAAAGATATTTACACCTGACAGTGCTTACATCACCTACTCCACACTAAAATCGTTTAAAGAGAGGCTTAATTCTGGTTTTATCCAGGTTCATAAATCATATCTGGTAGCAATAAAACACATTGATTATATTGAAGGAAACAGACTATTTGTTAACAACACTGAGATACCAATAGGGCAGTCGTTTAAAAAGGATGTTATTGGTCTGTTTGAGTAACTGTATAGCAGAGGTTGCGAGTCATATTCACCACACTCTGCTACACAGTTTATTATATCTATCTTTTAAGAAAATCTCTGTTATATATCTGCAACAGCGCCTTTCCTCTATTCTCTAGTTGCTCTGTTTTGCCCTGCTCTACAAGATTACGTTTGCCAACATTATCGTAAACCAGCATACCCTTTTTGTCTATATAACCAAAACCATCGTTATAGGAGTATATTGCATGTCCGTTACCTTTACAAAGCAGATCGTTACCAAATATAAACCTGTCGCTACTCCACTTAAGCTGATTAAGCAACGTTGTAGGAAAATCTACCTGACTACCAACCTTGGTTATTGCAACACTATTATTTACAGCACCGCCAGTCCATATCATAGGTATCTTAAACTTATCAGGATGATGAACAGGAGAGTTGTAAGGATGACGCATTCCGTGATCAGCAACAAATACAATAAGTGTATTATCCCACCAATCTGTCTGCTTTGCCTTGGCTATAAAATCGCCAATGCAAGAGTCGGTATAGTGAACAGAGTTTCTGAACTTATTCTCTTCTGTATCGTTCGGAAATATTGGTGTTGCTGGTACATCAAAAGGCTCATGTGAGCTTAATGTAAAAAACACCTTAAAGAATTTTCCCTTATCATTATTAATATCGTCAAGGAATCTGTTAAACATTATATGATCGTGCACACCCCATTTTGCATTATATGTATCCTCGCTAAAATCGTCCATAGATACTACATCTCTGAAACCAGAACTCTTAACATACGATCGCATATTGGCAAAATCTACATCGCCGCCATAGTAGTATGCTGTTGAGTAGTTACGCTCTGTAAACTCCTTTGCCAGCGATGGTAACGATTGTGTCTTCTTAGGAAACTTAATTACCGATGTTGTTGGTTGTGCCGGATATCCACTCAACAATGCAACAATACCTTTATCGCTTCTGTCGCCACTGGCAAATATATTATTGAATAGCACACCGTTTTTAGCAATCTTATTAAGCTCTGGCGTTACACTATCCTCACCACCCAATGCACCAATAAGTTTAGATGTAAAGCTCTCAAGAATAATTACAACTACGTTCGGATCTTCTGTTTTAATCACATACTGTTCCAGATTACTCTTAACATCAATATTATTGGCTATAGAGTCTGCAACAGTATCGTCCATAAACTTATACTGCTTATTTATCTTATTACGCTTAAGCAGCGAGTGATTCACATTCCATACAACATTTATTGCGGCATGGTTTGCAAACTGGTTATCTGAAAAATATACCGATCCTGTATTAATAGGTGCCAGCCCAACTCCTCCTCTTATTGGCAAAAACATAAATGCTGCCAGAAACAGGAAAACAGGCATTACACTCCAGTGTATTGGTTCACTATCTTTTAGCGGTCTGAACACCATTCTGTTCATAAAAAACAGTGTTCCAAAAAACAGAATTGCATACGTTGCAAATCCAATAACCAGAATATACCATTCAGCGGATGCCATTGCTTCGCCCGGAGTTTTAAGATACAACAGTGGTGTTGAGTCCATTCTAAAACCCCAGTTTCGGTATAGTTCACAATCGGCAGCAACAATACCTGCTGCATATAACAGGGCCAATACAGAGAAGCTATACATTACATATCTGAGTACCTTACCCTTAAGCAGTGTTGTTATAAGAAAAAATATTGATGTAAAGAACATTATATATCCTGTAACAGACAGATCAAGTTTTAATCCGTATATATAACTCCCTATAATATCTGATGTACTTAGTTCTGCCGATTGAGATATATTGTATATCATAAACAGTGTTCTGGCAACAACAAAAAAGCTAAGCCAAATTATAAAGTAGTTCAGGTATATGTGTAATCTTTTCTTCATATTTATTCTCTTAATATTCTATCTGTTTACAACTATTTTCTTGTTATAATTGAGCGGAGTCTAAAAAGTTAATCCTCTTTTGAGACAACCAGTTTATCCTTATTATAGATATAGTATCTAACCTTTTTCTCTCTTATAAAATTGTCTTTAACCTTTATCTTCTTTATCTCCTCAAACTCTTTCTCAATTGTATCTATATAGTTATTATTGTTCTTCTTAAGTTTCTTTACAACCCTCTCTGCCCAGAAAAGATCATTGCGTATATTAAGTATATCAGCATCCTCTTCGTCAACCGATACAATAATATTATTCACACTCCACTTCTTGTTATCTTTCAACATTCCAATGCCTTGCATAACCTTACTCTTTAATACAGTGTATGAATGAAACTCTTTTGATACAACCATAAGTGCAAGACCATAGATTGGGATAAAGTTTGTAAACGATACAGAATCGAACTTAAAAACATGAAATACAAGGGTTACAATACAACAAACTGATATTGCTATAATAATCCTGACTAAATGAACATTTATATCTTTAAACATAGATGCAATATTATAAAAATTCTCTCTTAGGTGGCATATGATTAAGGTCAAATACTTCGCCCTCGGCAAGATCTAACGAGAAATAGGTAAGAATTTCATTGTCGAATGATTTATAGATAGACTTAAGTACTTCACTATTATCAAATATCTCTCTTTTTACCTCAGTTGACAGGTTAAAGTTAGCCTCTCCTCTTACTCTTATTGATATATTATCGGCATAAGCCAGTACCTCTATATTAGAATTCATCTTTATCTGCTTATATACCACTTTCTCTGTAGTTGTGGCAAAATATAGCTTATCTTCATCAACCTTCATTACCTGAAAAACACGAACAGAAGGGTTTCCTTTTTTATCAACCGTAGCTATAGAAAGGTTTCTGTTCTCAGAAATAAACTTAGCAATAAACTGTTTTGTAGTCATTATAAATCCTCCTCAGTTTTTATATCAATTCCGTTATCTGACAAAAGCTTTGCAAACAATCCGTCTCCCTTTGTCAATGTACCGCTATAGGTTCCGTTATATATCCTTCCGTATCCGCACGATGGCGATTTTGCTTTTAATATTGCCTCTTTACATCCGGCAAGCTTTGCAATATTCAGTGCTTCATTCGCTCCTCTGGTAAACTGATCTGTAAGATCAACTGCCTCAGCAGTGCATACTTTACCATTAATTATCTCTGCTGGTTTACGCGGAGTTGTTAAACCTCCTAACTGCTCCGGACACACAGGAATTGCCTCCTGTCTTTTTACCAAATCAACAACATAATCAACTGTATTTGATTTACCATCGTACCTGCAATTTACTCCTGCAAGACAAGCACTAACTATCTTCATAATGTTCTTACTATATATACATTTTCGAAAAGCCAGTTATATAGTACCCTCTATATACACAACACCCATGGCTATATTACAAAGATAGATTAATACTTAATAGCTTTACTGCTGTACAATCTTTTATTTACCAGATGATATAATTCTGTTATATACAGCCATATGTCTTTTGTTAAAAACATTATAACTCTATCTTTCCAACTCTATTTTAGTACCGATTTATAGAAATCGCGAAGCTCATTTTTGGTCTCAATATCTAATCCGTGCCACCTAATACCTCTAATTGCACCTTCAAGAGCAAGCAACATATGTATACAAACATCGCCATTATAGTAGGTAGATATTTTTATTATTGCATTCTGACTACCGCACTCTATTAACTGCTCAGATGTAGATATTCCTACATTCTCAAGCCTTGTACCCAGCTCTTTACCAATATTCGGCAGTTCTCTTACTGAACTCATTTTAATTGCATTAATATATTTTGATACAATAAAATTAAAAAAAGTTGCCTTTTCTTTTTCAATAAATAAAAGCTTCTTCAACATAATATATGTACCAGATAGAGTAATCGGAATATATGTGTAACAATTCTTGTCGAAAAAAAATGATTCTCTATCCTTTAAAGGCACTGACTAACCCGGACACAGTCAGTGCCTTTATTTTTTACAAAAAAATCCGCTCTGACATATTATCAGAACGGATCTTCATAAACAACTATCAATCGCAAAACATCACCCCCTTCAGGATTAGTTGTTTTAACGTAATAAACGATGAATTATATTCACCTATTACAGATCAAATTCAAGAACCTGATCTAACAATTTGTTGTATAACCAAAGTGCTCATAATGTATTGAGTAAAATTATAACTAAACCCGATGTGATAAGTCACTATTATACTCGTTTCACTTAAGATACTCCAGTACCCTCTCTGCTGCTTTTTTCCCGCTAAAAAAGGCACCGTCAACAGTAGCATACATCATGTAATCGCCTGCTAAAAATATTGGTCCTCTAACAGTTCTGTCTTTTAGCAATATCCTTATGTTGTTACCATAATTCGGACTAAATATTGGGAACGCATATTCAAAACGTGTAATATCATATCCTAAAACATTACCCTCAAAACCCGGATAGTACCTATTCAGTGTTGCGTAAACACTATTCAGTAACTCTCTGTCCGATTGACCTGTAAAACCTTTGTCGTATGCATATTCAGGTGCCATGTAAACCGATAGTATTGAACGCCCTCTGTACGTGCTATCAACCTGTGGTCTTATAGCATCATACAACGTTACAACCTCGCCCTCATCTATACAAGATACCGACCATGTTTCATGAAGCAGTCGTTTTTTCAGAAACAGATTTACTGTGGCATATTTTGAGTACTTAATTCCGCTTAATGTATTACGCACTCCTGTAGACAGATGATTATCTACTATAAGCTCTGTAACAGGTGCTGGTGTTGCCATTATTACGGCTTTAGATTTTACTGTAGTAATAGTTCCGCTCTTTACATACGATACTGTTACTGTTTTATCGTTGTTTACTACAACTCTGTTTACATAAGCTCCTGAAACTACTCTGTTTTGCAGTTGATTATTTAACGCCTCTATAATGCTGTACATCCCTTTGTTAAATGAGTATACCACACTCTCATTAATAGATAATGGTACAGGAAAGTTAAATGCCATTTCCGGTATATCAAACAGCATAGAGTAGTTTGAGTTATCGGTACCAAACAGTCCGCGATTCTCTATATCAAAGAATTTCTGAATAAGTTCTGAGTAACCATTTCTGGTAAGCCACTCCTTAACCGATTGATTATCGAGATGTTCATAATCTATTATATCTAACTGATCTTCAAATAGAGCATCCTCTATACCCCTCTTATTCATCTTGTCAAGTTGTTTAAGCAAAGCGTAGTACTGTTTCTTCTCTTTATCTGTTAAGAAGTTAAGTATCTCTTTGCCAAAATAGAATTTACCATTATATGCAACACCATCGGTAGGTGCAGGTATCTTCTCTGCAACAATACCAAGCTCTTTTAACAGCTCTTTCAGATAATCATCCGGCTCTCCTATATACTCGGTACCTTTAGGATAATGAAAACCATTCCATTTACCCGAAAGACATCTGCCACCAAGTTCCTCCTCTTTTTCGAGAACCAATATATTTTTATCCTTCAGATTATATGCAGCAGTTAATCCGCTAAATCCGCCACCAACAATTATCACATCATATATATCATCGGTTTTTTTACCAGTTCTCTCTCCCGCAAAAACTGCATTGCAAAATATTGTTAGCAATAAAAGTATTACTGAAAATTGTCTCATCATCAATTATTTTTTTAGTTAACAGCGCAAACATAGCCTTGGTTTATTACTATTGAGTGTTTACCGATAAGTCAGGACAACATCAGGTATCATTATCAGGTTTAACTTATAAGTCAACACCGCATAACCATTAATTTCCAAGACATTAACTAAACACACTAAAGTTAAGTGGATCAGTCTGAGTTTTCAGTTGTAACTAATAAATGAGGATGATATAAACCACTCAATTATTGAATCACTTACTTCCAGATATAAAATCCTGCAAAAGCCACCCTCTGTATCTCCTCCTGGGAGGAGTTAGGTTCTAAATACATAAATGTGTTCTCCATCAATCAGAATATCTCCTAGTAGTTAAACGGGCTCAGTCCGAGCTGCCAGCTCGAACTAGCATTAGGGTGTGTATTACCAGATAATATTACCTTGAATTGAATTATGATATTTATTTATTGGTAAAATAATTGGTTTGCATGCAAATACACGTAACTCATTATATTACAGCAAACTCCCCTTGAAGGGTTAGGGGTGGGTAATTAGTATATATCTTGTTTTAACCTGCACTTTCAGTGCGATTGTTCTTATAATCTAACCGCCCTACGCGTTGCATAGGGCTAGGATAAGCTGCCACTTCGTGGCGATAAAAGTATCTCCAATAGTTAAGCGGGTTCAATCCGAGCAGTCGTCAGGAATAGGCAAATCGTATGCATGTCAATCGCTCTACTCTAAGCGAGACATGTTTATTGACAAGTACTACCTTAACCAATAAGCTATATAGATATAAACCTTTCCATCAACTACGCTAAGAGATTGCTTTAGAATGGCGGGCTTAGTCCGAGCTACCAGCTCGAACTAGCTTTAGGGTATGTATAACCGGAGATTATTACTTCTAATTGAATTGTGAGATTGGTTAAATAACTTGAGATAGAGTTAGCGTAATACATTATGCTACAATAACGGGCTGAAAGCCCAGATTATTTAACCCAATGTGTTACATTGGGTTAAATAAATATGAAAGAAGGCGTCCTGAAAGGACAACTTAAAGTTTAATCGCATAAGATTTGACACTTAGTATACTGTAAACAAACTGGTTATGTATTACAGATTTGTATAATTGTTCTATATCTGTAATCAGGCGGGCATAGTATGTGTTGTCAGTTGAAACTAACAAGAAAACTATCAGGAACATATGTTTCTGTAATGTATATTTGCAAACTTGCGTTTGTAATTTTATTGAAAGATTAAGTTAAAATGACAATTGAAGATATAATAAACGAATTAGAGAGTTATAGAAGTAACTATTCATTGGATGAGGATGAAATAACAGATTTCTTTGAAAATATTGGAGAAAAGATATATGCCTTAAATGATATCGACAGTAATTCTCTTAAACGTATCATTAAGTCATTTTTCACATATTTAGATAACCATTCTCCAAACCTAGAAGAAAATTGGACTTTCATTCATCTATTAGAGAGTCTTAATAAGCCTGACTATAAGATATACAATAAAATATTGTTAGATTTTAATAGTACCAGTCCAACTATAACATCTGTTCTTTTATTAAACAGATATATAAACTCTTTAAGTGGAGATGACTGGAAAGCAAAAGTTAATCTATTAAAGGAAATCTGTGAGAATTCTGATTTTGATACTTGCGTAAAAGAAGCTGCTGCTGACTTCTATAATTTTCAATCTACGAAATCATAAAATGAAGAGAATTACAATATTATTATTTTTTTGCGCGTTTTTTGGAAAAGTATTCTCAACAAATCAAATGTCTGATATTCTAATTTGGAATCAGGACACACTTTACCTATATGATTCTCCCTTAGAGATAATACCTGATTTATCAGAGAAATTACGAGCCAATATAGAAGAGGTTGAGATCTCGTCTGATTGTTGGAATGGTTTTTATGTAGAATGGGAAATAATAGATAACACATTGTATCTGACAAATATTTATGAATGTAATTCTGATAAAAATCTAAATTCGAAATTTGAGAAGATCTTGAATCGAAAGTTTAAAAACGGTTTAATGAAGGCTGATTGGGTAAATACAGACTTTTGGTGTGGAAAGAATTTTGTTCCAGACCAAACTTTGTATATTTCCATATTCAAGCATGAATACAACCTTAACTTTTTAAATGCAAAACTAGAGAAAATAAAAGAGTCTCATTATTTACCGTGTAAATTTAAAACAGAGGATGATTTTTTAAAATTTATTCTACCCAGATTAAATTGGAACAATATGCCTTCATTAGAAAATAGAGAAATTGACATATCAATTTATTTAATAACAGATAAAACTGGAAAAGTAGTTAATGGGAAAATCGAAAATTCTTCTAATCCAGAATTCAATAGTGAAGTTTTAAAAGTAGCTAGACAAATTCCATGCTTGACAGTCTACTTTAATAGAGGAAAATTCTGGAATGTCGGCAGAACAATAGACCTCACTATAAATAAAAAGAATGTAAACCAATACCTTCGCTAACAAAAGCTATATTTAATCGGTCTGTAATTTACTTACCCCATTGTTGAAAGGAAAGGTCTTCGAAATCGTCAATTCATTTTAATTTGGAGGTTATTAACAATTAGATATTCCTAATACAGATATTTGTATCAATAAACAACTGCTAAACCAATTTTGAATCAGAGATTTATAGTTCAAATAAATTGCGATGGACACGATAATAGAGCAATTCTAGACTGCCTATTTAGTATGTAGAATAATATAAAGGATAACATAAAATGAACATCATAGAGAAACGACTTTTGGAAAATGTTTTTGATTCGCTTGACAGATTGTTTGATAAAGAGTGTAAGGTTATTGACTTTTATGCATTGATATTTGCTTCGGATATTGCATTGAAAGAGACTAAATCAAGCGTTAGTTTATCTGAGTATATAGATAAATTAGATACTATTTTAAAAGCAGGTGGTTCAGAAAATAAACAAAGAGAATGTACTATATCGGCAACAAATAGTTTAAGAGATAAATTGAATGAGTTGTTGCCTATTGATTGAGTTATATAAATTTGGTAATAAAACCCACCTCTGTGTCTCCTCCGAGGAGGAGAGTTCCTTCGTGTCAAAGGATGTATTACCAGAGAATATTACCTCGAATTGAATTATGATATTTATTTATTGGTAAAATAATTGGCTTGCATACAAATACACGTAACTCATTATATTACAACAAATTCCCTCCTTAAAGGGATTAGGGGTAGGTAATTAGGATATATCTTGTTTTAACCTGCACTTTCAGTGCGATTGTTCTTATAATCTGGTCGTCCTACGCGTTGTATAGGGCTAGGATAAGCTGCCACTTTGTGCGATAGAGGGGTGTTAGGTTCTAAATACATAAATGTGCTATTAATCAATCAGAATATCTCCTAGTAGTTAAGCGGGTTCAGTCTGAGTTGCCAGCAAATCAAAAATAATCAACCAAACCCACCTCTGTGTCTCCTCCGAGGAAGAGAGTTCCTTCGTGTTAAAGAATGTATTATCAGAGATTATTACCTCAAATTGAATTATAACGAACTAGCATTAGGGTATGTATTACCGGAAAATATTACCTCGGAATTGAAAAATTGTTTACAAGGTAACTCTGGTGGTTATGTTCGCAATACATTATGCTATAAGAAATTTGTTTTTAGCATTGGAGTATTCAACATGTATCGGTTATTGGGTCAACGTGTATTGTGGTGTTTATATTCATTTGTTCATTAACCTGTTTTTCTACTTTATCAACAATATCATGTGCCTCTATAACGGTCATTTCATTGTCTAGTTTTATATGAAAGGTTATCTCCTGGTGTACACCATAATCGTGCATAAGAAAGTGGTGCGGATGCAGGTTTACAGGGTGAGACTCTTTTACAATCTCTATTATCCGGTTTTTCATCTCGTCTGACGGTGTCTCTCCAAGCAATCTGCTTATAGACTCTTTTACTATTCCGTATACCGCATAAAAGAGCATCAGAGCAATAATTATTCCCAATACGCTATCTATCCACCAGAAATAGTCTTTAAGGAATATACCTACCAAAACAACAATAGATGAGAGTGCATCGGTACGGTGATGCCATCCGTCTGCTTTAACGGCTGTATTATCTGTTTTTTTAGCAATTTTAAAGGCATATTGTGCCAGCCCCTCTTTCATTAATACAGAGAGCACTGTTACAACTATTGCAACAACACCAAAATTTGCCGACTCCTGTTTTCCGAGTTTTATTATTGACTCCTTCATAAAGTCGTAGGCAACAATAGAGAGTAAAAAGCCTATGAATATTGATGATATCTGCTCCCATCTGCCGTGACCAAACGGATATTTATCGTTAGCTTTTCGTGATGATAGCTTTACACTTGCAATAACTATAATAGAGCTTAATGAGTCAGACAGGGTATGCCAAGCATCTGCAATAAGTGCTATTGAGCCTGATATTAGTCCTGCCCATAACTTAAGTACAAACAGTATAATATTTACAAATATAGATACTATACCCTCTCTGTAAGCTAGTTTTTTTCGTGTCTCCTGCTGTTCCGATGTCATTGTATAAAAAATAATAAATAGCAATATGGTTAATACAAAAAAGAACTGTTTATGTTCAATGCATATCTGTTTTTATAATGTGTTTTAGTACAATTATGCATATTGTTTATCTTCTTAGCAGGGTTTATAAAAAAACAAAAGGGACTATGACAATGCATAATCCCTTTGTGTGTTTATAATATTTTAATACTATCCAAGCATTGATTCAAGCTCTTTAAGACACGATTTAAGAGAGTCTTTTACTGTATTGTCCTTCTCTTCTGCAATAGCAGATTTAAGGTCTGGTATACTCTCTGTACTTTCAAGCTCAACAATAGCGTGTGCTGCTGCAATTCTTATCTCAGGTGCAGAATGACGTAACAGTCCCGGCATCCATTTCTGTGATGACCATGCTGCGTTATCAATAAGCCACTCTATTGCTGCAAGTATTTCACCCTCATCGCCATATTTAATAGCTGTATAGTGTTTATCCTGCTCTGCTCTGCGAGCCTTATCAAATAGTATCTCTTTTGTCCACATCTCCGGACGTACTACAGATTTTGGATATTCAATAAGTGGCATATCAAGTGCTATACGAATCATACGAGGTACCATCCAACGCATACCCGGTGTTGTTTCCGGATGCCCTACAAAAGCAACTGTTCTACCCTCACCAACCTCAGACATTACTACAAAAGGTTTGTTGTTTGTCATATTAGCAGGAGTTCCTTCTATAAGATGAACATCACTCTGCATTACAGCAACTGTCTCGTAGCTGATTTTGTCGTTATCAGCATCTACAAGTACAGGTCCCTCATAGTATTGGCAGTATAGTGTATCAAAGCTCTCCAACTCAGGGAAGTATCTTAGCCCTTTATCAGAAAGTGTGAATTTAGCCAATCCGTGTCCACGGTGATCGTGTTCAATATCAATAGCCTTGGTTCCGTTAAGTGCAAAGCAGTTGTAGTTTGGTGTATTAGACATTACATATGCTCCGGCACAAATACCAAGCAGACATTTTCCATCCTGTTTTACCCAATCTCTTAACGATTGTATTCCTTTTTGTCCCAGACTAAGTGTTTCTGATGTTCCGCTGCCACCAGGCATAATTATAACATCAAAATTGTTAAGTTCTTCACTTGCAATCTGCGATGCACGTACTATCTCTACTTTCATATCACGATCGATACGTACTGCCTCACAAGCATCTGTAATACATTCAGGGCTTCCTCCGTTTACGTTAAATACCCCAACTCTTATAAAATCCTTTTTAGCGTCTGTATTATCTTTTTTGACATTGCTATTATTACCGCAAGCTGCCAGCATTATTACAGACGAAACAATCAATAAAATTCTGTTAAACATCCTATATTATGAATTTAATTATAAACAGTATTGCAATAATAAACATTGTTATTGAAACATCCTTGAATTTTCCGGTCAATACTTTTAATATTACATAACTAAGCATACCAAATACAATTCCGTCGGCAATACTGTATGAAAGTGGCATAAATATTATTGTAAAGAATGCCGGAATAGCCTCTGTAAAGTCATTAAAATCTACCTTCTGAATTGGCGATAACATAAATAGTCCTACCAGAATTAATGCAGGAGCTGTAGCTGCACTTGGTATCATAATAAATACCGGTGCAAATAGCAATGCCAGTATAAACATTACAGATGTAGACAGAGCTGTTAGTCCGGTTTTTCCTCCTTCTGCAACACCCGCTGCACTCTCAACATATGTTGTAACAGTACTTGTTCCTAACATAGATCCTACAGTTGTTCCTACTGCATCGGCAAATAGTGCTTGTTTTACTCTTGGCACTTTACCCTCTTTTGTAAGAATACCTGCTTTAGAACTAACCCCAACTAATGTTCCAACAGTATCAAACATATCAACAAACAGGAATGTAAACAGCACAATTGCCATATCCCACGATAGAATTTTATCAAACTCAAACTTAAAGAATATTGGTTCTAAAGATGGTGGAAGATCAACATACTGATGATTCTCTGGCAGTACAGTTACATCAAATGGTATTCCGGCAACAGTTGCAGCCAAAATTCCGATAAGAAGTGCTCCTTTAACCTTTAATACAAGAAGAACTCCTGTAATTAACACACCCGATATTGCAATTATTACCGACGGATCTTTCATGTTACCAAGTGTAACAAGTGTTGCCGGATCGTCTGCAATAACTCCTGCATTCTGTAATCCAATAAACGCTATAAACAGTCCTATACCACCAGATACGGCATGTTTAATGTTTATCGGGATACAGTTTACTATCAGCTCACGAATATTAAATGCTGTAAGCAAAATAAATATTATCCCCTCAAGCAGAACTGCTGTTAATGCAAATTCCCATGAGTAGCCCATGCTTTTTACTACCGTAAATGCAAAGAATGCATTTAACCCCATTCCCGGAGCAAGAGCAAATGGCAAACGCGCAACAAATGCCATAACCAACGTAGCAACCACTGCCGACAAAGCTGTTGCTGTAAACACAGCTGCCTTATTCATTCCTGTTGTTCCAAGAATATCCGGATTCACAGCCAATATATAGGCCATTGTCATAAACGTGGTAATACCTGCAATAATCTCAGTACGTACCGTTGTTTTGTTCTGCTTTAACTTAAAAAACCTCTCTAACATGATCCTGATTTATTTGTTATGATTTAATATGATGTCCTGATATAATTTCATTTTTTCATTCGGAAGTGTAATGGCTAAATTATAGTGGTTTATATACCATTTGCCATCAATAAGTGAAATCACACCACTGCCTCTGCATGTTCCGAAAGGGGTATCAAGTAGTTCGTTGAACCAAACAAATTGCCTGTTATCTGCTATATAGATGTTTCTTGTGTGGGGGGTGAATGCCCACGCTTTTCCTCTGTCAAAAAATGGTTTTGCCCAATCTCTGAAATCTTTCTTAACCCAATTCTCTGTTGGGTCGGTGCCTAAAAATATGCCTTCCGGTGCAATCATTGAGAAATAGTCCTCTTCGTTTGCATCAGCAGCTGCTTTATGCCAGTTATTAATAAGCTCTGCAACCTCTGTTTTTATCTCTTTTTCTGATTTTTTGACACAATTATTGCAGCCGACAAACAGGAATAGTATCCCTGCCAGTAAGAATATATTCTTCATGGATTTGATTTTGTGGATGTTACAAATTCTGTTATAAGAATTGTACATAGCGGTTTGTTTTTGCTAAAATATAAAAAAAGCGAAAGCCCGAAAAATAAATTTTCGGACCTTCATAAGGGCTGTTAATCAGCCACAGTAAACAGGGATCTCTTTATTAATAATTTTACACGTATAAAATCTGTTAAATATTCTATATAACTATATTAGTTTTAACCTGTTCCAACTCTTTTAATAGTTCTTGTTCCCTCTGCTCATATTTCTCTCTTATAACCTGCATCTCTTCCAGATTCTGTGCAAGTTCTTCTCTGCTTTCAGATAGTTCAGCAGTCTGTTTTTTAGACTGTTCAAGTAATCGCTGTGTCTCAACATTAATTGTTGCCATTGATATTGCTGCTGCTATATCTCCTGCAATACGATCTATAAACTGCTTTTCCCAATCGGTAAATATATGTAGCGATGATAGCTCTATAATACCAAGTACTTTACTGTCTGATTTAAGAGGTGATATATATATTGATTCTGGTTTGAATTGTCCTAATGAGACATCAATTGCCCCATAACTATCCGGAATATCTGTAATAAATATACTGTCCTTTTCAAGATAACACTCCCCTATCAATCCCTCTCCGGGTTTTACTATCTTATCTAAATATTTTAATCTGTCCAGAGCATATGAAGCCTCTAATACTAATTGAGTGTTTTCAAGCTCCTCTTGCTTCACAATAAAAAGTGCTCCTTGCATTGAACCTGTATACTTAACAAGTTCACTTATTATTCGTTTTCCCATAACAGAGTAGTCAGATATATTGTCTCTGAGTATATCTGAAAACAGAGCAACTCCCTCATTAATCCATAAACGTTGTTTATCTTTCTCTTCCTGTTGTTTACGCTCTGCAGCAACCTGAATTAATTTTTCACGCATCTCAACAAGGCTACCACCAAGATCTCCTTTATTCTCAAAAACATCAACATCTTTCTCAAAGTTTCCGTTACCAACTGCAATTGCAAATTCACGCGTGTTCTTCAGGTTTCTGGTAAGATTATTTATCGATCGCTTCATGTTAGCAATCTCGTCGTTATTCACAGCCTTAATATCCTCGGGCAGTTCTCCGTGTCCTAATTTGGTAATGTGCTTTCTGAGTATAGAAATACTTTTTATAATAAAGTTAGATACTCCCATAAGAATGAGTATTATAAAGAGCGACAGGCAACTAAATATAATAAATAGTGTATATATGGCGTTACGAATACCTGATCCGAATGATTTCTGTACAGTGGATCTGATTGCTAACAGATTAGATTCAATCTCTTTTACAAGCTCATTAAGCTCTTTTCTTACTCCGTCATTAGCTGTGAGTCCAATCTCATAATCGGTATCAATAACCCTGTAAAAAAGTTCCTGATATTGTAAAAGATAGTCATTAAGCTCTCTATTGTTGTCATCACTCTTCAGTATAGCAGAAAACTCTGCTACCATATCGGTAAATTTATCTTTATACTTAAGGTCTTTACGCAGAAGATAGTCTTTCTCATGTCTGCGAAGCATTAGCATCATTCCTGTATATTGATCATTATCTATATCTTTTAACCTGGTCTCCAGATTATGAATACGCTGACGCATATCGCCAATTAAGCCATAATCTTTGAATCCTTTTTTACGTACAAGCAACGACATTTTGTCCATTTCAGCTCTGTAGCTCCTGAATCTGTCAAGTAAAATATCAAGATCGTACTTTAGATTGAGTTCTATTATTTCTGGCTCTTTCTGAAGCACAACAATACTCTTCTCAATATCGTTATACTGATTATGCATATCTGTTATGTAACTACTTTTTCCTGTTTTAAAGAACTCAGGATTAATAGTCTCATATATTATAAAATCCTTCTCATTTTTACGTAGCTGTAACTCTTCACTATAAATCTTCTCTACACTACTAATTATATTGTGGGCAGTAAATGTATTGTTTATATATCTGTTTGTTACAAAAGCAATAGATATAAGTATTATTGCTATTCCGAATGAGGTTAATAGCAATATACGTTTAATTGTGAGGTTCTTCAGTTTCATGCTTGTTTCTGTTTACTAATACAATAGTAGCCATAAACAGGCAGAAGTGATGTTTATTAATTGTTAAGCAATTGTTACCAATAACAAAAAAAAGCGGCTACCCATAAGGATAACCGCTTAATATATCATTCAAATGGTTTATTAACCATAGATTCCAAGATCTAACATAGAGTTAGCAACCTTCATGAAACCAGCGATGTTAGCACCATTGATATAGTCTACATAATCACCTTTTGTTCCGTACTCAACACATGATGAGTGGATATCTTTCATGATCTGCTTAAGTCTCTCATCAACCTCTTCTGCAGTCCATGAAATATGCATTGCATTCTGAGACATCTCAAGACCAGAAACAGCTACACCACCAGCGTTTGAAGCTTTACCTGGAGCAAAAGCAACTTTTGCTTCACGGAAAATCTCGATAGCTTCTGGAGTAGATGGCATGTTAGCTCCCTCAGTACAAAGGATAAGACCATTTGCAACAAGTTGCTTAGCATCTGCCTCGTTAAGCTCATTCTGAATAGCACATGGCATAGCAACATCAACTTTTTGCTCCCAAGGCTTCTTACCAGCAAAGAACTTAGCGTTAGGGAATTTCTCAGCATAAGGAGCTACAATATCGTTGTTTGAAGCACGAAGCTCTAACATGTAGTTGAATTTCTCCTCAGTGTTGATACCATCCTCATCGTAGATGTATCCGTCAGGACCAGAAATAGTAACAACTTTAGCACCAAGCTCAGTTGCTTTCATTACAGCACCCCAAGATACGTTACCGAATCCTGAAACTGCAACTCTCTTACCTTGTAGAGAATCACCTCTGTGTGCAAGCTGCTCTTGAGCAAAATAAACAACACCAAAACCTGTTGCTTCAGGACGAATTAGAGATCCACCCCAGTTACGACCTTTTCCTGTAAGAACACCAGTGTTCTCACGAGCAATCTTCTTGTACATTCCGTACATGAATCCTATCTCGCGTCCACCAACTCCTATATCACCTGCAGGAACGTCAGTATCAGGACCGATAAGACGGAAAAGCTCTAGCATGAATGACTGACAAAAACGCATGATCTCGTTGTCTGATTTTCCTTTTGGATCGAAATCAGAACCACCTTTACCACCACCCATTGGAAGAGTAGTAAGAGAGTTCTTAAAGATCTGCTCGAAACCTAAGAATTTAAGTCCACTAAGTGTTACACTTGGGTGGAAACGTAAACCACCTTTGTATGGTCCGATAGCGTTGTTAAACTCAACACGGTAACCTAGGTTAACATGGAAGTTACCTTCATCGTCTTGCCAAGGCACCTTAAATGTAAGGATACGATCTGGCTCAACTAATCTTTCGATAATTTTTGCTGCTTCGAACTGAGGGTTTTGATTATATACTTCCTCAATTGACTCTAAAACCTCAACTACTGCCTGAAGGTATTCCTTCTCTCCAGGGTGCTTAGCCTCTAGGGCAGCCATCAATTTATCTACGTTCATTTTTTAAAGATTAAATGTTGATATTCGTTTACTAATAAAAGTAAATTTTTAATTGATTAATGGTTTGGTAAAGTTAACTATAGTAATTGCACAATTGCAAACATTAGAACACATTAATTTATATTTTTAAACACTTTTTATAAACATTTTTTGTGTTTTAGTTGTTATATATTACTGCACAGCCACTAAATGTTAGGTTTAAGGATTGCTCCCTTATTACTTTTACCATCTATAAATATTTTTACAGGCTCGTCAAATCTTACATGTCGCAGATATTCATCTTCATAAACAGCCTCTTTTCCATTCAGAAAATCAATATCATAGAATCCATCATTCATAAACGGATTTATTGTTAGATATCCTACTCTGAATGATGTAAGATTTTGGAAAAAGTGTGTTCCCTGACTAGGATCTATTCTATAGTTATCAAGACCAGACTCTATGATAACACGCGCCTGTGATATTTGCGCCCACTTAATTGGTACACCAAGCCACGGATCACTTGAACCCCAACGTCCGGGACCAATAAGAACATAGTGTCTATCCTCTTCGGTAAATTTCTGATTCAGTTCATCAATTACCTGTGCTATATCTTTTGTTTTTGCCGGATCAAAACTCTCTGGTTTTACATACACAAAATCTGTAATATTCTCAATTTTCCCATTACCAAGAGCTGAATCAGAGCTTATTATTGTCTCTTCTTTATCCAATGCTTCCCAATCAAAGTCCATTATCTGATCGTTATCAACAATTGGTCTTATCTGTAAAAAGCTAAATATCTTTGGCGATCCTTTAGGGACATTAAGATCAACAGCGAACTCAATCTCAATTGGGTTGTTCATCTCACGCTGTCCTATCTCTAACAAATCTTTCAGAATATTTGCCAAAGGAAATGAGTTATATGATAACATACTTCGGAATGTAACAAGTTTCTTACCTCCTTTTTGTACTCCCTCACGCAACATATGTGTATGATAATCATATGTTGATGATATTTTAGCGAATTGAGGATCGTTCTCTGCCTTTGATACATCTACTTTTAGAATATTAACTCCATCATCTGTAGATGATACAAAACTATCAGCTGCAAGATCAAGTGCATAAAACTCTTTTTGTGTATCTCTTAAGGCTATTTCAGGAGTTGATAGTTGCAGTACCTTTTTAGGGTATTTTGGAGAGAATCTTAATGATTTACCACCCTCTACAATAAGTTTACCTAAACCAAATCCAATGGTAGCAATACCATCTTCGTGTTTTTCTGGGCTTATTGGGTAGAAGTTTATTGAGCGTGCAACTCCTGATATTGTAGGATAAAACATCTCATTATTCTCAGAACCACATACCTCTTGCAGAATAATACCCATCTTCTCCTCATCAATTACATTTGATGTGGCATTCATATAAGCTTTACTAAGGTTGTAATATACCGATGCATAAACCGATTTAATAGCCTGTGCTAACATCTTAAGCATCTTCTTCTTATTAGGTATATTTGGTATCATATATGTTGAGTAGATACCTGCAAATGGTTGATAATGCGAATCCTCAAGCTTACTTGACGACCTGATTGCAATTGGTTTATTTACAACCGATAGAAATGCCTTAAGATCTTCATGCAAAGATGCCGGAAGGTGAGCTTTTACAAACGATTCCAATATCTTATCGTCACTGGCATTTGACAGTGCTATCTGATACAGTTTATTAGCCTCCATAAACTCATCAAAAACATCTGTACTTATTACAACTGTTTTAGGAATAGTTACTATTGTATCTTCAAACTTTGTATGAAGCTTGTTCTTTTTAATTATAGAGTTAATAAATGCAAGACCTCTTGCCTTACCTCCTATAGAGCCATCGCCAATACGTGAAAAAGATAGATATTCGTCAAATTTATTTCTATCGAATTTAGCTATAACTCCTTGTCCTTTACTTCTTCTGAAGCTGGTAATGCTATCGTAAATGTATTTACGCACATCGTCAAGATCTTCGAAATCATTAACTGTTACATATTTAAACAGCTGAGCTATAGGAAATATTGCTCGTGCATTTAACCATTTTGAGAAGTGGTTACGCTGCGAGTGGTACAATAAGCAGTCGTTTGATATTTTTAATATTTTCTGCTGTAATTCCTTAAGGTTTTTTGCTCTATTTATCTCTTTATCCGATTTCGGATCGCGGAATACAAAATCACCAAATGCAAAATTGCGACTTATATAATCGCGAAGTTCCATAGATAACTTTTTTGATCCTTTATGCAGAAATCCTACCCCTAGATCTTCAGCTATTTCTTTATTATCAAGTTCTGATGATTGTAACAGGAAAGGAAGGTGTGGGTCTTCAGCACTAACTTTTTTAAATAGTTCAAATCCCATCTTCTCACCTTTCTCTGACTGGTGATTCTTTTTATAACGTATATCAGAGATTATTCCTAACAGGTTCTTTTTATACTTTTCATATAGTTCTATTGCTTCATCGTATGTTGTTGCCAAAAGTATTTTTGGTCTACCACGCATACGTAACATTTTCTGGTGCTCATTAAGAGCCTCGTCCATAAACGATTTACTCTGCTTAAGAATTATTTTATAGATATTGGGCAGATATGAGGAGTAGAATCTTACGGAGTCCTCAACCAGCAATATACACTGTACTCCCACTTCCTTAATATCGTGTTCAGCATTCATTTTATCTTCTATAAGCTTGGTTATTGCCAATAGAAGGTCTGCTGTACCCAACCAACTAAATACATAATCTATTGCACTTAAATCTTCTTTCTCAAGTTTTATTGATACTTCTCTTGAAAATGGTGTAAGCACAATAATAGGGATAGAAGGATATTTCTCTTTTATTGAGTTTGCAAGGTTAAATGGTCCTACCATATCACTCACACTCAACATAGATACAACAAGATCAATTGCATTGTTTTGAAGAAGTTCAAATGCCTCTTCAGCAGAGTTTGTTCTTATAAAAACGGGTGGGTATCTAAGGTTTAACGATACATACTCATTAAAAATTTGTTCATCAATACGTCCGTCCTCTTCAAGCATAAAGGCATCGTAATTACTACAAATAAGTAATACTCTACTAATGCGCTTTTGCATTAACAAATTAAACGAGGTATCATGAAACTGAAAATCTGAAATTATTTTAGGTACTTTACTATCCATATTTATCTATTTCTATTATCAGAGTTATGTCTGGTAAAATTTAATAACAACAATAGGATAATAAAGTTATCTATTTTATTCTTTCAGTCATCATGTAATTGATAAAATAGCAAAAAAAAGCTCTCCGGAAAAAACCGAAGAGCTCTATATATAGTTATTAAATAATTACTTATTCAACATCCCATGTAGCGCCACTATTTAACAGATCATCTACACTTTTAATCTTAGATTCCGCCTGAATAGTCTCTATCTGCTCAACAACCTGATCATCGTATGTTGCAGCTTTAACTTTTCTAATGATACCAAATGCTACAGGATAATGTGGATATTGCATATTAACAAGCATCATATGTAGTCCAGGATTTTGCTCTTCAGCATCATGAACAAGAATATCATCCTCTGTAATTCCATTCTCACCAATAGTAACAATCTTAAGTTTAAGACCATCAAGAACAAGACCTTTATCTCTGTTTTTACCAAAGATCATTGGCTTACCATGTTCTAATACTATTGTTCTGTCATCGCGATTCTCTTTATCAAGAATTGCTGCATGTGTTTTATCATTATAAATCACACAGTTTTGCAGAATTTCCACAACTGATGTTCCATCATGACGAGAAGCCTCTTCAAAGATCTGTGTAGATAGTTTAATATTACCATCAAACGATCTTGCAAAGAATTTACCCTGAGCACCAATTACAAGTTCACCAGGGTGAAATGGGTGCTCTACTGTACCAAATGGAGATGTTTTTGTAACTGCACCAAACTCTGAAGTTGGAGAGTACTGACCTTTTGTAAGACCATAAATCTCGTTATTGAACAGCATTATATTAATATCGATATTACGACGAATAGCGTGAATAAAGTGGTTTCCACCAATTGCCATAGCATCACCATCACCAGTAATCTGCCAAACACTTAGTTCCGGATTAGCTGTCTTTGTTCCTGACGCAATAGCTGAAGCTCTACCATGAATACTATGGAATCCATATGTATCCATGTAATATGGAAAACGAGAAGAACATCCAATACCTGAGATGAATGCATATCTCTCTTTGTTATATGCCAATTGAGGTAACGCACGCTGAATTGCATTTAGGATAGCATGGTCGCCACAACCAGGACACCATCTTACTTCCTGATCACTTTTAAAGTCTTTTGCAGTATATTTTACTTGATTTTCAGACATGACTATTTCTCCTCTAATAATTTAGTGAAATGATCTTTTAATTCCATCACTGTAAATGGTAATCCTTGTACCTTATTGTATTGTTCAAACTTATAGTCTGGGAAGTTCATTGTTAAATAGTTAGCAAATTGTCCCATATTAAGTTCACAAACAACAATACGCTTGTGTCCTTTAAGAACCTCTTCAACATTCTTTGGTAGTGGATTAATGTAGTTAAAGTGAGCTAAACTAATGTTTTTACCCTCTTCTCTAAGCTCATTTACGGCTGTTAAAAGATGACCTTTTGTTCCACCCCAACCAACAATAAGTATATCTGAATTCTCTTCACCTATAATATCAAGCTCAGGAATGAAATCAGCAATACGAGCAACTTTTGCAGCACGTAGCTCTGTCATTTCCTGATGGTTCATAGGATCGTGCGAAACATTTCCTTTTAGCTTATCTTTCTCAAGACCTCCAACACGGTGCTCTAAACCTGGTGTTCCAGGAAAAGCCCATGTACGAGCAAGTTTCTCTTCATCTCTTGCGTATGGCATCCAGTTCTCAGTACCCTCTTTTACAATAGGAGCTTTAATTTCCGGATATTCTGACATTGATGGAATCTTCCATGGTTCAGAACCATTAGCAAGGAATCCGTCTGTTAAAAGTATTACCGGAGTCATATGCTCAACTGCCAATTTACCAGCTTTAAAAGCATAGTCAAAACAATCAGAAGGTGAACTAGCCGCAATAACAGGTATTGGCGACTCTCCGTTACGTCCGTATAGAGCCTGCATTAAATCAGATTGCTCTGTTTTTGTAGGAAGACCTGTAGATGGACCTCCACGTTGAACATTAACAATTACTAACGGAAGCTCAGTAATAACAGCCAGACCTAATGCCTCTGATTTAAGTGCTAAACCAGGACCTGATGTAGTTGTAACGGCAAAATTACCAGCAAAACTAGCACCAATAGCTGTACATATACCAGCAATCTCATCCTCTGCCTGGAAACTCTTTACACCAAGATCTTTACGTTTTGAAAGTTCCTGAAGAATCTCTGTAGCAGGAGTAATAGGATATGACCCGATAAATAGTGGTAATTGAGCCTTCTCTGCAGCAGCCAGTAGCCCCCATGCAGTTGCTGTATTACCATTCATATTACGATATTTTCCTTTTGTAATTTCAGCAGGAGCAACCTCATATGTAGGAGTAAGTGCCTCTATAGTATCGGCATAGTTAAACCCTGCAGAAAGAACTTTTTTATTAGCCTCAATAACTGCCGGTTTCTTCTTAAACTTCTCCTTAAGATACTCTTCTGTATAAGATAAAGGTCTGTTAAAGATATAACAAACAACCCCTAAAGCAAACATATTTTTGCTTCGTAGGATACTTTTGTTATCCATTCCCATACCTTTAACAGCCTCTTTTGTAAGGCTTGTTATTGGAGCAGGGATAATATTATATTCCTGTATACCTAACTCAGTAACAGGGTCAAGAGTAGTATATCCGGCTCTTGCAATATTCTTCTCTGTAAAAGAATCAGCATCATATATAACCGAACCGCCTTTCTTAATCCACTTTGCATTAGCTCTTAATGCTGCAGGATTCATAGCAACAAGAACATCGCAATAATCTCCCGGAGTATTAACTACCTTATGCCCAAATTTAACCTGAAATCCTGAAACACCCGCAACAGTTCCTTGTGGAGCTCTAATCTCAGCAGGATAATCAGGAAATGTTGATAGGTCATTCCCAAATAATGCTGATGCATTAGAGAATAGTGTTCCTGTTAATTGCATTCCGTCGCCAGAGTCACCTGAAAACCTTATGGTAACCTCTTCTAACTGAACGACATTTGCTTTTTTGTTCATAGTTTTTTTGTTTGTTGATATACTATCTACGTAAAAAAATATTTTCCAAAATGTAAATGCACATAAAGCATTTAATAAACATGCTTTATATGCATTCAACTATAATCTTTCAAAATATTAATATACGTCGATAAAAACTTTTAGTTCAATTGTACATCGCAAAATTAAGTAAGAAATTGTTACAACAACTATTTTTTGATACTTTTTTTATCAAAAATGGTAATATTTCATCAGTTAATCGTTTTTTGTGATACTGATTTGCAAGATTTATCCACCATTTTATGATAATTTTGTAAAAAACATCAGATATTAACAATATTTACAGATATGGCTTTAATAAAAGAGTTAAACGGAAAGACTCCAATAATAGGAGATGATTGCTGGTTGGCAGATAATTGTACTATAGTTGGTGATGTTGAGATGGGTAAAGGATGTAGCATATGGTTCAGTGCAGTATTAAGAGGAGATGTACACAGCATTAAGCTTGGCGACAATGTTAATGTACAGGATAATGCTACTATACATGCCACCTATAAGAAATCTCCAACAAATATCGGTAATAATGTATCAATAGCACACAATGCTGTTGTACATGGGTGTACAATAAAGAATAATGTACTTATTGGTATGGGTGCTATAGTACTTGATGATGCTATAATTGAAGACAATGTAATTATTGCTGCCGGATCAGTAGTATCAAAAGGTACCGTTGTAGAATCTGGTAGCGTATATGCAGGTATTCCGGCAAAAAAGATAAAAGAACTTGATCAACGACTATTGGAAGGAGAAATAAACCGAATAGCAAATAGTTATCATATGTACTCAGGATGGTATAAAGAGGAGTAATATTAAACAGATTTTACGATATTCATGCGCATTGTAATACTATCTACAATGCGTTTTGTTTTTTCTATATCACCCGTAGTAAAAAATTCATCTTGTCTATTACTCTTACTAGTATTTATTAATCCTGACATTTTCAGTACAGATAAAGTATGTCTGACAACGGCATTTGCAGGATTAACCAATGTTACACCAGAACCGGCAACTTTCTGGATATCATCACTTAAAAATGGATAGTGTGTACATCCTAATACCAAATGATCTATATTCTCTAAAAGCATAGGTTTAATATACTTAGTTAACAGTTCTGCAATGTATATATTGTTTTTTTCGCCTTGCTCAACATACTCTACAAGTCCGGTTGCAACGCGGTATATAACATTAACATTATTAGCATATTTTGCCTTTGTATTCTGGTAATGCCCCCCAGAAAATGTACCCTGAGTACCCAATACGCCAATGCTACCTGTTTTAGTGGCTTTTGCAGCAGGCTTTATTGCAGGTTCCATACCAATAAAAGGAGTATCAAATTTAGTTCTTAAATGGCTTATTGCAGCCGCTGTTGCAGTATTACATGCAACAATTATAAGTTTACAGCCCTTTGCTAATAAAAACTCTGTTATCTCTGTACTTCTCTTGATTATATAATCAGTAGATTTAGGCCCATAGGGTGCATTACCACTATCTCCAAAATATATAACCTGCTCATTAGGAATATGGCTTATTAACTCCTTATAAACAGATAATCCTCCCAAACCAGAATCAAATATACCAATTGGACTATCAGACATAACTATTAAAGATTTATATTACTATAATTACGGGTAAATTTATACAAGAAAAGGCTATCTGTAACAGATAGCCTTCAATTTTTTTAAGCAGATATTACTTTATACCTAATTTAGCTTTCACTAAATCCATAATATCAATACTATCATCAGACTGATAAAGTACAGATCCTGCACTAGTATCAAGTATATAAGTGAACTTATTAGCTTTAGCCACTTCTTTAATAGCATTCTGAGCTTTCTCCATTATTGGTTTAAGAAGATCTCCCTCTTTTTTCTGTAGGTTCTGCTGAGCAGTTCTTTGGTACTCTTGAATTCTTGTCTGTAGATTCTGAATTTCCTCTACCTTAGATTGCTTAATAAGATCTGAATATGTCTTCTCATTATTCTGATAGTCATTAATCTTATTATTCAACTCAACTTGTAAAATTTCAATATCTTTACCAAGTTGCTCGGCAAAAGCCTTAATATCAGCTTCTGCTTTAGTTCTCTCAGGCATTAACGACAACAATTCCTGACCATTTATATGTCCAATTTTCAGCGTTTTCTGAGCAAAAGAAAATCCTGTAGCAAGAAACATTGCAACAGCGATTGTAACAATCAATTTTCTCATAATTTCAAGTTTAATTTATTTATTTATATCCCAATTTCATTAATACATCATCACTCTTATCCAGTTTCGGGTTTGTGTATAACATCTGAACCCCACTGGCTATATCATATATAAACGAGTAATTCTCATCCTTAGCAATATCAGAAACAGCTTCAAATACCTGATCCTGAATTGGTTTTATCAACTCTTGTTGCTTCTTAAAAAGTTCTCCATTTTGTCCAAAATACTTTTTCTGAAGTCCTTTTATTTTTCTTTCCCTAGCAATAATATCATCTTCTTTCTGCTTTTGCATATCAGAACTTAAAAGGACTTTCTCTGCCTGATAGTTTTTATATAACTTCTCAAGTTCGTCATACATTTTTTCTATCTCGCTCTGATAACGTGAAGATGTTTTCTCTATCTCTTCCATTGCAGCTTTATACGATGGTATATTATTCAGAATATACTTAGTATCAACAAAAGCAAACTTTTGTGCAGAGGCAGCGGCAACAAAAATTGCAATAAAAACTAATGTGGTTATTAATTTTCTCATAATATTATATTTTAATGCTCTAGTTAATTAATTAACACGATATAAATATAGTCAAATTTATATCTTTCAGCTAATTAAAACAAAAGCCATACCAAAACAGATATACAGTTTTTATACCTGACTTCGTAAACATTAACAAAGCCAGATATAATATATTATTTCAATTAAAATTGTTGACCAATTACAAAGTGGAACTGACTTCCTCCTGCTTTCACATCAACACCATTTGAATTCAATACCTTATCAAAACCATATCCCCAGTCAACACCAAGCATACCCAACATTGGCAAGAATATTCTTACACCAACACCGGCAGAACGTTTTGCATCAAATGGATTAAAATCCTTGAACTTAGACCATGAGTTTCCAGCTTCAACAAACACCATTCCATAAACAGTAGCTTGTGGTTTAAGTGCAAGTGGGTATCTGAGATCTAACGAAAACTTATCATAAATAACTGCACTTCGTCTGGTGGCTATTGCACCGGATATTGGATCCAGATATCTTTCTTCAGCTGTAAGTGAGTTATTCTCATATCCACGTAATCCAATATTCTGAACCCCGTACATATTGTACCCAGACATACCATCTCCTCCAAGCTGATATTTTTCAAAAGGGGAGTATCCTAGATCTTTATTATAGTAACCAAGATAACCCATTCTAACATGTGCACTCAAAACCAGATCTCCGATAAGTGATTTATACCATGATCCTTTAAAATCCCACTTATGATACTCTACCCATTTATACTTTTCCTTATTTTGGGCATCCTCAATCTTGCTCTTTTTCTCTGATTCTGTCCCACTACCATTCATTATAGTAGCTGCTTCACTATCAGATAGTTCCCACCATTTACTAGACTTGAATAGCGAAAATGGCGGCGTTAATTCAATAGACAGTGAGAAGTCGGATCCATTACGCGGATATAAAGGCTGTGAAACCGAGTTACGACCAAAGACCAAATTATAAGTAAGGATATTTGAGTTACCAGTCTTAAACCCAAATCCCATATCATAATTATCAAGGAAATATCTCTTATAACCAACAGTATGCATCAGTGTAAAGTAGTTATCTGGCCACTCCAATCGTTTACCTAAACCTACCGATGCTCCAATAACGTCAAATTGTCCCGGGTCATCTGTTTGAGATTGGCTATACCAATTATACTTACTATATGAAGAGTAATAAAATGATACGTGGAATGAATTTGGTTTCTTTCCACCTAACCAAGGCTCAACAAATGAGATATTAAACGATTTATAATATTTACCATTTGTTTGTCCTCTAAGACTCAATGTCTGTCCATCACCAGTTGGTACAATAGAGTTCCACTCCTTAAACTTAAAAAGTTTACGAGCTGAGAAGTTTGTAAATCTTACACCAAGAGATCCAACAAACATTCCTCCTCCCCATCCTCCGGATATTTCAAGCTGATCATTAGCTTTTTCTTCTAACATATAAGTTAAGTCTACAGTATTGTTCTCCTGATGAGGTTTAAAGTCAACACCTAATTTTTCCGGATCAAAATGTCCGAGTGTTGCAAGCTCTCTTTGCGTACGCATAATTTTAGAACGGCTAAATAGTTCACCTGGCTTCGTACGGATTTCACGACGAATAACATGTTCGTTTGTTTTAGTGTTCCCCTCAATAATTACCTTATTAATGGTTGCCTGTTCTCCTTCAAATATTCTAAGCTCTATATCAATAGAATCTTTATCAACTTTAACCTCTACTGGTTGAACATTAAAAAACAGATAACCTCTATCCATGTATAAAGTTGTAACAGCATCCTCATCAACATTCAATCTGTTATTAAGAAGAGTTTTATCGTAATGATCACCCTTTTTTATATTAAGAATTGTTGAAAGGTACTCTGATGGGAATTTTGTATTTCCAACCCACCTTATATCTCTGAAGTAATACTTGTTTCCTTCAGCAATATTAATTTTAATACCTAATTTCCTTTTAATCTTTGGCTTTACAGGTTTACCAAACATTTTTCTAAAAACATTACCAAGACTAAACTTATGTTTTTCAATCACATATAATGAATCAGAAACAATAGTTGCATCACGGAATCCCTTCTCTGTATATTTCTCTATAAGAACCTTTTTATCCTCTTTATAATTAGGTTCATAATATTTTGATGCTTTAAAAATATTCCAGTCAACTTTTTTGGTATTCTTTATCCATCTTCTAACCTTACGATCCTTTATATTAACATTTCCAACAATTTCAATATCCTTAATTCTTGTTCGTTTACCTCTGTCAACGTTAAAGATCAATTTTACCGTATTTTTATATGTAGTATCATTTTTAACAATACTCTTTACATCACAAAAATAGAAACCTTTTTCCTTAAAATGGTCTTTAATAATTCTTTCAGAGTTTTTTACAATGTCCTCTGTTACCTGATTTCCAGTACGGAGATGCAATTTCCCTCTAATATCTTTCTCCTGCCCCGACCTTAAACCATGAAAAACGACTCTGGAAAGCCTTGGTTGCTCTTGCAGGTAAATGTCTATCGATACTTCATTACCTTTAATAGGCGTATATGAAATTTGAACATCAGAAAACAGTCCTTGTTTCCAATACTTTTTAATTGTAGACGTAAATTTATCGCCCGGTATATCAATCTCATCCCCTACTCTGAATTCAGCAATATGCAACAGAATATCTGTATCCAGATATTTTATACCTGATATCTTGATATCGCTAATAACAAACTTCTTAGGACGGCTATAATCTGCTGTTTTATCTGTTGTCTGAGCCGACAGCGTCAGACCGACAAACATAAAAACAATCAAGTTTATAATTTTCTGCATGTTAGTTATATATAGTTTAATATGGTTAGGATTCTTTAATTTGCTCACTAATCTTACCGAATCTTCTCTCTCTGTTTTGGTAACTTTTTATAGCTTCATAAAAAGTATCTTTGCTAAAATCAGGCCAAAGTGTTTCTGTAAAATAAAACTCTGCATATGCTAACTCCCATAACAAGAAATTACTCAATCGGCACTCCCCGCTGGTTCTTATAAGAAACTCCGGATCTGGAAACTGTGCTGTAGTAAGGTTATTTGTTATGAGCGTATCATTAATATCTTCTACATTAATCTTATTATCTTTTATATCTTGTGATATTCTTTTAACTGCATTTGTTATATCCCATTTACCGCTATAGTTAAGGGCAAGAACAAGATTCATTCCTGTATTACTTGCAGTATTATCTATTGCTCCATTAAGTTTTGCTCTAACATTTTTTGGCAATCTGGTAATATCACCAATAGTGTGCAATCTAATATTATTTTCGTTTAATTTTTTAGTTTCATTCTCTATTGCAGAAACCAACAATGTCATCAATCCATCAACCTCTAATTTTGGTCTGTTCCAATTCTCAGTTGAAAATGCATACAATGTAAGATATTGCACACCCATTTGAGCTGCAGCCTCTGTTGCTTCTCTTACAGCTTTAACTCCGTTTTTATGACCAAACAGCCTGGAATTTCCTTTTTTCTTTGCCCATCTGCCATTACCATCCATTATTATGGCAACATGTCTGGGTATATTATTTTTATCTATCTCCTCTAATAATGTCATTGTTTATATGCCATTTGTATATGTTCTGCAAAGCTTCCTTGATCCTCTAAGTTTATAACTTATATGTACGCCTATAAAAGAGTACCAGTCATTGTTAAAGAAGGTAGATGCATTATTATTAGTTTTATTTATATTATCATATCCGTTTGATACATCATCAATCTCATCAGAAAAACTCTTACTGTATATCCATTCAAGTCCAACAGTGTACCTACGCTTTATTTTAAACTTAACACCTCCTCCAAAAGGAATTGAAGGCACAAGTTTCTCCAGATCATATGAGCATCCAAATCCACCCGCTATATATGGTGTAAACTTCCCCGAATTTGCCTTTATGTCAGAAAATCTAAAAAAGTTCACCTCATATCTTAATGAGAAATGAACAAAAGACTTCTTAAATGAATAATCTCTGGTTCCAGGAATAAAACTGGAAGATGAAGTGTAATCAGATGACAATGTAAAGAAATTAAGATCGGCTTTAACAGCACTTATCTCATCAATATTATATCGCGAAAAAAATCCGAAAAAGGCATTAGGACTATTTAATATCTTTTTTTGGTTAAGATCACCCTGATAATAACTGGCTCCAAGGTACAATCCAAGATCCATTTTGTTTTGACAAAACGCATTAAATCCTAGCATTAAACTTGTTAGTATGATCAAAATTCTTCTCATGCACCTACCTTCCTGTTTCAAGTTGTCAAATATAGTAAAACTATTGTTTCATCTGCCCTCTATCACACAATTTGATCATTATATTAACTCATATTAATAGGTTTTAACATTTTTTAATGTCGTGTAACCCATCTCCTCTTTTTAAACCTCCTCTTTTGCTCAAGTTTATATGCTACTGTAACAAAGGCATTATGATACATATCATTAAACCTTGTTGTTGTTTCCAGACCATCAATCTTGTCTGAGGTTGTAATACGTGTTATTAACTCTAACGAAAATACTAGTTTATGGTTATAGTCATATCTTACACCAAAACCAAAAGGAAATCCTACTCCCCAGTTAAACTGGTTAAATCGGTAATCAGTTTTAAGATATTCTTTAGCAGTTACATTAGCAAAAAAGCACTCCATCCCTAACAGAAAATAGAACTTATATCCATCTCTAATGTAACGTTTAGATCCAGATCTGACAACACGTCTTCCTTTCCGCTTTCCGGTAAACATCTTAAAGATTGTAACCTCTGTTTTTGCACCAAAAGTAAACATATTAGTAGTAAATCCATACCCCTTAAAATAAGGGTTATCTACAGGATTTTGAGCACCAAACCGCAAATATGAGACATTACCGGAATAGTTAAACGGTCCTCCAGATTTATATCTGTAACCTCCGGATATTCCAATACCAACAGTATTCGTGATATAGTCAGGTATAACTTTAATATAATCCTTTGTTGTTTTCCCCATCTGTCCGGAATAGAATGTTGGTCCCACAGATAAAAACACCTCGTGATTACCATCCTTTACTCTTTGCCCGTATAACAGGTTAACAATAAAAAAGCATACAAACGATATAATTAGTTTTCTACTCATTAGAAAATAAAGGACTGATTAAAATCAACATTAACTATATACTCAATAACAATAACTAATATTTAGTAAAATTTATTATACAGAGTACACTTTACAAATATACAAAAATCTTACCATGCTCTCTGTTGCAATGCAATTAATTACGAATATCTACACCCCATAATAGCTTTTCTCGTAAAGTACTGAAATAGTCAGACTTCTCAACACTAGCTATTTTTATTGTATGCGATGCCTTTTTCACAATTACTTCAATATCTGAATCAACTACATATGAATTATTATCAACGGACGCCAAAACTTTTGAATCTCTTGATTCAACCTTACATCTTATTACACTCTTATCAGGTATAATTAAAGGTCTTGCAGAAAGATTATGCGGTGCAATAGGAGATAATACAAAATTCTCAGAACCAGGTATAACAATCGGTCCCCCCACACTTAATGAATATGCTGTTGATCCGGTTGGGGTTGATATTATTAACCCATCGGCCCAATAGGTATTCAGAAACACATCGTCTATATAGGTTTTGATTTTTATCATTGAGGTCTCCTTTTTCTGTATTGCAACCTCGTTAAGAGCAAAGTGGTTATTCAACTTCTTATCATTTATAGCCACCTGTATCATTGTACGCTCTTCAATTTTATAAGATCTCTCCTTTATGGCAATTATTGCACTCTCAACATCATCTAACGAAATGGTAGCCAAATAGCCTAACCTTCCTACATTAACACCTATTATTGGTATGTTCTTGTCGCTTATAAACGATACGGCTTCAAGAAATGTACCATCACCACCAATACTTATTATTACATCGGTAGTATCAGGCAAATCAACCTGCTTATCAAAAATTTTAAATGTACCACTCAACTCATGGTTGTATTCTTTACAACAATCGGTTATATTTTTATGTATATATGCCTCCGATGAGTACTTTTTAATCAACTCCAGAACCTTAACATATGAATCTACCTTTTCTGATTCAAATGCTCTTCCGTAAACTGCAATTCTTGCCATTAAATAAAAATTTGGCTAAATATAAGCCATAGAATCTAAAAAAACTAAGTATTAAGAAACCTCATTAATGAATCATAATTATCTTTTATGTTCTTGTCTTCGGCATCTTCTCTCATAAACGAAGCCAATATATCGTAATTATACCTTTCAAACGATTGTCTAACAGCAGATATATCAATAGTATCCAGTTTAAGCGATAATTGTATTCGTGTTGATTCTGCCATTGGCTTTACATATGAACTCAATATTTTTATATCGTTTCCTTCCACAATTTGTGCTATCTCTGTAAAAGAATAATCTCTCTCATTAAGTTCAAGAACAATTATACTACCCGGAGTCTGCATTGCTGAAAATGATGAAAAATAGTGCAACAAATCAGGTATTGTAATTAATCCAACATACTCTTTAAGCTCATTAAGAACAGGAACCACTGTTAATTTTAAAGAAGATGCTATGTTCATAACCTCAAATATATGTTGGTTCTCTGTAACATAAGGTTTATGCAAGGATAATGAATGATTCCCTAGTGGTTCGTCAGGCGTATTGAGGTCATATATATCAGATTCCGATATTAGCCCCAAAAACTGAGAGTTATTTACAATCGGTAAATGGTTTACCTTAAAGACATCCATAAGATTCAGTGCATCCATACCTGTGTCGGATGTTTTTAATATTGGTATTACTTCTGAAAGGATATCTCTTGCCAGCATAAAATTGTATGTTATTTTTCCTAACTTTGGAAGTTAATAAATTTTATTTAAAAGATTAAACATGACTCGTCTTAGTGTAAATATAAATAAAATTGCCACAATAAGAAATGCTCGTGGCGAGAATACACCAAATGTTGTTGAAGCAGCAATCAATTGCGAAAAATTTGGTGCTCAAGGAATCACAGTGCATCCCAGACCTGATCAGAGACACATAACATACAAAGACGTATATGATCTAAAAAAGGTTGTAACAACAGAATTTAACATTGAAGGATATCCTAATAGTGAATTTATTAACCTTGTAAAAGAGGTAAAACCAGAACAAGTTACACTGGTTCCGGATCCACCTGAGGCCTTAACATCAAGCGAAGGATGGGACACTATTAAGCATAAAGATTTTTTGAAAAAGGTAATTGCCGATTTTAAAGCTGATGGTATAAGAACATCAATATTTCTTGAGGCAAATCCTGAAATGGTTGAACATGCTCTTGAAACAGGAACAGATAGGATAGAGTTCTACACCAAACCTTATGTTGATAACTTCAAAAACAGACGTGAAGAGGGTATAGCTCCTTTTGCGAATGCAGCAAAGAGAGCTAATGAACTTGGCATTGGTATTAATGCCGGACATGACCTGAATCTTGATAATTTACGATATTTTGCAGAAAATATTCCAGGACTGCTTGAAGTAAGCATAGGACACGCACTTATTTCAGATGCTCTGTATCTTGGTCTTGAGAAAACTATTGAACTTTATTTGGCAGAGTTACGTTTCTAAACAGTTCAAGTAAAATGAAATTGTTTTTTTCGAATGAAATTATTCTATAGAAAATATGGGGAGGCTGGACCTCCCCTTATAATTGTACATGGATTATACGGCATGTCTGATAACTGGGCTACAGTTGCAAAAGAGCTTTCTGATAAGTTTGTTGTTTATACAATAGATCAGAGGAATCATGGCAAATCTCCACATTCAGATATACATGATTATGACAGCATGTGCAATGATCTTAAACAGTTCTTTGACGATAACAATGTTGATAAAGCAACACTTGTAGGACATTCAATGGGTGGAAAAACAGTAATGAAGTTTGCTGAAAAATATCCGGAATTTATTTCAGCTATGACTGTTGTTGATATATCGCCAAAGAGATACTCTAAAACAGATGATGCCATATTAACTACCGATCACAGAAAGATAATTAATGCTCTTCATAATATTGATCTTAAAGATATTAAAAGCAGGAAAGATGCTGACATTAAGCTATCTGAACAACTCAAAGACATCAGATTAAGAGGTTTCTTACTTAAGAATCTTAAAAAAGATAATCATAAAAATTTTTATTGGGGACTAAATATAGAGTCGATAAGTAACAATCTGGAGAAGATAACTGACAAAACAGATAAAGTATCTAAAAAAGGTTTGTATGGTTTCCCTGTACTTTTCATAAGAGGTCTTAATTCAAACTATATTACAGATAACGATATATCAATAATACGAGAAATATTTCCGTATGCTGACATTGCTGATATTCCGGATGCAGGTCACTGGGTGCATGCAGAACAGCCTAAATTATTTATTGAAACATTAAAAAATTTCCTCTTAGAATAAAAACAATACTGTAAAGAGTAACAATACTAAATACAGTACGTATAAGTAGTTGATTTTTTTTGCGCAAGCAATATAAAGACTAATTAATTACTTATACGTATGAAAACACAACCTACTCCGGCTAACAAAAACTCTTTACTATATCACCTTAACGAGGTAGTATCGGGTAAAAGAAAGTTCGAAAATGTATATCAGGCTCTTACCCGTATGATTCTTGGCGATCATAAATCTATTGAAAAGGTAACTGTTAATGGCCGATCTACATATAATTTCAAAGTCTTAAGACAAGGTGGTAAGCATATTATAGGTATGTACGATGAGATAAATTCATTTGTATCGTTCCTTAAAGATGCTGCTGAAGGAGGTTCTTCAAAAGAGATGGCATATGTTTTAATTGGGGAACCGGGAAATGGAAAAACATTCTTTGTAGATTACCTGAGTCAGCTATATCGTGATTTTGTTGCAGAGGAGAGCAATAAAAAATATACATTCAGGTTCAACTCTCTTGATAAAATTGGTGGATATGGAAAGATAATATCAGCAGAGTCGCAAACATATGAAGATCCAATGATATTGCTGCTTAATCTTTTTGAAAACAGAGCAGATACAAAAAAATATTTAAATGAAAACGGTGTAACAAAACCACAAATAGAGATTTTTTACAGAAACTACAGACCCCTTGGAGCTTGTTCTGATTATATCTGGAATCAGATAAGGGAACATTGCAATAATGATATAGCAAAAATGTTAGGGTTTATTGAGGTTATACCAATTCCTGTAAGCGAAACCCGGGGTACCCTTACAGGGAAGTACGCTGCAAAAGACAAAATTACCTCCTCGGCTGTTGATCTGCTTGGCGAGGAGTCAATAACAAGATTGCTACATATTGCCGATACTAATAACCCATACAGATTTGATCTAAGACGAGGAGCACTTGCAAGAGTTGCTGGCGGAGGAATACATTTTGCCGATGAGATATTCAAAAACAAACGAGATCTTGTTCAGGTATATCTTGGTGTTATACAGAATCGTACTCTTGACATTGAAGGCTTTAAATGGCCTCTTGATACGCTGATTGTTGCAACAAGTAACAACTCTGAGTTTGCACGATTTATTGAGGAAAAAGAGCAGGCTCCAATTGTTGACAGATGCAGGGTTACTTACATGTCGCACAATACAGATTATAAACTACAAAAAGAACTTACAGAGTATGCAATGGGCGGCGATAACAAAACCACCTTTCTTAATGAATCAATGCATAGTGATCCTAATCTTAATTATGCTATTTCATCAACAGTAATTCTGAGCAGAATGCCATCAACAGATAAACTTACTGCAATAGAGATGATGAAACTTGCTGCCGGAGAGGTTGCCGGAGAAAAAAGTATTAAAACACTACGTGAGGTTATAAATGAGTTAAACAGAGATCCGGATATAACAAAACGCTTTGGACAAAAAGGCTTAGGGCACAGAAATCTTGGACGAGCTATTCAGATACTATTGGAGAGTTCTGAAACACAAGAGGGACAATGTATGTATGCAGGCGATGTGTTTAATGCCTTTGAGTCAGTTATACTTGATTATGTACAAGATCCGGATACCCGCACAAAATATTTTAACGATCTGAAAACCGCAAAAGAGTTGCATAGGAAAAATATTATGACAACAATATTTAATGCCTACATGGATGAACCAAAAGCTATTGAGCGTGATGTGCTGAACTATGTAAACATGATTATTGGTATGGATGCAAAGAATCTTGGCGACGATAAAATATGGACTTACAAAGATCCACAAACAGGCAAACTTGTTGCTTTAAAGATTGATCAAACATTTGTGAATAGTGTTGAGGAACGTTTAGGATTAAAAAACGAAGAACAAAAACAGAGCTTCAGAACAACAATATCTAAGATATATGGTCAGAAACTGATACAAGAGCCTTCATACAATTTTATGGATAATAACGAACTTGTTAAAGCTGTTACTGATGTAAGGTTGAAATCTGATGTAGCTGGTGCAGGTTCGCTTGTTGGTGCTTTATCAAACAGAACTAATGAGGAGAACCAAAAGTTGTACAACAGAATGCTTGATACAATGGTTGATAAATTAGGCTATTGTAAAACATGTGCTCTAAAAACCATTGAATACTTCTGTACGCTGGACGATTCAAATTAAGCAGTCATGAACAGAGATAAAAATGAAATAGACAACACTGGTTATACTGATGCTGATCTGAAAGGAGAAAAACATTCTAAAAATAACAGTCAAGAAGAGAATCTGTCATTAACAAATAACATATATCAGGTATCTGACTTCCTTATTTTTGGTTATCCGGTATCACCTATTAGTCCTGTTAATGCAATGTATACTCTTGATGAGCTTCTTAACAGGGATAAACAACGTGAGAAAGACGGATTTCCGAAACGTATAAGAATTGGTAAAATTGTAAAACCAGTAAAAGGAAAAGAAGGTACTGTAATTGTAGTACCTACAACAACCGAACCCAAGTTCTATCATGACAACTCTGTAAAAAGAGACGAAAAGGATATGGGCGAATCAGGAGGTACTGGCGAAGAACAAGAAGGTGAAGTAATAGGGCATCAACCTGTAGAGCCAAAACCCGGCGAAGGTGAAGATCAGGGAGCCGGACAAGGTGACGGAGGCGAGCATGAACTAACATCTGAAGCTTTTGATCTGGGAAAGATGCTTCATGAAAAATTTCAGTTACCTAACCTTAAGGTAAAAGGAACAAAAAAAGCATTCTCGAAATTCAGATATGAACTTACAGATAAAAACGTTGGTTTTGGTCAGATACTTGATAAAAAGGATACTATAAAAAAGATTGTTGAAACTAATATTCAACTTGGCAACATTGATCCTTCAAAAAGCATAAATCCTGAAGAGTTAATTTCGTCGCCCAATCTTAACGTTTATAAAATACTATCGCGTGAAAAAGAGTTTGAAGCACAGGCAGTAGTATTCTTCATGAGAGATTACTCCGGATCTATGTATGGTGTTCCTTCAGAAGCTGTATGTTCGCAACAACTGTTAATATACAGTTGGCTAATGTACCAATACAAAAACAGAGTAGAGACACGTTTCATTCTGCATGATACAGAAGCAAAAGAGGTTCCTGATTTCTATACATATTATAAATCGTCTGTTGCTGGAGGAACAAACATATCAAAGGCTTTTACATTAGCTGAGAAGATTATTACAGATCAGAATCTTGCCAGAGACTATAACATATATATACTTTATGGTACCGATGGAGATGACTGGGACAGAACAGGAAAAGATACAATTGAAAGCGTAAAAAGGCTTACCGAAATTGTTAACAGAATAGGCTGCACAGTTGTACGTAACTCATATGCATCGGCAACTATGACAACTTTTGAACGATATATTATTGGTTCAGGTCTTATAAGGTTAAGAAGTGATAAGTTAAGACTTGATGCTTTTCCGTCTACACTATTTAATGAGAATAGATTGGTTGAGGGTATAAGAAAACTATTAAGTGAATAACCATGGAACTCATAAATCAGAGAACAAAAAAGATTATGGAAGAGTGTAAAATGCGCTCTAAAGATGCCGGTTTGGTATTTGACGATGAGAGTCTTGAATACATAATCACCAATAAGGATATGATCGAACTCTCTCCAAAAAACATGATTCCAACACTATATGATTATTGGGTTAACGATGTTGAGGTACTAAAGGGTAAAGGATTATACAAAGCATATCCAACAAACCCATATGAGACTGTAATAAACTCAAGACCAGCAATATCATTTTACAACGACAATAATCCAGATTGGTTAAATATCATGATCTTCTATCATGTGTTGGCTCATATTGATTTCTTTCAGAACAACAGATTCTTTAAACATACATGGAATGATGATTTTGTAGGACAAGCACTTGCCGACAAAAGGCTTATTGCATCGTACCGTATTGAACATGGTAGATGGGTTGATTATGTTATTGAGTTTGCCAGATCTATTGATAATATAACCTCTTATTACACCCTGATAAAAGACGAAGTTAAAGACAATATGTCTGATAAACTCAGATACTATTTTGAGATATTTCTACAAAAAGAGAAAGGTGTTACTCACGCCGAAATATTTAATGAGGTAGAGAGATATAACAAGCTTAAAGAGAAAAGTGGTAATGTTACTGAACGTATATTTTTTGCCGGTATCAAAAATAAATATCCGGAATTAACCACAATGTACTCTACATGGCAAAAAAAACATGCTACAGAAGATATTAACGATGTACTAGAGTATATCAGAGATAACTCGCCTTTTCTTATGAAACAGGAGAATTCATGGATGAAGGATATACTTACAATAATAAGAAATAGTGCAAACTATTTTGCTCCACAAATACGTACAAAGATTATTAACGAAGGTTGGGCATCATACTGGCACGACAGATTGTTCAGGTCTGACGACAGAATAAAGGGGCACGAAGTTGCATATGCTGAGGTTAATGCAAAAGTAACATCACTGAACAGAGTTGGTATTAATCCTTATGCCATAGGTATGCGTCTTGTTGATTATGTACGAGAACTAAACGATAAAGGTAAAACAAGTTACACTTTTCAGACACTTCTATCAGCTGAAGAGCGGGAAAAATATAATAAAAACACCGGACTTGGTGACAAAGCACTGTTCAAGCTGAGAAATAATTTCTCTGATTTCAGCCTGATAAACACATTTATTGATCAGGATTTTATTGACAAACATAACCTGTTTGTTGCTGGTAAAAGAATGCGACGCGATATTAATATGATAGAGTATTATGTAAAAAGCAGGAAAGCAAACGATTACAAAAATATGATTCTTGATTCTATGTACCATCCTCCCGTTATTAAAATAAACAAGGAGAAAACAAAATCAGAGATTCTTTATCTTGATCATAAATTTGAAGGTAAACAGTTGGTATTTGAGTATATATCTGATGTAATGATTGGACTTGAATTTCTGTGGGGAGGAGAGATAAAACTTGAAACAACAGAGATATATCCGGCACCATCTGCTTCAACAGAGATGCAGTTTGAATACAGAAGGGTTGTATATAGCATGGTTGATAAAAGGTTAAAAAGAATAGAGCTGTGAAACTAACATGTACAAATGATTTTCACATCGGAAAATGAAAAACAAATTTAAACAGATGAGTAACAGCAATAAAAATGAACTGGATAAGATTAAGATGCAAATGTCGGCAAAAGGAGAACGACTTGAAGCTCTTATATCTCTTGGTGAGTCTATAAAAAAAAGCTCTGTCTTTGATCCTATAAGCTTCAACGACTTTTTATATACAGCAACACGCAATCCTAAGGTTGTATTCAGAGATATATATCAACTCTTTTACGATATGGTTCACCACTATATTAAAGGAATAAAAGGTAGTATTAAAACATTTCATACTGCTGAAGAGGATTTCTCTGACTATGACTGTTCTGCTCTGTTTGAGGAAAAATGCGATGAACCATTCTTTGCCGATACAATGTTTGTTACCAGACTTATAAAGATGGTTAACAGCTTTAAACTTGCTGCTCAAAAAAACCAAATTATACTTTTTGACGGACCTCCGGGTAGTGGAAAAAGTACATTCCTGAACAACATACTTTTTAAACTTGAGGAATATACTAAAACCCCGGGGGGTGCCTTTTACTCAACATTGTGGCATATTGATATAGAAAAACTTGGAGGTTATTCACGATTAATTGAGCAGATAAAAAGTCACAACAATGGTAAGGATAGTGAAACAATTATATCTCAGTTTCCAGCAGCTATTCACAACGAACGTTATCTTGATTTTGCATGTCCAAATCATGATCACCCCATAATACAGATTCCAAAAGTTTACAGAAGAAAGTTCCTGAATGAGATGATTCCGGGTGGAAAATTCAAACACACACTATTCAGACACAAAGAGTACGAGTGGGTGTTTAAAGATATACCATGCAGTATCTGTAGTTCAATATATTCTGCTCTGGCAAACATACTTGACGACACTGTAGATATATACAATATGATTATGGTTCGCAGATCTGAATTTGACAGGCAAACAGGCGTTGGAATAAGCGTTTATAATCCAGGCGACCCTGTTATTAAGAAACCTATAACAAATCCAATATTACAACAGATGATAAACAGTCTGTTAAATACAGACAGGGTAAGATACATCTACTCTCCTCTTGCCAATACAAATAATGGAGTTATGGCTCTTATGGATATTAAGGAGAACAATATTGAGCGCCTGCGTGATCTTCACGGAATTGTAAGTGATGGTATTCATAAAGTTGAGTTTGTTGAGGAGAGAATAAGAACAATATTTATTGGTCTTGTAAATCCAGCCGATAAAGAGCATTATGATAAGATTCCATCTTTCCGTGACAGAATTGCAACAGTAAAAATTCCTTATATACTTGACTACGAAACAGAGACAGAGATATACATTAACAAATTCGGGCGTGCAATTACCGCTCGTTTTCTTCCGGGAGTTCTTGAGAACTTTGCTAAACTAGTTATTGCTTCGCGCGTATCTACTCTTGCTACAGAAATCAGACGCTGGCTTAAGGATGAAAAGATATATGCCAAACATACCGACCCGGATCTGTTACTACTTAAACTTGAGTTATATACAGGTCGTATTCCAGACTGGATTACAGAAGAGGATGTTGCCAACTATACAGATGAGGTTCAGAAAGATATCTCTCATGCAGCATCTTTTGAGGGCGACAAAGGTGTTTCTGGTCGCCAGTCTCTTATTTTGTTCAATATGTTTATGGCTAAATATTCGTCATCTAACAGACTCATTACTATTGATAATGTAATTGAGTTTGCCAGAGAGAACTCTGAGTTAAAAAGACAGATTCCTCACAGCATAATTAAACCTCTTACTGAACAGTACAATTACAGTGTACTACAACAGGTTAAACAGGCAATATACTCTTATAATAAAGAGGAGATATCTAAAACAATTATGAACTATCTGTTTGCTCTTAGTTTTGAGCCGGGAACAGAAAAACTATCTCCATATACAAACGAAAATATTGAGATTACAGAGGAGTTCTTTAACGAAATTGAAAATAATCTTTTAGGTGCTAAAATAAGTAACGAAGAGAAAATCAGATTCAGAGATGTAACCAGAAAAGAGTTTATATCAAAGACACTTACAATAGATATAAAAATAAACAACATCCCTATTTCAGATACAGAACAGTTTCAGAAGTTGATAAAACTTTACAGAAAGAATCTTAAAGAGAACTCTTTAAATAACTATATTAACAATAACAATTTCAGAAGAGCGGTAATTGATTATGATAAACCTGCATTTATGAGTTATGACAAACAAATAAGAACTGATGTTAACACCCTTATAAGAAACATGAGAAAAGAATTTAAGTATTCATTAAAGGGTGCTCAGCAAATTGTTGCTTACGTTTTTGACAACAGACTATTTAACCAGTTTAAAACTTAGTTCTATACTATATCGGCCTTGCTATACACAGATCTGTTTGCTAATAGAGTCTGCATAACTCCGCGCATACCTAAAAAAACAACAAATGCAGCCCATATAGCATGGTTCTCTATAAATTGTATTAAAACATAATATATAGCAAAAAACATTAACGATGCTACCAGCATTGAATTACGCATACCAACAGATGCTGTTGCTCCAACATAAATACCATCCCATAAAAACGATGCAAAGCTTACAACAGGTATTGCCACAATCCACCATCGGTATGTCTCTGCCAAATCTATAACAGAAGTTTCTGAGGTCATAACAAGCATCAACTCTCTTAAACCTGTTGCATATATAGCAGAAAACATTATACTTATAACTGCGCCAAACAGAAATATTCTTCTCACAACTCTCTCTAGATATCGCCTGTTTCTCTCCCCTATATACAAGCCTGTAAGTGCTTCTCCTGCATATGCAAATCCATCGGTAATGTATGAGAATAGTGTAAAAAATTGCAGGAGAACTGTATTAACTGCCAGAACAGAATCTCCAATAGCTGCTGACTTTGCTGTAATAAACGACAGTACAAACAACAGACACATTGTACGTATAAATATATCTCTGCCAACCCTCATAAAAAGCACTATTGCTTTAATGTTAACAATCTCTTTAAATGTGGTAAACCTGAAAACATTTCCAAATCGTTTAAAAAGAAAGAATATTGCCATAAGCAGTCCTATGTACTGTGCCAACACAGTCCCAAGAGCTACTCCTTCTACATCCATATCAAACAGATATATAAATGTTGCACTAAACAAAATATTCAGAATATTTATTGCTATAGATATTATCATAGGAATTCTTGCATTCTGCATACCAATAAACCAACCCATAAATGAGTACAAACCTATTGTTGCCGGAGCCGCCCAAACCCTTACATAAAAGTACTGCCGTGCAAGATTTTCAACCTCCTCTCCTCCTGACACAATACTAAAACTAAGCATCTCTACAGGTACCTGAAGTAACATAATAAGCAAAGCACCAATAGCACCAATAAACAGACTCTGACCTAAAAGCCTTGATGTTTCAGATTTATTTTTTTTACCGTATGCCTGAGCTGTAAACCCGGTTGTTCCCATACGTAAAAAACTAAATCCCCAGTATACAAAACTGAATATCATTCCACCCAAAGCAACGGCACCAATATACTTGTCAGACCCCAGATGTCCTACTAGTCCGGTATCAAACATACCAACAAGCGGAACTGTAATATTACTTATTATATTAGGTATTGCTAATCGCAATATTTTTCTGTTCATCGCAAAAATAATTTCTACAAATATATATCAATATCTTACAAGGTTATAACAAACCTTATGTTCTCTAATATCGATATCATCTATATTAAAAAGCATAATTTTTTATCTAAACACAAAACCTTTTTTTATTATCATTGTTTAAGTAAGTGAAAAATGAAAGAGTTTAATAAATAAAAATATTTAGATATGAAATTTGAATTACCAAAATTGCCATACGCAAACAACGCACTTGAACCACATATTAAAGAGCAAACAATTAATTATCACTATGGCAAACACCATCAGGCATATGTAAACAATCTTAATAATCTTGTTCCTGGTACTGAGTTTGAGAACTCAACACTTGAAGACATTATTATGAAGGCTGATGGAGGTATCTTTAATAATGCGGCACAAATCTGGAATCACACATTCTATTTTGAGTCGTTCTCTCCAAATCCAAAAAGTGCTCCAACAGGCAACCTTGAGGCTGCTATTGTTCGCGATTTTGGTTCGTTTGATGCATTTAAAGAGCAATTTACAAAAGCTGCTGCAACACTGTTTGGTTCAGGTTGGGCATGGCTTTCAGCTGATAAAGATGGTAAACTACATATTACACAAGAGTCTAACGCGGGTAACCCAATGCGTAATGGTCTTAAGCCTCTTTTAACATGTGATGTTTGGGAGCATGCTTACTATCTTGACTACCAAAACGTAAGACCTTCATATATTGGTTCTTTCTGGAACATTATAGATTGGGCTGTTATTGAAAATCGTTTTTAATTATTATTTCTGTAAAATCAAATGCCGGGGTTATTCTCCGGCATTTTTGCTTTATAGCTATCACATAAATCTATACATACAACAATACTTAGGTATAATACCTAAAATTGATTTTGCATAGGAGACTACTATTTATATATTTATTGCTAATAATTAAAACAGTTATCATGAACTTAAGAGATATAGTTATTAAAAACAGAAGTTACAGACGATTTGATGAGAACATTAAAGTAGAGTATAATGTATTGAAAGAACTTGTTGATATAGCAAGATATACGGCTTCTGCTCGTAATATACAACCACTTAAATACGCTATCGTAACTGATTCTGATAAATGCAATAAGGTATTTGATACACTAGCGTGGGCTGGTTATCTTAAAGAGTGGAAAGGGCCGGAAGAAGGTGAGCGTCCTACAGGTTATATTATTATGCTGGGAGATACTGAGATAACAAAAAATTTCTCTGTCGATCCGGGTATTACAGCTCAAACCATAATGCTTGGTGCTGTAGAAAAAGGACTTGGAGGCTGCATAATAATGGCTGTTGATAAAATTAAGCTACGCGAAGAACTTAACATTCCTGAACATCTTGATATAATTCAAGTGTTGGCTATTGGTAAACCTGTTGAGGAGGTTGTTGTTGAAGATATAATTAATAATGATTATAAGTATCATAGAGACGCAAATGGTACACATTTTGTGCCTAAACGTAAAACCGAAGATATTATCATAAAACTTTAATCCTTAAAAATGAAACGTACAATTCTGCCCTTAGTAATTCTGTTTATTTGTTCAACACTATTTGCCCAGATAAAAAAAACTGAGCAACAACATCCGGTAATATTCACAGGAGTTGTTGTTGATATTAAAACCCAACAAGCACTTAATGGTGTAAATATCTCTATCGGATCTCTTATTGTTGGACACACAGATACTGATGGCAGATTCTCTATTGCTGCAACTCATGGCGATACAATTAAGATATCATATATTGGATATAATCCAAAAGATTATATAGTATCAGATACTCTAAAACTGCATATGTATAATATTGGTTTTGCACTGTCAGAAAAAGAGTATGAAATTGAAACGGTTGTTGTATTCCCTTCAGGCGATTATAATGCCATGAAAAGTCAGATTCTTAATATGCCACTTGATAAAAATATAGAGAATGCCAATCGTAATTTCAGGAATTCAAAATATCAGGCATTAACACATCAGCCAACAAAACTTGATGCAGATGCTATTACTCAGCGAACAATAAGAGGTTTTGGTTATAATGCTACAGAAACAGGTACTGTTTCAGGTGCACAGAGTTTTAATGCTATAATGATACCTCTTTTTATTGCGAATCTGATAAAAGATATGAACAAACCAGAGACTCCTGCACCAATAAAGATGGAACAACATAATATTGATTGGGTTCAGAATTATTTCAAGAACAAATGGAGCAGAATAGATAGCACAAAAAAAGATATTGATAAACCTGAAGAGACATCAGTAGATGAAATGATGATTTTGTAAACAGAGAAAAATACCCCGGACTTACCGGGGTTAGAAGTTGTTTAAGGAGAACTGTGTTTATAACAATTCTGTTGTGCTAACAAAAGTATCAAGGCTCTGCGCAAGCTTTTTGCGTATATAAAAATTTTATTGTAATCAGGTAGTAAATTATACACACGTAAATATCATGACAAAGGTTCTATTCAGAGAGAAACAGAGATTTAACCAACTGTGGATATGGATACTTATAATAGGATCAACTCTTATTACAGTAATACCTTTTGCCTCCGGATTACATCAACAGCTAATTCTTAAAGAACCATGGGGAAACAACCCAATGTCAGACACTTCCCTGATAATTTTCAGCTTATCAACATTTGCACTTATGTTTGGTATCATTATCCTGTTCTGCATACTAAAACTTGAAACCGTAATAACCGAGAATACAATTACTGTTAAATATTTTCCTTTTATAAGAAAAGGCAGATTCATTAAAGCAGACGAAATATCAGATATATATGTAAGAGAGTATAACCCTGTTTCGGAATACGGTGGATGGGGTATTAAAGGCACGTCAAAAAACAGATGCTACAATACCAGAGGTAAATTGGGTATACAAATTATCCTTAATAGTGGTAACAAAATTCTTATTGGTACTCAAAAAAAAGAGATGGCTAAAGCAATAGTCAAAAAGGTAAAGAGTAAATTATAGTTGTTATCTATTATCGGTTACTCTTAAAAAAGGATAAAATAAAACAAATATTACCTTAAGTTTAGTAACTATATAGTTCTGGTTACGTATTAACTATGTATCTGTATAAGATACGTTTAGTTTACAAATAACTCAGAACATACATCTATGAAAACTTATCTTTTGGTATCTGTTATTGTTGTGTTCAACATATTATATGCATATAATAATACAAGCACAATAAGCAATTATAGCATAGCTGAACATAATCAGATATTTGATATTGACGAAAATATAGTTGGCGGAGAGGTGGGACAGATAGCAATGACCGTTTCAAATGATGCCGACCTTAATTTTACAATCATATCTGAACATGAGATATTCACCATTAATGCCAACACAAGAATAATCTATCTTAAACAAGATGTATCGTTAAACTATGAGGCTATTAATCAGTATACATTTAATGTAAATATCTCTGATGATAGTTCTGAAAGCACAATTACAGTTACTGTAAATGTTAACGATACAAACGACAAGCCTGTTATTAAAAAAGATACACTATATGTGAATGAGAATGTTGCCAATACAGTCGATATAGGAAAGTTAACTGCTTTTGATGAAGATAACTATACACAATTCACTGATTGGAAAATAGTAAGAGGTAATGATCATAATACTTTCAGAATACATCCTACATCAGGCAAAATAAAAGTTAATGATAATACCTGGTTAGATCGTGAAATAAATGAAGAGTTTACGATAGCTGTATCTGTAAGTGATGGCACAAACACCAGCGATTTAGTCGATATAAGAATTATAGTTACTGATGTTAACGATAATGCTCCCATAGTACCAAGTAATCAGACATTCACAATTAGCGAAAATTCAGAAAAAGGATCTGTAATTGGTACAGTAACAGCTACTGATGCTGATAAAAACACAACATTTTCAAATTGGATAATAAAAGATGGTCTCGGCGATCAACTATTTAGTATAAACCATAATACAGGTAAAATATTATTAGCTACCACCGCTATTGATTACGAAGAGAAAGCAGTATATAAGTTACGTGTAACTGTAAGCGACGGAGAAAACATCTCTATACCAAAAGAGATTACAATTAATATTAAAGATGTTAATGATAACAAACCTATAATAGAACCAAATCAAACATTTAATATAGAATCAGATATATCTGCTGGTAGCATAGTAGGTACAGTTGAAGCTCATGATGCAGATACGGAAACAACACTACAACAGTGGAATATGGAATCTGGTAATATCTCAGAAACATTTAGTATTAATCCGGAAACAGGTATACTGAGCGTAAAAGATCCGAAAATTTTCAGATCAGTTAATATTGATTTCTTTAGTCTTAACATTACTGTTACAGACGGGTTATATAAAAGTGATATTGGTACAGTAAAGATTATGTTGAATAAAACAACTAATATGAACCATGCAAATGAACTAGCAAACGAGTACTACAACTACAAAACAAAACAGTTACATTTCTATAATACAAATTGCTTAAAACCACACACCATAGTTATCAGCAACATAAATGGTAACATAATTGATACTTTAACTATTACACCAGAAACTAATAGCATTGATATATCACATTTAAAGAACAGTATGTATATATTAACCTTAATATATCAGAACACAATAAAGAGAAACATTAAAATAGTAACTTGAATAGACTATAAATAACAGTATATATAATTTTATATCCCTATAGCTGTCCTGTATTCCGATGGTGTTTGGCCGGTCATCTTCTTAAAGATTCCATTAAAAGATGATTTTGAGTTAAATCCGCACTCATAAGCTATTGCTAAAAGGGTGTAATGATTATAGTTACTATTTGCAAACATCTCTTTTACAGCTGCTACTCTATACTCATTAATAAATGTATAGAAGTTTTTTCTGATCTTCTCGTTAAGTATTTGAGTTAAATAGTGCTTTGGAACATCAATATTATCAGCAATCTCCTGAATTGTTAAATCACCTTTAAGATATGGTTTGTTTATCTCTGTATACTCAATAAGACGTTTAAGATATCTGTCCGCCTCATCATCCTTTAATCCCGAGCGTTCATACTTATTTTCTTGCTTAGGCTTTAAAGGGAGATCATATTCATAACGTACATCGCGTCTGTTAACATTAAATATTTGTGGTTGCTTAAATGCAAAAAAGCTAAAAGAGAATGCCAATAATGTAAATCCGGTACTTGTAATAAATCCCGGATCAATTATGTATACATCAGCATATTTTCTCAACATACCATAAAGTACAGTAAAGGCAAATGTTATTGTAAATACAATAGAAATATACTTTACCCAATTAAGGTTTATATGCTGCGAATGATATGAAAAGGTATTATCAATATTAGCACTATGCTTTTTCAACATTCTGAATACCTTATATATATAATATGTTAATGTAGATAAAAACACAACTCCAAAAAGAAGAATATATCCTTCGGAAGCATTTCCATTAATTGAAAACCTTGCCCACTCTGTGGCATAAGCCAATAATGCAAACAAAACAAATGGTATCAGATGAAGTGTATATATAGGCTTAAACCTGAAATTCTCTTTTATTACAGAACTTACATATAAGTACAATAGAGGTCCATATGTAAATATTAACGATGCTGATGGTATATTAACAAGATCCAATCTGTGTAGTAATGATTTACCAAGTCCTAATGCGATAATAAAAAACCACACTACCAGTATCTTATCAGATATAGTTTTAGGTCTCTTAGTTAATAAAATAAATGATGCAAACAGCGATTGAGCCGTTCCTATATATAAAATTGCCTCCATATCAGATAGCAAATTTACATAATTTGGCTCACTACTCACTAAATTTAACATCATTTATAATTTTTCCCTGAAGACAATACACAGACAAGTATTGGTAAAACATTCTCAATCAAATAAAAGCAATTAAACACTTATTATACATGGTGATTAAAAAATAAATTATTAACTGCTAAAATCAACACTCCTGAAAGTTATAATTTAACAACAGTATAATTAACGCTTTTTATTAACTCTTGATATTCTATACGATAGATTAAACCCTAAATATGCATTACTATACGGATCATTCTTTAACAGAACCTTATCGTCCTGATCTTTAAACTGCGACAAAAATACAGATCTTAAACCACCTTCTGCTGATATCCAAATATTCTTATAGAGTCTGTAATCTGCACTTAATCCAAACTTAAGTCCTAACTCCATGATCTTTACATTTGACAAACCATATATTTTTCTATCAACTATTGATTCGTTTATTGACTCAACAAGTGGTAATTCTGTTAATAGTCTTGCATTTAATGATACATCAAAGTTATTATTCACAATACGCATAAATGAGGCATTATACGGAAATCTGGTTCTAAACACCCAGTGCGGTTGCCATATTTTTGTATATCCGAACATTGGTATTGGAAAAACCCTTCCGCTCTCATTAACCATAACAATTATACCTATCTGCTTTGATACACTACTACTTTTACTCTTTAGCGGATACATAAAAAATGTAGAAGAGCTAAACCTGAATACAGACGGTTCAAAAAAACCTGAAGCAGAAACAGTTTGCATAAGCACCAAAGACCGATCTTTTATCTTAAATATTTTTATTCCCGTAAGAGAAAGAGCCATCTTTTGCGATCTGAAGTATCTGTCATCCAATTTAAAGCTTTTATCAACAACATCCGGACTTTTGGGTTCATAGTTATCAATATCGTAGCTATTTGATATGTATGCAATTTTTGACGTAAGCTTAAATGTTTTATGACTTACCCATACCGGTAGAGTAATATTTACCTTTGCAATACTACTTGATTTTAAATCATATTTTGCCTGCTCATTATTAATTTTAGCAGGTGAATTAATATCATACCGTATCTCCGAAATTACTGTTTGATTCTTTACTCTGCTAAGATCAATAGTATCTTTAACTGTACGCTGTGCTAACACAATATTTGATAATGCCAATAATGACACAATAACAATTATATTCTTTATCATGAAGTTGTTTAAAATTTATATCTATTACGCTCTAATGCTTTATCCAGATAATATCTTTTGATAAAAAGCCAACTTTTATTGTCATAACAAACTTTTTATCTGATTCTTGTATCATTTCAAAGTCATACAATTTATCTCTTTTTTTTGCATATAACTTTCCTTTCCACAACATTTTATCTGCATTATACTTAACATTTTTAAATATATGATTACCTATATTCTCAGGATTTTCGTCGTTACTTACAACGTACCCCTGAAATAGTCCGTTCTTCTGTTTCACCTCAATTACTGCAGATCCGGCTCCTTTTGTAAAAGATCCTATAATATTATTGCGTTTCTTGCTATTTGCACTCAATAAAAGATTGGTTAGCATTAAAAGCAGAAGCATAGAGGCTAGTATTTTCATAATTCTCATAATATATTTGTTTAAAGTTTTACAAATTTGTGGCATATCCTGCTCCTGATTATTCAGAAGCAGGAATTCACCTATTTTGACAAGACGCGCACTCCGAAAAGACAATATGTGCGCTACATATAATAAAAGAAATTCATTATTAACTGTCCTCAATCACAATCTGCTCTCTCTTATCCATGCCCAATTTTGCAAGAATAATATCAAAGCAAACATATACAACCGGAACAACAATAAGCGATAAGATCATAGATGAACTTAATCCACCTATAAGCGCCCATGCCAATCCGTTCTTCCATTCTGCTCCGGCACCTCCGGCCAATGCAATTGGTAACAATCCTATTACCATTGAGAGGGTAGTCATAAGTATAGGTCTGAATCGTAAACGTGTTGCCTTTAGCAACGCCTCTTTAGTCTCCATACCCTCTGTTTTTAGCTGGTTAGTAAAATCTACAACAAGAATTGCATTCTTTGCAACCAATCCTACAAGCATTATCATTCCCAGAATAGAGAATATACTTAAAACCTCACCTGCCAGTGCCAGTGCCAACAGTGCACCAATTACCGACAGTGGTATTGAAAAAAGCACCACAAATGGATATACATATGAGTTGTAAAGAGCAACCATAATAAGATATACGAATATAATTGAGGCTAACAGAGCAATTCCAAGATTCATAAAACTCTCTCTCTGATTCTCCGCATCACCACCCATCTCAATAACAATTCCCTGAGGTTTATCTAACTCATTAAGTTTCTCTTCTATCTCGCTTGATACCTCACCGGAAGCTCTACCAATAACCTGTCCTGATATTGTTGCAGATGGCATTCTGTCGCTTCTCTCAAGAATTGCCGGCGATATTCCTTCCGTAAAATTGGCAATCTGTTTTAGTTTAACAATCTCGTTGTTTCGGTTTCTGAAACTTATATTTTTTATATCCTCAATACTTCTTCTGTTAAACTTGTCAAGTATTATATTAATATCATACTCATATTCGCCATCACGATATTTATTATCAGTATTACCACTAAACGATAGTTGCATAACCGAACCGATATCTGAGATATTAAGTCCTAACTTAGCCATCTTCTCTCTGTCTATATCAACAACTATCTCCGGCGATCCATCCTCAAGACTTGAACTAACCTCCACTGTTCCCTCAACACTCTTAATTACCTCTACCGCTTTATCAGAAAAACTCTTCAACGACTGTTTATCATCTCCTTTTATTCTGACCTTTATTGCCTCTGTGGTGTTTCCCATCATTCCCACACTAACTGTTTTAAACTTTACTCCAACAATATTATAGTCAAGATCTTTTTTCAGTTTACGTGCAAAAATATCTGTAGATAGCTCTCTCTTATCTTTACTAACAAGTTTTATACTTATTTGCGCTCCGTAGGGAGTAGATTTGCTGGATGACATTCCGCTTTTAACACCAACATTCGCGAATACAGACTCTATCTCTTCATAATTGTTCAGAAATTTCTCAACCTGAAGTACCGATTTGTTGGTCTGTTCAATAGTCGATTCTCTTGGCAACTCCATATCCAGAACAAACTCTCCTCTATCGCCTGCCGACATAAAAGCTGTACCAATAAATCCTTTGGTTATAAGCATAAAAGACAAAACAAATGTTACAAATGCAATAGCAAGTACTATACGTTTATGTCTGAACGACCATGATAACATATCTGTAATCACCAATGCCACATTATCAATTATCTTCTCAAACCAACCAATAAATCTACCCATAGCTGATCCTTTTCTGAAATGTTCAAGCTTTCCGAAACGAGATGCCAGCAATGGTACTATTGTAAACGATACAAACAGACTCATAAGTGTTGACACTACTATTACAAGACCAAACTGACGGAACAGATCACCAACTAATCCTCCAACCAATGATAAAGGAAGGAAAACTACAATATCAACAAGAGTAATAGACATAGCTGTAAATCCAATCTCCATACGCCCTTCATAGGCAGCCTGAACTGCACTCTTCTTCATCTCAAGATGTCGGTGTATATTCTCAATAACCACAATAGCATCGTCAACCAGAATTCCAACAACAAGACTTAAACCCAAAAGAGTCATCATATTAAGGGTAAAATCAAACAGATACATCCCTATAAAAACACATATTATTGAGGTTGGAATAGATACAAATACAATAAACGCATTCCTTAAGCTATGCAGGAACAGAAGACAGACTGCGGTTACCAATATAATAGCAATCAACAAATCGTGCATTACTGCATTAGCTGCTTCAAGCGTAAAAACCGATGTATCCTGAGCAATATCAAATTTTAAATTATAATCAGCATACTCCTCCTCTATTGCAGATACTCTTTCCATTACTGATGCACTAAGTTCTACAGCATTTGCATCTTTCTGTTTCTGTATCTCAAGTCCTATAGAGTTCTTTCTGTTTGTGCGGTTAATAATCTCAACATCCTTAAAATTGTCATGAACCTCTGCAACATCCTTTATCTTAATATTACCATTCTCACCATAATCAGTAATTATAAGCTCTCTTATATCGTCAATATTATCCAGTTTTCCTTTTAACCTGATTAACGATTGCATCTCGGTATTCTCAATTCTTCCGGTAGGAAAATCTATATTTGATGCTCTGATAATATTTCTGACATCGGATATTGAAAGATTATACTCCGATAATTTATCGGCATCAATACTAATCTTTATCTCACGTTCGCTACCTCCAACAATCTTTACATTGGCAACCCCGTTTGTTCTTGCTATTGCGGGCTGTATTCTGTTTTTAATAATATCATAAAACTCAGCATCATCAATATCTGCTGTAACTCCACACTTTATTATTGGAACAGCCGACAGATCAAACTTATTAAGTGTAGGTGTTTTACAATCGTCCGGTAAATCACTTACTATTCTGTTTACCTCACGTTGAGCACTCTCCAACGATCTGTTTATATCTGCATCGTCATTAAATTCTATCTTTACAAGTGATACACCTTCAAACGATGAAGACGATAACTTATCAATCTTCTCTAAAGAGGCTACTGCATCCTCTACCTTTTTGGTAACTGAATTCTCTACCTCTGTTGGTGATGCTCCCGGATATATTACACTAACTGTAACAACCGGAATTGATATATCAGGAGTAAGTTCGTAATTAAGTTTTGTATAACTAAATGCCCCCAATAGTGTTAATACTGTAAATATTACCACAATAATGGTGGGTCTTGTTATCGATATTTTAGTGATATTCATAATCGTACATATTTTATATTCCGAATAAGGTCAGGTAATGAACATTGCAGCATACATAAAATCTTGGTATCTGCCACTACCCGACCATCACCCATCTATACAAACAACCTGATTTTTAATTATTCATTTTCTCATTCAGAATTGAAACAGAAGTTCCATTCTCAAGATTTATCTTTCCGCCAATAACTACCTTATCGCCCTCATTTAGTCCGCTAATAATCTCAACACTCTTTTTAAAAGTATCTCCGGTTACAACATCTCTTAGTTCTGCTTTATTGTTGTTAATAACAAACACTTTAGCCTCTTTTAAACTACCAACAATTGCGTTGCGCGGAATCTTTATAATACTTTTTGCTCCAACATTAATATTAACCTCCGCAAACATACCAGCACGTAACATATTTTCTCTGTTATCAATTGCAAGAATTACTCTGTACTTGTGCGTTTTATCAGCCTTTACCCCAACCGATTTTATTTTACCACTGAATTTTTTATTTGGGTATGCTGATACCATTACTGTAGCTTGCTGACCTCTCTTAACATTAAGTATCTCTTTTTCATCAAGCTTAAACTCTACATTCAATACTCTGTTATCAACAATATCTGCAATCATAGCACTATTTCCTACAAGTGTACCAACCTCTACGTGCATTTTATCAACTGTTCCGGATATAGGCGCAACAACATCGGTGTTTCTTAAATCGCGTTTCAGTTTAATTAAATCAGATTCAGCCTTATCTAACTTCAGTTTTGCTTGTTCCAGATTCTGACCTGTAACAGCATCTTTCTCTGCCAGATTTTTATACCTATTATAATCGGCCAAACACTGCTTATAATTTGCCTCAGCATACTGTTTTTTAGCGTTAAACACCTCTTTATCAATCCTTACTATTATTTGTCCTTTTGTAACATAATCACCCTCTTCAGCAAGTACTTTTATAATGCTTCCGTTTATCTCAGACTTTAATGATAATTCAGTATCAGACTCCATACGTCCGGTTGCCTCAATCACCATTTCTGTATTATTTCTCTCTGCTACTGATATCTTAACCGGATATGTATCACACACCTCAGAAGCTATTCTGGTCTCCTCCTCTACCCGCTTTTTATTACTCATTAGTTTAAATGTGGCAAGTGATGTTATTACCAGAATTGAGACTATTGTTAATGCTCGTTTCATATCTTAAATTCCTTTTATTTACGTTATTATTGTTCTTTATCGTCTTGTACTAAATTCATAAGCTCACCTTTTGCCTTTAACAGATCCAGTTCAGCAATCTTATATCTGAGTACCTCCTGATTGTACAGGTTTTTAGATTCTCTAAGTGTTGTCTCTGCCAAAAGGATATCATTAATTGTGGCAAGCCCCTCTTTATACTGTAATGCTGTTTGCTCATAAACCTCCTCGGCAAGTTTCATGTTCTCAAGCTGTGCTTCAATATTGTATATACTTCTGTTCATTGTAGATGTACTGTTCATAACCTCTATTGATGCTTTATCCTTTACGTAATTTAGATTATAATTTGTCTGATCAATCTTTATCTTAGCCTCAGCAGCACGATGCTTTTTTATAAAACCATCGAATATTGGTATTGATAGTTTAAGACCAATAACCTGACTCTCATTCCATTTTGCATCAGATCCAAAAAGCTCAAAACTATTCCCCTGATTATTCCATCCTATCTGTGCAAAGGCTGAAAGTGTAGGATAGTATCCGGCATTAACTTTACTCTTCTCCTTACGGTAAAGTTCAAGCTGTTTATCTATTATTCTTATATCTGATCGTCTACTATATATATCATCAAAATTATCAATCAGTTTGCCGGAATTTATATTGTTAATTGTAGTATCACTAAACTCAATATTACTACTAACCGGATAGCCAGCCAGCAACTTAAGCAGATTTGTATTATTATCTATTGTCTCTTGTGTTTGAGCTCTGTTTGTTTTAATGTTTATCAGGTTTACTTTTATCTTGTTCAGTTCAGTCTTTAATGATACCTGATTATTATACATTATCTCGGTTGTCTCGTATAACTTCTCTAGTCGTGTAATATTATCATTAAGTATAGAGACGTTTCTTTTTGCAATTAGCAACTGATAGTATATTTTTGATATTTGATGTACAACCTCTTCGCGGGTTTTAAGAGAGCTTATCCTATTAAGCTCAGTACTAATTTTAGCCATTTTTAAACCATCAAAATAATCCTTACTAAACAGTAGTTGTTTTGCACTAAAGTTAAATGTTGTATTATACTGCTTTCCAAACTGTACTTCAAGATCTTTTCCTGGTTGTCCGGCTAACTCACCCGGTAAATACGATGTTGTTAATGCAATATTGTCATTTATCTGACCATCGGCAGTAATCTGAGGTAAAATATTATTTCGTGCCTGTTTTATTTTTGCTTCTGAAGCTAAAACCGAAAGATCTGCCTGCTTAATATCCAGGTTATTTTCTAACGAGTGTTTTAATAGCTGTTTCAGATTTACAGTTTTACTCTGCCCACTTACTGACAATAGAAAAAAATGTGCTGTCAGTACCAATATCCATTTGCTAAATTTTATCATTATAAAAACCTATTTTCTGTTTTGTTATGCAAATGTGATATATAAATAACAGGCAATCGTTTAAACCCAGAATTGTGAACCAGAACTACAGATAAACAGAGTACAAACCACATAGTCTAAACCCATACAGCGCTATAAACAAATACCTTACCAAAACACAGGCAAATTAAGTCCAGATAATAAATACAGACCAATAAATGATTACACCAATTCTGAAACTGTACTTTTTTTAAAAGCTGACAAGCAAAACTCCTTGTTAATAGCTTTGTCTATTTTTACTTTTGCAACTTGAAACAATAGATATTACTTTACTGTTTCTTTAGTGAGAAAAAATGACTTTTATTAATGATAAAACCAGTATTGGAACAATTTTATCAGACACATAAATTATAAGTTTGAACTTACATACAACTAAAACAAAATTTAAAATTGATAAAATAAGATAGTATGAATAAAATAGAAACTGTAAAAACAGTATACAAAGGAGAATTAAGAACCGAAGCGGAACATGTTCAATCTGGTAACAAAGTTATTACTGATGCTCCTACCGACAACTGTGGTAAAGGAGAGTATTTTTCGCCAACCGATCTGTTAGCAACATCTGTAGCCAGCTGTATATTTACAATTATGGGTATAAAAGCTCAAGCAAGTGGCTTTAATATTGATGGAGCCACATCTAAAACATGGAAGATAATGTCTGCAAGTCCACGAAGAGTTGCCGAAGTAATAATTGAGTTTGACTTTACAATGTGTGAACTTGAGCCTAAACATAAGAAAATTCTTCAGGGTCTTGTTAAAGTAAGTCCGGTGCCTTTATCAGTGCATCCTGAAACAAAACAGACCGTAAGTCTTAAATTCAAGGAGTAATATTACTCCTATTCAGAAACCAGAAACTATAAACAGTTATAAATCTGATTAACTCCTGTATAAAGGAGATATCAATAATATAGTTTACAATCAGATTAATACAAAAGCAGAACTCTCTCTTATTAAGACTGTATCAAAAAAGAGGAGCTCTGCTTTGTTGTTTTTTAGAATAAAAAAAATAGTATACATTTGCAGAGCAATGGTGGAATTTTTCATAACTGAGAAATCCTTAATATGGGAATCCCGTTAGAATCGGGAGCTGTGCCCGCAGCCGTAAGCTTAATTAATTTTTTATCAATCTTTTGCCACTGTTTTGTTAATGGGAAGGCAGATAAAATAAGCAAGCCGGAAGACCTGCCAGAGTAGTTAAATATTACAATGCTTTCGGGATTAAGAGCTAATTGATTGTCTTTTTCAATCTGTTTCTTTTAAATGTGTTTTACTATTTGTAAACCATAATTAAGCATTGATTAGTTGAATTTTAATTTAATAATCAATAGTTATGGCAGAGAAGTCGCTTATTATTTTAGGTCATGGTAGCCGCTCAAAGGATGCGCAGGAGGAGTTTTCATTTATTGTTGATACAATAAAAAACAAGGTTAACTATAAGGAGGTTGCAGGAGCATATATGGAGATATCAGAACCTTCACTTGAAGATACTGTTGAAAAATTATACAATGGTGGTTCAAGAGATATTATAATTCTTCCATATTTTCTGTTTACAGGGATACATATAAAAGAAGACATTCCTGAAATTCTTGAGAAACTACAAAACAAGTTCGAGGGAATAAAATTAACCTTTGGTACACCTTTCGGGAAAGAAGAACTTATAGCTGATATCTTAATTAAGAAAGCAAATGAACTATAAGAAAATCTTTTTACTTGTTGCAGCAATTCTTGTAATTGTTCCGCAACAAGTATTCGGAATGCACATTGCCGAAGGATATCTTCCGGTAAAATGGAGCATTATTTGGTTTATTCTATTCGCCCCTTTTGTTGTGTTTGGGTTCAGACATATACTAAAGATATATGATAAGGAACCCAAAGCAAAACTTCTCTTTGCAGTTGTAGGTGCTTTTGTTTTTGTTTTATCATCGCTTAAGTTACCATCTGTTGGCGGTAGTAGTTCACACTTAACTGGTATTGCTTTGGGTGCTATACTATTCGGTGCTTCAACAATGTCTATTATTGGTTTAATTGTTCTAATATTTCAGGCTCTGCTTCTTGCACACGGAGGTTTAACAACACTGGGGGCAAACAGTTTCTCTATGGCTATTGTAGGTGCTTTTTCTGCTGTATGGATATTCAAGCTTTGCAGAACATTAAAAATAAGACGGGATTTAGCAATATTCTTTGCTGCATTTATTTCTGATATAAGTATATACCTGTGTACATCATCGCAGTTGGCTTTGGCATTTCAGTCAGAGGGTTCAGGATTTATGGAGAGTTTTGTGAAATTTGTTTCGGTTTTTGCAATAACTCAACTCCCTTTAGCTTTAGTTGAAGGTATACTTACAGTAATGGTTTTTAACATTATAAAGAAATATAGCAGTAACGAAATAACTACAATTAACCCAACACTCAATTATTAATCTTTATACAGATGAAACGATATTTTTTAATAGTATTTGCTATAGTTCTTGTTGCATTACCATTTATACTTTTTAATTCTATGGAGATGTTTCAAGGTACAGATGATCAGTCTGTAGAGGTTATAGAGAATATTGCTCCTGACTATAAACCATGGGCAGAAAGTTTATGGGAACCAGCTAATGATGTTCAGGAAGCAATACTTTTTGCATTTCAAACAGCAATTGGAGTGTCGCTTATTTGCTTCTATATAATATATAAACGAAGACAGAAAAAAAGATTGCAGGCTTAATGATTATTGCTGGTTTATACAACTACAAACACAAATTAAACAATACAAACATTCTTTATAAAGCACTGTTTGTTACTGTTGTTTTAATATCTGTTTTAGTTAAAAACAACAGCTTGTATAACTGTTGTATATTTCCGGTTATGTTTATTCTGATATGTTATACTACAAGCATAAAAATATTATCTGTATTTAAGCTATTTGCTGTTCCAATACTATTTTTAATATTCAGCTGTATAACAATTGCTATTGATATAAATTCTGAAGAAGAGCAGAGCTTAATAAGTATTAACAGCGAAGGTATTAAATTGGCTACGGATGTATTTTTAAGGAGCATTACTATTGTCAGTATTGTGTTCTTCTGGATGTTAACAAACACTATATCTGAAATATCTAATCTATTAAGATATATCAGGGTGCATCCTTTTTTTGTAGATCTGTTTGTTCTTACATACAGATTTATAATAATCCTTTTTAGTGTTACAACAACAATGTTTACAGCTCAGAAATGCAAAATAGCATACAGTGCAAAAGGGAGTAAATACAAAGCCCTCTCTTTTCTCTTTTCAAGAGTGTTTAACAGATCGCTTCAGGTAGCCGATTTAACATACAGGTCTATGGACTCCAGACTATATGACAGTAGAATTGTATATCTGAGCAGAACACCTGATAAATACCGAACTGTTTCTCCGATACTGTATATTCCGTTAATAATATTTTCTACACTATATTTTATACTGTAAATATGCCTGATTCAATAATAAAGTTTAATAATATATCATATAAATATAGTAGTGGAACTGTAGCTCTTAACAATATCAACCTTGATATAATAAAATCAAAGAAGAGTGTTCTGCTTGGAGCCAATGGAGCTGGTAAATCTACATTAATGCTGCTTTTAAATGGTATTCTAAAGCCTACATCCGGAACTCTGCTATTCAACAACCAGATTTATAGTTACAAAAGGAGTAAAATAAGAGATATCAGAAAGAGTATTGGTGTACTTTTTCAGGATTCAGATTCTCAACTTATAGCACCTTCAGTATATGAAGAGATTACATTCGGACTATGTAATATAAGTAAAGACAAGCTGTGGATTAAAAATCAGGCAGATATGGTTATTGATAGTTTCAGGCTTGATGATATTATTGATAAGCCTCCACATCAGTTGAGTGATGGGCAGAAAAAGAGAGTATGTCTGGCAGCTATTGTTGCAATGGAACCAGAGGTTATTGTGTGCGACGAACCAGCATCAAATCTTGATCCTCAAAGTACAGAGATGATGTTTAACTATCTTGATAAACTAAATAGGCAGGGAAAAACAGTAATTATCTCAACACATGATGTTAACCATGCATTTGAGTGGGCCGATTCTGTAATTGTTATGAATAGTGGAAAGGTAGCTGCAAAAGGTACTCCAACAGAGGTATTCTCTGATAAAGAGTTAATAAACAGGTGCGGACTTAAGGTTCCAACAATTATTGAGATATGTAATAAACTGGGTATAAATAGTTATCCGGAAAATATAAACATGTTAATTAAACAACTAAAAAACTAATATAAAGAGATGAGTTATTTACCAATATCGTTGAATATAGAGGGTAAGAAAATTGTGATTATCGGAGGAGGAAGGGTTGCTCTGCAAAAGGTAAAGAATCTTATCCAATTCACAAATAACATAACAGTTATATCACCAGATGTGAAAGAGGAGTTAAACTCTTACAGTATAAATGTTATAATTAAAGAGTATAACAGCGATGATATAAAAGATGCATTTATGGTATATGCATGTACCGATGATACATCTGTAAATAATAAAATATCAGCCGATGCTGATAAACTAAATATACTTTGTAACAGAACAGATGAGCCTGATAAGTCAGATTTCATCTCATCTGCTATTACACAAGATAGTAAGTTCAGAGTATCTGTTAACTCTACAGACAGAGACAAAAAATCCACTATAAAATTAAGGAATCGTATTAAAGGTCTTCTGAAACGACTTGAAATATACAGAGAGAAAAGAGCCAACAACAGAGGAAAGGTGTTTCTTGTTGGCTTTGGTCCGGGTAATCCTGACCTTATGACTATCAGAGCAAATGATCTGTGCCACGAAGCCGATATAATATTTTATGACGATCTGCTTGACTGCACATCACTGGATAAATATGGTGCCGAAAAGGTATATGTAGGTAAAAGAAGAGGTAATCATCATAAGAATCAGGATGAGATTAATGAGGTACTGTACCAGGCTGCAAAACAGGGCAAAATGGTTGTGCGATTAAAAGGTGGAGATCCTTTAATATTCGGAAGAGGTAGTGAAGAGAAGATGTATCTTGAAGAGAGAGGTATAAGCGCAGAGATAATACCAGGAATAACATCGGCAATTGCTGCTGCTGCATATAGCGGAATACCACTTACTCACAGAGGAGTATCATCATCAGTGGCATTTGGTACTGCACATGGTAAATCAAGTTACAAACTATTAGAATCAGACACATCTGTATATTATATGGGCGCTAAGAATATATTAGATGTTGCAAAAAAATATCTTGATTCAGGATATCCTGAAGATTATCCTGTTGCTATTGTTCATAATGCATCAATGCCTGATCAGGAGGTTCTAAAAACCAATATTTCTGAACTGCTACAAAATAAGTTTGAGATAAAAAGCCCTATAATATCAATATTCGGTAACACTGTAAACTATCAGAATATAGTTACAGAAAACAGATGTAAGAGTTGTAATAAATGCTAAAGATAATAATCAGAAGGTTATACACATAGCCTTCTGATATCTAAATTATAGCCATATAATCCTCTCCAAAAAACACCTTTTTAAACCAGAGTTCAAATACAGGATCAAGAAACTCCAGTTTTCCTTTAGGCCCATCAATAATATCATTATTAATCAATATCTTCTTATTTTTTAACACATTACGCGGCGTACCTAATTTATACTCCTGCATTATCTGTGCACTTGTCAGTTTCTGCTCATTTCTTGCAACAGCCTTTAACAAATTAAGTTGTGTTGAGCTTATCACCTCAATCTCTCGCTGATAAAGAGGAGTATTTGCATATATCACCTCTTGCAAAGCACTCTTTATATGCTTTTTTGTTGCAACTGTACGTACCTTAGACCATGTATAGTGCGATAACTGCTGTACATACCAAGAATGATCTTTCATTAATCGTGCTATATACTCTGCCTCATCATCTGTAATTCTCTTACCTGTAGTCTGAAATCCTGATACAATAAAATCTACCCATTTATTGCGTTCAATTTTCTGCAACCATATAATATCACCAAATCTATAGAATGGCTTTGATGAGTTATCAAAGATATCAGTCATCATATGCCGTTTACTACCAAAAAGGCAGTAAGAGACACTCTTTTGTCTCTGCCATATAGCTCTCATTCTCTTCTCAAGATTCTGATAATCGGTAAACATTGCAATGTTCTGAAACTCATCAAGAGCAATAACAAATCTTACGCCCTTCTTTTTTGATATAATCTCAGGAAGATTAAGAATCTCATCTTTATGTTTAATCAGCTCCTCTCTGTTAAAGCTTACAGAGAAATCTGTAGCAGGATTTAATCCTATATTTATTGTAGGAATAAGCTTTTTAAAGAAAGTTGTTCCGTTATTAACCCACTCTTCCCATTTTGTTGCTGATGCTTTTATCACCTCTCTGGTAAACAGTTCAAGAAACTCCTCTTCTGACGATACTGTAAACATATCAATAAGAACTGTCTTTATATCTTTTCGTTCTCTATTTATATCATTAATAACCTTCTCTACTAACGAAGATTTACCCCAACGTCTGGGTGAAACTAATATTGAGTTTATACCTAAAACCAGATTATTAAATAGTTTTTTACTATCCTCTTCTCTATCTGTAAATGAATTTACACTTACTGTAGAGCCATAAATAAATGGAGATTTCTTTTGTGTAGGCATAATTTTACAAGTTAATTTTTAGTACCAAATGGTATTATACCATTTGGTATTATACCTAAAGGTATAAAATAATTTTTAGATAAAAAAATACCCGGTAAGCACCGGGTATCAATATATTACAACTTAAAAATCATCTTCTCCATTCTGCTGACTTAATCCAGTCTACTATAAACTTAGCATTATCAACAGGCAAACCTGGCATAAAACCATGCCCCAGATTAAAGATCCATTTATCATTATCTCTACCAAAATCAAGATAACCATTAAGAACCGTTTCAATCTCCTCTTTTGAGGCATATAACAGTCTTGGATCAATATTTCCTTGCAGTCCTACCTCATCATCAACAAGAATTCTTGCTGTCTTTAAAGGAGTCTGCCAATCAATACTAACAAAGTCGCAATAATCTCTGTTTATATCTATAAGCCCCGTTCCAATACCTTTAGGGAAATAGATAAATGGAATATTCTTTGACCTTACAGCGTCCGCTATTCTCTTTACTGCCGGAAGAAACAACTCTTTGTACATCTCCCACGGCAAAATTCCAGCATGTGTCTCAAAAAGCTGAAACGCCTCTACACCATGCTCTATCTGTCCCATAGCATACTCTATTGACAAGTCTGTTATAGCGTCAACAAGTCTCTTTGTCTCTTTTTTATCAGAGTAAATAAACTTCATTGCTTCCGGAAAATCGGTATTCTTCCCAAGTCCCTGTAGCATATAACACAATACTGTTAATGGAGATCCACAGAAACCAATAAGAGGAGTCTGCTTTGGTTTTGTCTCTATTATCTTATCAATAACATCATAAACATACCCAAATTTTGATGCATCAGGTTTTAGTTTTGCAGATGGATTGCTAACCTGAACCAGAGGTTTCTCAAATACAGGACCATTATCTGTAAAATCAAGCCCCATTCCCATTGCATAAGGAACAATCAGTATATCAGAAAAAAGTATAGCCGCATCAACACCAAGGTCATCTATTGGTAACAGAGTAACCTCTGCCGCAATATCCGGCTTCTTCATCATCTGCCAAAAAGTATACTTCTCTTTTATTGCCAGATATGATGGTAGTATTCGTCCTGCCTGACGCATAAACCAAACAGGAGGACGCTCTGTTTTGCGTCCATTTAACGTATCTATGAATATATTACTCTGCATAACAATTGTTTCTATAATTCAGCTTTTAACTCTTCAAGAGCCTTACGGCTTGCCTCAATTGTCTTATCAATATCAGCATTGGTATGTGCTATAGACATAAATCCTGCCTCAAACTGCGATGGTGCAAGATATATACCTGCTTGTAACGATTTATCAAAGAACTTTGCAAAACGGGCTGTATCACATCTCTTAACATCTTCAAAAGATTCAACTTTATCCTGATCTGTAAAGAACAGTGTAAACATAGAGCCTACTCTGTTTATCACTGCCGGAAACTGAAGTTCATCAATAACATTCTGCAAACCAGATACAAGTTTCTCTGCTTTAGCCTCTAGCGTATTATAAAAATCAGGTGTTTCATTCAATAACTTAAGAGTTGTAAGTCCTGCCGACATAGCAAGGGGATTACCTGAAAGTGTACCTGCCTGATAAACCGGACCTGCCGGAGCCACATGTTCCATAATCTCACGCTTACCTCCATAAGCTCCAACCGGAAGTCCACCCCCGATTATTTTACCCATTGTGGTAATATCCGGAGTAATACCAAGTATCTCTTGTGCTCCACCTTTTGCAAGACGGAAACCAGTCATTACCTCATCAAATATAAGTAGTGCACCATACTGAGTACATACATCACGAACTCCCTGTATAAACTCCTTATTCGGCACAACAACACCCATATTACCGGTTACAGGTTCTATTATTAATCCGGCAATCTGATCTCCATATTTCTCAAACAGAGATTTAACCGATTCCAGATCATTAAACTTAGCAAGTAATGTATCGCTTGCAGTACCTTCTGTTACTCCGGGAGAGTTAGGTACTCCCATTGTTAATGCACCTGAACCTGCATTTATAAGAAAGCTGTCGCCATGTCCGTGGTAACATCCTTCAAACTTTATAATAAATCTTCTTCCTGTATATCCTCTGGCAAGACGCAAAGCACTCATTGTTGCTTCTGTACCCGAGTTTACCATACGTACTATCTCAATTGATGGCATCATGCTCCTTATAAGCTCTGCCATCTCTGTCTCAACCTCTGTAGGGGCACCGTAACTTGTTCCGTTTACAGCAGTATCCTGAACAGCTTTTATTACGTCTGGATGTGCATGTCCCAATATCATTGGTCCCCATGAGCCAACATAGTCAACATAGTCATTACCATCAATATCTTCAATATGCGACCCGAATGCCTTTTTAATAAATACAGGATTACTTCCTACACTATTAAATGATCTTACAGGTGAGTTTACACCACCCGGGATGCTTTTCTTAGCCTGTTCAAAGGCCTTTATACTATTCTTAAACTCCATTGTTTTTATCTCTTTAGATCGCTTATTATATCCTGTGTGTGATATGAAATTATTATATCTGCTCCGGCACGTTTAATCGATGTCAGAATCTCTTTTACAATTCTCTTCTCATCAATCCATCCGTTTGCAGCAGCAGCTTTTACCATAGAGAACTCTCCGCTCACATTATATGCAGCAACCGGCATATTAAACTCTGTTTTTACACGATTAATTACATCAAGATAACTCAATGCAGGTTTAACCATTACAACATCTGCTCCTTCAAAAATATCAAGTTCCACTTCTCTTAATGCCTCATCTGTATTTGCCGGATCCATCTGGTATGTTGCACGGTTACCAAACTGAGGAGCACTCTCTGCAGCCTCTCTGAAAGGTCCGTAAAATGCAGAAGCATACTTTGCAGAATACGACATAATAGGTGTTTTTGTATAACCGGCCTCATCAAGAGCCTCGCGAATACGTGCAACACGCCCGTCCATCATATCGCTTGGAGCAACCATATCTGCACCATTCTTAACCAACGATACAGCCTGACTTGCAAGGGTCTCTAATGTAAGATCGTTATCTACGTCTCCATCTACAATTGTACCGCAATGTCCGTGAGTGGTATACTCACAATTACATATATCTGCAATAAGGTAAAGGTTTGGTACATCCTTTTTTATTGCACGCATTGCTTTTTGTACTATTCCATGATCGTTACATGCTACATGTCCGTGCTCATCTTTACTCTCTGGTATACCAAATAGTAATACTGACTGAACACCCATATCATATAAACGCTTACACTCTTTTACAAGAAGGTCAACAGATAGTTGCGAATTTCCGGGCATTGAGCTTATAGGGTTCTTTACATTCTCACCAGGACATACAAACAACGGCATAACAAGATCATTTGCTGTAAGTTCTGTCTCTCTTATCATATTTCGGGTTACCTCTGAGTAACGCATGCGTCTTAGGCGTGTAGTTGGAAAATTCATAATTATATAGTTTTATTTTTTAATTGATTCATAATAATTTAAAATAGCTTGTCCTATACCTTTAGCATTTGCAGTTTTTGCAACAGCTAAAGGCTCAACACCCTGCTTTTGCATAGCCTGCTGTGTTGTTGTGCCAATACATACCGAACGAATATCAGACAGACTCGTACTTCCGTTCAGTAGCGTAATAAGATTATTAAACCCTGAAGGGCTGGTAAATATCAGCATGTCATATTTATTGCTTCTGATATTAGTTAATATATCATTATCAATGATATCCGGCATTAATGTATTATAAACATTAATCCTCTTCACCCTATCACCAAGAACCTTTTCCATATTATATCTTGTAAGGTTTCCTGTTGGATAAAGAGCTTTTATATTATCATCAAATAGCTGATCCAGCTCTTTTGCAAACTGCTCTCCTGTCTGACCACTATTAATATAGCTGTAATTATACCCGTAACTTGCCAGTGTTTTTCCTGTCTGTTGACCTACAACAGCAAATTTGGTATTATCTAATACCGACTTATCAATACCATAATAATCAAGTTGCTGAAAAAGATACTTTATTGCATTTGAGCTTGTAAGTATTATCCAGTTGTATTGATAAATAGAGTGCAAAAGCCTCTGCTCCTCTTCATCAATCTGTCTGAACTTAATTTCAATCATCGGAAGATGAGCTAATAACCCACCATTTTCCGATATAATATTATTCAATACAGAAGAGTCGCCCTCTGACTTTGTATATATAAAATATCTGTCCTTTAGTAACACATCTGAATGTTTTAGGCATTACTATTTAGATGATCTCTTATCTCTGTAAGTATTGTCTCTGCACCTTTATCAATAAGATCTTCTGCAAGTTTAACACCTAACTCCTCTGTGTTACTACAAGATCCGGTTATTGACGATTTTACAAAACTGTTACCATCAAGAGACGATACTATTCCTGTTAGTTCTATAACATCGTTACTCATTACAGAGTAACATCCCACCGGAACCTGACATCCGCCCTGAAGCGTACGCAGAAATGCTCTCTCTGCAAGAACTGCATTTAATGTATCATAATGATTTATACCATCAACAATGGTCTGTATTCTGGTATCATTCTCTCTTATCTCAAGTGCTATAGCACCCTGACTAACCGCCGGAATTATAACCTCCGGATCAAGATACTCTGTTATATACTTATCTAATCCAAGACGTTCGAGACCCGTTGCCGCCATAATCATAGCATCGCAATATCCGTTCTCCATTTTTTCCAGACGACTATTAACGTTTCCTCTTATATCTATAATATTCAGATCTTTATTATATCTGAGTAATGCAGAACTGCGCCTCAAACTAGATGTTGCTATAACGTCATTTGAAGTAAGGTCTGCAAGCTTCTTTCCTCTTCTGGATACAAGCGCATCTCTTATCTCTCCACGCTCAAGAACACCTCCTAAAACCATACCCTCAGGCAACATTGTTGGTAAATCCTTAAGGCTATGTACTGCAATATCAATATCTCCGTTTAACAGAGCTATCTCAATTTCCTTAGTAAACAGTCCTTTATCACCTATCTTAGACAGGGCTACATCAAGTATTTTATCGCCCTTTGTTTTTATTATTTTTAACTCAGCTGTTAAATCAGGGTAGTGCCTTTCAAGTTCAGATTTAACACGCTCAGCCTGATACAGAGCCAACTTACTGCCTCTTGTACCAATAACTATTTTTTCCTTATTCACTTACAGTATATTTTTTTACTAAATATAGTTTATTTAGTTCCAATCTAGCTCATTTTAAACAGATCATTTACAAATTCAAGATAACCTGAATTCTTTCCATCATCTGCCATACTTTTCAGATTCTTAATAAGTATTCTGCTATATTTCTTGGTAAGATGGGTACCATATTCACTTATTATATGTTTCTCTTCAGGCGTATTTGCCTTATAAAAAGACTCTACCTCTATTCTGTTTACAAGTTCCAGATTACTTACTATAGTACTTATTGCAGGTTTTAACGATCGTGTAGATAACCAATTCATATAATCATCAACAACCTCGTCAATTATAACTTTTGCAGAATCAACACAGGTTAATCTCTTTTTCTGATTACGCTGTATAACCTCCATCAGATCGTCAACAGCAAATAGCTTAACCCCTTTAATACCACCAACACTCTGCTCTACATTTCGCGGTACAGACAGGTCTATTATAAGTTGCCTGTTACTCTCTGAGTGACTGAAGTTACTACGTATAATATTCTCGGTAACTATTGGTGTTTGCGATCCTGTTGCAACCAATATTATATCGTAGTTTGATATCTCTGATGCAAACTCATTAAATGGTATTGCTTTACCACCAAAATCTGACGCTACTTTCTCAGCTTTACTATAGGTTCTGTTTGTTACAGTAAAGCTCCCTATTCCTTTTCGCGTAAGTATATTGGCTGTAAGTGCACCCGTCTCTCCGGCACCAATAAGCATTACATTTTTATCATCTACAGAGTCAAAAAACTCGTAGCATAAATCAGAAGCAACCTGACTTACTGAGGTAGCACCTTTTCTTATAGATGTCTCTGTACGTACTCGTTTACCAGCTTCAAACGATTTCTGAAACAGTCTCATTAATATAGCACTGGTAAGATGAACCTCTGTACAGTACATATAAGCACTCTTTACCTGCCCTATTATCTGATCCTCGCCAATAACCATTGAGTCTATTCCGGATGTAACTGTAAACAGATGTTCAACTGCATCTTTGTCATGATACGAGTAAAAGCCATCTGTACTTACTCCTTCAGCTTTCTTAAAATCAATTAATTCTCTAAGAAGAATATCTGTAGACTCTTTTGATTTATAGTAGTTCTGGTAATAATATATCTCTGTTCTGTTACAGGTTGATAATATTACTATCTCACTGAAGTTATACTTCTTTATAAGTCGCTCTGAAAATGGTAAGATATCACTTTCCGGTATACTAAATTTCTCACGCACCTCAATTGGTGCTGATTTATAATTAATACCTAATATACTAATCATATAAAAACTATTTCTGTAACAATATTAAGATACAAGATTACAACAACGATCACAATGTATTGTTGAATAATTCACAACTTATTTAAAAAGAAATAGCAACCGGTGGTGGTCTATGAAACAGACTTGATTTATCTATATGTTTATCGCTGAAACTGTAGTAATTTGATATCTTGAACAGATACTGCAAATGAAATATACCAATTCCTATATCCTGAATAACTCTATCAGTATATTCAAACGACGATTTACCATTTATATCGTAACCTGTTTCTGAAGTAAATTCTGCCGGGCTATTATAGTTATCACAAACTACCTCGTCATCTATCTCCTGCGCACACTCTTTGCCCCCAATTATACCGGACATGCTGAACAGGTACAGTATAATTACCAGAATAACCGGTAACTGCGACGAGAATTGACCAACAAAAAACATTCTTCAGGTTTAAATATTTGATGTAAAAATACAACATATTAGATTAATATAAAAACAGAGGGCAGATAACCTGTTACAGTAATTTTCATTACATTTAAAGACTCTCAAACCGTATACAAACTAACTAATTACATAATGAAGAAATTATACCTATTGTTACACTTGTTTATTATTACAAGTATAGCCTATACACAACAAAGTAACAGAACTATAGATTCGTTAATCATTAACGGGGAGTTACATAACGCAATTAACTATGCTACTAAAATATTAGAAAGTGAGACTCATAATACTCCTGTAAAATTATCTCTGTCTAAAGCTTACAGGTTAAATAATCAAATCAACAAATCTTTAACTATACTCAAAAGCATAGATTCATCTGAATTTAATGAGAAAGTACTGTATGAAATAGGTATTGTTTATAGTAAACTGAAGAAATACGACATAGCAATTGATGCTTTAACAAAGATTGAAAACCGAACAAATGTAAGTTACAAACTAACAAAAAATCTTGCCGAACTATATTTCAAGAAAGAAAATTACAAAAATGCTTTACATAACTATCTTGTTATGGATAGTTTATATAACCATAACGCTTATACTAAACAGAAAATTGGCAGATGTTACATCAGGTTAAAACAAAAAAGAAATAGTATTCCCTACTTTAAAAAGGCTATTGAATTTGATCCTACCAATATTGTTAATTATGAATATTTGAGTACAATATACTCCTCAATTAGAAAAAAGGATTCTGCAATAATTGTGCTTGAAAGCGCTATTAAATCAAATCCTGAGAATGCCATTGCATATTACAATTTAGCAGAGTTTCATGCCGGATATAATCATCTCTATTTAGCTATTCCGTACTATGAAAAGACCTTAAGCAATAAACCCTCTCTTGATTACTACTATCCAACTCTTATATCATTAGGTAGTTCATATCTTGAAACTAACAAATTAAGCAAGGCTAAAAAACTACTATTAAAGGCTTATAATATAGATACTCTGGCACTTGATGTTGTATCTAAACTTACCAGACTATATATAAAAGAGAAAAACAACGATTCAACACTCATTTTTGCCATAAAGACAAAACACAATTTTAACACAGATACAAATAAAAAGTTAAGCATTTATAAAGATCTGGCAAAAGCTTATGAGATAAACAAGAGATGGTATGACGCAATTAATTGTTACAAATTATTATGCATAGAGGATAATATGTATTTTATGACATACTACTATTATGCTGAAATTGGAATAATATATCATGAACATTTGAACAACAACAAAATGGCTCTGCACTATTTTCAACTTGCCTTAAGCAGCTCTAAACAGTTTATCACTCCAAAATGGAAGAAGTTTATTAAACGTAAGGTAAGAATTATAAAAAAAGAGATGTTCATGAACGAAACTGAAAGCAATACATAATCAAAGAAATTTTCACTTCAGAAAACATACAAAAATCATCAGATTATAGTACAATCTAATATTAGTATTTGGTAACTTTAAGATAAAAATCTGTTATGGTTAGAAAATTTATTATCTCGGCACTGCTACTATTAGCTTTACTCCCTGCAAAAGAGGGATATGGACAAATGACAAAGGTGAATAACGACATTTATATGTTTCACCTTAAAGATTCTGTATTTATACATACCACATTTACCAATATTGAGTCCTACGGAAGGGTATCTGCCAATGGTTTGGTTATGATAAAAAACGGATCTGCGTTAATGATAGATACTCCGTGGAATAACGAATTAACTGAGCAACTCTATAACTATCTCAGAGACTCACTAAACTGTAGTGTAAAGAACCTTATTATTGGTCATTATCATGAGGATTGTATGGGTGGTATTGACTTTCTTAAAACAAAAGATGTTAATACAATATCAGGTAAAGAGACAAAAAAGAGATGTATAGAGCACAAACTCACTGTAGCAGATAAAACATTTGCCAAACAGTTAAAGCTGAATTTTGAGAACACTGATATAATATGCAACTACTTTGGTGCAGGACATACTGCCGACAATATTGTAGTATATATTCCTGAAAAAAAGATTCTGTTTGGAGGATGCCTTATTAAAAGCAAACGATCAAATAATCTGGGCAGTATAACAGATGCGGTTATTGACGAGTGGGATAAAACTGTAGAGATTGTAAAAGCTAAATATGGCAATGCAGAGGTAATAATTCCGGGTCACGGTAGAGCTGGTGATAATACACTACTTGATCACACTATTAATCTGGTTAAGAGCTATAGAGAAAAGGTAAATAATCCTGTAAAATAAAAAAATCGGCTTCGTATATTCCCATATACGAAGCCGAAAAATATAAATTAATAAGGTAAAATAGTAAGTTCACTACAATGTCAACTCCTCAACAGTTGTTCCTTCAACCACTCTGTAGAATTTGCCGTTTTCTATCAGAAGTGCCTGATTTGGCACACTGTTGTTCCAAAGTGGTATATTAACACCAATAACAGGATAATTGTTCACAAAATTTAATGATTCAACCTCTGTGTGCCCAACAACAACATAGTTTGCATTGTACTTTTTTAAGATTGCTGCAACATCAATATCGTTGTCCTTGAAATAACCTCTGTACCAAATAGGTCCTTTACTACGCATAAGAAGTTTCATTAAATCCTTATCCATTGTCTCTCCGTTAAGTATATCTCTGAACATACTATTTATCTCTTCAAATGTCATCCCTGTATCAGATAAATCTTTAGATATTCCTCCATGACAAAAGGCTATATCGTTAATTCTCATAACCACATTCTTTGATCTGAGCCATTGTCCTAAAAAGCTGTTTTCACCAAACATCTGACTGAATGTAACTCCTGAATTATATGACAATGCATAATACTTAGGAGCAATATATCTCAAGTCGTTTTTCAGAACCATATTCTCGTGGTTACCAATTAGCAGATGAACCTTACCTCCTTTAGCCTCTGCCTGCTTTTCCAGTTTTCTGATAAGCCATAATGCCTCTGTTACTTTATCTCCTCTATCAAAAATATCACCCACAAATACTAAGTGTGAATCTCCATAAATCCAGTTAAGATCATTATCTATAACACTATTACCCTTCAGATTTTTTATCAATCTGTCGTATTGTCCGTGAATATCGCCAATAGCAAGAATACGATTTACATTATCATATGCCGATTTCTCTATTGTTGGTGCTGATATGTCGTAATAAGAGTCATCTCCGCCCCATCCTTTAATCTTTTTATCATTTGAGTTCAGGATCTTTTTATCAACATATGTTTTTCCCTCAGCTTCAGAATGCCTTATATAATATCCTGTTACCGTATCGTTATTATATTCAAAGAAAGGTCCGTCAACAGCATCTTTAAAAGGTTTATAATATGTCTCTCCACCCAGTTTTGTAATATAATCTTCAACAGGTTTCTTGCCCGACAAGATAGCATAATCCTTTGCTGTGTAGCCATGAATATTCTTAAGGTTTATATCCAACCCTTTTTCAACAAGAAGATCAACCATCTCTATACTGCGTCTGCGCACAGCATATATCAATGCACTATTCTCCTCTATATCGCACCTGTTTATATCAATACCATCGTTAATAAATTTTGCAGCCAGATCATACTCTTTCATCATTATGGCAGTCAACAATGGGTTGTTGTTATCATCAAAACCTGTTAATGCTCCGTCTGTTTCTGATATACTAACGGCTATATCTTTCTCTCCTTTATATATAGCATAACATAATGGAGTTATACTATCTTCCGGATGAAGTTCATTAATATTCTTTACACCCTTCAGATACTTCTCAACACTCTTAACATCGCTGTTATCAATTGCTTCAAACAACGAACTCTTATCTGGAACAGAAGCACAACCTGTAACCAGCAAAACACACAAACAAAAAATAAAGGTTCTCATAGTTATATATTAATAGTGAATGTTAACTGCTATAAATCTAAGACTATTTAATGTTTAATTACAAAACAAAAATGTCAAATTATACAATAGACTGAATATTTTTACAAGAGTTTAAAAAACAGAGCCCCACCGAATAACAGCGAGGCTTCTGAAATGGTTTATGCATATATGCATAGACATTTGAAAAATAAGATTGTGATATCTTACAACAAACCAAACTTTAATCAGACAAAAACATATACATACTGTAATGCTTTTAACATGTCTGACAGCTCATAACAAATAGGAATATTATATAAACCAACACTGGATTATCTATTGGAATATATAATGCAAATCTAAATAAGCTCAGAGTTTTAACTGTCCTGTACTATAATACGGAACAAACAATTGTATCCTTCACTATAATTTACAACCATCAAACAACTGATAGTATATAAGTTACTTAGTATTCGATTTTCTGAACTCAGTTGGTGTTTGTCCGGTAAATTTTCTGAAAGCTGTATAAAATGTTGCCTTACTGTTGAAACCTACATCAAGAGCTATTGCAAAAACAGTATCCGGTTCCGGTTTCAGTAAAAGTTCTTTTGCTCTATCTACCCTAAGTTTATTAATAAAATCAGGGAAACTCATTTGGGCATTCTCATTTATTGCCTGCGAAATATGATGAACTGTTCTGTCAAGCTTTACGGCAATGGTGTTCATCTTTAACCCAAACTCAAGATATAGTTTCTCGTCATTAACAACATTTAATATTTCGGTGTACAGTTCATCTGAGTTTGTAAGTGTAGAGTTATTATATTTCTGCTTAACATTTTCTGACAGATCATCATATTTACCGGTATACACAAAAACAGGAAATTGTAACATAGAGAATATTAACGTATACATAAATATAGCATATATAAGCATCTCTATTTTAACGTATAAAAAGGCATCAACACTAAATATTGTATATATAAAAGAACTAATGAGCAGCAATGCCATAACAACAATATTAGATACAATTGTAAGCCTTATCCACTTTTCATATATAAACGTCTTTTTATCTGCCTTTATACAGGTTGGAGTTTTTACCAATTCTCTGTAAGCAAGTATCATCAAAATTATATTTACCGTACTGGTTATAATATACTCTATCTCAAGAGTCCGGTTAAAATTATTGTACCCTGCAAAATATTCACTTATTGTATCTGTAGGGAAAAACAGAATAAGGTATACCAGTCTCACAATTGTATACAAAACCCAAATTACTATCCACTTCATCAGCTTAATGGGTCTGTTTATAAACAGCGATACGAAATAATAAAACAGAAAACCTATCAGATGAAAGAACAGATATGATCCTCCAATATACTTATCATCAACGTTTATAGAGAACAGATAATAATCTAATGAAACAAATGTGTAACAGAATACCAAAAGAGTTAAAACAGTCTTTAAACGTTTTCTCGAAGCAAGTCCGTATTTTCTGAATGCTATAAATACCACTAGTAATGCTCCGGTTATTAAGCTGAGTAGTGGCATAAAGTCAAGTATATTCATCTATCTTCTGTAAATCAAAATTAAACAACAATTTCTTAACACAAATGGTAACTATACGTTAATATATTGTAGTATGCTGCAAATATATCACAAATTTAAATAGTTAAAACTTTTACTATTTTTACTAAAAAAAGAGAGATACATAACAATGATAAAAAGAGTAATAAAGTTTATTGAGGAGGATATCTGGAATATAAATACAGCCAGAAAACACAGGTTAATATCGCTGTTAATTAAGTCGTTCCGGATTACAATTACTACACTAAAATCATATACCAGAGATAATGTACCACAAAAAGCCGCATCGTTAACATACTACACAGTATTATCGCTTGTGCCTATTATGGCTCTTATATTTGGTATCTCTAAAGGATTTGGCGTAGAATCATCAATTGAAAATTACTTTTATCAGAATTTTAGCGAACAGAAAGAGATTCTTGAATGGACACTTACATTCTCAAGAAAACTATTAGAGAATGCAAAGGGTGGTTTTATTGCCGGAGTAGGTTTTGTTGTTCTGTTCTGGTCGGTTCTTAAAGTGTTAAGTAATATTGAGAGCTCATTTAACTCAATTTGGGGTGTAACCAGAGCCAGAACATGGTCAAGAAAATTTGCCGATTATTTCTCTATACTATTTATTGCACCCGTACTTATTATTGTTGTAAGTAGTACCAACGTATTTATATCAACTGAATTAAATAAAGCAGCACAAGAGATAACTGTACTAGGCTATCTTACTCCGTTTATATCGTTCCTGTTAAAGCTTATACCATACGTTCTGCTCTGGATGTTATTATCGCTTGTATATATGATAATGCCAAATACAAAGGTGAAACCATCGTCGGCAATAATTGCCGGAATTATTGCCGGAACAGCTTTTCAGTTAACACAGTGGGGATATATACATTTTCAGATTGGTGTAAATAAATACAACTCAATATATGGTGGTTTTGCAGCAATTCCATTACTGCTTATATGGCTTAATTTAAGTTGGCTTATTGTTCTGTTGGGTGCCGAGATATCTTTTAACCTTCAGCATAAACGACATATAGATAACGATATTTCATTTGATAATTTGAGCTGGAGAAACAAAAAAAGGGTTCTGCTTGTAGTGTACACTTACATTATTAAAAACTTTTTAGACGATAAACAACCAATTAGCAGCAGAGCACTTGAGAAGAAACTCGGGTTGCCTGTAATTATTATAAATGAATCGTTGCAGTTTATTATAAAGACTAAACTTATTACAGAGGTAAAAATCGGAAAAGTAAAACACAAATGTTATCTGCCAACAACCGATCCGTCCAAAGTAAAGATATCTGATATTATATATAAGTTTGAGTCGTTGGGTATTAATAAGAACTTTATTAACACTAACGATACTAAACTTAATCTGGATAAGATTATGGATCAACTTAAAGCTGAAGAAGAGCTCTCCGATTCAAATATTCTGATAGGCAAAATATAATTTCAGAAACAATAAAATTTTTAAATACAACAAGCTGCTATTATCATGGCAGCTATTTTTTTATCCTATTTCAGAGTAATTAACTGTCTGTTCTGTTTGTACAAAAAAACATACCATGCTGAGTTATAATTTAACAGGCACAAAAAAATAATTTCACAGTGATGAAACAATATTTCCTTCAGGAAGGAGTAATATTTTCATCGGGACGGAAGAGAACTTTCATCGGGATGAAATAATATTTTGATCGGGAAGAAAAAAAACTTTCATCGGGATGGAGCAAAATTTCTATCGGGATGAAAATTTTGCGCGATAGTGATGAAAGTACTTTTTTTAACAGAGGGAAAAGCTAAAACACCATAACTTTCTGTAATAATGCATTTTGTAATAAAAAAGCAGATATGTATAATATTACACATCTGCTCATCTTATATCTAAACAAAATTGTTATCAACAAACTATTTCACAATTAATAAACCATGATTAACCGTTCATTAATTGCTGTATATAATCAATCTTCGTTGACAGATCACCCTCTTCAGGTAACCAGTTAATTTTTATTCCATTACGCTCCATTCGTCTGAACCATGTCATCTGCCTCTTAGCAAACTGATGAATAGCGATATTCAGTTTATCAAACATCTCCTCTTTGCTAAGCTCGCCCATAACATGCAGAGTAAGGTACTTATACTCTAAGCCATAATATATAAGTTTATCAGGATCAACTCCAGAGTCAATCAATCCTTTAACCTCTTCAATCATTCCCTCCTCAATACGCTGCTTCAGGCGTTCGGTTATTCTCTGTCGGCGTACTTCTCTGTTATACTTAACACCAATAATCAGGCTATTAATTGCTGGTAACTTCTCAGACTCTTTTGGCGGATTATTTTTTAAATACTCCTCAATCTCAATAGCTCTTATAGCTCTTCTTATTGTCTCTGTATCTGATGTATTGTGTAACTCTCTGTACGATTTCAGTATATCTGTCAGTTCCTCAAGCGATCTGCTCTTTAGCGTTGCTCTCAGCTCCTCGTTAGCCGGTACATAAGGCAAATCATATCCTCTTATAACTGATTCAACATACAAACCAGTTCCACCGCATAATACAGGAAATGCACCGCGGTTAACTATATCGCCAAATGCTTTAAAAAAATCGTGCTGAAACTCATATACATTATATTCGTATCCCGGATCAGCTATATCTATAAGATGATAAGGTATCTCCTTACCTCCAACTATATAATCTTCAAGATCCTTACCAGTACCCAGATCCATCCCTCTGTATACCTGTCTTGAATCGCCACTAATTATCTCGCCGTTAATTCTTGATGCCAGATTAGTTGCAACAGATGTTTTTCCGGCAGCAGTGTGTCCGAGTATGGTTATCAGATTATATTTTGAGTTCATGAATTGCATATTAATTTATTAATCTGACAAAAATAAACTAAATTTGCATACCGATAATTATACTATGGAAATAAAAGATATTTTTGACAAAGTAAAGCTGATAATAAGAACACCAGAACAGTTTTGGAGTGATGACAATGCAAGTAATACAACTTTTATTAATACACTTAAAGGCTTTCTGGCTCCTCTTCTTATTGTTTGGTTTGTAACACTGTTTATTGGCAACTACTTTTTTGGTAGTAATGAATCTTTGCTATACATAATATCTCAAAATCTGACAGTTATTTTGTCGTTTATTGCATGGATTATTGTAACTATATATCTGTACAGAGAGATAGCAGCCAAGTTTAATATAGATAATAATGTAAACAGATGTGCTGATACTATTATATATACTTTTACTCCGGTTGTTTTAAGTGAGATCATAGCCTCGCTGCATTACAATCTGGGATTTGTTAATATATTAGGATTATATTCTGTATACATATTCTGGAAGGCTTTTGAGAGAGAAAAAGAGCTTAGCAGCGATAAAAGAACTGCTCTTGTAATTGTTACATTTATAGTAGCAATTGTTACAGGGCTGTTAATAAAACTTATGTTCAACGGAGCTTTCAGTATGTTCTATAAGAGCAGTAATCTGTTTGTAAGCTAAATTATTACTAATCTGAACAGAAATTAAAAGAGTTCTGTTAAAGTAAATTGTAGTGTGTAGTTACAAAATGTAGCTATATTGCTATTTATAAACAGAAGTGTTAGAATAATGAAACGGTGCATAATTAAAAGAATGACAAATTATGCGAGTTACATCTGACCACTGAAAAGAAAGAGTAAAAAGATGAAAGATATACATATAAAAAATAAAAAGGCATCGCATAATTTTGAGTTCATAGAGAAATATATTGCAGGTATTGAACTTGACGGAACCGAAGTAAAATCAATAAGAATGGGTAAAGCTAGTCTGGTTGATTCGTACTGTTTTTTTCATAATAACGAACTTTGGGTTAAGGGAATGCATATTGCAGAGTACTATTGGGGCAATATAAACAATCATGTTCCTAAAAGAGAGCGTAAATTACTTCTTAAAAGAAAAGAGCTGAATAAACTGCTAAAAGCCACACAAGAAAAGGGATATACTATTGTAGCAACACGCATGTTTATTAACGACAGAGGATGGGTAAAGATGGAGATTGCTCTTGGAAAAGGTAAAAAGACTCACGATAAAAGAGATGATCTTAGAACAAAGGATATGAAACGTGAGATGGACAGAGTAAAAAAGATTAATATATAAGAGCAGAAGCCATTGAAAAGAGGCTATTGCAGATAGTTATAACTTCTGTTTTATTCAGGAAAATATTTAATAAAAAAGGTGTTGATTAAGTTCAACACCTTTTTTTATATTCTGGTTAGTTGTTTTATTGTGCAAAGAAAAATTCGTTAAGTTCATATATATCATCGGCGGTAAACTTAGTCTTTTTATCAAAGAATGCATCAATTAAATCCATAATTTCCTCATACGATATATATCCATCTTTATTCTTATCAGCTACCATAAATTTCTCTGGTATCTTAACCTTTTTACTGTTTGCTCCAAAACGTGTCCAGTTCTTTACCAAAGGTATCATGTATGCCTGATCTCTGTCTACAGCATCATTATCAAACAGACTGCTGTGTAAAACATCGTCACTTATTGTAACACCATCTGCATCAACCGGAGCACCATATTTTGTGTTTGTCTCTTTATCAAGATAATCAAATACGCCATCCTTATCTTTATCGTACGGACATCCTAATGAGTCAACAGCAACACCGTATGGCGTACCTAAACATCTGTCCTCTAAATCCAGAATACGGTCATTATCTTCATCGGCAAATGCCTCTGCATCATAATCAGTCTCCTTAAATACTGTCTCAATAATTTTATATTTATCACTTGAGAACAGATCCAGATGGAATGTTGTATAGGTGAATGCAAACATATCATTACCCGATTTATTAGGTAATTTGTTGTTGCTGGCATAAGCCTCATCGCTCACATTATCTATATTATCGGTAAACGTATAGTGAAATGCCGTACCAAACCTCAGTGTTGTTCGCGGACTTAATACAAAATCAACACCAGCATCAGCAGCAATACTAAAACCTAGCTGAGAATACTGCCCCTGATCATACAAATCCAGCGATCGGAGATCTGATTCATAATCACCATCAAGTTTTATTATTGGTGGCTGTGTTGATGTAACGCTATTCTGACTCTCAGGTCTTATTGTTCCATCGTCCCAGTAATGATACGGCACTGTTTTACCATTATACCTTGTTTTTAAATCTCCTTTTGGACTGTAGTTAAACACATTAGCTCCTACAGAAATAAATGGCATTACTTTAGGTGTTCCTTTTATAAAATGCCCGAAGTTATACTCGACCCCTGCACCAAACATTGCCATTGTTGTTTTAAAGTTCAGGTTATGTTCTGCTAGTGTATCAGGAGAGTTGATTCTACCTTTAAGCTCTCCAATTATAATATTAAAGTTTACTCTCGTTGTATGCTTTTTATCTGCATACATAGAGATATGAATCTTTCCTCCAACATTACCACTCAACGGAGCCCAGGAAGAGTTCTGTACCTCTCCAAAAAAATTAAAGTAACCTGGTCCAATACCAATTACAGGCATATAAACAGGATTCTCTACTAAAGCAGTATCAATAAAAAACTGATCAAAGAAATGATCATCATCCTGAGCATAAGTATTAACAGTAAATAACAAACCAATTAATACTATAAGTGCCGGTTTAAAGAGTTTATGCATTTTGTTATTTTTACTTTATCCACTGGTGATGAGTAGCCATTAAAGCTTCCTGAATAGTGATTCTGCGTCCGTTACTATATGCTGCAATAAATGCATCGCGTATATTCTTTTCACACCAAACCATATCCCTGAACTTCTTAGCATCACGGTATACAGGGAACGATCCTACAGAATATTTATACCACCCATCAATTTTCTCTAGTTGTACTTTTCTCTTAAATTTATATTTTCTGAAATATCTATTAGCATTTACAGGGCGCTTTATTGCCGCTATCTGAACTCTGTAATAGATACCTTTTTCGCCTACTAAAATACTTCTTTTTATACTAGCTGCCGAAACTTTTCCGGTCTTAGAGCCTTTTCTCTTTTTGGTTGTACTCTTTTTAGGCTTTTTGTTAGCATTAGCATAAATCTTTCCTGACGATGTTTTGTTATCGGTAACAAATGTTTTAGATGAATTGCTAACCTCTGCTAAAACAGCATTAAGATCTTTTGCATTTATACTGCGTACATCAATATCTTTCTCTATCATCTCGCTACGTACCGTTTTATTATTCTCTATGTAAGAGTAATCTCCTACAATAAACGGCGGAGCCATACCTCTGCTCTTTGGTATAAGTCTGTATGATATTATAAAGTTACTCTCTTGCGGAAAGTCATGCCATAAGAACTTAACTTTACTATCCTTAAACGAGAAGGTTGCTCCTTTTGCCTCTATAACCTCAGCATCAAATCCTTCAGGAACAGTCTCCTGTACCTTTGAGTATCCTGTTACATCGCCCCTTGCAATAGCAATATTAACAATATAGTTCTCTGTTCCAACCTCGCGATAAGGAGTCTCTCTCAAGCACAAGAAACCTCTCTTTGTCTTAAATGCAGAGCTTTTCTTCTCCGGAACAAAATCATTTATATCTACAAGCAGATCGCTGTTTACATTCGGGTTTGGAGTAATATTTATATCCGACTTCCCATTTTCAATTGTATTTCGGGTATTATCCTTTTTTACATGCGAGAAATCACCCTTAATATTGAACTTACCCATAACATAGTCGTTGACAAATACTCTGTATCGTACCTTAAACGTCTTAGATTTAGGCATCCCCAACCAGATAAATTTCACCAATCCATTCTCAAAATAGAACTCGGCATTATTTGTCTCCATTGCAGTGGCATATAGTCCGTCAGGTAATTTATGTATTAATCGTGCGAAACCTTCTGCGTCTCCTTTCACAATTTCTACCTCAACATCAAAATATTTTCCTCCTTCAACAGTAGATGGCATATATATCTGAACCCTCTCTTCGCTATCAATTTGAGTTCCAGCACCTATCAGCCACAAAATTAAAGGAATAAGTTTAAAAAGTTTCAGCATGATAAAGCTATAATATTATTATTCTAACGTACCAAAATACACTCATTGCCAAAAATAACAAAGTTCAGGCAATAATAATATTCTAAAGATATAAAATTGCGTAAAAAAGTCTCTTTTATCAATAAAAAAACTCTTTTTATCAGCTCATTCAGTGTTTTTTTATGTTAATCGTACACAAAATTGCTGCCACCTAAGAACTCTCTCAGAATAGATGTTGACGGAATATTATCTGTATCTATCTCTCTTATATACGATAAAAATTGTAATAACCTGTATGCTTCGGCATATTCCGGTACATTCTCCGGAACCCTCCGCAGCAGCGGTTCTACAAATGATCTTAGTACACCAATTTCATAAAACAGCGATGAATTAAACATAACATCTGCCTCTTCCTGATAAGGGAATATATACTTCTCCTCTCCTCTTCTTACACTTGGCCATCTTTTAATGGTGTCCAGTGCTGAGTATGCTCTGTATTTAGCATCTCTTACAATTCGTCTTATAAGTCTGTTATCAGTTGTTGATATACGGTTATGACCGTCCATTGATAACGATGTAAGTGCAGATACATATATCTTAAACAACTTATCCTGATCTAACTGATGTGTCAGTTTCGGATTCAGAGCATGTATTCCTTCAACCAATATCACACAATTATCATCAATCTTTAATCGTTCGCCATCATAATAACGTTCACCCTTCTCAAACGAAAACTTTGGCAAAGGAACCTCTTTGCCCTTCATCAGCTTTATAAGGTTATCGTTAAATGTCTCAATATCCAGAGCATCAATAGTTTCAAAATCGTACTCTCCGTTATCATCAAGAGGGGTATCTTCTCTGTTAACAAAGTAATTATCAAGAGATATATTAACTGGTTTCATTCCTAAAACCTTTAACTGAATAGCAAGTCGTTTAGCAAATGTTGTTTTACCAGACGAGGATGGTCCTGATATAAGAACCAACGATATATTTTTATCTGTGGATATTTTGTCTGCAAGCTGTGCAACCTTTTTCTCATGCAGTGCCTCTGCAATTTTAATAAGCTCAACAATCGATCCGTCATCAACCACCTCATTCAGGCTACCAATACCGGGAATATCAAGAATCTTGAGCCACTCTTTATTCTCTAGAAAAACATCGTGCATCTTATCCTGTAAGATAATTCCGGTCATCTCTTCTGAATTTTCAGGTGATGGAACACGCAGCAACATCCCGTCATAATATTTAACAAGGTCAAATATCTTAACAAATCCTGTTGAAGGAACCAATTCGCCATAAAAGAAATCTACAGCATCGTCCATACAGTATATAGGTGTAAAAAGACTTCCTGCTGTTTTAAACACCTTTACTTTCTCATCAAGTCTCTCTTTGGTAAAGTGTTTAATTGCATCATCGGTTGAGATATCCTCACGAACAAACGGAATATCTTTTTTTACAATCTCTCGCATTACATCGCCTATGGCAAATACATCGTCAATTGTCAGTTCCCGATCAAGATGTTCAACCTCGCAGTAATATCCTTTTGATACAGAAAACTCAACACGAACCTGGGTTCCTGACAAAACTTTATTTACAGCTGAACTCAGGATAAATACTAATGACCGCATGTACATACGCTGACCTTCGGCCTGAGAGTAATCTATAAACCTTACAATTTTGGGTTTAAACACCTCATATGAAAGATCTTTTACTCTGTTATTCACTATTGCTCCCAGATGGAGATGTTTTCCCTTTACCTTTTTTGCAATGTTTTCAAGTGATGTTCCGGGTTCTACTTTTATCTTTTTCCCTGTATTTAATACAGTTACGGGTACTAATTTTTGCATTCGAATTAAATTTAAGTTTAGCGGGAAAGCTCCTCTTTTAAGTAATGAGCTGTATATCCCTCTCCTAAAGATACAATTTCTTCGGGAGTTCCTTGTGCAATAATTGTTCCACCTTTATATCCACCTTCCATTCCAACATCAATTAAATGGTCTGCAACCTTTATAACATCCAGATTATGTTCTATTACAATTATTGTATTTCCTCTATCGGCAAGTGTATCAAGAACACCTATAAGCATTTTTATATCCTGAAAATGCAACCCTGTTGTTGGCTCATCAAGAATATAAAGAGTTTTTCCGGTATCTTTCTTTGACATTTCAGCCGCCAGTTTAACGCGCTGACTCTCTCCTCCTGATAGTGTTGTTGATGGTTGTCCTAGTGTAACGTATCCCAATCCAACCTTTTGCAGTGCTGTAAGTTTGTTATGTATTGATGGTATTGTATCAAAAAAGTCGGCAGCCTGATTTATTGTCATATCAAGAACCTGACTAATATTTTTCCCTTTAAACTTAACCTGAAGTGTCTCCCTGTTATATCGTTTTCCATTACAATCTTTACAGGTAATATATACATCAGGTAAGAAGTTCATCTCAATAGTTTGCAGACCAGCACCTTTACATGTTTCGCAACGTCCGCCTTTAACATTAAATGAGAATCGCCCCTGCTTATAACCTCGTATTTTTGCCTCCGGTGTCTGTTCAAACAGTTTTCTTATATCTGTAAACAACCCGGTATATGTTGCAGGATTCGAACGTGGTGTTCGTCCTAACGGAGCCTGATTAACCTCAATAACCTTATCTATATTCTCAATACCAACAATCTCTTTATATGGTAATGGGTTCTTTACAGATCTGTAGAAATGTTTGCTCAATATCGGATGTAGTGTTCCGTTTATTAAACTTGACTTTCCGCTACCAGATACTCCGGTTACACAGATAAACTTACCCAACGGAAAGCCTACATCAATCCCCTTCAGGTTATTACCAGATGCTCCTTTTATTGTTAATGTTTTTCCATTACCCTCTCGCCTCTCTTTTGGCACCTCAATTCTTGCAATATTTGCAAGGTAATCTCCGGTAACAGAGTTAAGTTTCATAAATTTATCAGGATCTCCCTCTGCTATTATCTCTCCACCATGTCGTCCGGCTCCCGGACCAATATCAATTATATGGTCTGCCGCCAACATCATGTCTCTGTCGTGCTCAACAACTATTACTGAGTTACCACTATCTCGTAATTGCTTAAGCGATCCTATAAGCTTTACATTATCGCGCTGATGAAGTCCTATACTAGGCTCATCAAGTATATAAAGTACGTTTACAAGCTTAGATCCTATCTGTGTAGCCAAACGAATACGCTGACTCTCTCCACCAGAAAGGCTGCCTGAAGGTCTGTTCAGACTAAGGTATTCCAAACCAATATCCATTAAGAACTTTAGTCTTGTTCTTATCTCTTTAAGAATCTCCGCACCAATCTTTCTGCTTCGTTCAGATATTCGCTCTTCAACCCCTTCTAGCCATCTGCTCAGGTGCCCAAGCTCCATTCCCGCAAGCTCTGCAATATTCTTATCGTCTATCTTAAAGTGTAATGATTCATTCTTTAGTCTGTTTCCTTTACATGTTGGGCATACATCTTTAACAATAAAGCTATCTGCCCATCTCTGCATCTTTTTTGATGATGACTCAGCTGCCTGCTCCTCTATAAACGATACAATCCCGTCGTAACTCATAAAGTAGTTAGATGATGATCCAAGAGGTGTATTTTCAAGTGTAAGACTCTCCTCTGTACCAAACAGAATCTGATTAAGAGTATCATCATCTATCTCTTTAACTGGTGTATCTATAGTATAACCATTCTTTTTACACAGAGCTTCTATCTGCCAGAATATCAGAATATTTTTATATGATCCTATTGGTTCTATTGCGCCTTTGCGTATGGATAGCTTTCTGTCCGGAACTATTTTGTCTACATCTACTGTGTTAACCATTCCCAGACCATTACACTTTGTGCAGGCCCCTGCCGGTGAGTTAAATGAGAATGAGTGCGGTGCTGGTTCGCTATATGATATTGAGGTTGTAGGGCACATCAGGTGTCGGCTGAAATATCGTATATTATCATCCTCAACATCGTTTATCATCAGAACACCGTCGCCACTTTTCATTGCAAGATCAATGCTGTTATATAGTCTCTTTAGATCGTTCTCTCCTTGTTTAACCTTAATCTTATCAATAACAATCTCAATGTTGTGCACCTTATACCTGTCCAACATCATTCCGTGGGTAATCTCTGTTATCTCTCCATCTATTCTAACATATAGATACCCTTTACGTAATACGCTCTCAAAAAGCTCTCTGTAATGTCCTTTACGTCCTTTTATAACCGGAGCCAGAATAATTATCTTCTTATCAGTATAATCATTTAATATAAGTTCTCTTATCTGGTCAATAGAGTACTTAACCATCTTCTCTCCCGTTTTCCAAGAGTATGCATCAGATGCTCTGGCATAGAGCAATCGAAGGAAGTCATATATCTCAGAAACCGTACCTACAGTTGAGCGTGGATTTTTATTGGTTGTTTTTTGCTCAATTGATATAACCGGACTTAACCCTGTTATTTTATCAACATCAGGGCGCTCCATGTTACCAAGAAACTGTCTTGCATATGCCGACATTGTCTCTATATATCTTCGTTGCCCCTCGGCATATATTGTATCAAAAGCAAGTGATGATTTACCACTTCCGCTTAATCCTGTTATTACTGTAAGTTTTTTTCTGGGTATTTCAACATCTATATTTTTAAGGTTGTGCTCTCTGGCACCTATTATCTCGATGTACTCTTCGTTGTTCATACTGATAAACTCTTAGTTGTGTGTAATCAAACTGTCAGCCTCGCTTTTTTCTACACGTTTATACTCAGGTATTTTAACCTTATACTCTTTGTTAGATCTGTTGCGAAGATAAGAATCTTTAATCCAAGGATTAAAATCTTTTAAGGCTTTATATGAGATATTATGTGTACGCGCAAAATCGCTCCATGATTTAACCTTCTCCTTAACAAGAATCTCTTTATATTCAATTGGTTTATTCTTCTGGTTATCCTCAAGTTTAAATCCGTAATACTCCGGATTTTCAAATATAATCTTCATTGCAACAATTCTATAAACATATCTTGCTGTCTCTTCGTTCAAATGAAGATCAAAATAGTTATCGCACTGCTGTTTGTTAAGTTGTTTTTTAATCCTCGATCGTCCGGCGTTATATGCAGCTGCCGATAGTGTCCAGGATTTAAACTCACTATTCATTTTATTAATATATCTGCAGAATGCAAGGGTAGATTTCTCCAGATTAAATCGTTCATCAACCTGTGAGTTAACCTCTAGTTTATACTCTTTTGCAGTCTGTTTCATAAACTGCCACATTCCTGAAGCACCTTTAGGCGATACAGCATTACCAAGATCGCTCTCTATAACTGCAATATATTTAAAATCGTCTGGTATTCCGTTCTCTTTAAGAACCTTCTCTATATGCGGAAAGTATCTGTACGATCTGGATAATACAAGATACGAATGCGAATGCCAGTATGAGTTAATCCATATCTCTCTTTGTAATGCCTCTCTTACATAGTATATGTCTGTTGGTACTCGTTCGCCAAACACATATACACTGTCTGGTATATTAAAACTTTTGTTACTTATACCTTGTTGCTGCTCTTCCGGTATTGTAGTACTGGTTACATCCTCAAAACCAGATAATATTGCTATATATATTAAACTAAACAGTACAAATCCTAAAACAACTAAAACACCTTTTATTCCTAGTTTGTAATTCACTCTTCCCCCCTTTTTCTCTGATATTTTTTGCAAATAACTGCTAAAAGTACAAAAAAGCAGTTTTCATTATACTTGTTGTACGAAAATTTATCTGTCTCAAGATTCACACTTTTGATGGGTAGGTGTTTTTTGTTGTTATAACGTTGAATAGATCCTGTTTTTTACCAGATCAGAACAAGTTACAATTAAAGCCATTAATTATAAATAGGAGAATATTTTATCAGGAACAGATACTAATCAGTTTTTTAATAAGTCTATCATTAATATCGGTTATTACGCTTAACATATTTATTGAATACATTACAAATGTTATCAATACCTGCCACTTAATTATATTTTATAGTAGCGTTTACATTAAAAAAAACATCCACATAAAAAAAGGGATGCTATATATTAACACCCCTCATTTAATCATAAGTAAGATTATAATAATCAGAATAGTCCGGTTATATTACCATTCTCATCTATATCAATATTTTCAGCCGAAGGTACTTTTGGTAATCCCGGCATACGCATTATTGTACCAGCTATTGGAACAATAAACCCTGCTCCTGACGAGATCTCTACCTCTCTTATTTTTACAGTAAAATTCTCCGGTCTGTTCTTTTTATGTTGATCATCGGATATTGATTTCTGCGTTTTTGCCATACATACAGCAAGTTTTCCAAATCCCATCTTTTCTGCTTTTGCCAAAACAGATTTTGCCTTTACTGTATATTCTACCTTTGAAGCTCCATACATCTTTGTAGCAATAGTCTCTATCTTCTTCTCTAATGTCCAGTCGAGCTGATAAAGCGGTGTAAAGCAACTATTGCACTCCGATACACTCTCTACTATCTTGTGTGCAAGATCCTCTGCACCTTCTCCTCCTTTTGCCCAACCTTCAACAAGCGAAACCTTTACTCCTTTATCTATGCAATGTTTCTCTATTGCAGCAATCTCATCATCACTATCTGTTGCAAATCGGTTTATAGCCACAACAGGGCTAAATCCGAAGTGTTGCATATTTTCAATATGTTTATCAAGATTAGCGAACCCAACTTTAAGAGCGTCAACATTCTCTTCATTTAATTTATCAAGATCGGCACCACCATGATACTTAAGTGCTCTTATTGTTGCAACAAGTACAACTGCCTTTGGTGCCAGATTACCATACTGACACTTAATATTAAAGAATTTCTCTGCTCCAAGCTCTGATGCAAATCCAGCCTCTGTTACAACATAGTCTGAAAGCGAAAGACCCATTTTTGTAGCTATAATTGTATTTGTACCTTGTGCTATGTTGGCAAATGGTCCTCCATGTATAATTGCCGGAGTTCCCTCTAAGGTTTGCACAAGATTAGGTTTTATTGCATCTTTTAATAAAGCTGCCATAGCTCCTTGTGCTCTTAAATCGCGCGCAAAAATTGGTAATCCATGATATGTTTGACCTATATATATATTTCCTAAGCGCTTTTTCAAGTCCTGCAAATCAGAAGCCATACACAGGGTTGCCATAACCTCAGATGCAGCAGTTATGTTAAATCCCGATTCACGCGGAACCCCCTCTTTTGGACCTCCTAAGCCAATAACAATTCTACGCAAAGCTCTCTCGTTCATATCCATTACACGTTTCCATGTAACTGTACGCGGATCTATGCCCAGGTTATCTTTCTTATGCAGATCATTATCTATTAATGCTGCAAGCAGATTGTGCGCCTTCTCAACCGCTGAAAGATCGCCGGTAAAATGAAGGTTTATATCTTCCATTGGTATTACCTGAGAATATCCTCCTCCGGCAGCACCACCTTTTATACCAAACACTGGCCCCAGTGATGGTTCCCGTAATACAACTGTTGAGTTTTTTCCTATTCTGTTAAGTGCCTGCGACAATCCTATAGAGGTTGTGGTTTTTCCTTCTCCTGCAGGAGTTGGCGTTATTGCAGTAACAAGAATAAGTTTTGATTCTCTCATCTTATCTTCATCTATAAGATCAAGTGGTAATTTGGCTTTATATTTACCATAAAGCTCCAATTTATCGCTATCAACACCAAGTTTTTCAGCTATCTGCACAATGGGTTTTATCTGTGCTGCCCGAGCAATATCAATATCCTTCATACACATTTGTTTTAGTTACTAGTATGCATTACGTACAATGCATCAGAAATAATTGAACTTATATTACATGCAATAAACAAATATGTATTAAAAAGGTTCTGAAACGTAATCCAAACTATAGTGTATCTGACACCCATATAAAAATTGTGCACAAAAAAAGCTCCTTAAAACATAAGAAGCTTTACTACATATTTTATTATCTATTAAGGTCTGTATGCCGATCTCTGTAATATTGTATGCATATCGTTTATTTTAAGTAGCGAGTCTGGTGTAACAGATTTATTACGTTCCATAAACCTATCTACAATATCATATGCAATCCACATAAATGCTCTTCCAGGCGATTGTTGTCCAAAGTCTTTGGTAAACGGTGCATTTCCCAGATATGATCTTACTCTTATACTATTTGTGTTAAACAGAATATTATGTTCAATTACAAACGACCACATCTGCTTTTCATTGTGTTTGCACCACTCTGCCTCATCTTCAGTAAATCCTAATACCGTACTTTTATCAATATCTGGCATCATAAGGTGTGCTACATAATAGTTTTTTGCTTTAACCAGTGCAAGAGTTAACATATCTTCTTTTGTGTAACGTGCAGGAAACTCAGTATCAATCCATGTGTACATTGCATCCGGGAGAATATTTTCTGCGTTCATTCTTTGCACCTGATAATCGTAAAAGCCCATAGCTTTATATAAACTGTTACTACTACCTAAATACTTATCAAGACTTATAGCCATTACTGAGTCTGTAACAATTACAGATTGATTAACACCAGATATAATAGTGTATATTTCAGGTATGTTCTTTTCTGGAAAGTAGTAGTTATAATAACTGAATGCTTTTGTAAGTTCTTGCTGTATTGCGCTTACATCGTTATAAACACTATCAACATTATGTTTCACCGTATTAACAGCTTTGTCAGACAAAAACGACTTTATGTTCAAATAGTATTCCGGAGTATTTGGTCTTCCTAAACGTAGTATTCCAGCTGTGTATATATCAACAAACTTACCATATTTACTTCTCAGGTTATCTACAGATTTTTCGATATCTGTAGTATCAATCTCAAACATATCTTTATCAAGACGTTTCTGATTAATAGTAATATTTACATTGCTAATATCCGGTGAATTACTATTTCGGCACGATATTAGCAACGTTAATGCAGCAACAAAAACTAGAAATTTACGTATTTTTATCATAAAATAAATGTGTTTAAACAAGCTTTCAAATATAATAATTAGATAAACAGATGAGTTAATTACCTTAGCAAAGATTAAACGATCATTTTTATTAAGAAATTATATCATCTAATTAAAACTTTAGCAAAGATATGAGACAAAAACTTTTTTTGATGCTTTTCATTTTTTCCGGGATACTATTTTCTGCGAAAGCTCAGGATATTAAACTTGGTATTGAATTTTCGCCACTTGTAAACTGGCTTAACCCCGATGAAGATCATCTTAAGAGAGATAAAGCTGCATTCAACTTTGATTTCGGTCTTAATGCAGAGTTCTACTTCAGAGATAATTACGCTGTTGTTACAGGATTATATTTTAACAATCAGAGTGGTAAGATTAAGTATCTGAAAGACTATGAATTTGAGACATCAAAGGAGACCTATACACTTACAGCAAATGAGGTGGTAAAACATAAGATGAGATATATTAGAGTACCATTAGGACTAAAAATGAAAACTAATGAGATTGGATATATGACATTTTATGCAAGGCTTGGGTTAAACAGTTATTTCAACACAAGATCAAAAGCCACTACTGATAGCGATCTGTTTGATGATGTGAACTCAACTAAATCTGCTAGTTTTTTCCATGCCGGATATTTTATTGGTGGTGGTATTGAATACTCTATCGGGGCTTCAGCCTTAACTGCTGGTGTTACATATCAGAATGGTTTTACTAATAGTTTTTCCAGTCCAAACCACCATACAGTTTCATCGCAGGTTGCACTTAATTTAGGTATAATATTTTAATCAATGCTATACGTTTATCAATGTATAGTTTAGTTGATTTTATAAAAAAAATATGTTTTACAGCATTTAACCTTCTTTTTTTATATTTTTGTAAAAAAATTATATCCCGTGTGTTATGCAAAATATGGATAAAAAAGCAGCAAACGTTATTGACGATCCTAAATCGGTCTTCAATACTTTAACAGCTGAAGAGAAAAACATACTAAGAGGGAATTACTCTTGTGCTTTTTATAAAAAAGGTGAGATAATATACAAAGAGGGTGATAAACCTACCGGACTAATTTGCCTTGCTTCTGGAAAAGTGAAGATTTATAAAGAGGGTGTTGGAGGAAGAGAGCAAATTGTAAGAATGGCAAAACCAGTTGGATACATTGGGTACAGAGCACTTTTTGCCGGAGAAAATTATATAGCTTCTGCTGAGGCTATTGAAGATTCTACCATCTGTATCTTTGATAAAGAGATCCTGTTTGGGTTGCTTAAGAACAACTTTAATCTTACAATGAGTATTATACAGTCATTAGCTTCAGAGCTTGGATTTTCAAACAGAAGGACTGTTACTCTTACACAGAAGCATATCAGAGGTAGACTTGCAGAATCGTTGCTATTCCTGAAGAGTACTTATGGCTTTGAAGAGGATGGTGAAACTCTAAAGGTTTATCTTTCGAGAGAAGATATTGCTAACCTGTCAAACATGACAACATCAAATGCAATAAGAACACTCTCTACTTTTGTTACAGAAGGGGTGATTGCTCTTAACGGACGTAAAATAAAACTTATTGATGTTCCGAGACTGAACAGAATAAGTGATTTAGGATAAAATAAAAAAACCGACATTCTGTCGGTTTTTTTATTCTCTATAGTATACTCTCTTTACTCTTGACGATACCGATGTTAGTACCTCATACGGAATTGTATCGGTTTTTTCAGCTATCTCAAATATTGAAATATTTTCACCAAATATCTCTACAACATCTCCCTCGGCAGCCTCAATATCTGTAATATCTACCATACACATATCCATACATATATTACCTATTATTGGTGCTCTGTTACCATTAATAAATATATCCCCGTTTCCATTTCCGTATGAACGTCTTATTCCATCGGCATAACCTATTGGTATTGTAGCAATGCGCGAATCTCTTTTTAGTTTCCCCATTCTGCTATAACCAACAGTGTCGCCACCACTAACAAACTTTATCTGAGATATAAAGCTTTTAAGGCTACTTACTGTTTTTAACTTATCCGTAATCTCTTCTATTCCTCCGTAAAGACCTATACCCAAACGTACCATATCAAAATGGTATCCCGGAAATCTTATTATCCCATTAGAGTTAAGTACATGTTTTATAAACGAATACCCAATCTCTTCTTCTATTCTTTCTATATAACCACTATATATTTCAACCTGCTTATTCGTGAAATAATCGAGAGTATCACTATCTGAACCAGCAAGATGCGTAAAAGCACTCTTAACCTTTATTGTATCCGTCGTTTTTAACGTTTCTATCAACTCGTCTATATCGTCTTCAACAAATCCTAAACGATGCATTCCTGTATCTAGTTTTATATGAATCGGATATCCAGAGAGTCCATGCCTTTTTGCTACAGATATAAATTCTTTTAGTACTGATATACTATAAATCTCAGGCTCAAGATCGTTCTCAACCATTGTTTCAAATGCAGATGTTTCTGGACTCATAACCATTATTGGTAATGATATTCCTGCATTCCGAAGCTCTATACCTTCATCAGCAAATGCAACCGACAGGTAATCTACATTATGGTACTGTAATATATTTGCCAGCTCAAACGAACCACTGCCGTAAGAGAATGCTTTTACCATGGCCATAATCTTAACATCTGGTTTTAATCCAGATCTGAAATAATCCAGATTACTACGTATTGCATCAAGATTAACTTCAAGACGAGTCTGGTGCGTTTTCTCCTCTATACGGGTTGATATCTTTTCAAACTCAAATGATCTGGCTCCTTTAAGCAATATCACCTCATTTGAAAATATACGCGAATGAAAATCTTTTAAGAAATCATCAGTACTTTCATAAAAATCAGAACTTATCTTAAACAGATCTCTGTTCTCATTTATATTTTTTCCAATACCTATCAGTCTCTTTACACTGTATCTTTCAAGTAGTTTATTTACTCTTGTATACAGCTCTTTTCCTGTAAGGTTACTTTGTTCTATATCAGATAATACAACTGTATGTCTGTTGTCTCTGTTTTGTTGCGATAAAAAATCTAATGCTATTGTAAGCGAGGTAATATCTGAGTTGTAATAGTCATTAATTAACAAACAGTTATTTACTGCTTTTCTCAAATCCAATCTCATTGCCACATTTTGCAATGATTCAAATTGCTTGTCAAAATCAGATGCTTTATATCCCAACAAAAGTATTGTTGACAATATATTCAGACAATTCTCTATTGAAGCAGAATCTGTAAATGGTATTGTAAAACGTTCTTTTACTTCGCCATATTTATATATTATCTCTGATGTTTTTGATCCTCTGTTTACATTCTCAACAAATACATCTGCCATATTATCATTATACGACCATGTAAACAGCTTTACAGATCTGCTCTCAACAAAGTTAAAAACCTCATCTCTTACAATCTTATTATCAACAGAGAATACAAGGTACTTTGCTTTATTAAACAGTTCTAACTTTTCCCTTAGTTTATGTCGTAACGATTTAAAATTCTTCTGGTGAGCACTACCAATATTAGTAAGAATACCAATATCCGGTTTTATCATCTCTGCTAGCTTATCCATTTCGTCTGGTTTAGATATACCTGCTTCTATAATGCATATCTCTGGATTTTTATCAATATCCCACAACGAAAGAGGAACACCTAACTGCGAGTTATAACTCTTGGGGCTTCTGTATGTCTGTGTTTTTGATGATAGTATCTGATACATCCACTCTTTCACTACTGTCTTCCCATTACTTCCTGTTATTGCTATAAATTCGGAATCTTTATTATCTCTGTGAAATGCAGCTATTTGGTGCAAAGCGTTTACGCTATCTGAAACCTTTATAAAATTAGCTCTTTGATAGAGCTCCGGGGATACATCATGCGAAATAATAAAATTCCTGACACCAAAATCTATAAGGGTATTTATATAGTTATGTCCATCGTTCTTATCTGTCTTTATTGCAAAAAACAAGACTCCGGAAGGTGATTTAACCATCCTGCTATCAAAAAACAGATCTGTAATATCTTCTTTAGGATATATTATTGAGGTATCATTAGAAACAATTTCTGCTATTTTTTCTATACTGTATCTTCCCATAATGCTAAGATACATATATCCCTATCATTAACACATCTTCTTTTAAAGGTTTTTCAAAGTCTGAGAATAAAATCTGTTCAAATCGTTTCTTCTGCATCTCTAAGCTACTATTACCAATATTCTGGATAGCACTCTTCATGTTTACCATTTTTGATTTATAATCATCTCCCTTAATATTTGCTATAACGCCCTTATTAAACAGGTATATCTGATCGTTTGTATCAAGTTGTATTACATGGTTAACAAAACTGTGATTCTGCCTGTGTACAATATTAAGTGCCGATAAGTCGCCGTTTAATTGCAGTAGTTTATTTCCTGACAGAATAAGCATATCAAGCTGCGCTCCTGAATACTGAAAAACACGTGTTGTCTTATTATACACAACAAGCGACACTTTAACCTCTGCCATAGATTTATCAAACTCAACAAGTTTGTTTAGTACAAGCTGAATTTGTTTCTGCAACTCATCAAGGATATCACTTGATAAACTGTACTCAAAATGTAACAGGATGTCATCTAATATTGTATGCAGCATCATACCTGTAAGAGCACCCGGAACATCTTTACTTGCAGATTCGCCCATTACAACATATATTTTATCATCCTGCTCTCTTGCCCAGTAGAAGCAACTTGTTAATATTTCATGTGGTTTATTAATTACAAAGTAGCCATCAAACACGGTAGACAGGAATTCATCTTTAGGTAATACCGCAAGCTGAATACGTTGCGCATATTTTATACTTGATACAATATCTTTTCTTTGATCATTAGCTATACTATTCTGTTTCTCAATCTCCTCCTTCTGTCTTTTAATCTCATCCCGATGATTCTCTATTCTATTCTTCTGCTCATTAAGCTCAAGCTCCATCGTTTTGTAGCTGCTAATGTCTGAACATATAATAACTATTCTAGACAAAATATCATTATCGTTAAAATATGGTGCTGTAGATATGTGTACCCATCTATTATCTGCATAATTCACATTCATGCGCTCAACAATATGCTTTGTTTTCTTACTTATTGCAACATCAAGAATATTATCCTTTATCTTCTGCGACATGCGCATATCAAAGATATTCTTGTATAATTTACCATGGCTATCGGTAATATCAAACATCTTTTCACAGGCATCATTTGTCCATATAATAGTTCCTTTAGGATCAATCATTATTATCGACATGTCAGTTACCTTTGCTACCAAAGCCTGTTTTTCTAACAAACTATTATCTCTGGTAAGCATAGACAGCTTTCTTGACAACTCATCTTTTGTATTGTTTAGTTGGGTATTCTCGCTGTTAACTTTATCTCTTAACCTCATATATTTAAGATAGAAACCTAACAGTAACACAAATGCTATAACAATAATAACCACTACTATATACAGAGGTATTGTTAATATTTTTTTTATCTTCCTTTTTGACCTGATAAGCTCTATACGCTTGTTTGTAACTTCAATATCAGAACCAATTGTATTTATCTGTTCAATAACCTGATCAACCTCATTAGATACACGATTCTCCATTGTAACCTGAGAAAGTGCTCTCTGCATTAATCTTTTAGAAACTTCTATATTCTTTTTCTGACTCTGATATGCTCTCTTATTATCACCTTTAAGAACATAATACTCATACATTGATTGAAGAAATATTTTCTTTTCAAGGTTTATTGCATCATCATAGTAGTTCAGGTCTACCTTTTTAAAGTAACTCTCAGCTCTGTTATTTGCTCCAAGACTCAAACATATGTTTGCTATTTTAATCTTATACAATGGGTTATATATACCTTGTTCAACCAATATACCATCGGCCTGCTCATACTTAAGAAGAGCATTCTTCATATTGCCTCTGCTATAGTGATAGTCGCCCAACAAAGCCAGTGTTTCTGATATAACTATCCTGTTATCCTCATTCTGATGCAGATTATACGCATCCATTAAACTGCGTAAAGCCCTGTCATAACTTCCTTTCTTAAGGTATATCTGTCCCTGAAGATTATATGCAAGTATCAGCAGATAATTATTGTCAACTTCTTTATCAAATATTTTCTGTAAAAAAGAGAGTGATTGATTATACAACCCTGTATGATAATCAAGCAAAGCCTGATTAAACAGTAACAGATCTATTGTTGTGCTACTTTTTGTATATTTTGCCAACATCAGACTCTTTATTATACTCTCCTGTGCTCCTATATAATTACCATCTAATGTATTAAGATGTGCACGATTATTGCTGAGCGATGCCATTAATGTTGTATCAGGAAAGTTCAACATCTCATTATCTGCTGAATCAATATATGCTTTAGCAATCTTTGTCTCGCGTTTATAGAAGTGTATAATCAGTTTTCCGTTATAATAAACACAGTTATTTCTGTGCGACTTTTCTGTAATTTTACGCCATATATCAAGATATAATTCTGCCTGAATAAGATCAACATATATATAATTAAATGCTGTCTGCTTATAAAGTTTGCTTAATTCTGCACTATCAGTTGTCTCTTCAATCCTGTTAAGCAGACTGTCTAGAACATAGATCTTCTTATCTTTCTGTCCGGCAAGATTAAAAGAGCATAATGTAAGTAATAATATGTATACTAATCTTCTCAAAACTTAAATCCTAATATTGCAACATCATCAACCTGATCCTGACTCCCTTTCCACATTTTAAATGTGTCGTCAATTATATTTAGCTGCTCTTCCATTGACACAGAAGAACTCTCATGTAGTAATTTCTTAAAGTTGTTGTATTTAAATTTCTTTCCTAATGGTCCTCCAAACTGATCAGGATAACCATCTGAAAATAGATATACCTTATCTCCTTTCTCTAATTTATAATCTGTTGATGCAAAATGATCTGCTGAACCATAATGTATACCTATAGGCATTTTATTCGGTGGCAAGAGTTCAAACTCATTATTTTTAATAATATATATCGGATTATTAGCTCCGCTAAACTGCATACCGCCAGTCTCCATATTAATAACACATAATGCTATATCCATACCATCACTAGCCTCTCCTACCTCTCCGGTCTGGTTAAGAGTTTGAATAACCATTCGTTTTAACTCATCCAATATCTTACCTGAATCTGTAATGCTACGTTCAATAACAATTTTACTTAGGAATGTCATACCCAATATACTCATAAATGCACCTGGCACACCATGTCCGGTACAGTCACCAACTGCAATAAATACTATGTTATCTTTTGCAAAAGCCCAGTAAAAATCTCCACTCAATATGTCTTTTGCCTTATAAAAAACCAGATACTCATCAAACAATCTCTTCAGAACCTCATCTTTTGGTAAGATAGCCTCTTGAATATGGCTGGCCAATTCAATATTATCCATTACCTTTTTCATCTGTAATGATATTAACTGGCTCTGCTCATTAATTTTATTACGTTGCAACGATATCTCCACCAACTGTTTCTCTATCTTCGATTTTTGTATTTTAAGCTCAACCTGCGTCTGCTGTATCTGAGTATCAATAGCTACAATCTTCTCTAGTTCATCATTTTTATCAAAATACGGATTTAAAACGGTCTGAAAATATATAACATGCCCTTCTTTATGTGGCATATCAGAGTAATATGTTACAGATGTTTTATTGGCAATACATTCATTGATACGCTTCAGTGAAGCCTCATTTACTATTTGCCCCAGTTTTCGTCCGTATCGTTTTGAATATTCCTGAAATGAATAACCTGTCTTTCTTCTAAAACTACTATTTACCCACTCTATCTCTCCAGCCGAATTAGCTATGTAGACAATCTTCTCTGTACTCCTTGCTACAAAAGCTAACTCCTCCAAATCAAGATTATCTTTCTCAAGAACATCACAATCACTCTTATTCTTTTCTATATTGCGTGTTAAAACACTCTTTACAGATGAACTTTGCTTATATTTTGCTCTTAGTTTGCGATAAATTATATAGATATAGGTTGTTATAAATAGCATTACAAAGAATGTAACAGCACCATTAAATAAAGCATTATTAAGTTTATTTAGTTCCTGCTCCTGATCCTTTCTGTCCTTTTCTGACAGATGATCCTGTAACCGGAGTTTCTTAAGCTCATCTTCAAGGATATCTTTCTGAAACTTATTATAAACACTACCCTTCTTTTTGGCTGCCAGATTATCCTGGATCTGTGTCATTTTTTGCTGATAGTGCAATAAATATTCTGATGCCTTAGTATAATCATGATGCAGATAATAGTATTCAGACATCAAGTAATAATAATCAGGTAATCTGTTCTCTCCTTCAAATATTAATATCTTATTAAGTTTATCAAGATATATTTTAGCTTTTGCAGGTGATCGTTTGTTCAGATAATATCTAATTAAAAACAGGTAGTAGTAGTCCTGTTTTCCAAATCTGGTAACATCAATATTTGTAAACCTATCATAATATTTATCAACAATACTGTTGTCTGAGTTAAGATATACTGTAGCTAGCATAATCTCTGTTTCAAACCACCTGAACATATCTCCTGATTCATAACTTAACTGTCCTGATCTCTGTAAAATATCAATAGCTTTGTTATAGTTACCTCTGGCAATCTCAAGTTGAGCTCTGATATTTGCAGAATAAGATACAGAACCTTCAGGAGAATAGTATACAAACAGAGAGTCTGCAATATTCAGATATTTTTCAGCCATAGGGTAATCTTCTGAATTCAGAAGTACTGTTGCCATATCAGCATAGTTATACCCTATAAAACTCAGATCTTCCTGCAGCTCCGAATATCTGAAAGCTTCTTCTAAACAATCATATGCCTTCTCCACATTTCCGGTACGCATATATGTAAATCCTTTTGACGACCACATATATGACAGGCCTGTACTATCATTAAGCCACAATCCATAATTTATTGCAGAATCTGATAGTTTTACTGATTGCTCAAATTTACATAATGCTGAATTTTGTATAGACAAATCTGAATAGACCTGTGCAAGCGTTACTGTATCATTAAGCTCATATGCCAGATTCAGACATAGCTTAGCCCATTTCAGAGATTCCTTTATATCTTTTCCCCAATAGGCTTCATAGAGATTCCTGTAAGTACGCATCTTATCTTCTCCCTCAACAACTTTTAATTGACGTCTGAGACTATCAATAGTTTTTGTTTGAGAAAAGAGCGACCCCACAGTTAAAAATGACCAGAGGCATATTAATATAACTCTTCCGACCCTTAGCATCAACCTATAAAATGTGCAACTATAAAATTAAATACAAAACTTATACTTCAAAAATGCTCTCTAAATATAATTAATCTGATATTGATTACTTGTACGGTATTAATTACCAACAAGGATACATTAAATATGTTAAATTATATCACTTCTTTCTTTGCTTCATTATAACATTCGCGGCAAAGTGGTTCGTACTCTTGCCTTTCGCCTAGCATTACTTTTTTATCATTATTTGATAATCTGTGCGAATTTTGTGCTAAGTGTCCGCATCGCACACAAATAGCATGTACTTTTGTAACGTATTCTGCAACCGATAAAAGGTTGGGTATAGGACCAAATGGTTTTCCCTGAAAATCCATATCAAGTCCGGCAACAACAACTCTTACACCACTATCAGCTAATTTATTACATACCTCAACCAATCCTTCGTCAAAAAACTGAGCCTCATCAATACCAACCACATCAACATCGTTGGCTAATAATAAAATATTTGATGAGTTTTCTACAGGTGTGCTTCGTATAGATGTTGAATTATGTGATACAACCTCTTTATCTGAATATCGTGTATCAATCATTGGTTTAAATATCTCAACCTTCTGCATAGCAATACTTGCTCTTCTTAATCGTCTGATAAGTTCCTCTGTTTTACCAGAAAACATTGATCCTACAACAACTTCAATCCATCCTCTACGGTCGTTTGGTTTTCCGCTCTTCTCCAAAAACATTATTAAAACTATTTTTAGTATTTTTACATTTACAAACTTTTAAATATAACAGATTTTACCTCGTATAAAAATCCTTTTTTTCAACAATAATTAATATCTAATTTTAATAATGAATAAAATAGAATTTCTGTCAAAAATTGAAGACAATATAAATACAATATTATCAACTATTAATGCTCTCAAAACAACGGAACATTTTGATGTTATTGAACGTGATATTATTCTTGAATCGATCCGTAATTTATATAGTTTCTGTATTACAACAGATGTTGATAACTCAAATAAAATACAGTCTGTTCATTCTGTTATAAGCCAGATTGAAGATGCTATTGATCAGGAGTTAATTGATGCTGTAAACAAAGCAGAACAACAAGAATTTATTGAAACTGAAACCTCTCACAATATAGATGATATAGATCAGGAAATGATTAAAGCTGTTGAGATGGCGGAACAGTTACAAAATAGTACAGAGACTGAAATTGAAGAACAGCATACAGATGAAGAATATGTAAATGATAATAATGAAATGTCTATGCCTAGTTTTGATAATTCGATAGAAGAATCGAACGAAACTATGACAGATAATTTTGATGAAACTACTGTTGATGATACGGAGGAAGCTGTTATTGAACCAGCTAACGAGCATGTTGTTGACCTACCTGAAAAGCCTATTATTGACAATAGTTTTACTCCTGAAATAAAAAAAGATAAAAAGCCTCAAAGTGTTACTGATCAGTATCAACAGACAAATACTTTGAATGATATTATCTCTAATATGAATGCCAAAACAGACATTCAATCAATAATTACAAAACAACCGATTGAAGATTTAAACAAAGCATTTGGAGTAAATGATAAGTTCCGATTTTCTAAACTATTATTCAATAATAATATACAGGATTTTAATAATACAATTTGGGAAATTAATCTTCTGAATAATCTGGATGAAGCAATTATGTATATAAGCGAAAAATATAGTTGGAGTGCAGATGACGAGACGGTTCAGGAGTTTATTATAATGCTACAACGAAGATTTAATTAATTGTAATGGGAAAATTATATATAGTACCTACACCAATAGGTAACCTTGAAGATATTACACTACGTGCAATAAAGGTTTTAAAAGTGGTTGATCTTATTCTTGCTGAGGATACAAGGAAATCAAAAACTCTACTAAAGCATCTTGATATTGACAAACAGATATTCTCTCATCATAAGTTTAATGAACATAAAACTACTGATGGAATTATTAACAGGTTAAAAAGCAATGAGAATATAGCTCTAATAAGCGATGCTGGAACACCTGCTATCTCAGATCCAGGATATTTTCTTGTTAGAGCCTGTGTTGCCGAAGATATTGATATTGAATGTTTGCCCGGAGCAACAGCCTTTGTTCCTGCAATTGTTAACTCCGGAATACCATGTGATAAGTTTTGTTTTGAAGGATTTCTTCCGCAAAAGAAAGGCCGTCAGAAAAGATTGACTCAGCTTGCAGAAGAAGATAGAACCATGATATTCTACGAGTCGCCACACAGGCTTTTAAAGACTCTAAATCAGTTTAAAGAGTTTTTTGGTGAAAACAGAGATGTGTGTGTATGCAGGGAGTTAACAAAGATTCATGAAGAGAGTATTAGAGGTAAGGTAGATGAGGTTATTAGCTACTACACTGAAAAGACTATTAAGGGCGAGATAGTAATTGTTGTTAGCGGAAAAGAATAAAACGCTGTTTTACAATAATTAACACAACAGACTCTTCTTATATAAATATTACTATAAGAAGAGTCTGTTTCTATTTTTATCACTACTTAAAAATTCAGAAACAAGGTTTAATACCATTCATCTAAATAATTACAATTCACAGTACATTGCCTTATATGCTTTATTACTATATTTGCAGTTTACAACGATAAACAAAATATAATAATGGCAGCACAAAAACCATCGATACCAAAGGGTACACGTGACTTCTCTCCCGCTGAGATGAGTCGTAGAAACTATATTTTCAATACCATAAAGAAGGTATTTAAGCTTCATGGTTATTTGCCAATAGAGACTCCGGCCATGGAAAATCTTTCTACTCTAATGGGTAAGTATGGCGAAGAGGGTGACAAACTGCTATTCAAAATACTGAACTCAGGTGATTTCCTTAAAAAGGCATCTCCTGAGGATATAAACAACAGAGAACTTGGTAAATTAACAACAGCAATATGTGAGAAGGGTCTTAGATATGATCTTACTGTTCCTTTTGCACGTTACGTTGTTCAGCACCAAAACGATATAACTTTTCCGTTTAAACGATATCAGATTCAGCCTGTTTGGAGAGCCGACAAACCTCAGAGAGGTCGTTACAGAGAGTTTTTTCAGTGCGATGTAGATGTTATTGGTTCTGACTCTTTATTGAACGAGTTGGAGCTTATTCAGATTATTGATAAAGTATTCTCTGAGTTGGACATAAACATTGTAACAAAGATAAACAACAGAAAAATTTTATCTGGTATTGCTGATGTAATTGGTCAGCCAGATAAAATTATAGATATCACAGTTGCTATAGACAAACTTGACAAGATTGGTTTGGATAAGGTAAAAGAGGAGCTTCTATCAAAAGGTATTACACAGGAAGCTATTGATAAATTAGATCCAATTCTTCACCTATCAGGTACAAATAACGAGAAACTTGATACTCTTGAATCTATTCTTGCTTCGTCTGAGGTTGGAATGAAAGGTATTACAGAGATGCGTAAGATATTTAGTTATATTGACCTTACAGATCTTAAATACAATATAGAACTTGATCTTACTCTTGCAAGAGGGCTTAACTATTATACTGGAGCTATTTTTGAGGTTAAAGCTTTAGATGTTGAGATAGGAAGTATTACTGGCGGAGGAAGATACGATGACCTTACAGGTATATTCGGATTAAAGGATATGTCAGGTGTGGGGATATCGTTTGGAGCAGACAGAATTTACGATGTACTTACACAGCTTGACAATTTCCCTGCTGAAGCAACAGAATCTACAAAACTACTGTTTATTAACTTCGGAGAGAAAGAGGAGTTACATTGCATTAATTTAATATCAAAAATAAGAGAGGCTGGTATTAGCAGCGAAATTTTCCCATCTGCAGGTAAAATGAAGAAGCAGATGAACTATGCTAACAAAAAGGCGATTCCTTTTGTTGCTCTTGTAGGCGATAAAGAGATTGAGAACAATATAGTATGTCTTAAGGATATGGAATCAGGAGAACAGAATGATGTAACTCTTGAGGAGTTAATTGAGAGACTTAAGTAGATATTTTTTATTGAAATAGAGTAAACTATGAAATATAATATTTTATCAAGAAGACCACTACATGTTGGGGTCAGCGATATCAGATTTCCGTGAGGTATTAACTTTAAAAAGAGAGTTTAATTTTATAACACAGAAACGATATCAATAGAAATTAATAAAATATATTATCATGAATTATAAGCATATTATTTCAACAAAAAAGATAACACTAGAGGATTTAAAGAGTGTACATTACAACAAAGAGTTAAAACTTGAACTATCTGATGAGTCAAAAGCTCTAATTCAGAAGTGTAGAGATTATCTTGATAACAAGATGAGAAGCCAGAAAGAGCCAATATATGGTATTACAACTGGTTTTGGTTCTCTGTGTAATATCTCAATTCCTCTTGATGATCTTTCGCAGCTACAGAAAAACCTTGTAATGTCTCACGCTTGTGGTACAGGAGACAAAGTGTGTAAGAATATTGTACGTCTTATGCTATTTTTAAAAGCTCACGCTTTATCATTAGGTAATTCAGGAGTGCAGCTTATTACAGTACAGCGTATTCTTGATTTCTTTAATGAGGGTATTACTCCTGTTGTTTATGAGCAGGGATCACTAGGTGCTTCTGGCGATTTAGCTCCTCTTGCACACCTGTTCCTTCCATTATTAGGTCTTGGTGAAGTTGAGTATAAAGGAGATATCTACAGTGGTGAAGAGATTCTGAACAAATTTGGTTGGGAGCCTATCAAGCTTCAATCAAAAGAGGGATTGGCTCTGTTAAATGGTACTCAGTTTATGAGTTCGCATGGTGTTCATATGATTCTTAAAGCACACAAACTTGTTGAACTTGCTGATATCACTGGTGCACTTTCTCTTGAAGGTTATGACGGACGTATTGAGCCATTTAACCCAAATCTGCATACTATACGTCCTCACAAAGGACAGATTGACACTGCTCAGAAGATGAGAGATTTACTTGAGGGTAGCGAGCTTATTACGCAGAAGAAGGTTCATGTTCAGGATCCTTACTCATTCAGATGTATGCCTCAGGTTCACGGAGCATCAAAAGATGCAATTGAGTATGTAACAAATAAGGTTATTACAGAAATCAACTCTGTAACTGATAATCCTACAGTATTCCCTGATGAGGATCTTGTTCTTTCTGGTGGAAACTTCCATGGTCAGCACCTTGCTCTTGCTTATGACTTCTTAAGCATTGCTCTTGCAGAACTTGGAAATATCTCTGAGCGCAGAGTTTACAGACTTATTGCCGGAGAGAGAAACCTTCCTGCATTCCTTGTTGCAAATCCTGGTCTAAACTCAGGTTTCATGATTCCTCAGTATTCTGCTGCTGCTATTGTTAGCCAAAACAAACAGTTATGTACACCGTCGTCAATTGATAGTATATCATCATCAAACGAGCAGGAAGATCATGTAAGCATGGGTGCAAATGGAGCAACTAAAGCTTTAAGAGTTGTTAAAAATGTTGAGAGACTTCTGGGTATAGAGATGTTTACAGCAACGCAGGCTATTGAATTCCGCCGTCCTTTAAAATCGTCTGTAAAATTAGAGAAATATATCGCAGATTATAGAGAGGCTGTTTCTTTTGTTGATAACGATAAAGTGATGTACACTGAGATTGAAAAATCGGTTAACTTTATTAAGGAGTATAACTTCTAATAATAGTAATAAAATAATAATACAAAAGCTGCTTAATAGGCAGCTTTTTTTATTCTTCAATACAGTTTCCCTGTATTTTTTTTACCATCTCGTCTGCAGACATAGTGTGCACCAGTTTTCCTCTTCGTTGCTTATTATTTTTGTCTACAATAAGTGCATAACCTGTTTTTCTGTAGTTATCCTTATAAATCTTTGTCAATCCTAATTCTTCAGCAAGTTCCTCTGATTTCAATATTGTATCATCATTTGAAAAATCAAATGTAATAAACACTACTTCATCGTTTTTAAAAGCCGAGATAGCTTCATTATAAGGAATCTCCATCTTTTTACAAACAGGACACCAATCAGCATACAGATTCACAACATAGATTTTTGTCTCTGTTGATTTTTTTACCGTTACTGCTCCAGATAATATTCCCGCAAAAATAACTACTGCTAATACAATAAATAACCTTTTCATTTCTAACCAGTTTAAAAGCATTATTGCTTTATATTATATAATTAACTGTTACGCTAGATAAAAAGAAAAGGTTATAAAAAACTTGTGCCGGATATTTTAGTATCCGGCACAAGTATATATATATCAGCAATTAAATTTATTTTCCTGTTTTCTTAATCTGATTTAATAAGTAAATCTTAAACTGATTATCAGCAATATACAATTTCATCACTTTCTCAACAGGAATAACAGATTTAAATTTTTCGTTATATTTTACAAACAGATCTGCCTCTTTTTTGAAATACTCAGTATACTTATCTGCTATCTCAGCCATCTCTTCATTACTAAGATTAGCCATATTTTCTGAGCAGTATTTCATAAGGTTTTTCTTATCTTGTATAATCTTATTCTTACGTCTTCTATAGTCATTATAAACTGGCCAGAACTTTTCTGCCTCTGCTGTAGTAAGATTAAGTTTTTCTGTAAAAAAGGCAACCTTAGTTGCATTTATTGCATCAACCTTACTAGTGTTTTGTCCAAATATAGTTAGTGTTATTAGTACAAATACAGCTCCTAAAAATAATTTCTTCATAACTTAATTACTTTTTACTCATTTATTAGTGTAGAGTAATCAATATCATTGTCAACCAAATACTCAATTGCTTCCTCAGAAATATTATTATCAGTAATATTTTGGTTCAAATTCTCTTCATCAACAAATTCAATCAGATCAGTCTCATTTATATTATATGCAATATCCTGAACCAATAATTCAGCATTGGAACTCATATCTATATTATGATGTACTGCTGTTGATGGAATAACAAATTCATAGGCATTATATATACCAACAGTCATGATTACCATAAACGAACCTATAAGAAAGTATGGCTTAAGCATAGACAAGAAACCTATTTTAACCCTGTCTGATGATTCTGATGTATGATAACAACGCTCCTGTATTTTTGCAGGCAGAGAATCAAAATAACCATCCGGAACACTATATCCGGCTTTGTTATTACGTTTCAACTCTTCTAAATTCCCCTCTAAACGCATGTTTTAATTTAATTTTAATTTAGTTATAACTTCGGCAAAGCACTTGTTTGACAATAAATAGCTTTCTTAGTTTAATTATTCAATAAATATTTTTCTATTTTTTTTACTGCATGATGGTATGAAGCTTTTAGTGCTCCTACTGATGTCTCTAAAACCTCAGACATTTCATCATATTTCATATTATCAAAATATTTCATGTTAAAAACCAAACGCTGCTTATCAGGTAAAGTAAGAAGAGCTTTATTTAATTTTCTTTCTATCTCATCACCTTCAAAAAAGACATCTGATTCAAGACTGTTCTGAAGATGCGATTCATAATCGTTCATAGAAAGGAAATACTTAGCTTTCTTTTTCTTTAAAAACGTAAGTGCTTCATTTGTGGCTACCCGATATAACCATGTAAAAAGTTGAGAATCTTCTCTAAAAGAGTTTAACCCATTCCATATTTTAATAAAAGAGTTCTGAAGCACATCATCGGCATCGTCATGGTTAACTACCATTTTTCGTATATGCCAATAAAGACGCTCCTGATACTTTCGCAATATCAGGTTAAACGAATAATTCTTGCTCTCTTCTTTTCTAAAGAGAGCAAGAAGTTCTTTATCTGAATAATCTGTCATCTAATACAGAGTCACTTTCTTTTAATCACTTTTTCGGCTGCAATAATTACATCCTTTGTGTCAATTCCATACTTCTCCATAAGCTGTGCCGGGGTACCACTTTCACCAAATTTATCATCAACAGCAACCATCTCAAGCGGAGTAGGTAATTTGCGAGCCAATAACTGAGCTACACTATCTCCTAATCCACCATTCATAAGATGTTCCTCTGCTGTTACAACAGCTCCGGTTTTCTTCACTGACTCTAAGATAGCTTCCTCGTCTAAAGGTTTAATGGTATGAATATTTATTACCTCAGCAGAAATACCTTTTTTCTTCAACTCATCTGCTGCTTCAATTGATTTCCACACTAAATGCCCTGTAGCTATTATAGTTAAATCAGTACCTTCTATTAGTTTTATAGCCTTACCTATTTCAAAAACCTGATCTTCTGGTGTAAAATTAGCAACAGAAGGTCTTCCGAAACGAAGATAAACAGGACCCTCATAATCTGCTACTGCAATTGTTGCTGCTTTTGTCTGATTATAGTCACATGGATTAATCACAACCATATTTGGTAACATCTTCATCAGACCAATATCTTCCATTATCTGATGTGTAGCACCGTCCTCTCCTAAAGTAAGTCCGGCATGCGAAGCACATATTTTCACATTCTTATTTGAATATGCTACAGACTGACGAATCTGGTCATATACACGACCTGTTGCAAAGTTTGCAAATGTACCTGCAAATGGTATTTTTCCACCTATAGTTAGTCCGGCTGCAACACCTATCATGTTCGCCTCAGCAATACCAGCCTGAAAAAATCTGTCAGGATTCTCTTCTATAAAGGCATTCATTTTTAGAGATCCTATAAGATCAGCACATAGTGCTACAACATTTTCATTTTTCTTACCAAGCTCTTGTAAACCGGCACCAAACCCTGATCGTGTATCTTTATTTCCTGTATTTTTAAATTCACTCATAATTCTAAATAATGTTTTGAAGAACAATTGTAATTAGTCTTTTCTCAGAGAGCAAAAGCTCTCTGAGTGAAATACTAAATCCCTTTCTGTCTCTTTCTTTCAACAGCCTCTTTAGTTATTGCACCTAAAATTAACAACTCTGCACTCGACATATTTGTCGCCAGCGGAATATTATTCTCGTTACATGTCTCAAGAAGATGTTTTATATCTTCATGATGAGCCTGATTCTCTTTATGCTCTCTGAAGAAAAATACAATATCAACATCACCTTTTTTTATCATGTCAGTAATCTGAATATATCCTCCAGATTTCCCAGGACTAAGATGCGTAACATCTATACCATTTTCCTCTACATACTCGGCTGTGCGACCTGTAGCAATCAACTTAGTTCCTAATATCCATTCGCGGTGATCTTGCAGAAACTTAACCATCTCCGCTTTTTTAGGATCGTGTGCAATAATTACTATGTTCTTCATAAAAAATTATATTTTAATAATCACCTAAAGTCTCTTCTAACTGATCTAAAGCAGATTTAAGTTGCTCATCGTTTGGAGCTACACCGTGCCATTTATGAGTTCCCATCATAAAATCAACACCATTACCCATTTCTGTCTTCATAAGTATAACAACAGGTTTTCCTTTACCTGTCTCAGCTTTAGCCTCAGCCAATACTTTAACAACATCGGCCATATCATTTCCGTTCATTTCAAGGGTAATCCATCCAAAAGCTTCCCATTTAGCTTTCAGATTACCTAATGATAATACCTTATCTGTAGGTCCATCAATCTGTACACCATTAAAATCAACTGTTGCAATAATATTATCAATATTACGTGCCGCAGCAAACATAGCAGCTTCCCAAATCTGTCCTTCCTGAAGTTCACCATCGCCATGAAGCGTATATACAGTTGTGTTTTCACCGTTAAGCTTCTTTGTAAGTGCAGCTCCGGCTCCAACAGAAAGTCCTTGTCCTAACGATCCTGATGCCATACGAATACCTTCAAGATGTTCGGCAGTAGTCGGGTGTCCCTGAAGACGTGAATCAAGAGTTCTGAATGTTGACAGCTCTTTCACCGGGAAGTATTCTGATCTTGCCAGTACACTATACCATAAAGGAGATATATGTCCATTAGACAAAAAGAAAAGATCCTGATCTTTCCCATCCATATCCCAATGCTTAGGATCGTGCTTCATCACCTCAAAATAGAGTGCAGTAAGAAAATCTGTACACCCAAGAGAGCCTCCCGGATGACCTGAATTCTGCGCATGAACCATGCGAACAATATCTCTTCTTACCTGACTAGCAATACTTTTTAATTCTTCAATTCTGGCCATTTTGTTGTTATTATTAATAAAAATTTGTAGCACACTTAATTATGTGCAAAAATAACCTTTTTAACCTTATTGACGGAAAGATGCAATAAAAATTTACTTCAACATTCTGTTTATATATAATTTAAATTACTTTTGCACGAAATTAAACAGATTATTATGTCGTTAAAATGTGGAATAGTTGGGCTACCCAACGTTGGAAAATCAACGTTGTTCAATTGCTTAACAAATGCAAAAGCGCAAAGTGCAAACTTCCCATTCTGCACAATAGAGCCTAATGTAGGAATGATAACTGTTCCTGATAACAGGTTAACGGAACTGGAAAAACTTGTAAAACCAGAAAGAGTTGTTCCTGCTACCGTTGAAATAGTTGATATTGCAGGTCTGGTAAAAGGAGCAAGTAAAGGTGAAGGATTAGGTAATAAATTTCTTGCTAATATACGAGAAACAGATGCTATCATTCATGTATTAAGATGTTTTGAAGACGAAAACATTACTCATGTTGATACAACAATTGATCCTGTTAGAGATAAAGGAACTATTGATACAGAGCTTCAGCTTAAAGATCTGGAAACTGTTGAATCAAGACTTGCAAAAGTTGAGAAACAGGCTAAAGCAGGTAAAGATCAGGAAGCAAAAAAACTAGTAAGTATTCTGCAACGATATAAAGAGACTCTTGAACAAGGGCTGTCTGCAAGAACTGTAGAGTTAGATGATAACGAGAAAGAGCTTACTTCTGATCTTATGTTGTTAACTAACAAGCCTGTCTTATATCTATGTAATGTAGATGAAGGATCTGCAGCAACAGGTAATGAGTTTGTTAATAAGGTTATTGAAGCTACTAAAGATGAGAATGCAGAAGTTCTTGTTATTGCTGCTGCAACAGAGGCCGATATTGCTGAACTTGAAACTTTTGAAGAGCGTCAGGAGTTCCTTGAGGATATGGGACTTGAAGAGTCTGGTCTTAATAAATTGATTAGAAAAGCTTACAGCCTTCTTAATCTGGAAACATATTTTACTGCCGGTGTTAAAGAGGTAAGAGCCTGGACATACAAAAAGGGATTCTCTGCACCACAAGCTGCCGGAGTTATTCATACAGATTTTGAAAAAGGATTCATTAGAGCCGAGGTTATAAAATATAATGATTATGTAAGCCTTGGATCTGAAAATGCTTGTAAAGAAGCTGGTAAAATGTCAATCGAAGGCAAAGAATATATTGTACAGGATGGCGATATTATGCACTTTAGATTCAACGTGTAAAAATATTGTTCTAAAATAATTTATTAATGGAGTTGTGTGTTTACATGACTCCATTTTTATTTTTAAAAAATTATTCATAAACATTCACAAAAAGTCAATTTGGTAAGATTAGCAAGAGACGTTTTGCTGATGTTAAAAAAAGTTCTGTCAACGGAAATGGTTGGTGTTGTATCTCTCCGGTCGCTTAGCCCTTATCAGTACTGTCTCAGGAGAAATTTTGAAATCAAACTCATCCATCTCACGGTACCACGACAGGTAATTGTGTAAATATTTTGTAGCTACACCTCTGAATCGCTCCATCCAAACCTGTAAGTCAAATTGATATCTCTCTACATTCTTTATATGTACAACATCCTTCTTTACTGACTCTCTCTTCGGAATACTCAATACCCCATGTCTTACATTATTCTCCTTTGTATATTTAAGATATACAGCTTTGTTTTGACTACAGAACAGCGTGTCTTTTGTAAGAAGTTTTGATAGATCTGGTTTCAAGTTATCTGCACTAAATTTTAAGAAA